>JBDKSP010000023.1:0-99310 GCA_039680575.1 Armatimonadota bacterium
GCAATATACCTACTACTTCTACAACCTTTTTAATAGTACCTAATTGTAATATATGTCACAAACTGTACTCGCAATTAATCCTTCGCATGCACTCTTAACGGAAATTATACTTGTGCGTTTGCCCTGCGGCTTTAACCCGGGCAAACGCACAAAATCCAGCGACTACAGAAGCAAGGAAGTGTTATCCCGGCGGCAGAGGTGATTTTGCGTCTTGTGCTCCTCGTATAAGTCAGTCTTTCGGATTGTTGGAAATTTCCGTGCTAAGGCTGGTTGAGTATGACCGTCTTCACTTCGATGTAAGGCTGCCCTTTTTGCGTCTTCCTGACTATACCTGTGATGGCGATGCTTTTACCGTAATCATCGGTCGGGTCCAGCCCGCTTTGCCCGGTCACGTATATACATCCGGTCTGGTCGGATATTGCCCAGTCCGACCTGTTAACGGGCGGCCCCTGCTTACAGGACGGGGAGTTCGGGTCCGGCCTCCAGCCGAGGTACGTACCGCTCAACTGCACCGTCTGCCCGACTGCTGCATCGATATTATTGACTATGGAACCAACGGTCATCGTTTTTACAATTGCCCGCCCGCTGCCGACTGTTATCTGCGCCATAACAGGGGTCGGCCTGGGCTGCATCGTCGTAAGCTGAGCAAATATGCTGTAGGCTCCCGGAGAAACCTGCTGCCCGTCGTTCGAAGTCTGGTTCCACGTCACTTCGAAGGTCCGCTTTTCACCCGGCTTCAGCGTGATAGAAGTAAGCGCCTGAGTAAAGAACTTGCCGCGGGACCAGCGCCACACTTCTTTGTTGTCTTTTTCCACCCAGATGTCATAGATCTGGCCGGACGGGAACCTGAAAACGATATCCTGCTGCGTGGTGTTCTCCACTACGAATGTTATTCTGACGGCCTCACCGAGAGAATAGCTCTGTTTATCTGTCCTGACGCCGCTTACAGGCTGCACCGGTACCGTTGATTCCACAGTAGTCACGCTCGCAATCCTTGTTACATGAAGAATGCCGGGTTTCCCGAAATCGGGAAGCATCGAATCTCGCGGAAACGCCGGCGCGGCAATTACCGCTGCTGCTATGACGGTAAAGAACAGTTTCATAAAAGTCACCCTTAGCGTTTTACCCGGATATCGCTTACTTCTATGTAAAGCCCCTGGTTATTGCGGCGGAGAGTCCCGTTAACAGTCACGTTTTTCCCTATATCCGAAGCCGGGTCGATTTTGTCGGTCGTCAATGGGATTACGATCGTAACCGGAGAAGTGCCAAGATTCTCGTCTATCTTGATCCTGGTATGGAAAGGCTCCACGTCCCTGTCAGCCCGCGTAAACTTCGCATATACCTCATACCAGCCCGGCTCTACCTGCCTGCCATAGTTGTCGGCCTGTCTCCAGATCGCTCTGCAGATTTTGGACTCACCCGGCTCCAGTTTGATCTCCGTTTTGCCGTTGAACGACCGGCTCATGCTGTAGCGCCATATCTCCTTGCCGCTCGATGTCGTAACCCAGAAGTCGCAGGCCGGGGTGTTGACGAACTCGTACTGCAAAGCCGCGTGGTATTTGTTCACCAGCACCATCCGCAGGTCTACAGGCTCCGTAACCTCGTATTTCTCCTGGCTCGTGTTGAACGACATCATAATCCCGTTCGACGTCAGAGATGAAAACTGGCTGTAAAGCGGTGCTGCAATCGCAGCCATAAGGCATACGATGAGCACTATATGAAATCTCTTCATTGCTCCAGACCTCCAAAAGTAGTTTTTACCACACAAGCAAACAAGACGTGTATCTGTAAGGCATATTTCCGATAGATATCGGAGCTTTTGCCAGAGTGCGGTTCAGAGATCATCCGGCAAGGTATACTAATGTAAAACACTTAACATTTGCGAACCGGAGGGATGGAAATGGCACTGGTTACTGCCAAGGAATTGCTTCAGGCGGCAGAAAAAGGCGGATATGCGGTCGGCGCGTTCAACGCGGTCAATATGGAGACCGCACAGGCGATTATCGGAGCCGCTGACGACGAACACAGCCCGCTTATACTACAGATCACCCAGACAACGATAAACTATACCGATCCGGAAGAGCTGGCTGCGCTGGTATTCGTGCTGGTCAACAGATCGAAGATGCCGATTGCGGTCCATCTTGACCATGGCCGGGCATTTGATATCATCATGCGGTTTTTGAGGCTTGGTTTCTCGTCCGTAATGATAGATGGGTCACTTCAGCCGGACGGAAAGACGCCAAGAAGCTACGAGGAGAATATCGAGGTCACGAAAAAGGTAGTCGAGGCTGCTCACGCGCTTGGTGTGACGGTCGAGGCGGAACTCGGAAGGCTGGGACAGATCGGGAAGGAGATAGAGGCTGGCGATCCACAAAAAGCGCTGACCGACCCCGCCCAAGCCAGAGAGTTCGTCGAGCTGACCGGTATCGATTCGCTTGCCGTCGCCATCGGGACGACACACGGGCTTTTTCATGGGGTTCCGACAATAGTTCACGACCGGCTTGAGCAGATAAATAGTGTTGTGGATATTCCATTGGTCATGCATGGCGGAACGGGAGTCCCCGATGATGCCGTAACGAAGGCTATCTCGCTTGGTATACGAAAGGTCAACATCGACACCCAGATGAGAGTAGCCTGGTATGAAGCTAGCAGGAAAATAATCGCCGAAACGGAAAAGGAACACGAGACAGCGGACCAATCGGGAAAGACGAGGAAATACGACATCCGTAAATTCCTTGCTCCGGCGCGTCAGGCTGTCAAGGAAACCGTCCGGGAGCGGATGAGGGTGTTCGGGTGCGCGGGAAAAGCCGGCTGATCCTCACAAACCTGCAGAGTTTTGGCGGTTGATGCAACAGCATCGGGAACTGGTTATATACCCATTAACCCGAACCTCATTAGCTTAGCGGGGCGGGTTGTGTTACAATCTATGCGGACATAGCAAGAGCTCTCAAAGATGAGAGAGTGACTGTTATCACCCAGCCCAACAAAGGCGTATCTGGGGCTTATAACCATGTTGCCGCACAGTTGGAGTATTTCTCTCTGGCGCTTAAAACAGAGACTTGCCGGAAGATCGGCAAATCTTTATCCATCCCGTTCGGTCTACCGCTCGGATACAACGAACGAAAAATGAAAATCACTTTTGTACTACCTGGCCCTGCACGCAAACCCATGGGTGGATACAGGGTGGCTTATGAGTATGCCGATAGATTAGCCGGCAGAGGTCATCAGGTATGTGTGGTGCATGATCTGAATGTGCCCCACCTCGACTATAAGAAGCCTCATGCGCTCAGATACATCGGCCACCGGCTTACGAACGGACATATTCCAGGGTGGTTCAGCTTCAAAAACCGTGTCGAGCTTAAACTGGTTTCTCACGCATCAGACAGGTATATGCCTGATGCGGATGCAGTGATAGCCACTTGGTGGGGCACTGCGTATTCGGTAAGCAAGTTATCTGCTGCAAAAGGCGAGAAGTTCTATCTTATACAGGAATACGTGATGAGGGGAAATGATGAGTCCCTTGTTCATGGGTCTTACTCATTAGGGCTCGCCAATATAGTGATTGCAGGCTGGATAAAGCGCGCGGTGGAGCAGGCCGGCGGAAGTATCCGCGCGCTCATCCCGAACGGCATAGACAGCGATCTTTTCAGACTTAAAGCCCCCATAGAGTCGCGTGACCCGCATTCAGCCGCTATGATGTACCACGAAGCCGCGTTCAAAGGATCGAAAACAGGTGTCGAAGCGCTTGAAATTGTTCGTTCTGCGATACCAGATCTCAAAGTAACGGCATTCAGTGTTTTCAGACAGCCCGATTGGATGCCTGAATGGATCGAATTCGCGCATAATCCCACTCAAGAAGCGCTTGTCGGCATCTATAACAGCCATGCTGTCTTTGTAAACCCGAGCACAAGTGAAGGATGGGGACTTCCATCTGCGGAATCGGCAGCCTGCGGGTGCGCTCTTGTATCTACAGATGTAGGTTGGGTGTCTGATTATGCTTCGGATAAGGAGATAGCGCTCGTATCTTCTGCTGATGCTCCATCCCTGGCGGAAAACATACTGAAACTGGTTCAAAACAACGATCTGCGTGTTAGATTGGCTAATCAAGGCCACGATTTCATCGGAAACTTCAGTTGGGGTAAGGCCGTCGATGCCTTGGAAACTATTCTATCAGGTGACCGGCCAAGATGAAAAGTGGCAGCGTTTGTATCCTCCTTCTAAACTGGAACAACTGGAAGGATACCGTTGAGTGTCTGGAAAGCATTCTGCGCTCTGATTACTCTGACTACCGGATAATAGTCTGCGACAACGGTTCCGAGGACGGGTCAATCGATCAGATCAAGGCGTGGGCAGATGGAAAGATAGAGCCGCCGGTTGCTGATGAGCTGAGGAGAGATTGCTCATTCCCTCCGGTTGTAAAACCGGTCAGATTTGTGGATTACGACCGTTCAGAGGCTGAAAGCGGCGGTGATACATCTGATTCGGATGCAAAGCTGATTATCATCCGAAATGGCGAAAACCTCGGTTTTTCCGCCGGAAATAATGTGGGAATACGTTACGCAATAAGCCGGGGCGCGGATTTTATCTGGCTGCTCAACAACGACACAGTAGTTGCGGATAACAAAATCATCGAAAGATTTGTAGAAAACTGCGGCGAGAAATCCATTTGCAGCACGGTGACGGTCGATTATTACTCCGACGCTATCTGGTACAGCGGCGGGAAGATCCCATGGGCTGTGGCAGGCCCGGTCCACTGCTGTAATCGAAGAGACGCCGATGCCTACGACACAGAGTTCATCTCAGGATGCAACCTGTTTGCTAAAACAAAGGTCTTTGCTGATATTGGGCTGCTGGATGAGCGCTTTTTTGTGGGGATGGAAGACTGCGTGCTTTGCTGGAAAGCCCGAAAAAACGGCTACTTGCTGCAGGTACTCAATATAGATGCTGTCAGACACAAGATCGGCAAAACGAACAGGTTTTCGCGGTTTGCGATTGTCAACTCATATCTCTGCAAGAGTTTCTGGGTCCGGGAAACGACCTCCAACATATTCATGCGCTTCATCTGGCTCATGTGGTTTGTTTTTGCAAACCTGCTGGTAAGGCACACTCCCCGGCTCCTTGCTGAGAGAATCAGAGGTGTAGAAAGCGATTTCGGCCTAAAAGAGTTTTGGTCGCTTGCCACTAGAGCCCTGTTGAGAGGGTTTAGAGTAAAATCTGTTTCACCCTGCGAAATTCGGAGCATTTTGGACCGGAAATGAAAGTAATCCACTTCATCGATCATATGTTCTGTGGAGGCGGGCAGAAACACGTGCTCCTTCTTGCCCAATACCTTCGTGAGCGGGGTATCGGGTCTGCCGTCATCTGCTCCAACAGCGATGACTACGCCGAGGAGTTCGCAAAGCAGGATATCCCTGTCCGAGTCGTTCCGCTGAAGGATTTTATGGGGCTTTTCTCCGCAATTCGCGATGAAAAGGCTGATATTCTCCACTCTCACGGGTTCAGGCATGCAGGCATTCTCAGTCTGCTCGAGCCATCACTCGGATTACCTTTTGTTTACACTCTCCACGGCTACCATGGCAGGGCCTTCAAATACAGTCCGCATACGGCTGACAGGGCAAAATTCATGCTCAGGCGCTGCGCGGACAGGTTTATACATAAACGAGCCGATGCGGTGGTCTGTGTATCGGAAGCGGACTGTGAGCTGGTCAAATCCCTTGGGTTTGGAACTCCGTCGAAATACAGGGTTATCCGAAACGGCATCGATTGCTCTCTTTTTCAGAAAGCATCCGGTAGTCCGGCGCGGGAATCACTTGGGGCTGCTTCCGATGATGTTGTGATTACATCCATATCGCGATTTGCTTTTCCCAAAGGAAACCGGTATCTTATTGAGGCTATTCCCGCGGTTATTGCCAGGCATCCGACTGCGCTTTTTCTTCTTGTCGGAGACGGTGAAGACGAAGAAGGGATGCGCGAGCTTGCCTTTAGTAAATTGAAGCTGCCGGAGAACAGAGTCAGGTTTCTTGGAAGAAGAACGGATATTTGTGAGATTCTCGCTGCTTCGGATGTGTTCGCAATGCCATCGCTTTGGGAAGGTCTGCCGATTGCGCTCATAGAGGCTATGGCTGCAGGGGTCCCGCAGGTTGCTTCGGATGTTGACGGCATCCGTGAAGTTACAGTAAATGGAGAGACGGGCTGTCTCGTCCCTCCGATGGACGTTGAAAAGCTGGCGGAAACGCTCTCCTGGATGATAGAATCAACTGACAAACGAGCGGAATACTCGAAGAACAGCATACGCCGGGCGAGTGAGTATTTCGACGCTGCAGCTATGGCAGATACTATGGCGGTTCTCTACTCAGATATTATTGATCGAAAAACGGAGCGGAAACGGTAATGCTTGCGGTAGTACTGTCACTGACTGCGATATTTACGGTCCTGGTTTTTGCAAAACCCAAGCTGTGGCTGCCTGTTTACCTGGTCATGATGCCGATAGCGCCGCAGGTAGCTATCGGTAACATCCCCCTATCTCCGACGGAGCCCGTTTTGGCTGCGGCTATCCTCAGCATGTTCTGCAACAAACTTTTCAGGCGCGATTTCAAAGTCGCCTGGGCGCCGCTTTTCCTCCCAACGGGGCTTTTCGTTATAATGCTCTTCTTCTCATCCCTCAATGCTTGGGCGCTCTGGGGACCGAAGATGGGCCTTATCTCGATGATGAAGTTTATCCGTATAGCGGAAGCATTCGCAGCGATGTATCTTGCCGCAGAGCTCTGGCGAAGCGCCGACGATAAGAATACCGGCAAACTGCTTAAGTGGATACTGATCGGTGTCATAGGCGCCGCTGTCTTGGGGTTGATATCGATCTGGAAGATCGACTGGTTCTTCACTCTATATAAGGCAGAAGATAACTACGGATTCCAGATCTGGGTCCCCGGCCTTGTCATCTGGCGGGCAATCGGGGTCTTTCTCGACCCTAACCACTTGAGTTCCTATTTGTCTATGGGAATCCTGTTGGCTCTGGTCCTTTCGGTGAAGTCGAAAATTCCGGTCAACAGGTTTTTGATCATCGGCACGCTTGTCATTGGGTCGATTGCACTGCTCTTAACATTCTCAAGAGCCGGATGGTTGAGTCTGTTCATCTCAACCATCGTCTACATATCAATATCGAAGGATCTCAAGCGGACAAGAAAGATACAAATTCTATCATCCATTGGATCGTTTATCGTGCTCGGAATAGCCGTTATTTATCTGGCATTCCCGGATATGAGCTTAGGGCTATTGAACCGCGTGGTGGATACCTTCGATCAAGCATCAGCGGGAGACTGGAATGCCGTTACTTCCACTCGTCTCAGTGTTTGGCAGACAGGCATCAAGGAGTTTTATAAATATCCAATCTTCGGAATAGGCTATAAATGTCTTCCCGAGCTTTTCCTGATGGGAGACAACAATTATCTTACAATGCTGGCCGAATGCGGCTTGATAGGCGCTGGAATATGGGCTGTCTGGCTCCTTAGTGTATCGGTTTATCTCTATAATCTGGCCAAAAGACATTGGATAGGTGAGTATATCCTTGCCGTCTGGGTCGGGCTTGTCATCAATATGGCAACAGCAGATATTATGACCTACTGGAGAACACTTCCTCTGTTTTTCGGGCTTCTTGGCGTAAGTTTTGCTTTCGCGCGCAAACCTGAAATCTCATCTGCTGAACCTGCTGAAACTCTGTAAGTAATTTAGCCGAGAATTTAGCGACTATACATATTATGGCCGCAGTTGGGGTAAACAGTTATTAGTTTTCGGAGTTGAGCGTTATGAGGGTTTCATGTGACACCTGAAACTCATTAAAACCAACAACCGACGGACAAATAACGCTGATAATGGTTGACTGTAGCAAGAAAGCATTCTATTATAATCCTTGACTGCCTGGTTGGTGTAGCCGGGATTCATGGAGGATGCAGCCAAGTGAAACTTGCGATAGTGCATGATTATCTTAATCAGATGGGTGGAGCTGAAAAGGTCGTGGAAGTTTTCCACGATATGTTTCCATCTGCACCGATTTTCACATCCGTTTACGTTCCTGCAAATGTATCTGATAAGTTTCGGAATGCTGATATTCGTACGTCCTTCATGCAAAGAATTCCCTTTGTAAAGAAATTCTCGCGCCAGTATCTGGCGATCTACCCTTACGCATTCGAAGTTTTCGACTTTTCCAGTTACGACGTTGTGCTTTCAAGCTCATCGGCATTCGCCAAGGGGATAATCACCGGTCCTGATACCTGTCACATTTGCTACTGCCACACTCCAATGCGTTTCGCCTGGCAATATCACTCGTATATCGAAAGGGAACGGCTGAACAGGCTCGTGCAGTCCATTCTGCCGTACGTGGTCCATCGGGTACGGCGATGGGACGAAATTACCGTAAATCGCGTAGATCATTTTGTATCTAACTCTCATGAGGTGGAACGCCGCATCCGAAAATATTACAGACGGAACAGCACAGTCATCTGTCCTCCGGTAGAAACGAAGAAGTTCCGCGTAACGGGGCAGGATGAAGGTTATTTTGTGATAATATCCCGCTTGCTCCCGTATAAGAAGATAGACATTGCCATTCAAGCGGCTAATATGCTCAAGTTCCCGCTGAAGATTATAGGAGTCGGCAGGGATGAAGAGCGTCTCAAAGGAATGGCCGGACCGACCGTGGAATTCACCGGCAGGTTGAGCGATGCCGAAGTCGTGGACTGCCTGCAGCGCTCACGGGCGCTGATCTTCCCGGGGCTTGAGGATTTCGGAATAGTCCCGGTGGAGGCAATGGCCTGCGGAAAGCCTGTGATAGCCTACGGTCGCGGAGGCGCGCTGGAC
Organism: Armatimonadota bacterium; assembly: GCA_039680575.1. Taxonomy (GTDB): domain Bacteria; phylum Armatimonadota; class UBA5829; order UBA5829; family DTLH01; genus JBDKSP01. The sequence continues at coordinate 8,851 of JBDKSP010000023.1, forward strand.
ACGGTAATAGATGGTGTAACCGGCAAGTTCTTCAGGGACCAGACCCCTGAAGCTCTAACAGATGCGATCAGCTCGTTTGGAGCAGCGGACTATGATCCTTATACCATACGCCAGCATGCGGAGACTTTCGATGTCTCGGTGTTCCGCCGCAGAATGAGCGCATTTATCGAAGAGATGCTGGAGCAGCAGCGAGGGCAGTACGGCATGCTTAAACCTGCCGAGCTCGAAGAAGGGCTCGCGCCGGTAGAATATTTATAGATCCCGAACATACCAGCCGTAAAGGACAGTCGGGAATTGGAATGGTGGTTATCAAGTGAAAGCTTTAGTGCTTAGCGGAGGCCGTGCTACCCGGCTACGCCCTATCACCCACACAAGTGCAAAACAACTCGTTCCCGTTGCCAATAAACCGATATTGTTTTACGCTCTTGAGTCCATTAGAAACGCCGGAATAACCGATATAGGCATAATCGTCGGCCACACCGCCGAAGAGATAAAGGCAGCCGTAGGAAACGGCGAGAAGTTCGGCGTTAACGTCACCTATATCCCCCAGGACGCGCCTCTCGGTCTGGCCCATGCGGTCAAGATCGCAAAGCCGTTTATCAAAGACGACCGGTTTGTTATGTTCCTCGGTGATAACCTGATCAAAGAAGGCATCACCGACATAGTCCGCAAATTCCGCGAAGATAAAGACGCTAACGCACACATTATGCTTGCGAAGGTCAAAAATCCACAGGAATTCGGCGTCGCTGAGCTTAACGGGGACAGAGTCCTCAGGCTGGTCGAGAAGCCCAAAGAGCCGAAGTCGGACCTGGCGCTCGTCGGTGTATACCTTTTCGACAATAAGATATTTGAAGCGATAAACGCGATCAAACCTTCGGCAAGAGGTGAGCTCGAGATTACGGATGCCATCCAGTACTTGATAGAAAAGGACTACATTGTCCGCCACTATCTTATAACAGGATGGTGGAAGGATACCGGAAAGCTGGAGGATATGCTCGAGGCCAACCGGTTAGTGCTGGAATCCATCGAAACAAAAATCGAGGGATCGGTAGACGAAACATCAACAATCGACGGCCGGGTCGTAGTCGAAAAAGGCGCGCGGGTGATCGGAAGCGTGGTGCGTGGTCCAGCGATCATCGGGCAGGGATGCCGTATCGAGAATTCCTATGTAGGCCCGTTCACTTCCGTCTGCAATCGGGTAACAATAACGTCGAGTGAAGTCGAGCACAGCATCATTCTCGAAGACAGCTGCATCAGAGGCATCGGCGCAAGGATCGAAGACAGCCTGATCGGAAAGAACGTGACGGTTTCCAAAGATAACGGTAAACCGAAAGCCTACAGGTTGATGCTCGGCGACAACAGCAACGTAAGCGTAATTTAACCAGGGGAGCTATATATGATTGATGGAGTCGAGATCAAGCAGCTTAAGAGGCATGCTGATGAGCGTGGGTATCTGATGGAGATGCTGAGAGCTGATGACGATATATTCGAGGTGTTCGGCCAGACTTATGTATCTATGAACTACCCGGAAGTCATCCGCGCGTGGCATTACCACAAGGAGCAGACCGATCTGTGGGTGTGTGTAAAAGGAATGATAAAGGTCGGGCTGTACGACGCCAGGGAGGATTCTCCCACACACGGCCAGGCTCAGGCTGTCTATATGGGAGACAACAACAATATCCTGTTGAAAATCCCAGTTGGAGTCTACCATGGGTACAAGACCATTGGTGTTGAACCGTCGCTTTTGATAAACTTCCCGTCAAAGACGTATAATCGAGAGCACCCGGACGAATACCGCGCTCCGTTCGACACTCCAAAGATCCCGTTCGACTGGGATATAAAGTTTTTGTAGAGAAGGATTTAGAGGGAATGGTGTAGATTATTTATGCTGCGGGAATGGCAGGTCTATATAATCTATTAATTTACACAGATTTAATTCCCGCAGCAGTAACATGTCGCAATAGCTGCGGGAACTAAACCAGGATCAATCAGAAGGATACTCGCATATCTTCTGTTCTCGCAGCATAGAAAAGTATAAATACTGATGGCTGTCAGCTGTCAGCTGACAGCTCCCTATGGAGATATTAATGAAACGAATGCTTGTTACCGGCGGAGCCGGTTTTATAGGAAGCAATTACGTAAGATACGCGCTGAACAAGTATACGGATTACCAGATTACAGTGCTGGATGCGCTCACGTATGCGGGAAACCTCGACAACCTGGCTGACCTTTCCGGTCCCAGGATGGATTTCATCAAGGGCGATATCAGGAACAAGGAAGATGTGGATGGACCTGTGCATGACGCCGATCTTGTCGTAAACTTTGCGGCGGAATCGTTCGTTGACCGGTCGATCCTCGAGCCCGATTCATTCATCACGACGGATGTGCTCGGCACCCATGTTCTCCTCGAAGCCGCCAGAAAATACGGCGTGGAGCGGTTCCTGCATGTATCTACGGATGAGGTCTACGGCGATATCGCTGAGGGATCATCTCCCGAAACCGCGCCTATCCGCCCGAACAGCCCATATTCCGCGAGTAAAGCCGGCGGCGACATTCTGGTCAGGTCGTATTTCGTAACTTATGGCCTTCCGGTAGTCATAACCCGCGGCTCGAACACCTACGGCCCGTATCAGCACCCGGAAAAGCTGATCCCGCTATTCGTAACAAACGCAATTGACGGCAAGCAACTGCCTGTCTACGGAGACGGCAAGCAAATCCGAGACTGGCTGCATGTTATGGACCATTGCCTGGGAATCGACACGGTGCTCCACAATGGCGTCGTTGGAGAGGCATATAACGTCGGCGGCGGGAATGAGCGGACGAATATGGAAATCACGAGCCTCATTCTGAAGTATCTGGACAAGCCTGCGAGCCTCATCAAGTATGTGGCGGACCGTCCGGGACACGACAGAAGGTACTCAGTGGATACCACCAAACTCCGTGAGATCGGCTGGAAACCGCGGCATCCGTTCGAAGAAGGGCTGAAGGACACAGTCGAGTGGTACCGCGACAACCAGGACTGGTGGAGAAAAGCCAAAGAGCAGAAAGAGTATCAGCGGTTCTCCGAAGAGTGGTACGAGAAGCGGAAATAACTGTCAGCTATCAGCAGATGTAGCTACAAGTGGCCGGGCTCTGTCCCGGCCTTTTTATTGTACGCCAGTAATCACTCGCTTTCTGACCGGATAGCAGGTACAGTCTGGCAAGAAGCGGCAAACATGCGATTTTGAAGGCTGGCAGGTGTTAAATCCGGTAGGTGCGGGGAAAAAGCGCCTTTATGTGTGCTATTTATAGAGTTTGTATGCTTCGAGACCGCTTTTCGTCCTACCCCGTGGGCACACGGGGAGAAGCACAACGCTCCTCATATCCCTAATCCTATTGAATCCGGTAGTTGTGCAAAAGAGGAGAGGCCGTAAACGGCCTCTCCTCTTTATTTTCAGTTAAACAGTCGATATTCAGACTAGAATCTAGCCTTGAACTGAGCGACTGCAACCGAGCCCTTATAATCAGCGGTTCCGTAAGGACATACTGTTCCAGACGGATCGTAATCGATTATCTGGTAGCCGATATTGAAACCGGCGCTCGGGTTGATCTGATAACCCCAACCGATTGTCAGGTATGTCTCGTCGGTGTCATCTGCACCAACACCGTCCGGGCTCCATCGTACGAACTCATAACCAAGGTTAAGGGAGTTCGCCGTTGAGACGCCCCAGCGGAGTCCGAGGTCAGCCTTCCACAGATCGTCATCGGTTGTATCCATCACGTCAACGAGTGTAGGTACGTCATTGGCGCCAGAGTAGAAGGCACCGTTGGCAACCACGTTAACGTTCGGGATGATCGGGTATGCAAGGTTCACATATGGGCCCTCGACGTTTGTCGGGTTAGTCCACATACCTACCTTTTCCCAGTAACCAGGAGCGGTGAAGTTGTTCTCGACCTGTCTCCAACCGAGCTTGGCGCTAAGCTTGCCAAGGCCGAAGCCTATGTTGCCATCGATAGCTGTGTTGTTGTCATCGACGTCGGCTACACCGGCATCACCGGTTGTCTTGGTCTGAGTGTATTCAGCACCGACCATGAAGTTACCAAACAGCCACCTACCGTCGGCACCCATGATGTCCACGGTGTCGTAGGATGTTGCAAGCCCTGTTACAGCAGTTGTTGCGACAGGACCGGCAGCCTGTATGAAGGTCAGACCCAGGTTACCCTGGAAGGGTGTGCCGAATCTTACCTGTGTGCCGGCTGCCTGGTTGATGGTCGCAAGACCACCAGCGGCGTGTCCACCGGCCACGTTGAACGGAGCGCCAGCGACTGCCGGGGTGATACCGTCTGCGCTGTCGTCATAGAGAGCGATTGTCGGCTGGGAAACAAGTCCTGCGCCGAGAACGCTGTTGTTGTTTGTCTTGGCTGCGAACGAGTTCACGCTCACACTGCCGAATTTCCAGGCCATTGCTACGCCGTCAAGCGGGTAATCGCCGGAATCTGTGATCTTGATGTTGGTGTAGCTGTCTACATCGATCTTCTTCATGGTGTAGGGTGTGTACTGAACGGGGATGCGTCCTACTTTGAGGGCACCCTTGCCTAACCCTGCCTGCACGTACATATAGTACGGGAAGAAGTCATCACCGGCGGACCCTGACGGACGGACTGTGCCGACATAGTCGGTCACGGTACCGCCGAGGTACACTGGGATGTAGTTGCCGTAGTTGATGTCGGTGACTATGTTGACCGACGGAGCAAGGCTGCCGTTGATCCCCAGGTCCATGTTGCGGACGAAGTCAATTGAGTTGACCAGGTCGCCGCCAGCAGGGCCTTCGGGCTGGAATGCGCGGCCGTCCAGATCGAACGGAGCATTGGTGTCAACGCTCGTTGCGATTGCGAACGGGTCGATCTCGCCGGTAATTTTTACTCTCTGCTGCTCTTTCTCGATAGCATCAACGCGAGCTGCGAGTGAAGCAACGTCTCTCTTGAGAGTGTCGACATCTACGCCAAGGGCTGCGAGCTCATCACGGAACTCGTTTACCAGCCTCTGGATAGAAGCAAGCTGCTCCTGTGTAACTCCAGCAGCTGCAGCAGGCTTCTGCTCCAGAGCGCTTACGCGCTGCTCGAGCTTGTTGACCTGCTCAGGTGTCACGCCACTGGTCATTGTCCCGACTGACTCCATGACTTTCTGCTCGATTACAGGAATCATTCTAGCAACAGCAACGGCGAACTCATAGCGAGTCATAGCCCTGCGGCCACCAAATGTGCCATCAGGATAGCCAATAACTATCCCAGCTTCCTGCAGCTCATTGACTGCATCGTATGCCCAATGATCTGTAGGAACGTCGGCGAACGGGCCCTGGGCAAATGCGTATGATGCAACAAGCATCAACCCCAAGACGAATACGCCAAGTAGAACTTTCTTCATTATCTTCCTCCTTGAATGTCTCTTCGACTTGGCTGGAGGACTGCAGCGCATTCGAGTCTTACACGGCCAGTATCCAAAGTTTCCTACCCGTGAGATAGACTCGATACGTCTTTTTGTTCCTCCAAGCCTATTACTATCGCCCGACGGTTCTTCAGGCCATTCAAGGTTTTTCACCTCCCTTCCCACCTGTCCGTCTTGAGCGCGATAGCCACTTTTAAGCCTAACGATTGAGCTTGCACGCTAAGCTTTTCATTAGCTACTGACGCAGGCAGGCTTGCTTGATTACCTCCATCCCAAAAATATTTGGAAAATAATCTAAGAGTTTCGAGTAATGATGTAACAATCTTACGGACGCATAACCAGTCACTGATAATGCTGTATCTATTGATTTTACACCTACACTCGAAACTCTCCCGGAAGGAGTTTTGGCTGAAACAATGTTTTATACTCGCAAATCCGCTTGCCAAAACTCTGTATATTGACTGCCTAGTTTGTCAGGCTATTTAAGGATTTTCAGGTGAGTTCAAGATGAGCGCAAACCATCACATTAACTCATCACCTGAAAGTTTATATACTACTTCCCCTCAAGCTAAAGCGCTAAACCCGGAGCCTGCCGGAGCCTATTTGAAAAGAGATTCGAAATTTGAAGGATATTGGCCGGATTGCGGCTAATTGAATATGGAACACATCGATGGTACCGCGTAGGCATAGATTTTTGGTAATAGTTGGCATACGATTGGTTATTATGAAAATAGTCGAAAATCAACAGGTGATATGATGAAATCTCGATTGCTTATTCTGGGAATTCTCGCACTTGCAGTTATCGCTCTGGTTCTGCCGGTATATGCAGCTAACGCACCGGTCCATGTACTTAAGCTCGACGGCCCCATTGAGCCCACAATAGCCCAGTACATCATATCGGGCATAGAAAGAGCCGAGAGTGAGCGGGCTGCCGCCGTCGTAATTCAGATGGACACGCCTGGCGGGCTTCTTACGTCCACGACGGATATAGTCAGGACGATGCTGGAATCGCGCGTGCCGGTGATCGTCTATGTATCCCCCAAGACGGCGCGTGCAGCATCTGCAGGCACCTTCATCACGCTCGCATCGAATATCGCCGTTATGGCACCGGATACCAGGATCGGGTCTGCCCACCCGGTTATGATAACCCCTGGAGGCAACTCAGAGGGTTCGGACAACGTCATGATGGAAAAGGTTGTAAACGACTCAGTTTCGTTCATTAAGTCGATTGCCAAGGAACGCGGCAGGAACGAAGCGTGGGCTGAAGCTGCAGTCAGAAAATCGGCCAATATCACAGCGGAAGAAGCCGTCAAGAAGAATGTCGTGGACTTCATCGCCGTAAATATGCAGGACCTGCTGAACAAGTCCGACGGCAGGACAGTCATGACAAAAACCGGAGATGTGACACTTTCCGTAAAAAACGCGCCGGTCGTGGAATTCGACATGCCATGGTATAAGCTGCTCCTGCACTATCTGGCCGATTCGAATGTCTCGTTTATCCTGCTTCTTCTTGCCATCTATGGGATTATTTTCGAAATACAGACCCCCGGAGCCACGCTTCCCGGCGTCATCGGTGTGGTTTCGTTTATTCTTTTCCTGTATTCTCTCAGCGTGCTGCCGGTAAACTTCTCCGGGCTTCTTCTGGTGATTATCGGAATCGGAATGATGATCGCCGACATCAAGATCGTAAGCCACGGTGTTTTAAGCATCGGAGGGGTCTTATCGTTCTTCTTCGGTGTGTTGATACTCTTCGGAAGCAGGTCGCCTGAGTTCAGAATATCCATGACGCTCCTTATCGCCGGAACACTGGTCACAGCCGCGTTCTTTATATTCCTTGTCGGGTTGGGAGTGCGCGCGCTGATGCGCCCCGTGGTAACGGGAAGAGAAGGTGTCGTAGGCCGGGTGCTGCTGGCAAAAACCGACATCGCACCGACCGGAAAGGTCTTTACGGAAGGTGCCTGGTGGACAGCCGAAACCACCGGAGAACCGATCAACAAAGGAGATGCAATCAGAATTGTCGGTATGGACGGCCTTAAGATGATAGTCGTCAAAGAAAGTGATAAATCAAAGGAGGAGTTGGCGTAATGTTATTTGTGGGAATCCTGGTAATTGCCGTTGCATTGATAATCATGAGCGCGATCAGGATTATCAGAGAGTGGGAGAGGGGCGTACTGCTCAGACTGGGACGGTTTCACTCGGTCAAAACCCCGGGTGTCAGATTCGTCTGGCCTGTCATCGACAAGCTGTGGGTTACGGACCTCAGGATCGTGACAATGGATGTCGCAAAGCAGGAAATGATGACCACTGACAATGTCCCAGTAACAGTGGATGCAGTCATCTATTTCCAGATCGTCAACGCGGAGTCCGCCATCATAAAGGTTGAGAATTACGTAAAGGCAACTTATTTGATCGCGCAGACTACACTGAGAAGCGTGGTCGGACAGTCGGAACTGGACGAACTCCTCGCACAGCGCGACAAATTGAACATGCAACTCCAGACGATCATCGACGAACAGACCGAGCCTTGGGGAATCAAGGTAACGGCTGTCGAGATCAGGGATGTCGTGCTGCCTGAGAGCATGAAGCGCGCGATGGCAAGACAGGCAGAAGTCGAAAGAGAGCGCCGCGCCAAAATCATCAACGCCGAAGGCGAATTCCAGGCCGCTCAGAAACTATCCGATGCGGCGCTCATTATCGGCCAGCATCCTGAGGCACTTCAGCTCAGGTATCTGCAGACTCTGACAGAGGTTGCGGCAGAACACAACTCAACAACGCTTTTCCCAATACCTATCGATCTTCTCACGCCGTTCTTGAAGAAGATTACAGCCGGTAAGGAAGAATAAACTTCAAAAGAGTGTATCTGTTTTGCAAATAATCTCTAAAAGCCGGGCAAATGTACGGTAATAAATAATTAGATAAAGCCCGCTGCGGCATGGCGGATTGTTGAGACGGTCGCTGCCGGTTAGCGGGCTTATATTTGCAATACGGAACGCCGCACCCGACTCACTCAGCTCGCCCTAACGCGGCGCTCCGTATTGCATTATTCCCCCGGAATATCCCAGTAATTTTCACACTATATGTGGCACGGTTCTTGCGTCTACTATTTACAGGATACAACAAGCATCCATTCTTCTCCAAAACGTGAGGCCTTTTCTTTTCCGTTAACACCCGCCAAGGATGGGCGGGTAATTTTTTGTACAGGACATCAATCAGCGTAAGCCCTCGTCCCATCTCGTTTTATCTCTTTCTTCCTTTCACGTTTTCGTGATAAAATCTCCATGCTAAAGAGTTTCAGGTAATGGTGTAACAGTCCCGCGGACACATAACCAGTCACGGATAATGCTGCATCTATTTTTTTACGCTTACACTCGAAACTCTCCCGGAAGAGTTTTGGCTGAAATGATATTCGTTACACCAACTGCCAAAACTCTGTAGAAGGAGGCGGAAGATGTCGAAATATACGCTTGGAATTGATTTCGGGACCCTTTCAGGGCGCGCGGTGCTAGTCGATGCCGAAAATGGGCGGGAAACGGCAACATCGGTCTATGAATATGCCCACAAGGTTATAGATGACCGCCTGCCGGAGACAAACGAGAAGCTTCCACCGGACTGGGCGCTTCAGGACCCGGCGGATTACCTTAGGACATTGGTTTTGACCGTTCCGGACGTTCTGAAGAAGGCAAAAGTTTCGCCAGCGGATGTAATCGGGATAGGTATCGACTTTACGGCCTGCACCTTGATCCCGATCGATGCGAACCGCCAGCCTCTTTCTTTCGACCCCAGGTGGAAGAAGAACCCTCATGCCTGGACCAAGCTGTGGAAACATCATGCCGCCCAACCCGAAGCGAACCGGATAAACGAACTCGCGCAAGAGATGAGCGAGCCCTGGCTGGAGCGCTACGGCGGCAAAATATCGTCCGAGTGGTTCTTCTCAAAGACGCTGCAGATATTAAACGAAGCTCCTGAGGTCTACGAAGCTGCCGATAAGCTGATCGAAGCCGGCGACTGGGTAGTGATGATCCTTACCGGGAAGGAATGCCGGAATGCCTGCGCTGCGGGCTACAAGGCCACCTGGTCCAAACGCGAGGGTTACCCGTCGAAGGAGTTCCTGAAGGCGCTTCATCCCAGACTGGAAAATGTGGTGGATGAGAAGATGTCGTGCGATATCTATCCCGTAGGCACCAAGGCCGGTGATCTTCTGCCTGAGATGGCGGAGCGCATGGGGCTTTGCCCCGGGACAGCGGTATCCGTGGCCTCGATAGACGCGCACGTGGCGCTCCCTGCAGCGACTGTTACGGAACCTGGCAAGATGGTGATGATTATGGGAACGTCCACTTGCCTTATGGCGCTCGGTAATGAGCCGGTAATCGTCCCAGGAACAAGCGGGTACGTCGAAGACGGCATCATCCCAGGCTACATCGGGTTCGAGGCCGGCCAGGCCTGCGGTGGAGACCACCTGGCGTGGTTCGTCGAGAACTGTGTTCCGGTCGAATACTCTGCTGAAGCAAAAGAACGAGGAATTTCCGTCCATGACCTGCTTTCGGAGAAAGCGGCGAAGCTCGAGCCCGGCGAAAGCGGGCTGATCGCGCTGGACTGGTGGAACGGAAACCGCTCCGTGCTTGTGGATACGGACCTTACAGGGATGATACTCGGCCTGACGCTCTCAACGAAGCCTGAAGAGGCGTATCGCGCGCTGATAGAGGCTACGGCATTCGGAACGAGGATGATAATCGACACCTACGAAGCCCACGGAGTCGAAATTAACGAGCTTTATGCCTGCGGAGGGCTGGTGGAGCGAAACCCTGTGCTGATGCAGATATACTCGGACGTGACAGGCCGGGAACTGAAGATAGCTGCATCGTCACAGACAGTCGCGCTCGGTTCCGCGATATTCGGAGCGCTCGCGGCTGGAAAAGCGGCAGGAGGATATGACAACGTAGCTGAAGCCGTAAAACATATGGCTCATGTGAAAGAAGAGATGTATCATCCGTCGGCAAAGGGCCACGAGGTCTACACGAGGCTTTACGAAGAGTACAAAACCCTGCACGATTACTTCGGACGCGGCGCAAACGACGTGATGAAACGCCTGAAAGCGTTCAGAAAGTAATTCTTATCGCTGGCGGCTATTGCGGCAGAGCGCAGGGATTAGTGGAGAATCGTGCTTCGGGACGAAAAGCATACAAGCATAAAAAAAGGGCATGGATGCCCTGGAGAATGGGGACCGGGGCATGGATCCCCCGGTCCATCAGATACTGGCGTCCACAACGTCATGCTGAACTTGATTCAGCATCCAGGAAAGCTTATCAAATTGGTGGAAGATTGTGTTTCGGGACGAACTGCGGTCCCGAAACATATGAAAAAATCTCCACCTTCCGCGTTTCCCATTATTCCGCGTCTCCGCGGTTCAAATACTGACGGCTATTCCTCCTCCTCTTCTTCCTTGGGTGTAAAGTGTTCCTGCGCGCCTTCGGTCTGGGCTATCTCCCAGGCTTCATCTTCCGTTAGCTCTTTGTCTTTTACTACCTGCTCGACTTTGACTCTGTCAGCTTCTTCATCGAGTGCGCGTTTTGCGCGCTCCTCGGTCTCCGTATATTTTTTCTGCCTGTCATCCGCCATAATATCACGTCCTCTGCTCGATTTGAGCTTTGTAATAAGTGTAACCCTAAGCCCAAATGAATAAACCGCGGCAGATATAAAAAATGGGCCATGGGAGTTAACCCCATGACCCATGTGAGTCTATTATTTACAGCTGGTAGGTTACGGCTTGTGCCCGTCACCGTCTACGATAGCGTACTCCGGCTCAATTTCCATTCCCGGATTCGGGATTGGAGTGTCCGGATTCTCTCTATGTCCCATCCTTCTTCTAAACGCATTCCACCAGTCGTCTACGATAGTATACGTGGTCGGAATGACCAGAAGGGTCAGCAATGTCGAGAGGATAAGCCCTCCGATAACGGCAACAGCCATAGGCGCACGCCACTCGGCGCCTTTCGCAAGCGCGAGAGCTGTTGGCGTCATACCACCGACCATAGCCAGAGTCGTCATCATAATAGGCCTGAGCCTCGTCGGTCCGGCTTCGAGCACCGCTTCGTTTCTGGTATAGCCCCGCTCCCGGAGCGTATTCGTATAGTCGATAAGGAGAATCGCGTTCTTCGTCACGAGACCGACCAGCATGATGATACCGATCATCGTAACAATCGAGATCGTGTGCCCTGTAATCATGAGCGCCAGAAGCGCCCCGATCATAGCCTGCGGTAGGCTGAACATGATGACAAGCGGAGTGATGAACGATTCGAACAACGCTCCCATCAACATGTAGACCAGTGCAATTGCAAGGAAGAGTGCGCTGATCATATAGCCGAAGCTCTCATTCATCAACTCGCTGCTTCCGCCGATGGATATCCTGGTCGAACCGGTCGGGATCTCCTTAATGGCCTTGTTGATCTGACTCTGAACATTAGCCAGCTTGTAACCTCCCGCCGAATCGATATTGGCGCCGATGGTAATCAACCTCTGCCTGTTCTTTCGGTCGATCTTATTCGGAGCGGCAGCAAGCTTGACATCGGCCACATCACGCAGATAGACCGGTGTGCCGCCCTGGCTGCCGATAATCACGTTACTGACATCCTCTATGCTTTCGCGCTCCGGTTTGGCGAGCTGGACACGAATGTCATATTCATCACCCTGGTCTCTGAGCTTCGCGTCGGTGTTACCGACGATCGACGTTCTGACCGCGCTCGCAACCTGCGACACGCTCATTCCATGGTCAGCAGCGCGAAGTCTGTCCACAGCGATCTGGAGTTCAGGTTTGCCCAGTTCCCAGGAGTTTTTGATATTGATTACTCCGGGGACCTTCGCCATCTTTGACTGGACCTGGTTCGCTACAAGGACCATTTCATCCATATTCGATCCGGTGATTTCCATCTGGACCGGCTGACCGCCTGCGCCAACATTGCTTGCAGCCGAGATCCTGATCGTGGCACCCGGAATGAGCGCCGTATCCTGGCTGAGCTGCGACATGAATTCATCTTGTGACATTGGCCGCTCTTTCCCCTTGTCGAGCAGCTTCACATCTATCGTAGCGTATTGGGAACCGCTGGACAGTGAAATACGGCCTCCGCCTCCCGCGCCGACAGTAGACTGATAATACTTTACACCCTTTTTCCCGGCCAGTGTCCCTTCTATCTGCCTGACCACCCGGTCCGTAGCATCCAACCCGCTTCCGGCAGGCAGTTCTACCGAGACGGTGACATTACCCCGGTCAGACTCCGGCATGAACTCTCCGCCAATCGGGAAGTGAACGAATAAAGCCAGAAGAACCATTGTTGCACCGAATACCAGAGCAACAACCTTTGTTTTAGGATTAAAGGCAGCTATCAAGAGCGGCACACCTGCTGCAATAACCGCTGTAACTATCCTGAATTTGGTCGAAACAGGCATCATTGCCAAAACAGTCAGAAGCGATATAAGTCCTATTGCGACTACCATCGCCCGGTTTTCAAGCGCCCAAGCAAGGACGCCTCGATAACCCCTGTCGAGTTTAGCATAGAACGCTTCGACCTTATCGAATATCCGCCCTGTCCGGGTGCGGTGAGCCCGTTCTTCGGTAGCTTCCTCTTCTTCCTTCGATCTCAACCACCTGGATGCAAGCATAGGTGTCAGTGTGAACGACATGAAGAGCGAGAAAAGCGTCGCCGTCGCGATAGTTATACCGAACTGGCGGAAGAACTGGCCTACGATGCCGCCCATGAACGCAATCGGGACGAAGACTACTACATCCACGAGTGTAATCGCAATAGCGGCAAGTCCGATCTCGGACCGTCCATTGAGCGCCGCTTCAGGCGGCGATTCGCCTTTCCTGACGTGACGTTCGATATTCTCGAGTACTACAATTGAGTCGTCTACCAGGATCCCGACGCAGAGCGAGAGCGCCAGCATCGTCATCATGTTCATAGTAAACCCGAACGAAGAAATCGGCAGGAACGTTGCAACGAGCGATGTAGGAATCGCAAATGCGACGATCATCGTAGCTCTTCCCGAATGAAGGAACAGGAAGACGATCAGGACGACCAGAATAATACCTTCCAAAAGCGACTGGTTTACGTCATGCAGTGCGTCTTTAACGAACTCGGAATCATCGTTCGTGATTACAAGTTTCGTACCTGCAGGGAGCTGACCCTTGACCTTATTGCCTTTATCATCCGTGTAACCGTTAAAGAAGTCGATATCCTTTTTAATGCCATCAGCAACCTCGACGACATTAGCGTCGGACTGCTTCTGGACAGACAGGATGACCGCGCTTTTGCCGTTCAGCCGAACAAACTCCTCGGGTTCCTTAACCGTATCCTGCACGGTGGCGATATCACCGAGCCTGACCGTGCCGCCTCCCGGAGCTTGGATCTTGATGTTCGCGATTTCGTTCGCATCCTTGAACTCACCAACAGTCCTGACGGCGTAACTTCGTATCTCTTTACCGCCGGCACCTTCTTTGATCGATCCTGAAGGCAGGTTCAGGTTCTCCGCCTTCATCTCCTGGGCAACCTGGTTTATGGAAAGCCCGTAGGCCTGCAGCCGGTCTCTGTCTATTGAAACTGAGACCTCCCGCTCTTCACCGCCGTTTATGTAGACAGCCGCCGCCCCGCTGACGCTGGACAGTTTGTCCTTGATAGTCTTATCGGCAAGGATCCTAAGGTCTCTGCCGGACTTGTTGCCGCTCTCGAGAGCCATCGTAATGATAGGCTGCGAGCTGATGTCCGCCTTCGTGATCGCAGGCTCTTCTATGTCGTCGGGCAGTGTACTCCTGACTGTGGACATCTTATCTCTTACATCCGCTGCTGCCGTATCGACATCCGTGCCTAACTCGAACTCCATCAGGATAAGCGACGTGCCGTCCTGCGAGTACGATGTCATATTTTTGAGTCCCGAGGTTGAACCGACGCCATCTTCGATGGGTTTGGTGACGAGCGTCTCTATCTCCTGCGGCCCTGCGCCCGCATAAATGGTATAGATTGCCACATACGGCAGGTCTATCTTAGGCGTCAGTTCCTCAGGCATCTTTTGGCGTGCGGTAAACCCAAGGATGATGAGTGCAAGCACCACCATCAATATGAACACCGGACGCTTTATACTTACGTTAGTTAGCCACATATAATTATCTCCAATGGGATAGATGGGGAATTGAGATCAGTTATCATTCCCTATTTCTGTCCCTGGGCTTCTACCTTGGCTCCATCCTGCAGGTTTTCATGTCCTGCTGTAATGACTACATCTCCGGCGCTTATATCGCTCGGCGGAACTGCCTCGACGAACTGCGAGTTAGACAATCCCTTTACAATCGTATGCATCTTGGCTGTATTGCCCTTAAGCGTAAAGACTACTGTCTTACCATCGCGCTCCTCGATAGCATCCTGAGGAATGAGAACTACATTCGTATTGGCGCTGGTAACGATCGACCCACGGCCGAACATGCCCGGTTTCAGCTTCGAACCCGGATTAGGAATGCTCACTCTTACACTGAAGTTCCTAGTAGTTGTCGATGCAGTCGGGTATATCTTATGAACCTTGCCTATGAATGTCTCATTCTGATAAGCATCGACTGATACACCAACAGCCTGTCCCGGCTTTACCTTAGCAAGCACAGTCTCGGAAACATCAGCCTGCAGATAGACAATTTTCACGTTAACGACCTCCATCAAGGGCACACCCACGGTTGCGGTCTGTCCCGGCTCGGTCATACGCTTGGATACATAACCATCTATAGATGATCTTATGGACGTATTCTTAACCTGCTCTTTGGCAATGGCGATCTGTGCCTCAGCCTGAGATACACCGGCCTGAGCATTTTTTATATCCTCACGGCGAATGAGCGTCTGTCCCGCATTGGCTTTGGCTGCTCTAAGAGCCTCTCTTGCCTGCGTCACCTGTGTTTCGGCTGCCCGCACATCTTCCCTACGCGCGCCTTCTTCTACCAATGACAGGTTCTCTTTTGCCGAGTTATACTGCGCGAGCGCTACATCATACTGCGTCTGGTATACATCGAGCTGTGCCTGCGCGACAGCGCCCTGCGCGAACAATTGCTTATAGCGCTTGAGGTTGGCCTGAGCGTTGTTCAGGTTAGCTTTGGCTGTCGCAACCTGGTTTTCCGCGATCATGCGCTCCTGCGAGCGAGCGCCCTTCCGAATTTTCTGCAGGTTCGCTTGGGCAGCCACAAGAGCTGCTTTGGCCTGCTGTATAGCCGAGTTCGACTGCACATCCGTGACTGTCGCCGTAGTCCTGGCCTGGGAAAGCCCTGCATGCGCAGCCTCAAGCCCTGCCAGGGCTTGTCTTAGGGCTGCCTGTGCGTCAGTCGGATCGAGCTGGACCATCACCTGCCCTTTTCGCACGAAATCACCTTCCCGCGCTGCTACATAGACTACCTTGCCCATGATCTTTGGCGAAAGGGTCGTCGTATCGAGTGCGGTGATCGTTCCCGTAACCGGGACCGTATCTTCAATATTGCCCACTTGTACAACCGATGTATCTACGGGCAATCCTACTTCTTTTTGAATCTGTTCAGCCGACTTTACCAGTTTCCTCGTACTGCGGATCCTGGACGCCGTGAAAAGCCCGGCCAGAACGGCTAGTATAGCTATAATTGCTATTATTCTATTGCGACTCATTTATTTACTCCTTGAGGAACAGTCCCACTCGTGGTCGAACCTGTTGTCGGACCTGTGGTCGGCATTATTGTCGAAGCCGGCGGCACAATCTGTGCATACTCAGGCTGCGACGCCGTAGCGCGCTGCAACTGTGTAACTGCGTTCAGGTAATCATAGCGCGCTCTGACGAAATTGGTCCGCGCTTGAGTCAGTGCGGATTCGGCATTCGTCACCTCGACAAATGGCGTTACCCCTTCCTGGTATCTGAGCCTCGAAAGCCTTAAGCTCTCTTCAGCCAGGGCTACATTGGACTGAGCGGTCTGAACTCGTCTCGACGACTCCATTACATTGGTCGCCGAAGTCCGAACTTCCTGCCCCACAACCAGAGAGGTCTGTTCCAAACTTTTTCTTGCTATCTCAACATCGTTTTTAGCCTCATCGACTCTTGCGCGGGTTGCCCCTCCGGTCCAGATCGGCCAGCTAACGGAAGCTCCGAATGTATATGTCGTATTGTTCGGGTTTATCGTAGATGTTTCACTCGACCAATCAGAAGTCGCAAAGAGCGCAAGAGCCGGATCATCCTCCGTCCGTGTGTAGCGCACGGTCTGCTCCGCGAGCTTCAAACTCGTCTCTGCCTGGCGCACCTCGGGACGCACGGACATGGCCTGGCGGATCGTCGCGTCTATATCTATCGTTACAGGAGCAACAGACACAACCTGTTCCTCCAGCCTGAACGGACGGTTTATATCTACGCCTATGACTCTGTTCAATAACGCCATGGCTATCTGAACATTGCCTTCCGCCTGCAAGAGGTCCTGCTGCAGGTTGGCAACATTGACTTCAGCGCTTGTGACATCGAATCTCGCCACTACACCCGCTTCGAACTGCGCGCGGGCGATCCTGAGGTTCTCCTCAGCCGCCGCAATGGCTGCATTGGTCGTATCGACCGTTCCCTGCGTCCTGAGGACTGTATAATAGGAATTTTTGACATCCGCTATCAACTGCTGCAGAGTCTGCACCTCTCCGAATTCCTGCACATTTATCTGGAGAGAGGCGAGCCCCTTCCCGAGAGCGATCCTCCCGTTAGCATCCACCGGCTGACTGACGGTTGCAGTTGCCGTAGTCTGACTCGACGGAGTCAACACCGAAGACGGGGTTATCCACACCGGCCCTGCTTCCAGATTCACTTTGACCCGGCCCGCTGCTTTGGCTTCATCCAACTGGTTTTCCGCCCGGTTTACACGTTCGCGAGCGATTGCCAGCCCAGGATTACTCTGGATGGCGATGACCATCGCATCATCGAGCGTCAAAACAGGCGGCTGATCGGGAGCAACCGGCGTCGGCGCTTGACCAAAGACCGGTGCTGCCAGTGCGGCGACCACTATCAAACTGACCATTGAGATACCGTATCGCACTTCTTAAGCCTCCAATATGAGGGATTGGGAGTTTGAGCTTCAAACGAGCTTTCCAGGCTCCAATCCTACTTCACACTGCCTTTCTTCTCTACAAATACCTTATCAGGTATGCCTTTGTTGATCTTGTAGTTACTGAACTTTACCTCAGCCGTGCCGCTTCCGGCTGCCTGAGGCACTTCTCTTCCTTTGTGATGGCCGGGTTTCCGGCCCGACTCCATGCCGTTCATATCGATCTTGATCCGGGACGGCAGCCAATATTTACCGTCCACCTTTTTATAGCTCCAACTCGATGTCATCTTCATCCCGCTGGCTTCGGTCAGTGTCTTAAGTATCAACCCACGCCGCTTTTCGACATAGAGCTTCATAGAGCCGCCGGCCCGCGTCGTTTTTGGCTTGAGTTTCAGCACATGCACCGGCTCTTTGCCTATTTTGTCAGCGCAGTCATAGACTGCCGTAAAATTCTTCCTGATCTCCGCTACCGGGTTCCCGGCAAAGGTCTTCGGCAGCACCGCAAAGCCTTCTTTTGCCGCAACTTTCACCTTATCCGGCTTTTTATAGTAAACAGTCGCCTTATTATTGGAAATGTGGACCTCTTGGCTCTTTACCGATACCGTCATATCGACTCTGTAGTCGTTTATACTGCTGTAGTTCTTCTGGACCGCGTCTAGCACATCGGATGCCTTCGGACGCCCGGGCGCAGCTACCGCCACCGCGGTAATGAGCAGTGCAACAACTAACGAATCGGTAATTCTGACAGTTTTCATGAGAGCACATCCTTCCGGCGAAAGATCAAAAAGCCTGCTCCGGCAAATGCTGCCGAGTATGTGAGCAGTATCAGGGCATATTTTCCGATCTCAAGCCATGGAATCTCATCTATAAAGAACCCTTCGAACGCCCCCATATAAGTCGTAAACAGATACGGCTCTATCGGGTCGAAATATCCAATCACTCCGACAAGCCTCAGGACAATATACACGATCATCGCTCCGCCTATCGCGCCGAGCGAGTTCGTCACAAGAGTCGATATAAAGAACGCTATACTTCCGACTGTAAGGACCGCAAGAGCTGCGAATGCGTAAGCCAAAAGCATCCTCACCAGCCCCTCGCCTTCACTGTATACAAAGACTCCTTGAGCTTCAAAGAGCCCTCCCCACTGAAATGTCATAAGCGCTCCGCGCCCGAGGAATACTGCGCCTACCACATAGGAAGCGAGCCCTAAAAAGAGCGTAAGCGCTGCCGTATAAATAACCGCTGTCATAAGTTTCGCCGAGTACAGCCGTCCCCGGCTGATGGGACGGGAAAGCATCGACTTGAGTGTCCCTTCAGCCGCTTCGCCTGAGATCAGGTCTCCTACCACCACACATACGAAAAGCGGTAGGAAAAACTCTATCATAAACCTGAGTAAAAACCAGGCGACGAGCCCGCCGTTCAGCACACTTCCAACGGTAACAAACCCCGGAGGAGCAGTCATCTCCTGAAAGGGCGGTGGACCGTTTTTGAACCCAAGCGTCACAAGCCCTGTTATCCCCAGGAGCGCCGCGAACCCGATATAACTCCTGCTGCGACGTGTGAGCTTAAAAAGCTCAAGCCTGATCTGCTTCAACATCACAAGCCCCCATCAGCGAGAAATAGAACTCCTCAAGCGACGTACTCACCGGAATAACTGCACTTACATCGAACCCTGCCGTCACGAGCCGCCTGTTAATCTCGGATGCACATCCATCCTGTACGCCTACGACTATCCAGCCCGGTCCGACTTCATCGACCTTCGCAAAACCCGATCCATCTACCACTGCGGCTGCCTCCGAAGGCTTGTTCACCGTAATCCTGAGCCTTCCTTTGCCGGATAAAAGCTCCGGCACGCTCCCGGAGGCCACTTTTTTGCCCTTATGAATAACCGCAACCTTAGTACAGACCTGCTCCACTTCATGGAGCAGATGACTCGACAGAAAAATGGTCATTCCGTAGTCTTTCGACAGCTTCTTTATAAGCTCCCGGACTTCTTTCATCCCCTGAGGGTCCAGCCCGTTCGTCGGTTCATCCAATATGACAAGCTCAGGGCTTCCGACAATCGCCTGAGCGATCCCCAGACGCTGCTTCATCCCATGTGAGAACGACCTGACCCTATCATCAGACCTATCGAGCAGGCCAGTCTGTTCCAGAGCTTTGTCTATTTCTTGGCGGTTTATGCCGCCGGTCATCTCCGAAAGCACCCGGATGTTCTGGCGGGCGGTAAGATTCTTGTACAGCCCGGGGCTCTCGACGAGCGCGCCGACCTTCAAGAGCGCACGCGTCCGGTTCCTCCAGGTGTCATTTCCAAGCACCCGCACCGATCCGTTTGACGGCTTTATAAGCCCGAGCATCATGCGAATAGTCGTGCTCTTCCCTGCGCCGTTCGGCCCAAGGAACCCGAACACATCCCCGCGCTCGACCACAAGGTCCAGCCTGTCTACCGCAGAAAACGCACCGAACCGCTTCTCAAGGCCGCAAGCCTCGACAACGATCTCCATAGCGATGGTTGACCTCGTTTATTAATTTAAAAATCGCCAGTTACTTATTTATCAGGTAAAACGCCATCATGGCTGTCTAGTTCCAGCGTTCTTTCCCAGCCTTGAAGGCTCTCCTGGAATGTAGTCAAAACCTCCCGCATCGAATCTATTTTCGCAAGCACAAGCGCATTTCCGTATGGGTGTCCCATCACCAGGAGCTTGTCACCTGGGCTGATACCCATCTTCTTTCTTGCCTCAGCAGGAATGACGACCTGCCCTCTCTCCCCAACAGTTACGGAGCCGAAAAAATGCTCTTCAACTGAGCATTTGTTTTCCATGTTCAGCTCGCTCCCCTCTCTAAGACGATTCATCATGAACCGGTTAAAGCTCTTTCCAGTCTACGGGTTAACAACCAAACCTGCTGTAAACCGCTGAAAATTACTTTATTGCGCATATATCATACATTTCATACATTGCACACTAAGCATTCTATACGAATAAAGCAGGCATGTCAAGGTCGCGTAAGCTTTATTGTTAAGCTTTATCTGGCAAGCAGGCAGTCAACAGCAGGTTTCCGTAGGGGACATCACTTTCTATGGCTGGTTTCTCTGCGGAAAGCAGGTTCATTGGCAGTGTGAAATGGGGAGACTGCTGCCAGCCTCCCCTGATGTATATTCCGAAGTCTATTCGTCGTAAAGTACCCTGAATAATACCCGTCAGTCCGTTACTCACGCTCCTCGTGAAGAGCGCTCTCCTAATGGAACCCTATGCGCTTGTCGCTGCTGCTGCAGAGCTCGACGGCGATCTTCGCGGCTATCCGGGCGTTGTTGATGAGAAGCGCGACATTCGCGTCGACCGCTTTCTCTCCGTAGCTCTCCTGAATCTTTGCAAGGAGCCATGGAGTCAACGCCGGGCCGGAAATCCCTTTCTCTTTCGCCGATTTTACCGCCTGGTCTATCGGTTCCTGCACATCTATGGCGTCTTTCTCCGGGATAGGCACGGCTATTACCATCCCGCTCTTCTGCCCGACCCCAAGTCTTGTCGTGTAGAGCGCCAAAACATCCTTGGGAGCGTCCAGTCTCGGCACCTTAAGTCCCGAATGAGGGCTGTAGAACGCAGGCAGTTCATCGGTCTCGTAACCGTAGACCGGGACCTGGTGTGTCTCCAGCCATTCGAGCGTCAAACCGAGGTCCAGCACGGCTTTCGGACCGGAACAGACGACTACGGAGGGCGTTTTGACGAGTTCCCACAGGTCGGCGGAGATGTCCCAGCTCTCGGATACCCCGCGATGGACCCCGCCGATCCCGCCTGTAGCCATAATGAGGATCCCTGCGTTTGCGGCGATATAGGCCGTAGCCGCGACTGTGGTTGCCCCGTCGCGTTTGGCGACAATCGCCGAGGCAATCTCCCTCGTCGAGACCTTCAGGGCATCGCCGGAGTGTGCAAACCGTACGATCTCCTCTTCAGAAAGCCCGATTTTGACCTTGCCTTTCACTATGCCTATCACGGCGGCCACACAGCCTTCTTTGTCCGCTTCACGGATCATCGAAAGCGCTGCCTTGACGCCTGCGTTACCCGGCAGCCCGTGCGCTATGACTGTCGATTCGAGCGCGATCACCGGCGCGTTCCGGTTAAGCGCCGCTTTTACGTTTTGTGATATCTCAAAAGGTTCTTTCATAATGATGCCTTTCCTTCACTTGTACTGCCGGAAACCACTTCTGCCGAAAACACCCCAATTCCTCCAGCAGATGATGGCAAGAGTTCACTCTTAATGAGAGATTGCACATCAACAATAACCAACACGTCATCATGGAAGCACGTCACTCTGAACTAAGGAGTTTCAGGTAATACCTGAAACTCTCCCCGGAAGATTTTCGGCTATGGCCGAAAATCCATAGATTCAGGGTCCATTTTCTTCCTGGATGCTGAGTCAAGCTCAGCATGACGTTGTGATAATTCAGTATGATGTTGTACTCATCAACTCTGAACACTTACCGAAGAAGCGCGTTCTGGAGTCCCATTTTTCTCTTTACTGACCGTAATTAAGGTTCTGGAAGGACAATCTATCTCCCGGCTTGAACACTAAAATTGGTCATTGTTTATACTGCTGGAAAAGAAGTGAGTATGAAAGGAATTATTGTGGTTTTTGCCGTTTGCTTCTTCTCATGGCGCTTACGGCGTTTGGTAAAGTTAGCATGAAAGAGAATACGACAGTTGTTGCTCCAGGTGTGTGGCGGATACGACTCGGCACGCCTGAAGATCTTACACCTCTAGAGTTCCAGGCTCGCCCTATGGACGAAAAGAGCTTTTGTACCCTTCCAGAGTGTACTGATATCCCTTTAGGTCTGTCCGAGATTGTGTTCAATACTACTTCTCGTGGCTGCTCCGTTGAGTTGCCTATGCAGGTAGGAGAGCTCATATACGGTTTAGGGCTGAGCACCAGAGTTTTCGATAAGACCGACAGACGGTCATTCCTGCGCCCTACGGACAGCCCGGAAAATGAGCTGAACGACTCCCATGCGCCGGTCCCTTTCTATGTTTCCACTAAGGGATACGGCGTTTATGTCGATACAGCGAGGTATGCGTCGTTCTATGCGGGCAATGTCGCACCGGCGCGGAAGAAGGGTATATCCGGCGGGGCAAGAGCGGAGTCCACGGATGTCAACGATCTTTACAAGTCCCAGACGCTGAATGTAAAAACGATGCTCGTGGATATTCCGGCGGCTCAGGGTGTGGATATTTACATATTCGCCGGGCCCGACATGCTGAACGCGGTGCGCCGGTATAATCTTTTCGCCGGAGGCGGCGCCGTCCCGCCGCTCTGGGGACTTGGGATGGCTTACCGCGGTTACTCATACTTCAACGCTGAAGAGTCTTATGAGCTTGCGAAGTCTTTCCGTGAGCAGCACATTCCGTGTGACGTCTGGGGACTGGAACCGGGGTGGGAGACCGCCGCTTATTCATCATCCTTCGTATGGAACCTGGAACGGTTCCCGGACCCTGACGGATTCATCGACAAAATGCACGGAATGGGCTACCGCATGAATATCTGGCAGCACGCCTTCACACATGCCACATCGCCCATTTATGAAGCGCTGAAGCCCTGGTCCGGCAGCTACCTCGTATGGGACGGGCTCGTCCCCGATTTTGCGACTAAAGAGTGCCGTAAAATATTCCAAAAACAGCAGGACAAGACACTTTTCGATAAAGGGGTAGATGCTGTCAAACTCGACGAGTGCGATTACCAGCCGTCTTCACCCACTCCTTGGTCATTTCCCGATGTCTCGGAGTTTCCGTCAGGGCTGGACGGCGAGCAGATGCACTCGCTCTTCGGGCTGCTCTATCAAGAAACGATGTGGGAGCCTGTAAAGAAGCGAAACCTGCGGACATGGGGGCTCGTAAGGAACTCTCACGCGCTTGCTTCATCCCTTCCGTATGTCATATACTCGGACAGCTACGATGACCGATGTTACGTGCGAGGAATGGTCAACCAGGGGTTTTCAGGACTCCTCTGGACCCCGGAAGTGAGAGATATGAAGAGTGTCGAGGAGCTCTACAGGCGTGTTCAGGTGGTCATTTTCTCTGCGGATGCCCTGGTCAACCCCTGGTATATGATGCTCCCACCGTGGCTTCAGATCGATAAAGACGCAAGCAACCGCAAAGAAGTCATGCCGAACCATGCGGAGGTAACAGAGGTAATTAAGAGGCTTTTCGAGCTCAGAATGAGCCTGATTCCTTACTGCTATTCGGCTTTCAACGAGTACAGGCAGAATGGGACGCCGCCGATCCGCGCACTCGTGATGGACTGGCCGGACGATCCCGCAACATACGGTGTGGACGACCAATTTATGGCAGGACAGTCGCTCATGGTTGCGCCTATCTTCACAGGCGAGAAAAAACGCTCCGTATATCTGCCGCAGGGAGACTGGTACGACTTCTGGACAGGCGAAATGTTCACAGGCGGAAAAGTGATCGAGGTTTCCAAGCCGCTGGATCAAATACCTGTCTATATAAAAGACAACAGCCTGCTCCCGCTGGCAAAACCCGTCGAACATGTCGCCGAGGACACATGTTTCGAGCTCGCAGTCCGCGTATACGGGGCTAATCCGGCGCCGTTTGCGCTCTATGAGGACGACGGCGTAACGCTGGACTTCGAGAAGGGCATACAGAACCGTATAGAGCTCAAGTGGAACGGGACTGAAGGGTCTGTAAGCAAAACCGGCGGATATAAAGGCATGGATAGATATAAAGTCCTGAATTGGGAGAAGAAAGGGCTGTAAGAAGTAAATATGAAAGCATCGTTTATCGAAAAACTGCAGCAAGGACAGGCGCAGACTATCGTTACTTACGGCACAAGCCTTACATGCGGCGCGTGGGTCCAGCAGTTCGCGGATGCTTTGGAGTCAATAAATCCCGGCGCTGCACACGTTATCAACAGCGGGATGGGTGCCATGCATTCGGATTGGGGAGCAGACAATTTCCAGAACAGGGTGCTCGCACATAATCCCGATGTGATATTCATCGAATTCTCTATAAACGATGCTTTTGTACCTTACCGCATAAGCGTCGATAAGTGCCGCAGAAACCTCGAGCGGATGCTGGACACGCTGGCGAAAGAGTTCCCGGAGTGTGAAGCCATACTGATGACGATGAACATTCCTCTCTTCGAACATTTCGAGCAGCGGCCTCGGTTCGAAGAGTATTACGAAGTCTATCGCAAGGTTGCGCGCGAAAGATCGTTTCGGTTGATAGACCACTTAACCGTCTGGACGGAGATACTCCGCAATTACCCTGAAAATTACTATCTTTACGTGCCTGACGGCATTCATCCAAACGCGCTGGGATCGGCAAGGGTTACGACTCCTGGCATTATTGCAAATGTCATGGGCGAATGACCGTAAAGCCGGACTGGATGCTGAATCAAGTTCAGCATGACGTTCAGTGCAGCTCTGAGCTCTTAAGATTGACACTCTACTAGCTGGCGCCTATAATCCCAAATAGATGGGCTTTATGGCTCCAGCTTATTTTCAGTGAAAGGAAGATTACCGTGGTTAGAAATATCAGATTGTTTTTAGCTGTTTTACTTATCGCAGGCTTGGCTTCGGCAGCAATTGCACAGTATGAAGATGATAAACCGAGCAAGATCGGTATCGGGCTTATCAACTTCCTGCCGATGGATAGCGACCTGAAAGACCTCAGATCGATGTGGATGGGTCCTGTGATAGACTGGCACCTGAGCTTCGACGAGGAAGGCAGACCGGACCGGCTCGTATCGCTTGGATTTATCGACAGCGGAGAAAAGTACATAAAGGCATCTGAAGAGTTTGCCACCTATACCAAGATCAACCGCACACCGATCTCCGAGAACAGATCGCGCTACATTGGTTACGGCGGAGGTATTCACCGCCTCAAGCTGCGCACATATGGATATGACGACGGGACTTTCAAACCAAGTGTCCATGCGCTCTACGGGCAGGAGTTCAACGATATATATTTCGCGGAAATCCGCGTCGATCTGCTCCCCAAATGGAAGGACGCGGACTGGGGCGGCATATCTTTGAACATCGGGACCAGAATTTCTCTGTAGCAGCTTTACCGTTGTATCGGAAAACCCTTTTCCGATACTGACCTAACGTCCATAAGCAGGTTTCGAGGTAATGGTACCCCGAAACAACGAGGGTGAATATGCCGATTTCGCAAATTACCGATCCGAAGCAGTCCCTGGAACGAACGATCTTTCAGACAGCTTCGCCGTATGACGATAGAATCGACCTCAAATCCGATGTGGTGATGGTCTACGGCATAGACCCCGGACTGCCGGAGCGTATCAAAACCTGGCGGGAACAGGGTTATCGAATCCATGTCATGACCGGGGCATCCTGGGGCAATTATGGCGACTTTGTATCGGGTGAATGGGACGGTCAAAACCATGAGGACGCCGCTCAGACTGATAAAAACGGCGATAAGATTATGCACAACCCCGGCTCACCGTATATGTGCCCTACGGAGACCTACGGCAAGTATCTCTGTGTGGGGGTAAAACGGGCTATAGACGCCGGAGCCGAAGCTATACATATGGAAGAGCCGGAGTTCTGGGTGAGGGGAGGCTATTCTGAGGCGTTCAAGCGCGAGTGGAAGGCCTACTACGGTGACGAATGGATCGCGCCTCACACTTCGCCTGATGCGCAATACCGGGCGTCGAAATTGAAATATTACCTCTACCGGCGCGCTCTTTCGGACGTCTTCGAGTTCATCCGCAGCTACAGCAAGGAAATAGGGCGGGATGTCAAATGCTATGTCCCGACCCACTCGATAATCAACTATGCTCAGTGGAGGATAGTCAGCCCCGAAGCAAGCCTCGTCCAGATCCCCGGATGCGACGGTTACATCGGCCAGGTGTGGACGGGAACATCCCGCACGAAAAACAGGTACGGCGGAGTGGAGAAGGAACGCACCTTCGAGATGGCGTTCTTCGAGTACGGCGTCCTTCACAACCTGGTCCGGTCTACCGGCAAGAGGATGTGGTATCTGAACGACCCGATAGAGGACGATCCCAACCGCTGCTGGGCGGATTATAAGCGGAACTGGGAGTCCACCCTCGTGGCGTCCCTCCTCTGGCCGGATGTCTGCCGGTTCGAGGTCATGCCATGGCCTGCGCGCGTGTTTACCCACCCGTATCCTGTCAAAGAGGAACAGGAGCGCAAGCCCGGGGAGGATGTCGAACGCGAGTTTATCCCGGCCGGATACGCGACCGAGGTCATCAACGTAGCAAACGAGCTGAATAACATGGACCAGGAAGAAATCACCTGGGACTGCGGGACCAGAGGATTAGGTGTGCTGGTATCCGATACGATGATGTTCCAGCGTGGAGAGCCGCGCTTTGGAGACGGATGCCTTGGATCGTTTTTCGGGCTCGCAATGCCGCTTATCAAGCATGGCGCGCCTGTCGAGCCGGTACAGCTCGAAAACGCGGTTATTTCGGACTACCTGAAGCCGTACAAGGTGCTCTTCCTTACCTGCGAAGGGATGAAACCGCCCATTCCCGAACTGCACGATGCGCTTGCTGGCTGGGTCAAGTCGGGCGGCGTGCTGGTCTTCGTCGACGACGATAAAGACCCGTATAACGGTGTAAAGGAATGGTGGAACACTTCTCCGTTCAAATATACGGCTCCACGGCAGCACCTGTTCGAAAAGCTCGGTGTGTCTGAAGAAGGGACGCATCAGGTCGGCAAGGGTTATGTCATATACGCCGCAGTCAGCCCGGATTCCCTTTCCCGAAGCAAAGAGGGCAAAGAGAAGACTCTGGAACTTGCGAAGAGCGCATGCAGCCTCTCCGGCCTGGAATGGCGCGAAAGGGCATACATGCTGCTTCGGCGGGGGCCTTATGTCATCGGAGCAGCGTTGGATGAGACAGATGGACTGCCTCAGCGCAAGCTCAATGGGTCGTTTATGAACCTGTTCAGCCCGAGCCTTGAGATTCTCGACTCGGTTTCGATGGTACCGGGTTCGAGATGGTTCCTTCTGGACATGGACAAAGTGGACCGGACGAAACCCAAAGTGTTGGCCTCTGCCTCGAAGGTGCTCGACGTGAACATCGGGCAGGAGAGCATTGATTTCCATTCAGAGGGGCCTGCCGGAGTAGTCTGCGCGGCCAGAATAGCCATTCCGAGGCCGCCGAAAGATGCGCTGGTCGATGGCGAGGCTAAGAATGTGAGCGCGAAGTGGGACGAAGGCTCGAAAACGCTCCTCCTTACCTACGATAACTCGCCAAAGGGGCGCAGGGTGAAGGTTTCTTTTTGAACCGCGGAGACGCGGAATAAAGGGAAACGCGGAAGGTAGAGATTTACAGCATTTATTCTTATGCTTTTATGCTTCTGGACCGCAGTTCATCCCGAAGCACGGCATCCACCAATCCCCTTTCGCGCACTTCGCGATTCAGATCGCTGACAGCTAAGGCTCAGTTTTTATAAGTGATTGTTTGCCAGTTGATCTGAACATCTTCCTTTTTCTGCTTGCCCTTGGTATTACTGACCTCGAATACTTTCTTTTCTATCCAGTTGCAGTATTTATCATACTTGTAGGCTGTGATCGTATGGCCGATGAGTTTACTGCCGTAATACACCTTCGATTCCACCGGATTGGCGTTATCATCGTATGTCATTATTGCTGTCGTAACTTTGCCGGTAGTCTTCGATATTACTGTGCAACAGGTTATTTTGCCTTTGGAGTTATACTTATAGGCGAGATTCGTACTGCCAGTGGTTTTACCGTTAAAGCGGGCAATGTTCTCTATCGGCAGATTGCGGTCATTCAGGTAGGTAAGGGTTTCAGCGCAGTCTGTATTCGGCTTAGGCTTACGGTGGAGTAATTGTTTTATCTTATCAAGCCAATTCTGCGATACAAGTTTACCATTGCCGTCGGAACTAATAGAGGTTCTTTCGGTGATCAGGCGTTTTGCCGGGTCGTATGTTATCTCTGTGCGTACCGGTATATTCTGCCAGGACATGTAAGAGATCTCTTCGGTGAGTTCTCCCCTGCTATTATAGTTGTAGACATCGGTTGATTTACTCTGGTATTTACTGGCTGGTTTTACACTCTTCAATATTCTACCGTTTCCATCGTAAGTTAAGATAGCACTTTGATCCATCCATCCGAAATCTCTCTTTGTACTACCATCCACCCGAACCTCTATAACATGCCCACGGATATCTGGTTCTCGAGCCGTCGCTTGAATAGCCAGCGGTATTCCATGGACCGTATTCTGCTTGCTGAAATACACGAGTAGCCCGCCAAGTATCAATATGACAATCAGCGGGATGAGGAATATCTTTGTTCTTTTCACAGATTGGCCTCCGGCAGAATCAGAAATAGATTGCTCTGAGTATATGCACGCAAGCTCGATTAGTCAAGAATTTCCTGTTTTTCGAACACTGAACCTCAAATTTTCTTGACACGGCTCAGCCGGGATGGTATAATGCCCAAAATAAAGATACCTTTAAGCACGCCCTGCGAGGCTGGCAAGGTTGAGTATAAGGGATCCCCATATAAGAATGAGGTTCGCGCCTACTTGCCAGACTGCAGGTAGGCGTTATTTGCATAAGGGGGACGATTATGGCAGGTAAGGAAGACGGCAACAAGGTGATGGACGCGGATGAAATCCGCCGTGCAGTGACCCGCATTGCGCATGAGATCATCGAGAAGAACAAAGGGGCGGAGAAACTCGCCATAGTCGGCATCCAGAGCCGCGGCGTCCCTCTTGCTAAAAGGCTGGCCGGTCTGATCGAGCAGATCGAAGGCAAGGCCGTCCCGGTCGGAAGCCTGAATGTCGCGCTCTACAGAGACGACTACGCCACCCGCCTCGCGCCGACCTCGGTCGGAAAGACCGAGATCAACTTCGACGTAACAGGGCTTAAAATAGTGCTTGTCGACGAAGTGATCTTCACGGGCCGTACCATCCGCTCCGCGCTCGACGCGATCATGGACATGGGACGACCGGACCAGATCCAGCTTGCCGTTCTGGTAGACCGTGGCCACAGAGAACTCCCAGTCAGAGCTGACTATGTAGGCAAAAACCTTCCGACATCACGAATCGAACACGTCCACGTTCACCTGAAAGAAACCGACCAGGAAGATAAGGTCGTTATCATACGGGAACCCGGAAAACCGCAGTCCACGGAGGAAAGCCGAGATGAATAAGCTCGAAAGAAAAGACATCCTTGGGCTTCAGGACATGTCCCCGGAGGATATCCGGCTTATTCTCGACACCGCGGTGTCGATGAAAGAAATCCTGAAGAGGCCGGTAAAGAAAGTCCCGACACTTCGCGGCAAGTCCGTCTGCACGCTCTTCTTCGAGCCCAGCACCCGCACCCGGACGAGCTTCGAGGTGGCTGCGAAGGTCCTTTCCGCCGATGTGTCGGGTATCACCGCGTCGGCATCCTCTATAGTCAAGGGCGAGTCGTTCAAAGACACACTTTTGACCCTTCAGGCTATGGGGGTCGATCTTTTCGTCATCCGCCACCAGGCCGGAGGCGCGCCGCACTATGCCGCGAGTATTGTCCCAGCGCATGTCATAAACGCGGGCGACGGTATGCACGAGCACCCGACCCAGGGGCTCCTCGATATGATGACAATAGTCGAGAACAAGGGCAGGCTCGATGGTTTGGTCGTCACGATTGTAGGCGACATCCTCCACAGCCGGGTCGCCCGCTCGAATGTGTGGGGCTTGACCAGGATGGGCGCGACCGTGAGGCTTGCCGGACCTAAGACACTCATTCCTGTAGAGGCGGAAAAACTGCCGGTAGAGGTTTATACAGATATAGACGAAGCCGTAGAAGGCGCGGACGTGATAAACGTCCTCAGAATCCAGCTCGAACGGATGAACAGCGGGTTCTTCCCGAGTGCGCGAGAGTATGCGCGGATGTTCGGGATCAACAAAGAGCGGCTGAGACGTGCCAAGCCGGATGTCACGCTGATGCATCCCGGCCCGATGAACCGCGGCATAGAAATAACTCCCGATGTGGCCGACGGGGAGTTCGCAGTAATAACAGATCAGGTAACAAATGGGGTAGCTGTTCGTATGGCGCTCCTTTACCTGCTCCTTGGAGGTGGCGCAAATGTGGCTGCTGCTTAAAGGCGGAAGGGTAATTGACCCGTCGCAAGGTATTGATGATATCGCCGACGTGCTGGTCCGTGACGGTGTTATCGCCGGGACAGGCAAGATCGAGCTCGAGTCGATGGACGGCGCTCCTGGAGAAGTCTACGATGTGACCGGCAAAGTTGTTGCGCCGGGGCTT
Source organism: Armatimonadota bacterium (assembly GCA_039680575.1). Taxonomy (GTDB): domain Bacteria; phylum Armatimonadota; class UBA5829; order UBA5829; family DTLH01; genus JBDKSP01. The sequence goes on from JBDKSP010000023.1 coordinate 39,610, forward strand.
ATCGACATGCACGTCCACCTGAGAGAACCGGGCGATGAGCATAAAGAGACCATAGCGACAGGCGCTGCCGCTGCCGCCGCCGGAGGGTTCACGACGATTGTCGCTATGCCGAACACGCATCCGGCCCCCGACAGCCGCGCCGTAGTCGACCTGATTACAACAGAAGGCAAGAAAACACGCGTGAACGTCCTCTGCTGCGGAGCATTGACGAAGAACATGGCCGGTGAAGAGATGGCCGAGCTTGGCGAGATCGTCGAGGCCGGAGCGGTCGCCGCATCGGACGACGGATTCCCGATCCAGAACTCGCTCGTTATGCGCCGGGTAATGGAGTATGCAGGGATGCTAAATATCCCCGTGCTTGTCCACTGCGAGGACAAGGCTCTTACAGCAGGCGCGGTCATGAACGAGGGGATAGTCTCCACGGTCGTCGGGCTGAGAGGTATGCCCGCTGCCGCCGAAGTCAGTATGATCGAGCGGAACATCCTACTTGCCGAGCTTGCGGGCTGCCGGCTGCACATACAGCATGTTTCCTGTGCCGCTTCGGTCGATGTCATCCGGCTTGCGAAGGCTCGCGGCGTGAAAGTGACATGTGAGACCTGTCCTCAGTATTTCACGCTGACTGACGAAGTCTTGGCCGATTACGATACCAACACGAAGATGAACCCGCCGCTTCGCACCGCCGCCGATGTAGAGGCTATCAAGGCAGGGCTTGCCGACGGGACAATCGATGTGATCGCAACCGACCACGCGCCGCACTCTCTCGAGGATAAAGAGGTCGAGATGACCGTAGCCGCGTTTGGAATAGTCGGGCTTGAGACTGCGCTGCCGCTTGTCGTGACTAAGCTGGTGGATGACGGGGTTATGAGCCTCTCGGACGCCATCGAAAAGCTGACGGCAAGACCGGCTGAAGTGCTCGGAATCAACCGCGGCACGTTAGACATCGGCGCGCCAGCCGACATAGTGGTTTTCGATCCTGAAGAAGAGATTACAGTCCAGGCATCGAAGTTCAAATCTATGGGACGAAATACTCCCTTCGACGGCTGGAAGCTGAAAGGCGCTGTAATCGCAACAATCGCAGGCGGGAAAGTAGCGTACGGGAAACTGGGGACAGAGAGCAAAGAGCAGGTAATACTTGAGCACGCTTGAGATACTGCTGATAGTTGTACTGGGCATGATCCTTCTTACGTGGATTGTGATCTTGGTTACCGCATGGTTGATGGTGCGGAGGATCAAGGCGACCGTGAGAGGCCTTTTGGATGCGTACCGTGGACTGGCCGATCTCGGTACGCAGATCCGTGATCTTGGCAGAGCAGTAAGTGAGTTGAAAAAGGACCGAAACAGGAGGGTCGGATAACGTGGACGAGCTTTATACCCAACTTTTTGAAGCCGGATGTATCAAATTCGGTGAGTTCAAGCTGAAAAGCGGGATCATGTCCCCGGTTTACGTCGATTTTCGCGTACTGGTGAGCAGCCCGTCGCTCCTTAAGCTGGTCGGGGAGAAGCTCGCGGCCAAACTGGACGGCCTTGAGTTCGACAGAATCGCTGCCCTGCCTTATGCCGGTATGCCGATAGGTGTCGCGGCGTCGCTTGCGGCGAATGTCCCGATGATCTACCCTCGAAAAGAGGCCAAAAACTACGGCACGGCGAAGCTGATCGAAGGCAAGTTCGAGCCGGGCGAGAAAGTAGTAGTCATAGACGACGTCATAACCGACGGCGGCGCGAAACTCGAAGCCATCAAGCCGATGGAAGAAGCCGGTCTTGTCGTGAAAGACGTTGTAATTATCCTGGACCGCGAGCAGGGCGGAAAGAAGATACTGGCTGATGCCGGTTACGCTCTTCACTCGGTCATGACGCTGACCGAAGCGCTGGACGCGCTCACAAAACTCGGAAAAGTAACGGAAGAAGTCCGCCAGGAGACACTGGCGTTTATAAAAGCTAATCAGTTCGTTTGATCACGAGAACACGAAATAAGAAACAGAAGCAAACACCGTAGGTGTCGGAAATCCTAATTCCCTTTTCTTCCTTTCGTGATAAAAAGAAATTCCCGGAGGGGATCGTTGAAAGCAATACTTACACTCGAAGACGGCACGACGTACGAGGGGACATCCATCGGTATTCCCGGAACTACGTTTGGTGAGGCCGTCTTTTCCACATCTATGACCGGCTATCAGGAGATGCTGACCGACCCAAGCTACGGCGGCCAGCTTTTGACTCTCACATATCCACTTATAGGCAACTACGGAGTGACCGATGCGGACTTCGAGTCCGGGAAAGTCCAGGCTGCCGGGTTTATTGTAAAGCAGATGTGCGACGAGCCCTCCAACTGGCGAAGTACGGGGAGCCTCCAGGACTTCCTCGTGAAAAACAACGTGGTAGGAATCCAGGGGATAGACACCCGCGCCCTGACCAGGCACTTGAGGGTCCGCGGGGTCATGATGGGCTCGATTTCGACAGAGTACACCGCGGGTGAACTGATCGAGAAGATAAAGGAGCAGCCGAACTACTCCAAAATCGACTTCGTCCGCAGGGTCACGACTCCAGAGGTCTACGAATGGATGGGAGATGCCGAAGTCGAAGCCAATCGAGGCAACGCCCTTCCCGGAAGCCCTATTCCTAGGCCGGACGGCCCGAGGATCGCGCTTGTCGACTGCGGCGTAAAGCGGAATATTATGAGAAACCTCGCTTCGCTCGGCTGCCGGATCACCGTGTTCCCCTGCTACGCAAAGGCGGAAGAGATTCTGGCGATAGACCCCGCCGGGGTAGTCATTTCTCCCGGCCCTGGCGACCCTGAAATGCTCGGCTATATGGTAGATGAGGTCAAAAAGCTGATCGGTAAAAAGCCGATTCTGGGCATCTGTCTAGGCCACCAACTCCTGGCATGGGCGTTTGGAGGCAGGACATTCAAACTGAAGTTTGGTCACAGAGGAGGAAACCATCCGGTCAAAGACCTTATGACCGGACGGGTCTACATAACGAGCCAGAACCATGGTTATGCGGTCGATGCCGACTCCCTCACAGGTAAAGGCATAGACGCGACGATGATTAATTTGAACGACGGGACGGTCGAGGGGCTTACGCACAAAGAGCTCCCAATCTTCTCGATGCAGTACCACCCCGAGGCCTCACCCGGTCCCAGGGACAGTGCGTATAATTTCCGACGATTCTTCGAGGTAGTAAAAGCGGTGGATTTATAATCACGAAAGCACGAAATTAGGAAAACACGAAATAGGGACAGAGGGAATGGTGGAGACTTGTGCTTCTCCCCGTGTGCCCACGGGGTAAGATGAACTACGGTCTCGAAGCATAGGGTAGGAGGAATCTATTATGCTTCGGGATAACATCCCGAAGCACGACATCCACTAGTTCTTTCTTCCTTTCGCGTTTTCGTGATAAGGAACCTTGCCTAAGGAGTAACAATGCCAAAGAGTGATAATATTAAAAAGGTTATGGTCATAGGGTCCGGGCCGATTGTGATCGGGCAGGCGGCGGAGTTCGACTATGCAGGGACGCAGGCCTGTACGGCGCTCAGGGAAGAGGGGATCGAGGTCGTTTTGATGAACTCGAACCCGGCTACGATCATGACCGATACGGAGATTGCCGATAAGGTCTACATCGAGCCGCTGAACGTCGAGTTTGCCACAAAGATCATAGAGCAGGAGCGGCCTGACGGGCTTTTGCCCACTCTTGGCGGACAGACTGGTCTGAACCTTGCTACCCGGCTTGCGAACCAGGGCGTGCTGGAGAAATATGACGTGAAGCTGCTTGGCACCCCGCTTTCCGCCATTCGGATGGCTGAAGACAGGGAAGAGTTCCGTCAGCTTATGCGCCGGATAGATGAACCAGTCCCTGAGAGCTGGATAGTCGAAAACATCGATGACCTTAAAGCCATTTTGACCAGGAATCCCCACTTTCCGCTCATCGTTCGACCTGCTTACACACTTGGCGGGACCGGCGGAGGCATTGCGCACAACGCTGATGAGCTGATCGAGATCGGCAGCCGGGGCTTGAAGCTCTCCATGCGGAGCCAGGTAATGATAGAGCGCAGTCTCATCGGCTGGAAAGAGATCGAATACGAAGTGATGCGGGACGGCGCGGACAACTGCATCACCGTCTGTAACATGGAAAACTTCGACCCGATGGGTGTGCATACGGGCGACTCCATCGTAATCGCTCCTTCGCAGACTCTTTCGGACAAAGAGTACCAGATGCTCCGCAGCACCTCGCTCAAGATCATCCGCGCGCTCGGAATCGAGGGCGGATGTAACGTCCAGCTTGCCCTTAACCCGAAGAGCTTCGAATATTATGTGATCGAGGTAAACCCAAGGGTCAGCCGGTCTTCGGCGCTTGCATCGAAGGCCACAGGATACCCAATCGCCCGTGTTGCAGCGAAGATCGCGGCCGGGCTCACGCTCGACGAGATCCCGAACGCCGTTACGAAGAAGACTCTTGCCTGCTTCGAGCCTGCGCTCGACTATGTAGTCGTCAAGATCCCGCGCTGGCCGTTCGATAAGTTCTCCCAGGCCGACCGCACCATCGGGACTCAGATGAAAGCGACCGGAGAGGTCATGTCGATAGACCGGACATTCGAGGCTGCGCTCATGAAGGCTGTGAGGTCGCTTGAGATAGGGATGTACTCGCTCAAGCCCAAACATGCCGACCTTTTGAGTGACATGGACATCGAAGAAGGGCTCAAAACCGCGACGGACGAGCGGTTGTTCATCGTGGCTGAGGCGCTTCGCCGGGGGATGATGGTCGATGAGATCGCGGACCTCTCCAACATCGATCCCTGGTTTCTCAACAAGATTAAAGGCATAGTCGACCTGGAAAACGAGCTGAAATCGTCGGCTGAGAGCGTCCTGGCGATAGGCTCAGGACAGTCCGAAAGCAGCGCAATTGAGCTTTTGAGAAAGGCGAAGGAACTGCGGTTCCCGGACAAGTTGATAAGCGATCTTACCGGCATCGGTGACAGGTACCTCAGATGGCTTGCCAGAAAGTACAACTTGCGCCCGACTTATAAGATGGTGGATACCTGCGCTGCCGAGTTCGAAGCTGCGACACCTTACTTCTACTCCTGTGCCGAGGAAGAAGACGAAGCGGAATGTGTAGATAGGGAACAGGACCGGCCGGTCCCTGCCAGAAAGGCCATCGTCATCGGCTCCGGGCCTATAAGGATCGGGCAGGGGATCGAGTTTGATTACTGCAGCGTGCACTGCGTACTTGCGCTGAGAGATGCCGGGTATAAGTCGATCATCATAAACAACAACCCAGAGACGGTCTCGACCGACTTCGACACATCCGACAAGCTCTACTTCGAGCCGCTTACGGCGGAGGATGTGATGAATATTATCGACGAAGAGCATCCCGATGGCGTCATTGTGCAGTTCGGCGGCCAGACAGCGATCAACCTCGCTGGTCCGCTGCACCAGGCTGGAGTCCCGATATTCGGGTCGAGTTATGAATCGATCGAGCTCGCCGAAGACAGAGACAAGTTTGAGCGGATACTAAGAGAGCTTTCGATTCCGAAGCCAGACGGCCGCGCTGTGACATGCGCCGAGGATGCGGTGCAGGTGGCCGAGGAGATCGGCTATCCGGTTTTGGTGAGACCGAGCTGGGTGCTCGGCGGCCGGGCGATGGAGATCATCTACAACCGGCTGGAACTGCTTTCGTATATGGCTTACGTCGTGGAGGTCTCGCCGGAAGCGCCTATCCTCGTCGATAAATACATCGTCGGCAAAGAAGTGGAAGTGGATGTCATCTCGGACGGTGTTGATTGCCTGATTCCGGGGATTATGGAGCACATCGAGCGGGCTGGGGTGCATTCCGGCGACTCGATGGCCGTATGCCCGCCGCAGACGCTCTCACAGGATGTCATCAACCAGATTGTCGACCATTCGATCAAGCTCGCCGGGGCGCTCGAAGTCAAGGGGCTGATGAACATCCAGTACGTCGTAGACGATGGCCTCGTCCAGGTGATAGAGGTCAACCCGCGCGCGAGCCGCACGGTACCGTATCTCTCGAAAATCACCGGCGTGCCGATGATCAAGGTTGCAACGAATATCATCCTCGGCCAGAGCCTGATATCGCAGGGCTACGGGACCGGGCTTTACCAGAAACAGCCCAGTCTGGCCGTGAAGGCGCCGGTCTTCTCCTTCCAGAAGCTGACTGAAGTGGATATTTCGCTTGGGCCTGAGATGAAATCGACCGGCGAGATAATGGGGATCGATACGGACTACTCTCGCGCTCTCTACAAGGCGATGGTCGCGGCCGGAATCGATGTGCCGCTTGAGGGAAGCCTCATCGCAACGATTGCAGACCAGGACAAGGATGAGGCACTGCCGATCATCAGGCAATTTTCCGAGCTGGGTTACAGAATATACTCCACCGGAGGCACCGCTAGCTTCCTGAAGTCGAACGGCATCGAAGCGACGACGGTCCACAAGATCAGCGACGGAGAGTCTCCGAACCTGCTGGACCTGGTACGGGGCGGCAAGGTAGAACTTCTGATAAACACGATGTCGAAAGACAAAAAGACGGAGATGGAGGCCGCGATAATCCGAAAAGCCAGCGTCCAGCACGGCATCCCGTGCATGACATCGCTCGATACGGCTAAAGCGCTCCTTTGTGCCTTGTCCGCCAAACGAAACGGCGAGCGGTTCGAGTGCTTGACGATAGACAAGTATCTTGGAAACGGCCGGGCAGCGAAGAAGTCCTGATTGAGTAAGAGTTCACTCTTGCAAGAATTATATATCACCCTGAACAGCCAGCACGTCACCCTGAACTAAGGAGTTTCAGGTAATACCTGAAACTCTCCCCGGAAGATTTTCGGCTATAGCCGAAAACCCATAGATTCAGGGTCCATTTTCTTCCTGGATGCTGAGTCAAGCTCAGGGTGACGTTGTGATAATTCAGCATGATGTTATACTCATCAACTCTCCTAACTAACACGGCGTAGCGTGCTAGTTTTTTGATAACTCGGCGCGCCGGGTGGGACACTGAACTCTTACCTGATTGACAACCGATAGGCCATAGGCTATAAAGAAGTTAAGCCCGCAGCATTACTTACAGAGTTTCGGCAGTTGATTTGACTGATAATAAATATTTTTCAGCCGAAACTCTGAGGGCTGTTTTAAGCAGTTTGAAGTAGTGCCCGCGGGCTTTTTTAACAGCCATAGAGAGTCCGGAAGGAGAAAAAGATGAATAGAATCCAAATGCTGCTGCTCTTCGCGCTTGTGTTTCTCATTGCACTGACCACAATGCCTGCATCGGCGGATACTGCAATGCTGACTATCCATCCCGGTGAAAACTGGATCTCTCTGCCGCTCGTTCCGCTGAACAATAACCCTGCTGTATTGTTCGCAGGAATCGATATCGACCAAAATCTTGCCAAATTCGACCCATCGACACAGACATCAGTGGTATACAATTCCTCGAACCCGGGCAATTTCGGAGGGGGGAGGGCTATATTCTGAACTACACCGGCACAGAGGCAAAAACCGTCTCCTATGCAGGTGCTCGGGACGGGCTTGGAGACGGGAACGGCAATAATATGACCGATGTGTGGATCAGCCTGGTTAACGAAACCAACTGGATTGGGCATCCGTTCAACCACATTACCCCTTTCAGCAGTCTTATGGTCACAGACCATGACTCGATGTTAAGTATCGATGAAGCAATCAGCAGGGGATGGCTCGACGGATTATGGACTACGATGGACAACGAGACGAAAGAGACACATACAGTCGGGCTGTCATCATTGAAGGCGGACGATCTTTACCTCAGACCTGGCTCAATGTACAAAGTGACGACCCACGTGGATCAACTCGGCCTAATAATCCATGCATATACCAACGTTCCCGAACCATCGAGCTTCCTTTCTCTTGTCTTTGGCCTTGGCGGAGCTGGCGGGATGATGTTGAGGAGAAAAAGATAGAGTTGTGGAATACCACAAACATTGAGAACAAGAATGACTGACTTCAGACAAATCATCATTAAGAATCTAGCATACTCCCCTGAAATAGTAGAATCACCAGAGGTTATTATCGAGATTGATTCACTTCTCCATCGTGTTGATCAGGCTGGGCACCAGAAGCTTGTTGATAATTTTTGCAACCAGACTGATCCAGAGCGTGCCAGAGATTTCCTTCTGGAGTTATGGATTTGCGATTTACTATCCTGTGATAGCAGAGTAGAGAATTTACAATATGAACCTGCAGACGAATCTTTTCCACCAGACTTTAGATTCATGATCGATGGATGTGCATTTGATCTACAAGTTAAACGAATGCATAATGTCAATAATGAGATCATTAGGCGGCGTTTCAGAAGGGAAATTGAGCGTAGATTATCTTATATTCAGAAGCCATGGTTCATTGACTATTGGCTTTCTGAAAAGTTGCAACCAAAGCATATAAATGCATTCTTTGACAGCCTAAACAAAAATATCGACCGTAAGAGGCTAACACACAGCAGTGTAAAAGCTTTAATGGCAGAACACTATCGTTGGAGTCAAGATGGTGTTTTGCTTGTTAAGTATGCATTTAGGCTTAATAATTCAGGTGAACTTGGTATTCAACCAGGTGTTTACCATGGTCCTTGTGGTTGTATAGACCTTGAAGCCATACGTAAATCTGTAGATAATATATTAAAAAAATCCCGGAAGACTCTTACACATGAGGTTTCCACCACACAATCAAACATAGTTTTAATTGAAGCAGTTGGAGATGTATGGCTAGATAAGGATACTATGGAGACTTCTTTGTGGGGAGACAGGATTGTCAGGTTGTTTGCACTACAAGATGGCTCTAGAAAAATGGTTTTGACACATGCGCAGAACGGATTGTTTAGAGATGGTCAGTTTCACAGGATATGCGGTGTAATCTTTATAGATCGAAACGCCAATCCTATTGATGAAATTTTTAAAGGTTCTTATTTTGCGCATCCAATGCATATTCATAATATAAAGAAACATCCCAAACCGTTTAGCAATATGTCTTTCATCATACCTAAAGATTGGTAGATTGGTAATATAGACGATGAATCCATTGCTCGAAGGAAAGATAAACAATGATTTACGCAAGGGGAGTTTTAGTGTCTTGAATAGCGAGTGTGTATTATAAAAAGAGACGAGGGGGGTTATTGAATCCTCGTCTCTTCTATTGTTATAATAGTTCGTTACTTCGTCCCGACGCCTTCTGCTTTCTTCGCGGAGTAGAGCGGGGACATCATCCTCAGCCGCTCGACGATTACCGGGAGCGCTTCGAGCACGTTTTTCACGTCCCATTCCGTGTTTTCACGCCCCAGCGTGAGCCTCAGGCTGCCGTGTGCTTCTTCATGCTTTAGACCGAGAGACATCAGCACATGGGATGGGTCGAGCGAGCCGGATGTGCATGCGCTGCCTGACGACGCGCAGATCCCGTGCATGTCGAGGAGCAGAATGATGGATTCACCCTCTATCCCGTCGAAGGATACGTTCACATTGTTCGGCAGCCGCCTGCTGCGGTGGCCGTTCAGGCGGACATCGGGGATTTTTGCCAGGATGCCGTCGATCAGCTTGTCCCGGAGAGCCGTGAGTTGGGGGCCTGTCTCACCCATGCTCTCCCGTGCGATCTTTGCAGCCTTCCCGAGCCCGACTATTCCCGGCACATTGTGCGTCCCAGCGCGCCGGTTCATCTCCTGTCCGCCGCCCATCATAAACCGCTGGATTTTCGTTCCCTTGCGCAGGTACATCGCGCCGACGCCCTTCGGACCGTAGAGCTTGTGGGCAGATATGGAAAGCGCGTCGCAGCCTATCTCGTTCACATCTACAGGGATACTGCCGACTGCCTGAACGGTGTCCGTATGGAAGATGATATTTCGCGCGCGCGCGATCTTTCCGATTTCCTCGACCGGCTGAATCGTACCGATCTCGTTGTTCGCGTGCATCACGGAGATGATGATCGTCCGGTCGGTGATTGCGCGCTCTACATCTTCCGGGTCCACCATACCGTCTTTATCAACCGGTAGATATGTGACTGTAAACCCGTGCTTCTCAAGGAAATGGCAGGTCTCAAGGATCGCATGATGCTCTATCTTGCTCGTGATGATATGGTTGCCCTTGCCCTCGTTTGCGAACGCCGCGCCGGTGAGCGCCCAGTTGTCCGATTCCGTCCCGCCGCTTGTGAAGTAGATCTCGTCCGGCTTTGCGCCGATAAGAAGCGCCACACTCTCTCGTGCTTCTTCGACCGCCGACTTTGCATCTTTACCAAGCGAGTACAAAGTAGATGCGCTTCCGAACCGGTCGGTGAAATACGGCAGCATCGCCTGTAACACCTCAGGGTCAGTCGGCGTTGTTGCCGCGTGGTCAAGATAGATGACTTTGTACATTATCGTTCCCCCTATGTATTGTCAATCGTAGTTCCTGTAAGCTCAAGATGGGTACGGTTTACTATGCAGCAGCCGATGTGGTCGTCTCCGCAGCGCAGGCATACAGAATCGACGCTTTTTCGGTCTTCGAGCATGGCCGCGAGAAGCGCCTCAATCCCGCGCATCACGCCTTCGAGGTCTTCGGGCTTGACTCTTGCAAGCGCCCGCGCCAGTATTTCCGTCCGTTTCGCGAGGATATGGGTTCCGAGCTCATGGCCAGCCTCTGTCAGCCCAATAAGCGACACTCGCCTGTCGGACTTGCTCTCCGTCCGGCGCACGAAGCCTTTTTTTCGCAGCCTGTCTACCATCCTGACGGCGGCAGGGTGGCTTATCGTAAGCCCCTGGGCAATTTCTCCGACTGGAGACTCGCCATGATGATATAGATACGAGAGCCCCTGAAGCTGGGACGGCGTAAGTCCCAAATCTTCCGGCTCCATGCTCGCCACTACCTTTCCGAACAGGGTAGCAATCTTTTCTACGTACCGGGCAGTATCCATGTTTGTCTGCTATATACCCAAAACACCAATTACGTAACCTGGTTACATATTATTTGATAAGATTAGTTGTGTCAAGCCCTGAAAGTCATTATTGATCCCTCTTTACTCATCCCTTGTGGAGGTGGATAAATTAAAAAAGCAAATTTTTCTTTTCCGCAGGCCGTCTCTCTGTTATACTGTAAAATAAACAGAATTTTCTGTAGTCTACATTTATACCGGAGCGGCAGATTGATCAGGATAGTTGATTACGGCATGGGCAACCTGCGCAGTGTGCAGAAGGCGCTCGAACGCGTCGGCCATACCGCCGAATTGACTCAAGATCCGGCTGAAATCCGAAATGCCGAGAGGTTGGTCCTTCCCGGTGTAGGAGCGTTCGGCGCAGCGATGAAAAACCTCGAACGCTTCGGGTTGATAGATGCCGTTAAGGATTATGCGGGCTCCGGAAGGCCGTTTCTTGGGATATGCCTGGGCATGCAGCTGCTGCTCACTCAAAGTGAGGAGCAGGGTATCTTCGACGGGCTGGATATTATCCACGGCAAGGTCGTGAAGTTTCCGCCGCCGGATGAATCAGGGCAGAAAGTGCCGCACATGGGCTGGAATTCACTCCGAAAGACGGGCGATTGCCCGCTTCTGGAAGGAGTGCCGGACGGTGCAAGCGTTTACTTCGTCCACTCTTATTACACCGACCCGCCGAAAGAGGCCGCAGCGGCCTACACAGACTACGCGGTAGAGTTCTGCTCCGTCATCGGGAAAGATAATATATACGCGACCCAGTTTCACCCGGAAAAAAGCGGAGCCGTAGGGCTCAAAATACTGGAAAATTTTGCCGCCATCTGACAGGAGAATAGAGTTATGGAAGTCATACCTGCAATCGATATAATCGGAGGAAAATGTGTCCGGCTTGTCCAGGGACAGTTTGATCAGGAGACGGTTTTTTCCGACAGTCCTGCCGATATGGCGAAGGAATGGGAACAGCAGGGAGCGACGAGACTTCATGTAGTCGATCTGGACGGTGCGCGGACCGGTGCGCCCGAAAACCTGAAGGTAATGGAATCCATAATAAGCGTTGTGAACATCCCGGTGCAGGTCGGCGGCGGGGTAAGGTCTATCAATAAGGCGCAGCAGGTCTTGAATGTCGGGGTAGAACGGGTAATAGTCGGCACATCCGCCGCGCTCGACAGCGACACGGCGAAAATGATGTTCGATGAGCTTGGCGACCGGGTGATACTCGGCGTCGATGCACTGAACGGCTATGTGGCCGTGAGAGGGTGGCAGGCACGGACCGAAGAGCGAGCCGTGGATTTCGCCCGGCGGATGACCGCTCTGGGGGCTAAACGTATAATTTTTACCGATATTTCTCGGGATGGTATGTTGAGCGGCGTTAATGCGTTTGCCATAGAGAAGATGGTCGCAGCAGTAGACATTCCTGTGATAGCCTCAGGCGGAGTCGGAAGTATAGCAGACATAAAACGTCTTCGCCCATTGAAAGGCAAAGGGCTTGAAGGCGTAATTCTCGGAAAAGCGCTCTATGTCGGCTCCGTAGCCCTCCCCGAAGCCATATCCGCGGCAAGATAGAGCCTCTCCGGCTCGTCCAGAATATGATCTCCAGGCAATCTCTCTCCCGCATCAGCCGGTTTTCAGATTATACCCTCAGGGTAAAGGCATAAAAGGGCTGTGTTGAGGTTTCACAATGGCGGATGATGATGCGGGGGTATTCGAACCGTTTTTGGATGAAGACGAACTTATCCTGTGGACAGGTAAGCCGGATACGCATATTCTTCTCACACCTGCTGATGTACTCCTTGTACCGGTCAGTATATTGATCGGTATTTCGTTCATAAACAGGGGGTTGAAGTATATATTCGGAGGTATCGACATAGGCTACGCTGTGCTTGCAGTATGGGGAACGCTCTTTATCCTCATGGGCGGCTATTTGATGCTCGGCAGGTTATTCTATAAAATCTGGAGGAAGAAGCGCACCCATTACGCGCTGACCAACAGGCGGATACTGGTGTATGCCCGCGGCAGGCGGATGGTGGCAGAGGAGATTTTACAGATACCGGCGCTTGGTAGGTCCGTCCGCACGAACGGTAGCGGCACGATCACATTCGGACCGTCCCCATTTACCGCGTCCTGGTGCGGAAATACCGGAATGAACTGCCTCGCAGGGTTCGACCACTGGGACTTACTTGGGTTCCACGACATCAAAGACGCAAACCACGTCTACGCGATTCTCGAGACGCTCCGGGGACATTGGCGGTAGGGTTTATCCCTTCATCCCGCTCATTACCACTCCCTGTACGAAGTAGCGCTGTGCGAGGAAGAAGATGACGAGCACGGGGATGAGGACGGCGGTCGATGCAGCCATGAGCGAGACTATATCCACTCCCCACACGTCCTGGAACGTCGCAAGCCCCAGTGCGAGGGTCCGTTTATTCACGGAGTTCAGGTAAATGAGCGGGGTCATGAAGTCGTTCCAGTGGGCGACGAACGCGAATACCGCCACGGTCACGACTACCGGCTTGGAGAGCGGCATGAACACCTGCCAGTAGGTCCGAAGCGGCGAACACCCGTCGATTTTTGCGGCGTCCTCGAGGTCGCTTGGGATAGAAAGGAAAAACTGCCGCATCAAAAAGATATAGAACGCGCTTCCGAAGAAAGCCGGGACGTACAGCGGCAGGAGCGTGTCATACCACCCGATGCTGCGGAAGATTATGAACCGGGGGATCATAAGCACCTCGCCGGGGAGCATAATCGTCGCAAGTACGAGGTAGAAAAGCAGGTCCTTGCCCGGAGCTTTGAGCCGCGCAAAGCCGTATGCGACTATCGAGCTTGATAAGACGGTTCCGATGACCGAAAGCACCGTCACTTCAAGGGTGTTTATCAGGTAAAGGTGAAACGGCATGATCGTGAGGGCTTTCGGGTAGTTGCTCCAGAGAATCTTGTGAGGCAAAAGGTTCAGCCCGGAGGATGCGACCTCGACAGGGTCTTTGAGCGAGATCGAGATCATCCACAAAAACGGCAGCACAAAGAGCGCAGCGCCCGCGATGAGTGCCGAATAACCAAGCGTCGAGCATATACCTCGCCGTGCTTTTATGCCAAATCCATTTTTTTCGCCTGTTGTGGCCGTATCAACTCTTTTCATCGTATATAGTTATACTACGACTTGTGCCGCCGGTGCAATTCCCGTTTCTGAGTCATCAGCTTTTGAAACGCGGATTACGCAGATAAAACGGATTTCGCGAATGGTGGAGATTTGCAGCACCTGCTGATGGACCGGGGGATCATGCCCCGGTCTCCATTCTCCAGGGCATCCATGTCCTTTACCTATGCTTTGGGATAACATTCCGAAGTGCGAGTCTCCACCAATCCCTTTAGAATACGGAAGCGCTAGCTTCCGCTTTTCTATCGACATTCACTTTATCGCCAAATCCCCGTAATTCGCGTTTCCAATCCATTGTATAATATACTATTGATGCCGCGTCTAATGTACGCGGCTACATCGAACTTAATAATCCATCTGTTATAATAGCTAACAGATGAAGAGAAGGTGGTGTTACTAGTTGCTCGTTGATGTTAAACGAGAAATCGAAAGTCTTTTGGCCGAACTAGTGGAATTGGGTGGCCATCTTTGACTTGGCCGGTAAGCAAGTCGAGATAGAAAAACTTGAGCAAAGTACGACAGAGCCTGGGTTCTGGGACGATTCGCAGGAAGCCCAGAAAGTACTCCAGGAGCTGAACCAGATAAAAAGCTCTATCGATCCGATACAAGAGCTTGAGCGTAGGCTCGAAGACCTGCAGGTCCTGGTGGAGCTTGCAGAAGAAGAAGAGGCAAGCGAAGAGGATATCAAGGAAATCGAGCAAGAAGCCGAGGACATTCTGCGGGAGTTCAAGCAGTTCGAGTTATCGACTCTGCTCTCGGGTGAGCACGATAGATCGAGCGCGATTGTCGAGATCAATGCGGGCGCGGGCGGCACGGAAGCCTGCGACTGGGCCGATATGCTCCTTCGGATGTACCTCAGGTGGGCTGAGCGGCATGGTTACCGCGCGGAAATCATCGATACCGTCGCTGGTGAGATGGCCGGATACAAAAAAGTGACCTTCCTTGTTGAGGGAAGAAATGCCTACGGCTATCTGAAAGCTGAACGGGGAGTCCACCGGCTGGTGCGGATTTCGCCGTTCGATGCAAACAAACGGCGGCACACGTCGTTTGCATCCGTGGATGTCATTCCAGAGATCGATGAGACTGAAGAGGTCCACATCAACCCTGAGGAAATAAGGATCGATACTTTCAGAGCGTCGGGGGCGGGCGGCCAGCATGTAAACAAGACCGATTCCGCGGTTCGGATTACACATATACCTACCGGAATAGTGGTTTCCTGCCAGAATGAGCGCTCGCAGCACAGTAACCGCGATATGGCGATGAAAGTCCTTCAGGCGAGGCTGCTGGAACTGCAGCGGGCAGAGGATGAAGCCCGGATGGCGGAGATTCGCGGTGACCTCAGGGCTATTCAGTGGGGAAACCAGATAAGGTCATACGTTTTCCAGCCGTATACCATGGTCAAGGACCACCGGACCGGCTATGAAGCCGGAGATGTTATCCGGGTTATGGACGGCGATATAGATGATTTTATTCAGGCATTTCTAACAGCGCCAAAACAGGGCATCAGTTAATGCAAGTAACGTCTTGGTTACGTGAGAAGTAGTTTTTCTACGAGCGGGAATAGGAATAAGCATAAAGGAATTATCTTTCCGTTATCTGTTTCTTCCTAATTACCGCCCGAAGGTGGTGTAAAAATGATGAGGGCGAGAATAGTTCGGTTTGGATGGATTGTGGCGATTGTGCTCATAGCCATGAGCGGTGCGTTTGCGGCAACGACAACGAGCCGGAGCGCGCTGGGGACTTCGGGTGTGCAGAAGTCCGAGGTCTCGCTTGGCGATCTGGTGGCGGATGCAATCCGTGCATCGGCAGGCGCGAATGTCGCATTTGTGAGTGCAAGCGAGCTGAAGGAATCCGTTACACAAATCTCTGCAGGCAAGGTTTCCACGGAAGATGTTACGGCTTATGTAGCCTATACGGACGATCCGATAGTCGTGGTAAAGCTCACCGGAAGGCAGATCAAACAGGCGCTTGAGCGAAGCGTGCTCATCTACCCCAAGAACAATCTTGGTTTTCTCCAGGTGTCGGGACTCAGCTTCACGTTCAACCCCGACGGGCCGCAGGAGGGCAGGCTGGTCTCCGTGAACGTAGGCGGCAGCCCCATCTCCGACAGCGCTGCTTATTCCGTCGCTATGACAAGCAGTATGGCTAATGGGGCGCTCGGCTACTGGAAGATATGGACCAAGAACGACATCGTAAACACGACTGATGTGACCATTCCAAAAGCAATAGACCAGTTTTTTACCGGTAATAGCAGCATCGATTATTCGAACCTTAACCGTATAAAGGCTGGTAAGTAATATACCGCCTGGAGGCGCCCTCCTCCGGGCAATTTACTAAATGGAAGATGAGGACAGGCTCTTGAATCGATCTCTTCGCGCCGCGGCCATTGTCGCGGTATTTATACTATTGTCCGGCTGTGGGACCAAGACCGATAGAGCTTCGGCGTTCGATGGAATACGCGCTTATGAGCTTCTCAAAAAGCAATGTACTTTCGGCCCGCGCTACCCCGGTGTCAAAGGACATAAAGACACTCTGGAATTCATTCAATCCGAGCTGAAACCGCTCGCGGACGAGGTTGCCACTCATACTTTCAAGTATGACGCCGGAGGTAAGACTATCGAGCTTTCGAATGTCTATGCGGTGTTCAACCCCGATGCATCTCACTTTGTGCTCTTATGCGCCCACTGGGATACCCGCCCTTGCGCCGATCAGGAAATCGATGAAGCCAAAAGTAAAAAGCCGGTTCCGGGTGCGAACGACGGCGCGTCCGGCACTGCAGTCCTTCTTGAGCTTGCCCGGATATTCAATAACAAAAAGCCCGATGTCGGTGTTGTTATGGCGTTTTTTGATGGTGAAGACTACGGTCCCGGCGAAAATGACATGTTTATTGGGTCGAAGGAGTTCGCCAAGAACTGGAAGACGGCCGTCCAGCCCAAAGGCAGGCAGATCAAATACGACTACGGCATCCTGTTGGATATGGTCGGAGACAGAGATCTCCAGATCGCCAAAGAGGTGTTTTCTTATCGGAAGGCGCCTCAAGTCGTCGACAAGGTCTGGGCAGCCGCGAAAAAAATCGGTTACGACAACGCTTTTCTGGATGAAGAACGCCACATGCTGCAGGATGACCACCTGCCGCTCTGCGCCGCAGGGATTTCCTGCATAGACGTGATCGATTTCAACTATGCCTATTGGCATACAATCGACGATACCCCCGATAAGTGCAGCGCCAAGTCCTTACAGACAGTGGGAAATGTCATATCAAAGGTAATCTATGATGAGGGTGCGCGGGCGAAGTGATAGATTACCACGTACATTCGACCTATTCAGGCGACTCGCCCACCAGGCTCCGCGATATGTGCGCGAAGGCCGTCGAGACAGGGATTGACGAGATCGTCTTTACGGAACATCTGGACTACACTCCTACGGACATATCTTACGGCAGCTTGGTCTACTCCAGGTGGATGGACGAGATTGCTGCAGCACGGGAAGAGTTTTCGGGCAGGCTTACCATCCTCTCCGGCGTGGAAGTGGATTATCAGGAGAAGTATCTGCCAGAGATCGAGGGTTTTCTGGGCTCGCATGAGCTCGATTTCGTCCTGGTCTCAGCCCATTATGTCCACGGGATTCTTCTTGAAGAACACGAGAAATATTTCCCCGGAAAGAGCGAGCGCGAGGCGTATCTGCCGTACTTCGAGGCTGCGCTTGCGGCAGTAGAGACAGGGCTTTTCGACGGGCTGGCGCACATGGACCTCTGTAAGCGGCATGGCGCGAGATACTACGGTAAATTCGACCTCGACAGATATTTACCCCAGGTCGAAGATATCCTGAAAGCCTTGATCCGGCACGATATGGCGCTCGAAGTCAATACGTCGGGCTTACGGCAGGCTCCGGGCGAAATGTACCCGTCTTTGGAGACTCTGGAGCTTTACACAAGTCTCGGCGGCAGGAAAGTGACCATCGGATCGGACTCTCACCTCGTTCAGCACCTGGGATTCGGACTTTCGGACGGCGTAAAAGCGATAAAGAGCGCCGGAATATCCGAAATTGCCCGATACAGAAGAAGAGTGGAGCAGATATCTGTATATTCTTCTCCTGAAATTCACGCTCTGTAGTAAGGTACATATCAGCCGGGCTTCGTGCCCTATTTGTCATCATTTCTGATGGAGATGGCAGGTAGCAGAGATCGATGCTGACTTCATCCTTATCGATGGTTATGCGTTCCGTTATGTTCTCTATAATCTTGCGCTTCTGATCATAAGACAGCTCCTGCCAGCGGGAATGAAGGTCCTTGGCTTCTTGAAGGATTTCGTCACTGGAAAGGAACTGGATTTTGAGGAAGTCTATCTCTGCCTGTAGTTCAGGTATATGCTCCACAATCTGATTCTTCCTTTCTTCAAGCGGCTTATAGCGCTCCCCGAACCCAGCCGGAGTGATTTGTCCCTCGACATATAGCCTATAGATTAGATCCATCTCTTGCGTGACTTTCTTCTCATCCTCAAGCAGGGTTTGCAGCAGATCCTCTTTCTCACTGATTACGTTATTAGCTTGGCTGAGATAATTGTTGATTTCCACGGGGGAAAAGAAAAATGCCTTAAGCTGTCCTTGGAATATCTCTTCAAGGTCGCTGACACCTATTTTGTTGCGGCACTTGGAACAAGTATATTTGGGTGAGTTTGAAGGGACGTACATCTTGTTTCCGCACTCGCAGAAGACCACACCCGTGAAAAGATGTGCGACTTTTTTCGCCGGACGCTTATTGCTTTTTTCCTGCTCATCAAGAATCTGGTTGCACTGGAGCCAGAGGTCTTCGGAGACAATCGGCTCAACCTCGGTATAAATCCATTCCTCCTTGGGCTTGAGAATGCACTTTTTGCCACTCACATTCCGCGTATAGTTGGCTCGATGCTGTCCTTTTGCTGTCGAGTCTCGTAGAAGTCTCTCTATTGCTGTGCCAGAGAATAGTGCACCCTCCCTCGTCCTATAACCTGCCTCATTAAGAAGCCTTGCCACTCTTTTCTTCCTGCGATGCTCAAAGAAAAGTTCATATATCTGCTTTCTGATAGGAGCCTCATTTGGATCGGGAACGAGTTCTTTTTCAACCCATCTGTATCCATAGACCGCTTTGCCGCCAAGAGGCTTTCCCAGCTTTGCTCTGATAGGGACTGAAGCAGCTACTCTGCTGGCAATTTCTTCTCGCTCCCACTGAGCCATTGCAGCTATCATCGTATAGAAAAGTCTGCCAGCAGGGGTGGAGGTATCGATAGACTCCTGAAGAGAGATGAGATCAGCATTGTGGTTGCTGAAAATATCAGCGAATTCCAGGAGTTCCTTGGTGTTGCGTGCAAGCCGAGCCAGCTTGGAGAAAATGAGGCCCGTGATGTGGCCGTTTCTAATATCATCGAGCATCCTTTTTGCTTCAGGATGGTTCATTACAGACTTACCACTTACAGCTTCAAGGTGGTAGACCTCTCGAACCTGCCAGCCCTTGGATTCGGCATAAAACCTGGCCCGTTTCTCATGATGTTCGGGACTTTCACCCCTTGCCTGGTCTTCTGTTGATACTCTAATCCAAATCCCAACCTGCTTTATCTTTTCCATTCATTTCACCCATAGATATATAGCTGTGGGATTGTAACGCCCCATCATGAAAGTTGTCAACAAGAGTCAAGAAGTGCTGGACTGTATCTCTTTCTCAACCTCGAACCTCGGACGTCCATACTTGACCCTTGAGAATTCGACTATCTCTCTCCTTAACGATTGCACAGCTGCTGGTGGCGGTAAAGTCCTGGCGCTGAACGGCTTGGAGGTTGTGCCATCTATCATCAGCTTAAGGTAGATGCAATATCTTGGAAGGTTGATAAGGTCATTGGCATCAAAAGCTGGACGGAACTCCTTAGTCAAAAAAGGAGCATCTTCTGCTCCAACACGAAAAGAGATAACTGTTCCGACATTACCGAAGATGGCAGACCTTACCTTTTCATCAAGCTGCGCTATGTATTGATGTGCCAGGACCAGGTCCAGACCATATTTACGTGACTCAGAGAGAATATCAGCAAAAGCCGGAGTAAGATAGTTATGCACCTCATCAACATAAAGGTGAAAAGGCTTTCTTTTTTCTTCCGGTATATCAGCTCTGCCTATAGCAGAAAGCATTATCTTACTTACAAGCAAAGTGCCAAACAGTGAGCTGGTATCTTCACCAATCCTGCCTTTCGAGAGGTTTGCTATCAGTATCTTTCCTTCATCCATTACCCTGCGGAGATTAAAGGAGCTTTCACTCTGGCCGAGTATATAGCGGATGTAAGGGCTTGCCACAAGCTGCCCTGTTTTGTTGAGTATTGGTGAAATAGTCTCAGAGCTTTTAGCAGCTCCAGGCTTACCCGCCTGAAGTTTCCAGAAGTCTAAAATGTGCCTGTCTTTAATGTCTTTTAGAACAATTTCTCTAAAGGACAAGTCCGTAAGGATCCGAGGCAGGTCCAAAAGAGTGCTTCCAGGATGTTCAAGGAGAGTAAGCAACGAAAAACGGAGTATATGCTCAAGTCTCGGTCCCCAGTAGTCCGGCCAGACCTTCTTGAAGATGGAGATGAGGTCAGATGCAATCAGGTAACGCTGCTTAGCATTTACTTCCTCCAGCGGGTTAAATGCAATCGGATATTCAAGGTCAGAAGGGTTAAAAAAGATAATGTCTTCCATCCGGTCTTCAGGAACATAGTTCAAAATATCTTCAGCCAGGTCTCCGTGAGGGTCAATGAGTGCAAGTCCTTCACCCCTTTTTATGTCCGAGACCAGCATGTTCTTTAAGAGCGTAGATTTACCAGTGCCGGTCTTACCGATCACATACATATGGTTTCGGCGATCCCTTTTTCTGATGCCAAAAACATCCCTTCGATCTCTAAAGTCTGTTACGGCAAAGGTGGTGACCTGATTCTCATCATCATTGTTTGTCCTCATAAAACCACGATAACAATCCCCATTGACACATAAAGCAGTGATATGTTGCCGACCGAAGCAAATATCTCTGCCTTTCTTGGATATTTAAATCAGCTATTTTAAGTTCAGGTCTTTAGCAAAAATGCAAAAGGAGGGGCACATAATGCCTGATAGTAAAAGACTGAACGCTGAATACTTCAAGGAGCCAGGATCGCTAATCTATGAGTTCGCTGCATATCTTGCAGGAAATCGTATCGGTCATGGCACAAGCCTGGCTTTCTACTGCAAAGAAGACCTTATGCAAGCTGTAGAGAAGTTCAAGGCAGGTTCTGAAGAGAAGGAAGAGATTACTTCCTGGATAGACACATTGCTCTTTGATGAAAACAACCGTATCGCGTTTTCATTCGTCTGGTAGGAGGTGAAGAGATGTCACGCTGGACAATATGTTTTAATGCTGTAGTGATCGTCAGCGTAGAAGCTGACAGGGTAGATCAGGCTCTGATCAGGGCTGTGAGAACGCTGTGTATCCTCGGACTCCTTACTGAAGTTATATGCCGCTTTCCCTGCATCATTATTGTTATCAAAGATATGCAGACAAATACGGTAGACAGTGAGTGACGGAAAGACAGGCGTTCCGTTCTTCATTTAAACAAAGGCCACTTATTATTGAGTGGCCTGACATTTATAGGTTGGAGGGTAGATGAATGGTTACTGGTATGAACGAGAAGATATAAGAGAGAAGCTGGTCCTTTTTGGTCGTGCCATACAAGGCCCAGGACCCTATGAAGTAGTCATCGAGCCGGACCAGGATAAATGCCACAGTGCTTGCTGCAGCTTTGAGTCAAAAAGGATAACTGTAAACCCGACCATCTTTAATGTCTCACCGAAGGAGCAGTATCTACTCACTAAAGCTGCACTTGTCCATGAAGCCGGACATCGCAGATACACCACACCGACGCCACTTCCATCCATCATCTCTGAGATATTCAACATACTTGAAGACGAAAGAGTAGAAAACCGGATGTGGGAGGAGTTTATCGGATTAAGATGGCTCATCAAAAGACTGGCTGCAAGGTTCTATGAAGAAGCAGAACCGGTTAACAAAGCCTCTGATATGCCGCATGCTGTGGTCTCTTACTTCCTTCAGCTGAGATGGGCTAAAAGAATAGGTAAACCAGTCAAGGGTGGCCTTTCATCCAGAAATGCAGCTCTTTGGGAGAAGATAGAGCCGCTTGTATATGAGTCCTGGCAGGCAGAAAGTTCGGAATCAGTAACCAGAAATACAGCAAAGATTGCCGAGATTCTCTCCTTCAACGAAATCATCATATCGAATAGAAATAATAGTAATAGAAATGGAGGTGTATGAAACTAAGATCACCAATTCCGTGGTTCGGTGGCAAGCAATTAATGTCAGGAAAGCTCTTGCCGCTCTTTCCAGAGCATAAAACCTATGTAGAAGCTTTTGGCGGAGCCTGTTCACTCCTGTTTGCCAAGGAGCCAAGTCCTGTTGAGGTATATAACGACCTTGACTCCGATCTGGTCAATTTTATGCGTGTGCTAAGAGATAAAGAGATGTTCCCGGACTTCTACAACAGAGCCTGCCTGAGTCCTTACAGTCGGGAAGAATGGCAATTCTGTAAAGAACATTTAAATGATGACCCAAATCCAGTAGAAAGAGCCAGACGCTTCTTTGTTCTTGCCAGGTTTTCATTCAGCGGACTTGTCGGGAATTCATTCGGCATTACTGTAACATCTTCTAAAGGAGGGATGGTGCAGAAGGCTTCAGCATATCATGGTGTCCTTAATACACTTCCTCGTCTCAGCGAAAGAATGTCATCTGTGCTGATAGAAAATAAGGACTTCCGCAAAATAATAGCGGCTTATGATTCCGACGAGACTTTCTTTTACCTCGATCCGCCTTACCTGCCGGAAACCCGCAGAGGCGGCAGCTACAAATGTGAGATGACGACAGAAGATCACCACAATCTTGTTAAGATGCTGCAATCCATCAAAGGCAAAGTGATGCTCTCAGGCTATCCAAGCGAGCTATATGATTCACTCGGCTGGAAGAAACTTGAGTGGGAGGTTCCCTGCTGTGCTGTGGGCAGGACGAAGGTCTCCGGACTGCAAGGGAAGGGCGCATTAGGCTCGCATAAACGAACCGAGTGCGTTTGGATAAACTACTAAGTCTCTATGAAGGTGTGTTTCTACTGAGGTATTGACCAGCGTCTGGGGTAATGATACATGTACGTACGCTTAAAAATCCCCTTTATCATTAACCCCGTTCTCCTTAATGAGAACAGATCAATGGAGCCCTCTATGAAGTGCCTCTTATACATTCGCTTTCCAATACATAAAGGCTTGCCTCAGTACAGAACCTTCGATACTTGTCTTGTCGTGTCAAGAAACTACGCCAAAGAGAAAGGCTGGAATATCGTAGACCGGATTGTTGATATAGACGACTTTTCCAGCCGTAACATTAAGACTAAAATCAAGAACCTGCATAGCTATCTGGAGAAGAAACATCCCCGCATTGATATGGTCATAATGGCAACATCTGATATACCACGCTTCACCGACTTTGCCTTACTGAAAAGAATCCTATCGAAAAGTAATATTGAGCTTACTATGTTAATTGCACCAGATTATAAATAGGCGCTATGTGTGTCTGGGTGCGTTGGAAGGGAAAAGACGTGGACTAATGTGTGCAGTTAATCATCTTTATTCTGCTGTATCTTCCCTCAGTGAGACAATCAAGTCCACCATACATCGGATCTGTTCGGTCAGGAGTTCTTCCTCTTTTTCTGTAAGGCGTTCAAACTCCCTGGCTACTGCCTCTACTCTGTCGGTATGGGTAAATGTCCGGCCCATAGTAACAAGTGCGCCAACATCAACCTGAAGTGCTTCAGCCAGACGTGATAATGCCGGAAGTGAAGGAGCATTCATCGCTACTTCCAGCCGTGCAACATAGTTTGTGCTTAAACCGGCGCGGTCTGCAAGCTCTTCCTGTGTTATATCTAATGCCTTCCGTCTATTGCTGATGTTCCTTGCAACGGAAGCAAGCAATCCTTCTAATCTCTGCCTTTTCATCACCTGTAGTTTAAACTTCAACAATCCCACCCTCAATTGAGTAAAATGATAGCAATATTGACTAAAAAGATAAGTCATGAATACCATGTATCTTAGTGGTCGGATGCTTCAGTCAAAGGAGGAGTCAATTATGAAGTTGAAAATGAAGGGAAGACACTATCGTTTCAAGCAAGCAGGAGGATTTATTCTGGCAGCCACAGCAATTCTACTCATTGTCCTGCTGCAAGGCTGTGGCGGTGGAGGAGGGGGATCAAGCAGTGGAAAGGGATCCATTGAAGGAAAAGTCCGAAACAGTGAGGGTACAGCTCTACCTCATGCAACCGTAACTGCCGGTGGAAAAAACGCAACAACAGACAATGATGGAAACTTTACAATTAACGATGTATCAGCAGGCACACAGACAGTTTCAGCATCACTTGCTGGATACTTTAATGATGGCAGAGGTAGTGCTTCCGTTCAGGTAGTTGATAAGAACACCACCAGTGGTTCCTCACTGATTCTGGTGCCTACATCGAACGGAGAAGTGTTTATCTGGCATCTAGCGGCGAGTAGTTCAGATTATGACAGTAATCCGCAGCAGAAGCAGCTTGGCGGTACGATTTACTATGATAGTCTGTTCCGCAATGGAGGTTGGATATTTGATGACTATCTGGAAGCGATCTACTCACTTGGACGCCGGTATTCGAGGTTCAAAGCTACGATAGGTGTAGCGGATGACGAGTCTGACCTGACTTCACATCTTGTCTTTAAGGTGATAGGTGACGGCAATACCCTTTACCAGTCAGAGCCTTTGAAGGTTGGAATGATCGATAATGTTGATGTCGATGTCTCCAATGTCTTAACCCTGCAACTCCAGGTATATTGTGTGGATGATGAAAAACCAGCTGCTGTCTGGGGGAATGCTCGATTGTCGTTGAAGTAAGTTAGTTAATAGGAATGGGGTGAAGTTATGCTCCATTCCTGTTTTTGTTTCAGGTAAGTGACAACTGACAGTTCCGCTTCATTGACGTGTCTAGTGCCTGCTAGCTATACTTTAGGTAAAGTTTCAATAGTGGGGGTGATAATAGAAAATTAACCTGCAATCCATGGGATGTGTACTGCTTTACCAGAATGGTGTACACGACAGAATTTGAATCCAGGAGATAAGAGCAATTACTATGAGATTGATGAAAGCAGTATTGATTTGCAGTTTAATGGTAGCAATGGTGCTACTCGCGGTGGGGGCCTATGCAGTAGAACCAACGTGGACGACCAGACCTGGAACAATCAGGCATGCTTTGGAGCAGACTGATGGGACTTCCGTATATCTAGACGCAGTAAGAATCAGAAAAAACAGGCCAAGCGATAACCCAGCTTATTATGTTGTTGGTGAATGCTATAAATGTGAATCTACAATTATCGTACTTGCCTCTCTGCCTGAAGGTTTTCAAATAGATCAAACAGTAGATGTAGAAGGAACCCTTACTACGCTCGACAATGGTTATAGAGCAGTAACCAATGTAACTATTTATGCGTATCTCGACCGCGACGGAAATATGCTCTACCATGGTCCTCTCGTAAAGGGGGTACTATCACCCACGCAATGGGAGTGGAAGCAGGCTTTTGCTTCATCAACTACATCATCGTCATCTATGAATAGTATGTCTGCAATGGCAGAGAACGAATCATCAAGTAATGAGCCTGATCCGTCGCCGCTAGCAGCATCTACTTATTATTCAACAATAGCAGCAGTTAAATCTCAACCGGATGATACGTTCGTGGAGTTGCAGTGTCATCCAATCCAGTCAGTATCTACTGGTTATTTCATTATGTCCGAGGATGGTACATCGGATACGATCAAGGTTTATTATTCAAACCCAGCTGTTGCAACATCAAGAGTAAACAAGATCACTGGGACAATGAAGACTGAATCGGGGCAGCGCGTACTGTGTGTAGATAGCGGTCCAGGATTTGATCCTGCTGTCAATCAGATTGGTAATGCATTTATAGTTTCAAGCGGTACAATAGCTTGGGCAATGACCTTCCCAGATGGTATCACTCTTCCTACCGATGGTAGGTCCCATGCTCTCGTTGGCAAGTTAGTTTCCTGGTGCGATGGTAGTGTTCTAAACATACAGGAACCTGGTGGATACATGGGAATCATGGTTAATCCCAGTACTTTACCGCCAGATAGCCAAAACTACACTGTTGATATAGATGGAATCATATATTCTGATGCCAATACAGGTGAACGTTTTATCTCTGGAACAACTACATACACGGTGACTAGCCAGAGTGTAAAATCTGTGGGTATGAATGGCAAGTCCATCGGTGGTAGTGATTTTAATGTTTATACTACAAGTGTTGGTCAAAGTGTCGGACTATACAATATTGGAACCTATGTTCGTGTTTGGGGTCGAGTAACGGATTCATATCCTCAATATGGCTATTTTTACATTGATGATGGTAGTCATCGAACTGATGGAACACTTGACGCTAATGGACAACCAAGAGTTGGCATCTGTGTGGCTTGTTACCACAATGTAATTCCTGCTGTTGGTTCGTATGCAATAGTCAATGGCGTATTAGGTAAATTTACAGATGGTACAAATATTGGCGTTGCAGTGTGGTCCTATCTTCCTTCTGATATAAGCTTCGATGGTGCTCCATCTCCGGTCGGTTTGAGCGCTGATGGATACAATGGCAAAGTGTTGCTTTCTTGGACGAGTATTATCGGTGGTAGTGTAACTGTATATCGAAGTGACTCAGAAACGGGACAGTATGTTGCTATAGGGCAAGGTGACGAGACTGGTTATACCGATGCAACGGTCACAAATGGTACAACATATTGGTATAAGGTTGCTGCACACGGGCCATCAGGTGACGGATCACTATCAACTGCTGTTTCAGCGACTCCTAATGCGTCATTTCCGATTGTCACAATATCTGGACACACGATGGCCGATGATGGTCTAGTGACACTTAACGTAGTTGGGTATGCATGCGCAGGGGGTACGGCGCCAACTGTATATAGCCTTTATGTTGATGGTGAGTCCGTATGGGATTTTACTCCTGCCGAGGCGTCTTCAATAAAATACGATACGACACAGCTTCCGAATGGTACACATACTATAGAAATAAAAGGAGTAGGGACAGATAGCGCTGGTAACAACGCAATAGGATCCGATAAGTGGACGTTTGTTGTAAACAACTATATATCTGAGTTCAATGTTCCTGATGACATGTGCGGAATGCAACCGATTTCTGCTAAGTTTCCAACTGATACGAGTTGGACACTGACCGTTGTAAAGAATAACTCGACACTATACTCAACCAGTGGGTATGGAAATTCTATGCAGGTAGCTTGGGATGCAGGAAATACCTATGGTGATTTTCAGGTAGCCTTGGCAGCTGGAGGGAAAACACGAACTGTAAAGAGCAGAAAAGATAATAGTAGTTCAGGTGGATCATATTATTCATGGGCATCAGTCTATGTAAAGGATAGTGATCCAGGGTATCAGGGTAATTTCCAGTATATGCATCAGGCCGCTTGTTATGCACTTCAATCCAAATATGGAGTATCTTTATATTCGGGCATGCTTAGTGATGATAATGATTGGCAGGATATTGTAATAGACTCAGTATTGAATGGAGATATTCCTGCAAATAATCTTGTCATATCTGGACACGGAATGGCAGGTGTAACAAGCCAGAAAAACCCAATGTGGCAGGGCGTGGTAGCAGGTAAGTTTCCTGGCAGCAGCTATGTAGCTGGCTCTGGCCTTACTGCTTTTTTTGATATATCACCATACCTTCGCCTGCCTGGGCACTATACGCCTGTTGGCCCAGCGATAGGCAATACGGTGGAATGGGATAACGATAGCGGGCGTCCAATGAACTGGAATTCTACACGACGATTAAGATTCGTATATATTGGCGCCTGCAGAGCAGGCCAAGGAGTATTCAGCCTTGCTTTTGGAACACCAAGGGGTAGGTATCCTGGTAGAGGGAGAGCCTTCCTATCATTTAAAGATGAAGTTCCTGGTGGTTATGCCCAGATGTTCTCAGAAAGATTCTGGTCAGCATGGAGTAACTCTGGTGTTACTGTAGCACAAGCTGCCACACAGGCTTACTGGTATGTTAGGAATCAGACAGGGTATAAAGTCAACTACGTTCTTCACGGAGATCCGAATCTTCTGATACAATAGTTGCGTCTTTAATGTGGAGGTGATTTTATATTACTCACCTCCACATATCTATCGTCAAGAGGCTGAAAATGAAATCAATAATGGGCGTGATAATTATCATTGTTATTGGTGCTACTTTTGTTGGTTGTGCAAAACAGAAAATAACTCCAGTAAAGGAACAGAAGAAAGATGAGGTGATGGTAGATCGGGATTATGTGTCTATTATAAAAAAAACAGCGGATCCTTATATCTTTAAAATAAGCATCATAAAAGTAAACAAGAAAGCCAGTACCCAAATCAGTGGTCTTCCCGCAGTAGTTGATCTGACTCTAACGGACAGCAAAGGCAAGATCTTTACTGCTGAAAAATGGCAAGATCAGAAATATGCTAAAGAAGTTGGCAATATATTTAGCACTTTAAGAAAACCTGGCTTGCAGACAGTTACAGGGAAATTACGGCTAGTAAAGAATGATCTTCCACCTGGTAGGTATATAGTTAAGCCGCGAATCAGAATACAGGAAGTGTTTGCTTCGATAGACTACCCTGCGGGTAACTCAGTAACGATTGAGGTCAAATAGGCAAAGTTATGAGGCGACGTTCACTTGCTACTATTCTGATAGGCATTATTGTTGCGGTAGGTTTTGTAGCTTATTGGATAAGAGTGCATACCTTAGCTGCTGCTAGGAAAGACACTGTAGATCGTGACTTTGTGGCTACAATACAGAAGACCGAAGATCCTTACGAATTTGAGATAAGTATCAAAAAAACAAATAAACATGTGGACAAGAAGATAGGCGGTTTCGCTGTTGTTGCTGATCTGGCTTTAAGAGACAGCAAAGGACGAGTGTTTCCTGCTGAAGATGACGTAAACCTTAGTTATGCAGTAGAAATTGGCGAAACATTCGGCATAATCATGCCTCCCTACATGGACTCTCTTACCAGTAAGGTTCGCCTGATTCGGCGTGATCTTCCTCTGGGTGACTACATCATACAACCGCGCATTCGCATACTTGAAGACGGAAAGGACCGGCTTAGGGGTACACTCTATTGCGATGGCGGGACTGTTGCTGTTCCTGCAGGTAACTCTGTAAAAGTAAAAGTGCAGCCACCTTGGATGGTAAAGCCGTTGGAAGACGCAAATGATGTGATTGACCCCGATTTTGCAGCTACTATAGCACCAACAAGTATGCCCAATGTTTTTTTGATTGAAGTCAAGCGCGTAAACAAGAACTCTGATAAGGCTATCAACAGCCATCATGAAGTCTTTGTCGACTTCGATCTTGTGGACGAGAAAGGAAGACTTTATAAAGGAGACTTCCAGATAAGGACATTTGCAAAAGAAGTTAGCGATGATTTCGCACCTAACGACGCATCACCATACCCAACCTCAAGAAAAGGTAAAGTACGGCTGATAACGACGAGTCTATCTACCGGAACTTATACGATCAAACCCAGTGTTCGGGTAGTGGAAGAAGGTAAAGATAGAGTTGAGAATCCACGGGCAGAAGCTGGCAGCGTAAAGGTTCCTGCAGCTAATTCGGTGAAGGTTACTATTCCATAGCGCATGGAAAGCCAAACCATTATCGTCTTATAGGCTCTTGTGTTGATAATGCGGCATTCTCTGATGGTATGCTTCGCAATTCCGCAGGGAATGGATAGCATGGACAGTCCCAAGTAGGCAAGAGTATCACACTGAAAACGGGATAAATATACATCTGTGATGCAAAGGGGGGTGTGGTTTGAGACACCATAATATCAACTTTATAAAGCTTATGCAGGTG
Organism: Armatimonadota bacterium; assembly: GCA_039680575.1. GTDB lineage: Bacteria > Armatimonadota > UBA5829 > UBA5829 > DTLH01 > JBDKSP01. Next base: position 69,638 of record JBDKSP010000023.1, read on the forward strand.
TGTAGTATTATTTTACTCGTGTCAGTTCCTTGTTATAGCAACAGTACAGAACAAACACTGCCACGTGGGGTTGTTGCGTTCAGTGCTCTCGTGGATCCAAATGAATATACCGCAGACGGCGGCTGCTATGACTTGTTCCTTCAGACTACCCATGGATGTAAAGTCACACAACTGACTAACCGCATAACTACACCAAAGCTTAAATTGGGTGGTGCCATCAGAGAACCGTTATTCTCTCACGATGGAAAGCGTGTGATTTTCCTTGCAGATTACTCGAATTCTGACGATAGACGGATGACAATGACTGGTTCGTTGCCTTATCCAAATACGTTTCTCAATGTCTGGGAGGTGCAGCTTGATACACAGAAAGTCTCGCCTGTAACAAAGGGAGACTGGGGATGGCGTATTTTCGGATGGTCACCGGATGACCATTATATTTGTGCTGTTTATCAGATAAAGCAGGGATTTCTGGAACAGGACAAACCCATACCAAATGACATCTACGTTTGGGATATGAATATGCGAAAAGGACAAAAACTTGCTCGTGTCCCAAATGGGGTAGAATATGCCTTCTGGTCGCATGATGGAAAGAGTATCCTCTATCAGAGTTGTTACAGTGGGAATCTCTACTCGGTTCCGCGTGAAGGTGGTGAATCAAATGTACTACTTCATGGGAAAGTCGGCCGATATGGGTACAATTTCTCACCGGATGGCCGGAAAATTGCGTATGTGGATGGCGATACAATCTATATAGCTAACACAAACGGCACTAAACCAAAGCCGATCCTCAAGATGAGTAAGAACTCCTATCCGCCAGAGTATTGCTGGTCAAGAGACAGTAAAAAACTGGCAATAGTGACAAATGAGCCGTTGGAAAACTCTCTGGATTCAACTAACTTCCGTGTCTATGATGATAACACGGGGAAGGATGGAGTCGTTGCTACATTGCATGAATCTGTCAAGAATCCAGTGTGGTCACGGGATGGACAGTGGCTCATTGTGAAGAAATGGGATGCAGGTAGCACCGAGAAACCCGATCCCAAAACCGGATGGCACATGTTCCGTCGCGAAGGATTATTGGCGGTTTCGGTTACCGATGGCCACGTTGTTATATTAAAGGAACCGAATGAAGAGACAAAAGGATTGGATTGGGTCGAGATAGCTAATTAGCACTGCATATAGGGCTCCCGTGGATAGAAGCGGGAGCCATTTTTTATTATAAATCTATCTTTAGTAAAACTTAGCATTCGTGCAGTGCAAGAACATAAAAGCTGGGACTTGCCGATTTAGTCAAATCCTTCTACCTTTCCTGCTTTCGTAGATGAGATATTCTGACGTTATCGTACTATTTACATATCGCTTGCTGTACGCTAAATTCCACATGTCCAACCCCAAGAATTGCTTTGGGATCGAATAATCCACTAGTTTATCAGTAGACTTCCCCACTTATGAAAAACTGCTTCATTTACTGCCGTGTATCCACAGAGGAGCAAGCAGATAAAGGACACTCTCTCGATACCCAAGAAAGACTATGCCGAGATTTTGCAAAACATGGCGAATATGCAGTGAAAGAGATATTTCGAGACGAAGGAAAGAGTGCCACTAACCTGGAAAGGCCAGCTCTAAAGGAGTTGCTTTCAAGGTGTACAGAGAGCCAAATCGATGCTGTCATAGTTCAAGAGACAGATCGGTTAGCAAGAAACACTAAGGATCATCTCACCATAAAAGCAGTTCTCAAGAAGGCAGGAATCAAACTTATATCTGTTGCTCAACCTATGCTCGATGATAGCCCCGAGGGCATGATGATTGATACGATATTAGCCAGTGTTAATCAGTTTCAGTCGGATATTAATGGGCGTAAAGCCAAAAGGGGACTTGAAGAAAAGTTCAATATGGGATGGTGGCCTGGTTGGGCTCCAGTTGGTTATATCAATGTAACAGTAGAAGGCAATGGAGATGTCAGCAAGAGTCTTAGGATTATTAAAAAAGACCCTGATAAATGGCATCTGGTTCGAGAGGGTTTCGATCTCTATCTTACAGGTAATTATTCTGCCGATGAGGTTACTGATATCCTTAACGAAAAAGGGCTGCGCTCCAAATATGGAAGGAAAATCGCCCACAGTGTAATGGTTAATACCTTAAAGAATCCTTTTTATGCTGGAGTTATCAGCTGGAATGGCAAGAAGTGTGTAGGAAAACATGAGCCCATGATAACCCTGAAAGAACACGAACGGGTATTGCATATAATGGAATCCCATAATGTCCATGCGTGTAGAAGGCGAAAGCATAACTTTCTTTTACGCGGCTTTGCCTTCTGTAATATCTGCGGCTATCGGTACACTGCCGAAATTCATCAAGTGAAAAAGAAATCATACTACCACTGTGCTGCTATGAGAACACATAGTAATCTTGGACAAAATATTGAGACACTGGAACTCGAACGGGCGGTTGAGAAACAGTTTAGGAAAATTCAATTCACTGAAGATTTTGCTCAACTGATCGTTGATAAACTGAGAACAATATATCTTGGTAAAAGGGAATCGACTACCTCTCAGAAACAGGCTCTTTACAATCAGAAGAAAGCTATCGAAATGAGACGCGATAAAGCTGAGGAAAAGCTTTTCGATGGATTAATTTCAGATGAAGATTTCTCCAGAATTCGAGCTAAATTTAGTGCTGAGTTGGCACAGATTCAAAGCCGGATAGAAGAACTTGATGCTCAACAAGATATTGATATAGATGTTGTTCAGGAAATTCTAAGGCTTTCTCGTAATATCTACAAAGCATATTTAAAAGCTCCTCAAGAGTTGAAACGTCAGTATCTGGCGCTATTTTGGGATAAATTTCTAATACAGGATAAGAAAATCGTTAAGGCAATTCCAACAGATCTAGTACTGGCTCTTCAGCAGGAGCAAAAAGTTATAATAAGCATTGATTGGTTCCCCAGTCCGGCACTTACTATAACTATTGAAGACAGAAAGTATATGAAAGCCATAAGAAAAAAACTGCAAGAGATCCTCGACTATAATCTCTTGCTCAATGCTGCATAGTGAACACTCTTCTACTTATCTTTCTCCGTGCTCCGTGTTTTTAGATGCCCGTTTCTCGAGAACTTGTTGAAGAAAAAGCCTAGCGAACTGTTCAGCTGCTTGGTCTACCAAATGGTTACGTTCTTATCTGACATTTGTTTATCTTCATCGTGTTGGTTAGCCATGATCTCCTTATTGCTTATTGGCTAGTTCTAAATCATAGGAGATAATTTGCGTTCGTACAAGAGGTTGAAGATTGGCCACATTGGATGTACCTGTATTTGGATAAAGATGACAGGGTGTCTCATAATTTAGATACTTCTATTTCATCTTCCTGAAACCAACCTTCAGTTAAAACATAGTCCTGTAGCTTTTGGGGATTCGCAGTATAGGCAACAATTGCTAAGCTGTTTATTGCACGGCTGCAAGCTACATAGAAGAGACGGCGCGTCCTACTAATGCTTGTATCATTGCCTTCTTGTTCATTTTTTACATCTGTTTGAGTTTTTTCTTTTACACCAAACAGTTTTTCATAACTGAACAAGAAGCCTTTGGCTTCTTCGTCACTAAGAATGACCATCACGCGTGGAAATTCGAGCCCTTTAATACCCTGGTGTGTACCAAACTGGCTCGAATCAGTTATGTACGCATCATATGCTTCAATCTGACTAAAAGGGGCTTCCAAGCATTCTTTCCAAGCATCTAGTTCCGGTGTCTCGGTTGAATTGCTGGCATCGTTCTCTTCAGCAGGACTAGCGGCATCCTTATATTCAGCGGTATTTGAGAACGCCAACGGATATAAGCAATCTGGAATATCAAACAGCCTTGTTGTTGCAATGTTGCATAAAACATCCACAAGACGAGGATCGTTATGATCTTTCCAAAGAGATAGTAATCGAGTTACAGCATTGTGAGCTTTTTCTACTTCTTTTAGTTGATTATCGGTAACTGCTGATAAAGTTTTTTTGCTTAGTAGCGGCGAAAACTTTCTTATAATCCGAGTTATTACAAATTGATCCGCTGTTTCTCTTGCTTTCTTGATTGGCAAAATCAGTTGAGTAAATAGTCTTAATCCAGGCAGAGAACCATCAAGTAATCCTGTTTTAAGTGTATCTATTTTGTAGATGGGGTCGAACATATCCAAAAATCCCATTCTACTTGCAGCCATATGGTGCTCAAGTATGAGACTCTTATAATCTGATTCGTCACCAGTCCATGCAGAATCGCCAGTGACTTTGGCCATTCTCTCTGCAGCATTTTTTTCTGCAACGGCTTTATTTGTTGATGAAGGAAAAATAAATAGACGAACGACACCGGCCTGTTTATCTGTTCTTGCTTTCTGCTCTTGGCTATCTACCTGAGATCTGATTTTATTAATCAGCTTGATTATTCGCGGAGGACAACGATGGTTCATTATCTTTGCCGGTTTTAGCCAATCTTCGGGTAAATCATGTCCAAGATCAACCTTCCCGTCAGTATATATTTGCTGCATAGTATCACCGAATAATCCTAAAGAAAATCTTTCTTTATGCGCTTCTTGCACTTCGAGAAAGGCTTCCATCAGGTTCTTGTTGGTGTCCTGACTCTCATCGATCAGAAGAATCGGGAATTTCTCAACCAATATCTTTTTCATCAAGGACTTCTCTGCAAGAAAATAAGCCCCGATAGCTATTACTTCAGCATGGCTCAGGGAGTCTTTTTCTCGATTATCACTATTTGGATTGTATCTAAAACGTTTGATATTCTCTAAATTCTGAATTCGCTTCTTTTTATTTTCAATATCCTTCTCTCGATTCATCGATGCTTGAGTTCCACTGCGTCCTTTTTGTTGCTGTATCTCTAGCTCAGCTATCTGCTTTTCAAGATTCTGCCTCAACCACTCTTTAATGTCGCTTTGAAACCCTTTTATAAGGTCCCAGGTGAAGCTATGTATAGTGGATACGACAAATAGAGAATCGTACTCAATCCTGCGTTTAATTTCATCGCAAGCAGCGTTAGTATATGTAATAACAGCGATTTGCTTTCCTTGATATCTGAGACGGCTACCTCTATTCTTGCGGAATTCATTAAGAACGTTAACTAATGATCGTGTTTTACCTGACCCAGCTCCTGCGAATAAAAAGAAACTTTTTGGAGAATCTAGGTCCAAGCAATTGCCTATTTCAACGTCGATATGATCATCAATATGGTTATCTTTTTCTAATGGTTCAATTGACATTGGCTTTCTCCACTGCAAGAACTTTGGAAGCATCTGATCCGATAGTTTGTTCGCTATCCAGTTGTTGCTCTAACCAGGAAAGACCTCCAGCGATATAAGTAGGCACCTTAAGCGCGTTAGGATCTTGCAGAAAAAGAAGTTCGAGGGCAAATTCTGCTTTCTTGGCCGTTCCTAATTCATTAAATAGTTTAGTCCCTAAGCCAGAAACAGTTGATGCATTAACAATAGCTTGTTTGCACTTTGCTATCAGTCCTGTTCCTTCCAATTCTCTGAATGTTTCTAGATTCTCGAAGATTAAGGCATCTTCAAATGTATAAGGAAGGGCTTCCTCATTCTTATCTTTCAGCTTTATGGTTATGGGGTATTGATACGAGGCTCGGACTCGCGAATCGTTATATTCCTTTATTTTTTCTTCAGGCTTTAGATCTAGCAAAGCGTCTATCTTCGATTTGGCAGGCACCCATTCTTTAATTGTAGAGTTTCTGGTTTCGTATTCTTTGCCTCTCTCTGGTTGAACAGCTACTCTATTATTATTAACATCCACAGCATCTAGATCTGTGATGATAAGGGTAGTCAGCCCCAATTTCTCAATAAGCGGTCTAAGGCGATGGGCATGACTTCCACCAATTTCTAATAATGAGATGTAGCTTTTATCGAGCTTCTGAAAATGCTGACGAATGAAATGAGGAAGAAGTATCCTTTCTGCTGGCCCTTCAACGATCATTGCTGCGTCTGCAAAGAAAAGATCACAATGTGTGGATTTGAGGTATCTAGCCGCGAATTTTAGCGTTTCATTTTCTGGACCGAAAACGTCTGACAAGTTGACTACAGTGGAAGTTGGTACTTCAGTCCCTGCCCTAGATCGTTTCCTGCGAAAATAACGAAGACAAGAGAAATCTATCTCATGGGCAATGTGGCTAGAGTGTGTACTAACAATCAACTGTGTTGATAAACCCGCATTCTCACCTAAAGCATCGTGCTTCCGCAGAATTTCGTATGCTTTACGTATGAAAACTTGTTGGACTTGCATGTGAAGGTAGGCTTCCGGTTCCTCTATTAACACAAGGTGTAGCGGCTGTATGAGAGAATCCCTTCCTTGTTCAAAAGCTTTTTGGGCGACTTTTCCTACTTTCATCCATTCGTCACGGAATCTCATCAATCTGAAAACCATAGAAATTAAGTTTTGGTAGCCCAATCCGTTGTGTTGCTCAGGCAGCCTTAATAGGTTCTCGTTCTTGTTGGAGCCGAAATTGTTTAATTCATATTGGACAGCAGAATTATGATTAAGGCCTTCGATTGGCCTTATTTTTGTTGAAATGGTTATGCGAGGGTCTGAGAATCCAGGATATCCCAAAGATTCAAGTTCGCCTATAGCACTGCTAAAACCATCTGATAATTTCTTATCAAATGTTTGCTGAGCTTCTTCAATTGCTTTGAGTGCATCCATGTCATTCACATCTGGAAATTCCATTGGATTCAGATGTTTATCATAATAGCTCCTTAACTGTGAAGAAAGGCATCCACGCAATTTGAAAGAAGAATCAGTATTTTCATCCGAACGAATGTTACCATCGGAATCAGAAAATCCACGTTGAGCATCAATGGTATTTATTAGAATCAAGCCTTTAAATGGATCCAGGTCATCAAGTCTGTTTTCATCTATGGTCTCTTGAGGATTTGCAGCTTCACTTTTTGCTAGTTTTGATGGGTCAAGAGTGTATGCACATAGTGCAAAGTGTTGGTTTAAGCGTTTCTCAAGAAACTCCTGCATGTTCCTGGGCCATAATCGCAAATCTGAGCAGGCTGTAGTTTCCTTTCCGGTCTTGAATGAGTCTTCGTATTCCTTAATAAGCTGATTTGTTGATTTACGACTGGCGCAATAATCTTTGAAAAGCTCTTCCATTTGTTTTGGCTCTAGTCTTAGCCGAACCCCTAGAAGACCGCCTTTCCAATCTAGTGTTGGAATTAAATGGATAACATGATGGATTTCATTATCAGCAACTTCAAGCCATATATCCATCGATGGCAGATATGGTTCCCATAGATTGAGGGATATATCTATACTATCAGTTGAAGGTTCGTCCTTTTCCCAATTTGATCCAATCTTGTTGATTTCTATCCAATTCGACAGCGTAAAATCCGTGGTGCTAAAATTGTTCTTTTTGCATAAGAATTTGTATAAGGCAGCCATAGCAGAGGTCTTTCCACTATTGTTTGCGCCGACAAACACAGTTGTTTCATCAGCGAAGTCAATGCGGCAAGACTTTAATTTTCTGAAATTTTGTATTTCGATAAACTTTATCTTCATGTTAAGCACCTCGACAATTGTAACTTTATGATAGCACCTCAGCAATTTTTGGTAAATCTTTAAGCCTGGCAGGAATTATATTGATTAACCCTACAAGAATAGAATTTCGCTAAAATTACACTTGTTTGTGCCTACCTTTTCTGCCAATTTGCTTCTTTGAGCATATTCTCCTATTTATTGTGGTAGTATTGGCTTGGTAATCTAGGGGGCAGAATTGGTTATGGAATGTACGTAGCACTAGGTGCTGAAAAAATAAGGTCGAGTTAAAATAAGGAGATTAGAACTAGTTCTAGTCTCCTTATTTTGGCTCCCGAGCCCGCTGCTTAACACAACTTTTCATGACCGGATGTATATGACTGTGTAAAAGCAAGAGTAAGAAGCATAAATGCTCTGATAGCTGGGAAGTAGTTTCTGTTGTTTTCTGCTATTCGCATCATCTTAAATACCGCGAAGAATCAGATGTGTTTTCTGATTTTTTCCTGCTCCGCATTTCCAGCACCTGCTGAAGGAAAAGTCTGGCAAATAGAATAGCAGCCTCATCAACGATATTCCCCATTTCTTTTTTCTCCTCATCTGTACCAGCTTCCAATGATGTATCAGTCATTAAAGCTCCTTTTCCTTAATAAATAGATACATCCAGCCTACGGAATAAAGAGAACTCCCACAAGAATGGATGTATTGCCTTAACAGGCAAAGCTAGCTACGAGTTTGCCTCCTGAAGCAATATCTCCTCACTTATGCCTGTCATTCCAGTCTGCTATCTTTTGAAGCGCCATGCAAACAAGTGTTTGCGTGAGACTCAAATGGAGGCAGTGTGCAGTGAAACTGCAGGAACTCAGATTCGGAGTAGAGATAGAAACCGTGAAGCGCAGAAGAGGGGATGTTGCTAATGCTATCCAATCGGTTGTCGGAGGTGCAGCAACGCATGTTGGAAGATCATCTTCATTTGACCCTTGGGAAGTCCGTGATGATCAGAATCGTGTGTGGAAAGTGGTTGCTGATTCGTCTCTTTCCAACGTTGCACCGGAATTTCGCGCTGAAGTAGTAAGCCCAGTCCTAACTTATGAAGATCTGCTAGATCTTCAGGATGTGGTGAGAGCCATTCGCAGATGCGGATCAGTAGTGGATGAAAAGTGCGGGATGCACATACACGTAGATGCAAGCGCATTTGACGGAAGATCTCTTACCAACCTCGCCAAGATCATCCACAAACAAGAGGAATTAATCTTAACAGCCTTGGGTGTAAGTGCAGAAAGAATGCGTCGGTATACAAAGCCGATGAGTCCAGACTTCATAGCAAAGATTGAGAGCAGCCGTCCAAAGACAAAGGAACAGATGAACCGCATCTGGTATGGATATCAGAATAACCATCCAGAACACTATGACCAGACAAGGTATTACGGAGTGAACTTTCACAACGTCTGGTATCGAGGAACTGTCGAGTTCAGATGGTTTGCAGCCACGTTACATGCAGGCAAAGTTAAAGCTGCTATACAGTTTGTTCTTGCCATAGCAGCCAAGGCGCTAAATAACCGTGGTGCATCAAGTAGAAGACGTCAGTTCGATCCGCAAAGCGCCAAATACGACTTCCGCTGCTTTCTTCTAAGACTTGGGATGAATGGTGATGAATTCAAGACGGCGAGAAAGCATTTACTCTGTGCTATGCCTGGAGATGCTGCCTGGAAATATGGACGCCCAAAACAAGATGATAGAGATTTAGAGCAATCGGAGGTATGCGATGAAACGAGATAAGGTACAGATACCTCAAAAAGTGATGGAAGGGATCGAGGCGGTAAGGCTGTCCGGCAAGACTAATATGCTTGATGTCCCGATGGTAATACATTTGGCGCTGGAAATGGGTTTTCCTCAAGCAGCAGTGTGGGTTTATGAATATCAAAATCTCTATGCCCAGGGAGTATTCACTGGATTTGTTACTGCTGAAAGTGTTGAGAATTCTGAGCTTGGCAAACCAAAAGAGATTATCGACTGGGATGGAGGTGATGAGGAATGTGTGGACAGGTAGGTATAATATTCGGGCAGAAGCAGCGTAATAAGAGTGAATTGGATTACTTCAAAAAGGTATTCATCTATCTATTGCTTCTCAGTGAACAAAGAGGAACACATGCGACCGGAGTAAGTTGGTTGAAATGTGATGGTGGGTATCGTATTTTGAAGCATCCGCAACGAGCATCAGAGTTTCTTCATGGTAGGGATATTCCAGGATTTTTTAGTGGTATTGATTCGAATGTTACCTGGCTTGCCGGTCATACTCGTTGGCAGACTGTAGGCGATGCAAGAAATAACCTGAATAACCATCCGATTCTTGCCGGAAGAATTATAGGGACGCATTATGCTGAGTCAGCGATTATGTAGAGTCGTCGGGCGGCTTGTGCTCATTCTGTGAGCTGCCGCCCGTTTTTTCTTTACATAATGATCCTGCATTTCTGCTCCCGATATCGCTTCACCTCTTGACTTCCGCACGTTTGTGAGTGATGAATTGGACCCCAATCGTAAAAGCGACTGGGTAATTCGGAGGTGATATTGTGTGTGGACTTGCAGGAATGGTGTTTGGAAGAATGAATCGTACGCAGGCAGATATCGAGGATGTCAAGCAGATTTTTTCTCGACTCTTAGTTCTGAGTGAGCATCGCGGGCCTCATGCCACTGGCGCTGCCTGGGTCAAGGACAACGGAATGTATCAGCTTGCGAAAGCTCCATTATCGGCAAACTCGTTCATTAAATCGGATCGTTACAATCGATGGCACCAAGGTATTGACGATAGCACGGCGATCCTCATGGGCCACACTCGCTATCCCACTCAGGGAAGCCATCTAAACAACTATAATAATCAACCGCTACTGTCAGCCCCCGAGCAACCTGTGTTGCTAACACACAACGGCCATATCCCCGAATCGCAACACATACTTGAAAGCATGGGATTGCCGCGCGAGCTTGAGGTCGACAGCGAGGTGCTTCTGAGAATGGCTTGTTGCAGTCTTGGACCCGCAGGATTTTCCATTGGTAGATTGCTCTCCAACGTGCGGGCATGTCCGGGTCAGATCGCGGCTGTGTTTGTTACTCCGGTCAATTCCGATGAGATCATCCTGGTCCGGCGAGAGCGTCCGCTCTTCCTCGCATATAATAACGAAAAGCAACTCCTTGCTTATGCCTCGGAACAGCAGATTCTTACAAGTGCAGTCTATGATAACGGCTGGCATATAAGCCGCATTCCGGCTTTTATGGCGGTTGTTGTGCACAGGCACCATGATCTTGCGACCACGCAGTATTCACTCACCTGATTAATGCTCACTACAAGCCTCTTCCGATGTTTTTGTTATAAGGCGGTTCATCCGTCACATTCACGAGGAGGCTTGTATGTTACCTAATGTAGATTTTGAAAATCCGCAAACGCCGTTAGAAAGCACAATAGCGTCGGCACGACATGGAATGGTGAGCAAAAAATACCCCTACCACAGTATATATGAAGCTACACGAATATGGCGTCACCTGCTGGTGTTTGCCGGGGAGCGTAGTATAGACCGGTTTTCTACCGAACTTGCTACCGATTATCTTACCTACTGCTTGGCGAACAACTCAGCCAGAGGCTGCTGCTGGAAGACCGCGAACAGATACCTGCGCATATTGACCGAATACCATATACATGGAACATGGGAGCGCAATCCACGGCGGTCGAAAACACCATTAATAACGTCGCCTGTTCTTGCTGGCGGACTCGAGCAGTTCATACTCTATTGGAAGCACGAACGGCACGCCTCATACAACACGACCACCTACGGCAGACGCTATCTGACGGACTTTCTGCTGCTTCTCGAAAAAAGAGGTATATGCGACTGGTCGGGACTCGACGGATCCGTCTTCGAGGCGTTCTTCGCCGCCAGGACTCACATGAAACCTCGCTCAATGGACCTGATATCCTGTGTTTTGAGACTATTTGTGCGGTTTCTTTTCAGAGAAGGGATTGCGGAAAGCAACTGGGCTTCTTACATTCCAAGGTTTCGTGGCTTCAGAAACGAAAAGCTGCCGAAGACGTGGACAAGCGATGAAGTAGAGTTGCTGCTTTCAATGGTGGATCGCGCATCGCCGGTTGGAAAGCGAGATTACGCCATTTTGCTACTTGCATGCAGGCTCGGCATGCGTCCAAGCGATATCACTTCATTAACTCTCGATAATCTTAGGTGGGACGACGCGAGAATCGATTTCACTCAAACCAAGACTGGCAAGAAAGTCATGCTTCCACTGACAGAGGATGTTGGCGAGGCAATCATCGACTATCTGCGTAACGCAAGACCGGTCTCCGAACACAGAGAGGTGTTCCTGTATGTTTGTTCGCCATATGCACCGCTCGGCACGGAAAACAGGCTTCACGGCATCATCTCCAAATACAGGAGGAAAGCCGAGATGCCAATCGTAGAAGGCGTTTCCCAAGGCATGCGGTCGCTTCGCCACAACCTGGCTACAAGGCTGCAGCAGGCTAATGTACCTTTGGAAACCATCGCTGATATACTCGGGCACACTTCACTTGAGACCACACGCATATATGCCCGAGTCGATATTAGTGCCCTGCGTAGTGTCGCGCTGAACCCCGAGGAGGTATGTGATGTCCACAGATGCTAAAAGAAATCCTGTATTCACTGGACCGTTTGAGGATTTGCTCGCCGGGTTTGTTCGTGAAAAGCGTGCCAGTGGCTACAAATATGATACTGCCATTGTTTATCTGCTCAACCTGGATACGTTCCTGAAGAATGAAACGGTATGCCCTGACGAACTGACCAAGGATGTGGTAGAGCGTTGGACACAGAAGATGTCTAATGAGCAAGAGAAAACACATTACAGCAGAGTGAGCATTCTCAGGCAATTTGCGTTGTATCTAAGCCGCCAGGGGATTCCGGCGTACATGCCGCCCAGGGAGAAGATGTTCTGCAAATCTGGTTTCGTTCCGAGGATTTTTACTCATGAAGAGATCCGCAGGATGTTCGAGATACTGGACAACTGGCGCTGTTTTTCGGACCTGCCTTATCGCCACCTGGTATTGCCGGAGTTGTTCCGCATGTTGTATGGCTGTGGTCTTCGCATAGGCGAGGCACTCAACCTCGAAGTCCGAGACGTCGATCTGACAGAAGGAATTCTGACCATCCGCAATGCAAAATTCGGTAAAGAGCGGCTTGTTCCAATGGCACCTACCTTGGCCCAACGCTTGAAAACTTACGCCTCCAAATTTGGCGTGCGCGAACAGGACGCACCTTTCTTTCCCGGCTCGGACGGTCGGCATCTAAGTCACGCCGTTGTCTATAATTGCTTCAGGGATATTCTCTGGCAGTTGGGAATTCCACACATTGGGCGAAACAGGGGGCCACGCATCCATGACCTGCGCCATACATTCGCTGTGCACCGATTGCTTCGATGGTATCAGGAGGGCGCCGATATGGGCGTGATGCTTCCCCGGCTTTCGACCTACTTGGGCCACGTTGGAATGGAGGGAACGCAGCGTTACCTGCATATGGTAGCGGAATTGATGCCGGAAGTTACAAAGACACTCGAAGCCGCAGTTGGTCATATGATTCCTGGAGGTGACGAGATATGAAGCCGGAGCAATTCGGGCAATTACTGAGTGGATATCTGGTCGAGCATCTGGCGGGCCGAATGAACATGAGCAGCAACACAATCCGCTCTTACAGAGACACTTTTGTAATCCTGCTTCGTTACTGCAGAGATGCGGTCGGCAAGCCACCGGAAAGACTTTGTCTGAAAGACATAGATACTCATCTCATAACGAGTTTTCTTGAATATCTGGAAAATGAGCGCCGCTGCAGTCCCTCGACACGCAACCAAAGGCTTGCCGCGATACATTCCTTTATGCGATATGTCCAGATTGAGCATCCGGACAGCTTTCTGGAGTGTCAACGCATATTGCTGATTCCATCCAAGCGGCATGAAAGCAGAGAAGTGGCACACCTTAACACTGACGAGTTGGCTGCGATTCTCGCACAGCCGAACCTGGGTTCACAGAGTGGTCGACGCGATGCGGTGTTACTCAGCTTGATCTACGATACCGGCGCTCGTGTGCAAGAGATTTCGGATCTCAAAGTAAAGGATATACGCCTCGATCCACCCGCACAGGTTCGTCTAACCGGCAAGGGACAAAAGGTTCGGCATGTGCCGCTGATGCAGAAGACTGTCGGAATCCTCAAGCATTACCTAAATGAGAACGGACTCGACCATCCCGGATGCTTGGAAATACCAGTATTTCAAAACAGATATGGCAACGCGCTTTCTCGATCCGGTATGCGATATATCCTGCTAAAATACGTTGAGCAGGCACATAATTCAGGGAGCAACATACGGGAGAGGGTAACTCCCCACACACTACGCCACACAAAGGCGATGCACTTGCTGCAGGCAGGAAACCCGTTGGTGGTGATCCAGAAAATCCTGGGGCATGTGGATATTAAGACGACAGAAATCTACGCCAGGGCTGACATGAACATGAAGCGACAGGCGCTTGAGAAAATCGCCGACATATCACCATCACCGAACATCCCGACCTGGCAGAACAACCGTGACTTAATGGACTGGCTGCGAAAGCTGTAACGAGCGACATTATGTAAAGAAAAAACGGGCGGCAGCTCACAGAATGAGCACAAGCCGCCCGACGACTCTACATAATCGCTGACTCAGCATAATGTGTTTTATGTTCTGCTGCGCATAAAACACATAATGGTACAATTATCAATGCTGACACCTTGTTTGCGCGTTTCAGCTTACCAAGATCTGCAGAGGTAGATAGCGAGTTGATCTTTCGGCTCGCGGATTCGACACTAGATCAGGGACGCATAGACATCAATGCGCTTAAGTCACGGCTGACGCTTTGTAAAGGGACAATCAGTGCAGTAATGGCATCTATACTTAACCCTAAAGAAGTGGTTATCATCAAGGGTAATAAGCCTTTGGAGGTTCAGTACAACAAATCGCATCAGGTTATAGTCTATGCTTCTGATGCGAGGTATTTGAATGTGGCTTTAGCCTGTCAGAAAGGTTGGAAACATATCAACCTGAATATGATGAGGATTGCAATGCTCACATGTGACTGCTTGGATAGTTTGTATTCTGAGCCGTTCGAGTTCTACAGTTCTATTGGACGAAGTCACTGCTAAGGCCTAGGTAGTATTGCAGATGTCCGAAATTTACCGGCTTTTCATTCAAAAGGCAGTATTTCTGCTCCTGGGAACTCCCAGGAGCTTTTTTATATTAATGGAACCACACTGTACAAAATTTAATAATAGTCCTATCCGAGATATCAAACTGGATGTTATTGAACAAATGCTAATTTGTCTTTTCAGAAAGAGATGCAGTGGTAAAAAGGTTAGTCGGCTCAATTATAGGAACGATTAAATTTTAGCAAAGCAGTTCGATGCCTGTTTGTTTTACCAAGCAATAGAATACATATTATATTTGTGTTTATTGCTGCAATGGGTCGACCGAATGCCGGTTGCCATTACTAACCGTGCTATGTATTTTCCTACCCTTGGCAACCTAACTAACAAGTGTTCATTGCAATATAATGAGCAAATAAGTAACAATATATGGATATGGTGTCTATTACTAAGCGTAAAATGTCAACTTAGCTGGCGACCTTGTTGAATATAAACTAATATGTTATTATAAATAGTCCTTATGCTTGAGCCAGAATAACCTGGTGATCCAGAGTATTCTGGCCACCTCAATAGTTTATCTGTAGTTCACGCGGTAAGTCTATGTTCAATATTGAAAATGTGCTGCTGAGATAATTGATGCGTAGCTGGAATAGGACTAGATTACCATAAATGGTGGACGGATAAGCAGAGCTTACCGCTGAATGTAATTGGGGAACACATACTTAAATCAAATGGGCATGTGCGCATTATTGCTGAGCTTGGCAGGCTTAAGCAAGAATTTAACTCCTTTTTTGCATCAGATAAGTTCCGTCCTTTCAAATACCACCAATTGTGCAGGTATCTCTTTATGAATCTTTAATTTGTAAAGGGATGCAAGTAATAGTTAAAGCATGATGTGAAGTTTGAGAGCAGTAATGGCTTTTAGTGTTGCATATCTACTAGTTGTTTGTTGCTACTGAGGAGTTTCTGTCATGGGGGACAGTCGTACATTAGAGGAAGAGCTTGAATACAGATCTAAGAAATCGGATGATGCAAAGGAGCTGTGGCACCGGTACGGAGCTATGAAAGCTCATCTCATAAATCAATACTATCCTTGGATTCAAGCAAATTGTCCATGGTTTACTGATCATGGTGAAGCTCATATTGATTCTGTTATACGATCTGCTAGTTGGCTTCTCTTAAGTCGATTGCCTACAAAAGTAAAACCTAAGTTAACATGTCTAGATTTATTTCTCGTTCTTGCTGCGATCCTTTGGCATGATGTCGGTAATGTTTACTCTCGCACAGGCCATGCTGATATTAGTAAAATAACCAATGAAATAAAGGCCTTAGGATTCCCGAATGTAAGTATTCATCGATTAGTCGCAGAGATTTCGAAAGCTCATGTCGGCAAAGCAGGCCTTGATATTCCAAAGTTGAATGAGATTTGTGCTACTTCACATGACCAGCATAAGGTGTATACTCGTGCGTTAGCTGCGGTTTTGCGATTTGCTGATGAAATATCTGAAAATCGTTCCAGAATAAGTCAAGCACTTTTGCCAAGCGTGCCTGACAGTAATCGGATATACTGGGAATACGCGAATTGTATTTCAGCTTGCAAGCCGGAAGTAGGTCGTGAGGAGATTGTAGTAGAGGTTGAAATCCCTCTTGATAAAGTTGCTACCAAATTTTATTGCAGTGATTATCCAGAATTAACAGATAAAGAAGAAAAGATTAGCCTGATTCACTATATTCTTTGTCGTTTAGAAAAGATGAATACAGAAAGAGTGTACTGTGCTGGATTATTCGGTCAGTATACATCTATACGTCATATCGTAGCACGGTTCTGTATTATGCAAGATACTACGCGTGTCGATGGTTACGATCTTGAACTTGTTTTGGGTGATGACGGGTTGCAGAAGGACAGTTATCCTGAGATACCTATTGTTACTAAATTCTTCGAATGCAATCCTAATTGGCAGCCTGAAACACTTGAGGAGGCACTTCTCAAATGAGCAGATTTATAGATAATAACAGCTTACAACTAGAAAATCCATTTCATGTTGAGAGCCCTGAAAAATTATCGCCCAGACAAGTTGTTGAGCTTTTTATCAGTGATTATACGCGAATTGAAACTGTAAAGCAACGAAAGCATACCTTCATCTGGGGTTCACGTGGTTCAGGAAAGAGTATGATGTTCAGATTTTTGGAGCCGCAGTGTCAATCAATATTTTACGGCGGTTATGAAGAATATCTATCCAGAAGTGATGCATTTCTCGCTATTTACTGTCCAATTAAAGAAGGTGCGCTAAAAAAGACGGAATTGCTACTATTGGATGATTATCAGCGACTTATAATTGTTGAGCATATGATGAATATGTTTGTGGCATATCGCACGATGGATAGTTTGCGAACTCAAATCCCTCAAGAACGTATTAGCCATGATCAGTGTACTCAATTTGCTTGGCAAGTTGCTCAACTTTTTGATAGAGCATCAATAGCCCCATCGATACAAGAAGCTAATACAAGAGTGAAAATTGAAGATTCCCCTATGCTTTGGCTGCAGATATTATTCGACAACGAAATACGAAAAATAAACTCATTTTTGCATACCAAAGCAATGTACAAGACCGAGGCGGTTTATGAGGGGGCCACAAGCGGTTACCATGATTTTCTTATGCCCCTAATGAGGCTGGTACAATCCATAATGATGAATGGTAGCTTACCAGTTTATGTATTACTTGATGACGCAGGTAAGCTGACGGATAATCAAGAAAAACTTCTACTCACTAAAAACCAACAGTGTATAATTAACTCTTGGGTTGCGAATCGCGATCAAGCAACACTATGCCTAAAAGTTTCAGCCGAGAGAGCCGCCTACAAAACTTACAGCACCCGAGATGGTGCACTCATTGAGGAGCCTCATGATTATTCGAGTATAGATGTAGATGAGCTATACACTAAATCAAAAACCAATTACTTTGAAAAAGTGAAGCTGATCGCAAATAGACGGCTTGAGCTATCTTTAGTGCCAACAAAAGACATCACAGAGTTTCTACCTCCAAATAAGGAAGAGGAGCTTTTGTTGGCTGAGTTTAAGAAACAAACCCGTGAGGAATGGCATACCGCAAAAGAACCAGGAAGGCAAAACGATTATGTTACCCGATATGCCACTGCACGGCTTTTTCAGCATTTACGGAAGACAAAGAAGCGGAAGAGTTACGCAGGATTCGGAAATATTGTAGATCTGTCGTCGGGTGTAATAAGAGCATTTTTAGAGCCATGCTACCTTATGTTTGATGAATGTAAAAGTAGTGGGACTGATATTCCTTCTATTTCTCATATTCCATCAAACATTCAGGATGACGTTTTGTTCAGATATGCCGAGGAGCTTGTGCTTAAAAAGTTTGATGAAATTCGCGAAGGATTACCACCCGAAAAATGGACTCTTGTTGATGCTTTAGCAACACTTATTGCTTCATTGGGTCAGCTATTTTATGAACGCTTGCATGATCCTGATGCACGTGAGGCTCGATTATTCTCTTTCACAGTCCGTGGTCGAGTGCCAGATGACATTGACCAGGTACTTCAGTTAGGCGTAAGATATCGCTATTTTCAGCTTCGAACCTACAGCACAAAGGAAGGTGGCGGACGAGAGAAATGGTACATACTTAACCGACGATTATGCCCTGTGTACAAACTTGATCCGAGTGGCTTTGAAGGTCGAATATCGCTGACGGCAGAAGCGCTGAGGTTAGCTTGTGAGAACCCTCAGAAGTTTGTTCGCATGCGATTAAAGCAAAATATAAATCAATCATCTGATCATGAGCATCCAACGTTGTTTGTTCTAGAAGAGGAGACTGATGATGCTAATTAATAAGGTTGAGCAGGTGAAATCTTCTGGTGGAATAAAGACAGCAACTAATGATGTACCCGATGATCTCTATTTGGTATGTGCTAGCTACGAACCAAGATCAGTCGCAGCCACAGAATCACTATCACTAGATTATAAAGCAAGAAAAGGCATTATTTATATTAACAAGGAGTTCTACTCTGGGGCATCTAGTGAATCGATAAGATCTAATATTATACGATTGCAAACAATTCTTGAGCAACGTTGTGATTCCGTGGAGTTGGCGATTGGCAGTTGGTTGGATGTCAAATCGCAGCTGGAAGTTCTGAAAAGTACTTTGTTGCCAGCGAAACCAGAGCAATCCAAGGAATGGACCTCTACTATAGATATTACATCATTTAACCGTGAAGTTCTATTAACATCTGTAGCACTATTGCGAGTGGGAGTAATTCGTTCTCGTATCAAAGTTATATATGTCTCTCCTCATTCACATGGTCAGTGGCTTAGTCGTGGTTTTCGTGGCATACGCAATGTAATGGGGCTGAGTGGTATTCAATCACCAAGTAAACAATCTTTATTAGTTGTGCTATCTGGATTTGAACCTGATAGAACAATTCGGATAATTGAGGAACACGAACCTCGCCTTGTGCTCCTTGGTTTAGGTGATCCACCTACCAATCAAGAATTCCTACTTAGAAACCGTGAAGAGATGAAGCTAGTGCTGGCTAGGCAGGACGTTAAAGAATTTGAGTTTCCAACAGCCAGTATCCAAGAGTGCTTGGATGTATTGCAAAAATTGCTTAAAAATTATCTCCAGGACTATAACATCATATTAGCGCCCATGAGTACCAAGTTATCTACCATTGCAGCTTTTCTTGTTGCTGAGTGTCATCCTGAAGTACAGATTACTTACGCACTTCCTGGTGAATACAACACGAAAGATTACTCTACTGGTGCTGATAATGTTTATGAGGATTGGTTGCCTGAGTTAATTACTAGATGAATTGGTTGTTACTAATGGTCTCGCTTCCGTGTATTACCCAATGCAACAATAATGCAGAGAAAGTCAAGAATATTGCAACAATCGATCTTTTTGCTGGGGCAGGTGGACTTAGTCTAGGATTTAAAAAGGCTGGGTTTACTATCATTCAGGCTGTTGAGATTGATGCACACGCAGCTAACACATATCGACATAATCATCCGCAGACAAATGTTATTGAAAAAGACATCCAGAATGTTGATCCTATAGATTGTTTGAAACAATCTAATTTACGACCAGGTGACGTAGGAGTTCTGATTGGTGGGCCTCCTTGTCAAGGGTTTTCTGAATCGAACCGCCGCACACGGACACTTTCAAATCCAAAGAATCTATTGTATCAGGAGTTTCTTCGATTTCTTAAGGTTATACAGCCAAGATGGTTTGTGATAGAAAATGTGGCAGGACTACGTACGCTAGCGAAAGGCACAATACTACAATGCATAATTAAGGAATGTAGTAATGAAGGATATTTGGTTGATTGGAAGGAACTAAATGCGGCAGATCATGGTGTTCCGCAGTTTCGCCGTCGTTTATTCATCGTTGGAAACAGGCTTGGACTTCCAATTTCCTTTCCATCGCCTACTCATGGGCCGAATATGAAACCGTATGTGACGGTTCGTGAAGCAATTAGTGATCTTCCCTCACTTGCAAATGGCGCAACGGTTGATCGCTTGCCGTATGGCGGGGACAATTGTTCGGAATCGGATTACAAAAGAACTATGCGTTCGGCAAATAGCAATATGCAGGGCAATCTAGTCACTAATAATTCAAATAAAATCATCGAACGGTACAAATATATCAAGCAGGGACAAAATTGGACAGTTATCCCGCACAGTCTTATGGCCGATTACTCTGATTTTACACGATGTCATACTGGAATTTACCATCGATTGGAGTGGGAAAAGCCCGCCAAGGTAATTGGTAATTTTCGTAAGAATATGCTTATCCATCCAGAGCAGCATAGAGGATTGTCAGTTCGTGAAGCTGCTCGGCTACAGTCATTTCCAGATAATTATGAATTTATTGGATCAATAGGCTTTCAGCAGCAACAAGTGGCTGATTCAGTACCTCCGTTGCTTGCTGAATCTATAGCGCGTTGTATATTAAATACAGATCAGTCAATGAATGCAGATGATATTAAAGATCAAAAACTATTTAATTGTAAGTGATGCTTTGGTAGTATCTAGTTTTGAAAGTTTATCTGCTGAAAAAGGCAGATCTATATATAGATCTGCCTCTGTTAGTCTGCAATATTACGGTAAAGTTATTACCAAGAGTTTGCAAACTATATGTGATCCGAATCTAGTTTGTAGATGCAGGATGGTAATAGAAAACGACTTCCATTGCTAGTTTCACTATACACCCAGCAAAGCTCGGGATGCTTGATACCGGTAGGCATTCCAATATATGGTATCTTATAGCAACATCCGTAATAAGAGCCAACAGCGCTAACATTATGCTGCAAGAACAAGTCGGTATGAATGCACAGCGAGATTACCTCTGTAATATTAAGTGGTAGTCGGGGTGCTTTAGTAATCAATTTCCGAGTTTGGCCTAAAGCCGATTGCTCTAACGGAGCCATGCCAACATCAATATCAAATATATAGTATGGTTTCTCTGATTGCTTTGTTTTATCGACTATCAACGGTAGCTCAATGTAGCGACTATAGCATATGTTGTTCTTATTTCGTACTAGCTTTAGCTGCTCGCATAAAGGGAGACAGGTAATCGGGATGACAGGAAGAAACGGAATACTATCTTCATTTATTGTCATCTCTGTAGCTTTATCAATTACCCGCTTTTGTAGTGATTCAAGATGCTTCACAATTTGCAATGGAACATTTCGTCTTTTAAGTAGCATTAATAGTCGACTGTTAAAACTCTTTAGAGTCGTGATTCTAGAATCCAGATGAACATGATTAAGCGGTTCTTCGCCATGTTTTAGCAGTTCCCCCATTATTGTCGTCACCTCCTTGTGGTGGATGAACGTTCATCCACCACAAGGAGGTGACGAGGCAGAAGTTGAACGCATTTAAATGTCACTGCAGTTTGCTGAACAACTATTACACGATACACATATATTAATACTGTGTCAACATATAACATGAATGTATAAGTTAAAATGAAAAAATGAACACATGGAATTTATGAAAATCTATAATTGTGAGGATGTAAATAGAAGCTTGAAATTAACATAATTAAAATTTTATTTTTCCTTAATCTCCTTCTGCTATACTGCTCTTCGCTTTGGAAAGACCCAGCAAGTGGACCTCGGACTAATCAATTCTTAATCTAATTCCTTCGTAGAAGCGCCGGCATCCTCACGGTGTTTTTGCTTCTGTCGGCAAATTCTCCCTGCTTGTTGTGGTCTTCCTAGCTTGATACTTTGATGTCAATGGTCGATTTAACAAACCTCAGCAAGATAAAATGAGACGTAAACATATCCACAATTACCTGAAGCGTTGTAGAAAAGAATGCGGACTTTCACAGAAGGAAGTTGCGCGTATTTTGGGGCTAGAGTCAAGCAGCATGATCTCTCGCTGGGAGAAAGGTGTTTCTCTGCCGGAGACTCTAAACGCACTTAAGATGGCAGCTATCTATCAGACAACGGTTGATTATGTCTTCGAAGATTTACGTCTCAATATTCAAGATGAACTTTCAGAAAGGACTGCTGCGGTCCTCCATATGTCAGGAAGAAGGCAGCATGTCTGAATACGCAAAGCACAAGAAGAAGCTAAGCATACAAGCAAAGTATAGGCAGATTCTTGGTATGCCAAATCTGACCGACAGTGAGATTGAGGAGTTTAGAAAGCCTGTAATCCTGCTGGCAGAGACTATCTGTGAGCATGTTTGGGGCAAGAAGTTCTATTAGCGCTATATGAAAGACCACCAAAGAGCAAATGTAAGGTGGATGAAGAAAGGCAACTGGTACTGGATAGAGAAAGCCTTCATCCGAGAATATACGCCAAAGGTGGGTGCTCTTGGTGTTGCCGTATATAACTATCTGGCTTCTCTCGTTGATACCAACCAGAGCTGTTACCCATCACAAAAGCACATTGCCGAAGTCTTAGGCTATTCCAGAACCACCATAAACAAAGTGATAAAGAAACTGGAGGATAACGGGCTGGTCCTTGTGGAAAGGTCGGGAAGATATTCACATATTTACCGGCTTTTAGCGGTCAGATGTAAAGCTGAAGAAACTCAGATGTAAACCGGACGCAATCAAGATGTAAAGCCTATGCACACTAACAATAGTAAGAGAACAATAATTAATAACAATAGGGGAAGTGGATATGTGGACAACTTCAGAGGTGAAGGGATAAGCGTTCAAAGGCCATAGTGAGCGTAAGAGAACGGACCTTTAGCTAGATTCTCAGCTTCCATCTTTGCAGGTCACTATCTGAATACGGCTTAAATGCCTCCAGATGCCCGAATGTGGGCACAGAAAGTTTGTCTGCCACTCCAGATAACACATGCATAACAAAAGACTTACAATCCTGGCTATCAACCTCGGTACAAGATATTTAGGCATTGCCGTTCTTAAAAGATCGATTCTTATCGATTGGTCGGTAAAGGTCGTAAACGGAATGAAAGCACAGTTCAAGCTGAATAAAGCTATAGACATCATTACCAGCCTTATAGACTATTATCAACCGGATACCATAGTCCTAAAAAAGCTTCACTCTTCCCGAAGTTCCTTGAGACTCAACAAGCTGAGCCTCAAGGTCGAGGAGCTTTCCATGATAAACCGGATAAAGCTTATCAAGTATTCCATTCAGGAAGTGGAAGCATTCCATTCACCGGAGAGGAGGATCAATAAGACCACTCTTGCTGAACTTATCTGCCAGAAGCACCCAGTATTACGCCACGAACTGCAGAAAGAGCAGAACAACCTAAACCCATATCACATCAGGATGTTCGAGGCAGTAGCTTTAGGGACTATGGCTGAAGAAAAATGCCAGATGTCAACTTCATCGACTGACGTTAACCTTGTATTTCCACTTTCTTGTCATGTATAATCTCATCAATACGCTTGCTTAGCAGTATTTGGCAGCGCGTTCATTCATTACAGATATGGGGGATGCGTAGATGGGTTTCGGTATTCTTGGTAAGTACCAGATTGCTGAGAAGTGGGGTGCGATGATCGGAGATGCTGCTGGCAGGGGTGAAGACCTGCTCTCAGCTACTGAGCGTTTTCTTGAGCTATCACAGGCTCCTGATACAAAACTACAGCGCCGCAGTATGTCACCCGGAGTCCTAAGAGGTGCCTTAGGCGGCAAAAGACCTTTTATTGTAATAAGCAACACTTCCAATACTAATCTCCGACCCTTCAAGCTGTATCTCAACGTTAGGGATTACGGCACGAATCTGCAGGTATCCTGGTATCTTGTCTCTCAGCCGAATTTTAAGGAAAAGCTCTCATCCTTCATACTCTCGATACCAGTAGTAGGCTTACTGTTTGCTCCATCGTTTTTGCTCGGTCGTGCCAGCAATGCCGGAAAAGCAGGCATGTTAGAGCTTGATATCTTTGATGAGCAGGACCTCTCTGCATATGTGACCAATCTTCATCACTGTGTTCTTGATGCCGTTGATAACCTTATGCAGGAGTTGAAGCAGGACTTCTCCAAGATCGACAAGCATTCAAAAGGATTCCTTGGCATTTCGTAAATGCAGGACACTATCGATTACAGGGTGCGTAGATGAGCTTTTGGTCACGACTTCTGGGATACGAAGACGAAAAACGATCTGTGAAAGACGAAGACGAAGAACCAGGTTTTCATAACGAGTATATACCTGGTACCTTTGACCTCGGCCTTTATTACAGCGAAAACAAAAACGAGATACAGGTCGCCAAGTTCAAAGACGAAGACCGAGCTACCCACCTCTATGTAATCGGAGCTACCGGAACTGGCAAAACGAAGTTTCTGGAGTCCCTCATCCGACAGGATATCGAGAAAGGCAATGGCTTCTGCGTCATTGATCCTCATGGAGACCTCATCGAAGATATAAAAGGGTTTCTTGCCTGCCGCTATCTTGCTGATGAAACGGATGTCTTCAATAATGTAATCCTCATCGACCCTACGGACCCGGATATAACAGTAACCTTTAATCCATTAGAGAAAATGCCTGGTGTTTCTGTTGCAGAGCAGGCCGGAGAACTTGTCAGCTCCTTCAGAAAGATATGGTCCGACTCCTGGGGTGCTAGGATGGAAGACCTGATGAGAAACAGCCTTATTGCATTAGGTGAAGCGGAATTGACTCTGTGCGAACTTACCTCTTTTCTTACCAGGAGATCATTTAGGCAGGTTGTTCTCGAAAAGGTGAAATCTCCTACCGCCATGGACTACTTCCAGCGTTTCGACAGCCTGACCGATAGAGGCCAGATTACCTGGATAGAGCCGGTGATGAACAAGATCAATGCTTTTCTTGCTGATGAGAGAATGCGACAGATGTTCTCTTCCCCCAAAAGCTCTTTTCAGTTTCGGGAAGCAATGGACAGCAGAAAGCACATACTCATCAAGCTCGATAAAGGAAAACTAAAGGGCTCATCCGATCTCTTAGGCTCTCTATTTATGGCTAAGATTCAGATGGCTGCTTTCTCAAGATCAGACCAGGCCAAGAGTCAGCGAGTCCCGTTCTATCTTTACATCGATGAGTTCCAAAACTTTGCCACTGAATCGTTTAAGGTCGTATTATCTGAATCCAGGAAGTACGGTCTTTCACTTGTTATGGCTCACCAGAGTCTGTCGCAGATCTCGGACGAGTTAAGGAACTTGATCCTGGGCAGTGCAGGTCTTCAGGTGTATTTCAGAGTCAACAGACAGGATGCTCAGACTCTTGCAAAAGAGGCTTTCCAGTATTCAGGCAACTGGGAGCGAGAGATTGAAGAACTGCAACATCTTCAGCCAAGGATGTGCTATACCAAACACAAAATAGAAGGCGACATCATACAACTTCATACAATGAGTGTTGAATCAGCTCCTGAGCTGCTTGGAGTATCTGAAGAGGAGTATCAGGACATTATTCCGGTAGTCCCAATTGGTATGAAGTATGTGGTCTTGAGGGAAGAACTGGTTGCAAAGACCAATGAAAGACAGCAAAAGATAGAAGAAGCAGCAAAATCCAAAGAACCCATAAAAGAGCGGGTAGTTGAGAATAGACCTGCTGTTGTTTCTAATGAGGCTAATCCTGAACCGGTTCCAAAGCAAGGCACTGAACAACTAAGGCAGATAGTATCACCGGAACAACCTGCTCAGACAAAAGAACCAAAAGCAACTCGAAAAGAGGTAGTCGGGAGAACTCCAAGAGAGATTAAGTTTCCTGAAGTTGAGCCAAAACGTGATCCGAAAATAGAACGCGAGCACAAGAGACTTCAGCACTTAATCAAGAAGTTGGCTGAACAGAGTGGCTATCTTGCCACTATTGAACAACCGACCACAGATGGACAGGGCAGGGTGGATGTTGGGCTTGAACGGGATGGCAGAAGAATCGCCTGCGAGGTTTCCGTCACTACTTCACCTGAGCATGAACTGGCTAATATCCAAAAGTGCTTGGCTTCAGAGTATGAACTTGTCATACTCTGCTCTCCCGAGAAGAAGGTGCTGAATAAGATAAAGACGCTATGTAATAAAGAGTTGTCCGAAATTGAGCAGCAGAAAGTCCTCTTTTTCGAGCCGGACGAGCTTGTTTTCTACTTCGAGGAAGAAGCAGCAAAGAACGCAGGCCGAGAAGATAGAATAAAAGGCTATAAGGTCAAAGTTAACTTTCAACCAGTTGATGAAAATGAAAAGAAAGCTAAGAGGCAGGTTCTCGCCCAAGTGTTTTTACGATCGTTCCATCCTCAAAAGAAAGAGGATAACCGGTAGTCTTTACTACTCAATATTCGAATCAGCAATATGGTCTATTACTATCGCGCTTTACTATTGGAACACTCGAACTCCATGTATAATTTGTAGTAACGTTAACTAGAACCAAATGATTCATCAGGATAATCTCATGAAACATACGGAAACAAAATCTTTAGATCACGAATCAATCAAACAGCTTGATAGTTTACTGCAAAAGAGATTTCATGGTGCTGCTAACATCAAAGGCATTCGTTATCAAATCTTGTATTCTGTGTATCTCGCAATGCAATTGTACAAAGATGGTTCCTCGGATTGGCATCTTCAACTTGAAGGCATTGAGGATGCCGACCTGAGAGGCATTAATACAGACACCTGCTACATCCAAATCAAAGCATCGGATCGCTCATGGAACTGGGCAATGTTGAAAAGGCCAGTTAGCGGCTTTCTTGAGGTATTAAAGAAAAATCCCACCGGTAAATTCTGCCTCGCAGTCGATTTTCCACTCCACGGAGATATAGAGTTACTTGCTAGAATTAATTCTCTTAAAGGCAAGGATTCAGATCGTATCAGAAAGAAATTTCGCAATCTTTGCAGAGATCTTGGCGCAGCTTCTGATGAAGCTGACCAATTATCAGCGGGATTAAACATTCGTTCAAGATCAGAACGTGATATCTGTATCGCCAGTAGGCAACATATTGCTGAAGCATTCAATCTAGCAAGTGAAGCCATCGATATCTATCTACAGGTCTTAGTGTCACGATTTCTCGATTGGGCCCAACAGAGGCGCACTATCAATCGATCTGATCTCGATAAAGTAAGAATAGAAGTTGGGGAAGCATTATCACGTGAAAGTAACTTTCAAGCTTATGGTTTAGGATTGATTGATCGCTTACATTGGGCCGACGACTGTAATACATCAGATTATTTCGATGGCAAAAGAACTAGACCCGGACACATAAGAGCTGGCCTAGATGTCCCACGTGTCAACGCCGGTCTGAAAATGCTCCAATTCGGCCGGTGTGAATATGTACCACCCGTACCGATGGATTACTCAGTTTCGGTTTGTGTCACCTCCTCTGCGAGTTTGTCCTTGAGGCGATAGCTGCTGCCCTTGATGTTCACCACCGTGCTGTGGTGCAGGAGTCGGTCGAGGATCGCGGTGACGATCACCGGGTCGTGAAAAAGCTCACTCCACTCGCCGAATGCCTTGTTTGAGGTGATGATCGTGCTCGCTTTTTCGTATCGCGTGGCGACGAACGAATAGAACAGGTTGCACTCATCGCGATCAATCGGAGTGTAGCCCACCTCATCGACAACTATCACATCCGAGCAGCAATAAGGACGTCTGCTTCGGCCAATTCTCCCTGCGTCGCGGTCGATTCTCAGCCTTGCAATCAGGTCGGCCATCGTCGTGAAGTGGATCGATCTGCCGCTCTGACAGGATTTGACAGCAAGAGCAGTCGCGAGATGTGTCTTGCCCACACCGGGTGGCCCCAGAAACAGAATATTCTCTCTTCGGTCGAGAAATGTCAGGTCGAAGAGATTGCTGATCTGCTGGCGGTTTATGCCGGGCTGGAAAGTGAAATCGAACTCGTCGATCGTCTTCACATAGGGCAGCCCGGACGTCCTCAGCGAGTTTGAGATGCGCTTTTGCTCCTTTGTAACGACCTCTTCGTCCAGGAGCCGGTCAAGCAGCGTCAGATAGCTCCAATCCTCGATTTCGGCGGTCTTTATCATTTCGCTGAAGATATCTCGCATACGAGGCAGACGCAGTCGAGTGAGGTTCTCGATGAGCCTTTCGGAGATGAGCTGCTCAGGCATAAGCCACCTCGCCTCCAATGGATGCGTAGGTGCCGATATCTCGAATTTGCACATCGAGATCGTATTTGCCAGCAATCGGACTTCTTGTCGCCTTGCCCTTGCCTCGTTTCGGACATCTCCACTTGCGCTCGTTCATTCTGCGGTCTGCTCGGATCGCATCGATAAGACCGGCAAGGCGCACGAATCCGCCCTTAATCTTCGACTGATCCAATGTTGCCACAAGCCTGTCGTCGTCGAATATCCGCAGGACTCCGTCTTTCATTCGCACGACTATTTTCTTGCCGACGAGCGTGTAAGGCACCTCGTATCTCGATCCGTCGACGCTTATCGTGCAGTCTTTTGCGACCTTGCGATAGAGCTTTTCGGAGACATCGAGAGTCGAGTGCGGAAGCGCCAATAGAAACTGCTGTTCACGCTCAAATCGATCGATCACTTTCTCGTGAGTTGTCCCGTGAATCCGGTGCGACTTTTCCTCGCAAAATGACATCAGGTCCCGATTCCCTGCCTCGATATTTACAAACTCATAGCCCCGCCACCAGCCCTCACGCACGAAATCCATAGGTCGCTCGATTTTGCCCTTGACCCACGGAGCATACGCAGGTGCGACTATCGGAGAAAATCCGTAATGGCACGAGAGATTGATCATCCCCTGCGTGAACGTGTCTTTACCGGCGAGCTTGCCGATGTAGACATTCTTCATCCGATCGTAGAGAATCTCGCCCGGAACTCCACCGAAATACGCGAACGCCCTCTGATGAGCATCGAGAAAACTGACCATATCGCATCTTTCGAGAAGCTCGCAGTAGAGCATCCGAGAGTAACCCAGAATCATCGCAAACAGATAGTATGTTTTCTCGGTGCCGTCCGGCTCGATAACCTTAAAATCGCCGAAATCCACTTGAGCTTGCCGACCTGGATCCGTCTCGAATCGGACATATGCAAGGCGCCGATTCTCGCTCTTGATCTCATGGACGGCATCCTTTACGATGGTCCGACCGCCGTCGAAGCCCATCTTCACAAGCCGGTCGTAGATCCATGCGGCCGTGTAATATTCATCCTCCTCGAGCCAGTTCTTGATGGTCGGTAGAAACGGATCGAGCTTACTCAGCCGTGGTTTTGATACTCTCGACTTCCCGATAAGCTCCGGATTCTCCGCATACCGCTTCACTGTGCGCCGGTCCAACCCCGTCTTTCGACTCAGCGCCCGATACGACAGCCCCTGATTGTTGAAATAATTAATCTCCAAAGTGATCTCCCGTGATATCATTAACCCTGACTCCATAGTTGCTTGCTAACAATTCTACGGAGTCACAGGGCGAAGGATCACTCCTCCGCCCTTTTTCAATTCACGGGTGGTACAATTTCAGACCGGCCAGTTTGGATCATTTTAGCACCGGCGGGGACAC
>JBDKSP010000024.1:0-71944 GCA_039680575.1 Armatimonadota bacterium
CTTTTTCAAACAAATCAGCAGCAAGGTAACGAACTCTTTGTCTGTCTGAAAATGATGCATGTCTCATAACATGCATGTATACGTCTTTCGTTGGCTTAACGTCTCAACGTAGAGCAAAGATCAATAGGGAGCAGAAGTAGTGGCCGGGATTGACCCGGCCTTTTTCTTTTTACGCTGATTAAGCGGAAGGTAGAAATCTGTAGCACAAGACTCTATGTCTCGAGCTGTTCCCTTTTTCTTTGGTTTGATTGTTATTGGAGCAGAAACTGCATTTATCAAGAAAGTAGGTAGTCTTACCTGCTGATGTGAATTAGTAGTAAGATGATTAGTATAAAAATATAAAATATATACGCAAATAGTCAAGAATAATGGGTAGAAACACTTTACAAATACCAATAATATAGCTATACTTGTAAAGTTGAGAGGAGAAATGAATGCTAGGGGATAGACTTAAACAAGCTCGAAGAGCGCGTCATTTGACTCAAGATGATCTTGCGAATTCAGTTAATCTCTCAAAAGCAGCAATTTCCAACTATGAAACAGGCAAAGATTGTCCTAGTTCCGGTGTTCTCTTCCGTTTGGCTGATACATTGAATGTAAGTTTCGATTACTTTTTTAGAACAGTGACGGTAGATTTAGGTGAGCCAGCATACCGCAAGCACTGTTCCCTTCCTGAATCTCGTAAACTTGAGCTCGAAGCTGCTGTCTGCGATAAGGTAGAAAGCTACCTAGAGACGGAAGCTCTCTTTCTCAATGACCAGATCCAGTTGCAAATTCCAGATAGCTTTTCCGAACGTAT
The DNA here is from genome assembly GCA_039680575.1 of Armatimonadota bacterium. Lineage (GTDB taxonomy): Bacteria > Armatimonadota > UBA5829 > UBA5829 > DTLH01 > JBDKSP01. Next base: position 800 of record JBDKSP010000024.1, read on the forward strand.
AGCAAGTAATGAGGATACTGAAGAGCTCGCAGAGCAATTGCGGAAAGCTTGGGGACTTGGCTATTACCCGATAGATAATCTAGCAGAGTTACTAGAAGAACATGGCATTAAGGTTATTTTTGTAACTACACATAATGCTTTTGATGGTTGCGCGTATCCAAATGGGAGTGTTCCGGTTATAGTCGTAAACAAACAAAAAGCTGGAGACAGAATTCGTTTCGATTTAGCCCATGAGCTTGGGCATCTTTTACTAAAATTTTCCGGCAATTGGGATGAGGATATACAAGAGTCTGCTGCCAATAGATTCGCTGGAGCGTTTCTTGCGCCTGCTGCCGCTGTGAAGAAAGAACTCGGGACACATCGGTCTCGGATAAGCTTGCAGGAACTGCATGACCTGAAGCATAAGTATGGAATGAGTATGCAAGCTTGGGTGTACCGGGCACTTGACACTGAAGTAATTGCGAAATCTACCGCTGGCAAACTATTTGGCATGTTCAATAAAAAGGGCTGGAAGGAGATTGAACCGGGCCGTAAATATCCCAAGGAATCTACGGACCGTCATATACGGTTGGTGGCACGGGCTTATATAGATGGTATTATCTCAGATAGCAGAGCAGCTGAGCTGCTAGGTGTTCCGCTTACAGAAGTTATACAGAAACTTGCTGACACAAGTATTGGCGAGAGTTGGCAACCTGTTGTATCATAAGACGAACAAGAAATGAATAAATATAGTGGGAATACGCTGACGATACAGTGATACTAGATTTTCACCATGAGGTGAGTCCTGGATACAGTTGTTGTTGATGCAAACGTGTGGTTCGATTTCGACGAAGCTCAGATTCTCGGTCAGTTGTTCCGTCTCGACCACCAATACATCGTGACGGATCGAATCGAGAAAGAGCTAAAATCCCTTAATGTACCAATGTTGAAGAAGTTCGGTTTCCAGTCTCGAGAGTTAACGGGAGAGCTAATTACAGAATTAGTTAAGCTTCGTGCCAGATACACTGGTCCCGGTATTGCCGATCTTTCTGCATTGGTACTCGCACGAGGATATTCATACCCACTATACACCCGCGACAGTCTTCTACAGGAAGCTGCCAATTTAGAAGGCGTTGTTGTGCGTGAGTCACATACGCTCCTAGAAGAGATGATCGATGAAGGTATTCTTAAGCGTGCAGAAGCGGCAGATGCTCTGGCTGTTATGAATAGCCGATTACTAACAACTAGGCTGGATTGGAAAGATATGATCAAAAAATGGCGCAAACCATGAATCAGTAAGCATTTTTTTGTATAGCAGATGTGAAAAGCGATTACTGAAGCTAACATTACCAGCGAAGATCTGCTCGATTCAATAAAAGCATACACCGCAACATCCTCAAGTTCCACCGATACCCAAATCCTCTTTCTCCTTTTTCGCGTTTTTTGTCTATTTCGCGATCCAAAAACCACCAACCCCATCCCCAATGTTTCATCACCCACCAAATATGGAAATATACACTTGACAATAATACACTCAAGTAGTATGCTACTTTTAGTATTAAGCTAGTAGTTCCATCGGCGCAGTGTGGCGCCGGATGAGGGAGAGACGGCTATGAGACTGGACAAATTTACGATCAAGGCACAGGAAGCTATTCAAGAGGCACAGAGCTTCGCGGAGGCGAAGAATCATCAGCAGATAGATGTCGAGCACCTGCTTCTGGCGCTTGTGCGGCAGGATGGCGGGGTTGTCGCGCCTATACTGCAGAAGCTGGGGGTCCGCCTGGAGCTTGTCGCAGGCCAGGTAGAGGAAGAGCTGAAGCGAATGCCGCAGGTATCAGGCGCGGTGAGCGGTGGCGCGTACATATCTCCGAGGTTGAAGACCACGCTCGATGAAGCCTGGCAGGAAGCACAGCGGATGAAGGACGAGTACGTCAGCACAGAACACCTGCTGATAGCAATCGCGGGCGATACCGGCGCGGCTGGCCGAATCCTGAAAAGCCACGGAGTGACCAAGGATTCCATATATAAAGCGCTTGCCGATGTCCGCGGCGGTCAGAGGGTGACGGACCAAAATCCGGAAGAGAAATACCAGGCGCTGGAGAGATACGGCCGTGATCTCACCAAGCTAGCTGCAGAAGGTAAGCTCGACCCAGTCATCGGGCGTGATGACGAAATCCGCCGGGTGATCCAGGTGCTTTCACGCCGGACGAAGAACAATCCGGTGTTGATCGGTGAGCCAGGTGTCGGTAAGACGGCTATAGTCGAGGGGCTCGCGCAGCGGATCGTTTCCGGCGATGTACCGGAAAGCCTAAAGGACAAAAAGGTCGTCTCGCTCGATATTGGCAGCATGGTCGCGGGCGCTAAATACCGCGGCGAGTTCGAAGACAGGTTGAAAGCAGTGCTCCGTGAGGTAGCGGAGGCCGAAGGCCAGATAATCCTTTTCATGGATGAGCTTCACACCATCGTCGGAGCCGGTGCGGCGGAAGGTGCAATCGATGCATCGAACATGCTGAAGCCGATGCTCGCGCGTGGTGAGCTTAGGGCTGTCGGCGCGACTACGCTGGATGAGTACCGCAAGCATATCGAGAAAGATGCCGCGCTGGAGCGAAGGTTCCAGCCGATTATAGTGGGCGAGCCGTCTGTGGACGATACGATAGCCATCCTCCGTGGGTTGAAAGAGCGTTACGAGGTCCATCACGGCGTCAGGATTACCGATTCGGCCATTGTCGCGGCGGCGATACTTTCGCATAGGTACATAGCCGACAGGTTCCTGCCTGATAAAGCTATCGATCTGATAGATGAAGCCGCGTCGAGGCTGAGAATCGAGATCGACAGCATGCCGACCGAGATAGACGAGGTCGAGCGGCGGATCCGGCAGCTCGAAATCGAGCGAGAGGCGCTCAAAAAAGAGACAGACCCGGCGTCTTTGGAACGGCTTGCCAAGCTCGAACAGGAGTTGGCTGACCTCCGCGAGCAGTCATCGGAGATGAAGGCGCACTGGCAGAACGAAAAGGATGTCATCAGTCGGATACGTGGGATCAAGGGGCAGATCGAGCGCGCGAGGCAGGAGGAACAAAACGCGGAACGCAGCGGTGACCTCGGAAAAGCCGCAGAACTCCGCTATGGTGTGCTCTTGGACCTCGAAAAGGAGCTTCATGAGCAGAATGCACAGCTTGAGGAGCTTCAGAAGGACCACAAGATGCTCAAGGAAGAGGTCGATGAGGACGACATCGCCGAAGTAGTCTCCAAGTGGACAGGCATTCCGGTCTCAAGGATGCTCGAAGGCGAGGTCCAGAAACTGATTCGGATGGAAGACAGGCTCCACGAGCGGGTAATCGGCCAGGATGAGGCGATTACGGCGGTGTCGAACGCCGTCCGCCGCGCGAGGGCAGGGCTACAGGACCCAAACAGGCCTATCGGGAGCTTTATCTTCATGGGCCCGACCGGAGTAGGGAAAACCGAGCTTGCAAGGGCGCTTGCGGAGTTCCTGTTCGATGATGAGCGCGCGATGATAAGGCTCGATATGTCGGAGTATCAGGAGCGGCACACTGTTGCGCGGCTCGTCGGTGCTCCTCCCGGATATGTCGGTTACGAAGAGGGCGGACAGCTCACAGAGGCTGTTCGTCGTCGTCCTTACTCGGTGGTGCTCTTCGATGAGATAGAAAAAGCCCACCCGGAAGTATTCAATACGCTGCTGCAGATACTGGACGACGGCCGTTTGACAGACGGACAGGGTCGGACGGTCGATTTCAAGAACACCGTCATCATAATGACATCGAACATCGGAAGTGACCTTATCCGGGAGGTCAGAATCAAGAGTATGCGGACCGGCGCAACAGGCCATACGGAGGAAGATGAGGTCCATGCGGCAGTGCTGGAGGCTCTCCGCGCTCACTTCAAACCGGAGTTTTTGAACCGTGTCGATGAGATCATTATATTCAACTCGCTTTCGAAGGATGACATCAAGCAGATTGTCGAGATTCAGTTGAAGCATCTGAAGAAGCGGCTTGAGGACCGGAAGATCGAGATAGAGCTCACCGACCGGGCAAAAGACAAACTGGTAGATGAGGGGTTCGATCCGGTTTACGGCGCACGGCCACTGAAGCGGGCGATACAGCGAAAGATACAGGATCCGCTGGCTCTGGCCTTGATCGAAGGCCGGTTCAGGGAAGGTGACCGCGTCACAGTGGATACGGACGAGACCGGAGAGATAGTCTTCGGGAAATCCGGAGAAGCCGCAGCGGCTGTCTGAGCCTATCAGGAGCTATGGCACTGGCGGTAATCTTCCTACCATATAGTAGTTTAATACTTGATGCGCATCAAGTATCAGCTTAGTGTAAGCAAAAGTGGGGTCAGAGAGTAATAAAGATGATTACTGTACAAATATTGTTGATAAGTGATACTATATATGGTATCATCACATAGTCTAGAGGGTATAAAGGGAACTGGGAATACATGGGTGATGATGAGCTGATTGACAAATGGCTAAGCAATACGCCACCAGACGATTCTGTAGACAAAGTCGAGCGTATCTTGATTAAGGTCTTCGGTGAGGGTTCAGTGAAAAAGCGCTCTGGTGGATCGCATCAGTATAGAGTGAAGCATCCGTCACTTGAGGGCTTGCCTGGTTTTGGTACCGGCGGTCACCTCAGCATTCCTGTCAAAAATGGTACCAGGGTTAAAGGATACTATTTAAAGCGTATTGCCCAAGCAATAAAACGGCTCGAAGAAGTCGGATTGATCTAGACTGAGTGAGGAGGACACAATGGATAGGGCATTGGATTACTATCTCTCTTTGGATTATCCAGTTGAGATTAAGAGAATAGATGAAAGTCTTGGTGGTGGTTATCTAGCAAGTATACCTTGTTTGGGTTCACAGGCATTTGTAGGAGATGGGGATACACCTCAAGAAGCTTATGAGAACCTCATGGTTGCTAAAGCAGAGATTTTTAAGGATTATCTTCAGAGTGGAATAAGAATTATGGAACCACCAGATGTCAGCCAATATGAAGATTATAGCGGCAAGCTAGTTCTGCGAATGCCCCGCGAGCTTCATGCAAGATTGGCTTTAGCTGCCAAAGCAAACGATGCTAGCCTTAATCAATTCATCGTGTATGCATTGAGTGGTTTTGAAGCTAAATGGGATGTTTTGACAGATATCAAAGCGCTGTGGGACAGACCCAATAATAACTGGGAGAGATCAACTATATTCGAAGACGACAATATGAAGCGCTTAAGTGAGTGGGCAAATGTACAAGGAGTAGGATATGGAAGAGCAGCAGCTTAACGCAGACACGATTACTGAGGAGACACAACAGTTTAATCTGAAACCTAAGGAATATCGTATAGTATTGGAAGGGCTGAACCTGTTATCTTTGGAACTAGAGAACTGTATAATGAAGTCGACACAAGATATGTCAGATAGGAGTGCCAGTATATCCAATAGAATAGATGATAGTCAAGCAGCATTTGAGCCGAGGCCGGACGGCACGGTTATTGTGAAGCATCGCTATTCGGAGAAGACAAAGATAGGTAAAAAAGTAGTATTCAGTCTTGATGCTACATTCCGGCTTGTGTTTCAATCCAAAAATGAATTTTCAGATGATTTCTTTATAATATTTCGTGCCGTTAGCCTTAACCTGTACACTTGGCCTTACTTTCGAGAATTGCTGAACAATCTCAGTAGCAGAACAGGAATGCCTCCGCTGACGCTGCCTATGCTAAAAAAATAGCAGGGTTTCAACTAAATTGCATTGTCCAAAGAACGTTCGCTAAAAGCGGTGGGCGTTCTTTTCTTTCACCTATCAATTTCCGAATCTTGACGGGTGACTTCTCAAGAAGAAACCGTACCCATAATTTATCAATCTATCGGGTATACTTGCCGTAGAGTTCGGCAGGAGCCCTGATATGAGTCTTTATCACGAAACTATGGGCGATATAGGGACTATAATCGATGCCATGGGGGTTATCGTAATCTTCATAGGCACGCTCATAGCCACGGCCCGGTTTCTGCTTCGCGGCTACGGTCAGGCCAACGTGTCGTATCAGTCCTACCGGCGGGACATCGGGCGGGCCATACTCCTCGGGCTCGAGTTCCTGATCGCTGGCGACATCATCCACACCGTCGTTGTTGCGCCCACTTTCGGCAATGTCGCTGTCCTCGGTGTAATCGTGCTGATCCGAACGTTCCTCAGCACATCCCTGCAGGTCGAACTCGAAGGCCGCTGGCCATGGCAGCCTCCAACGCGCTCATAGACTATGAGTAATCCTGTAGCTGCAAGATAAAAAGCGTTTTTTTGCGAAAATGCAGCATTCGGGAAGGAAGTTCAGGAACGGAAAAGGTATTAATAAATACTTTTTGTAAAAAAGTTGGATTCAGGGAGGAAGGCTTACAACGAGACGGGTATTACTATAACCACAGATACTACGATTTTGAGATGATAGCATTTTCGATAGAGAATATCGAGAGCTTTATGGAGGGAATTATGGCACAGGCACAACAGGGTGATACCGTTAAGGTGCATTACACCGGAAAACTGGATGACGGAAGTGTATTCGACAGCTCCGTTGACCGCGATCCGATAGAGTTCACAATAGGTGAAGGCAGAGTTATCCCGGGGTTCGAGAACGGCATCGTCGGTATGAATACAGGCGAGTTAAAGACGATCTCGATACCCGCAGACCAGGCTTACGGTCCGCATCGCGATGACATGGTTGTGGAGGTTAACAAAGCTCACCTGCCACCGGATCTTGACGCCGAAGTCGGCGATCAGTTGCAGATGCGGCAGGCGGACGGTCAGCCGGTTGTCGTTATCGTAGCAGATATAAGCGATGAAAACATCACGCTCGATGCCAACCATCCGCTCGCCGGAAAGGATCTCATGTTTGACGTGGAACTGGTCGAAATCAGCTAACGGAAAAAGCGGTTATTGGAAAGGGCATGTGCTTCCTGCAGGCCTGAAACCAAACATAGATCTTACCGAAACAAGCCGCCTCTATTACACAGGCGGCTTGTTTGCGTTATATAGAATTTTGGCCGTTACAACCGGCTAATTGGCTGTTAAGTGCTTTTTTGCTTCTGTATGGAATATCTCAGCATCCTCTTTTTCAGAGGTTTCATTGGTTTCGAGGTATCTGAGTGTACTTGCGCAGGACTGGGCAAGCAGACTGCAGCCGAGTACCCGGTGGCGGTTTACGGATACCAGGTCTTCAGGGGGTGTAAGCGCCTGAAGGAGTCCGCTGATTGACTGCACTCGTTTACTGAGTCCCTGCACCTGCCCGTAATACGCCTCTCTGGTGATCTCTTTCTGGGAGAACGAGGTGTAGCCGCCATCGAACCGGGCTAGAATACCGTCCAGGTCTTTTTCGATAATGCTCATAAACCGAGGGTAATAGGTGTTCGTAAAAACTTTCAGTTCCGCGTTGGAGCTGATCTTTTGCATCTCATTGAGTTCCTTCAAGCTTTCGCCGTACATAGATCTCGATGCAAAGAAGAGCGACAGCCTCGCATAGGGTGAAGGGTTTGTCTGATCTATCTGCGCTGCAAGCCGGTATTGCTTCTCCGCCTCATCGAACCTGCCAAGCTGCCACTGGTAATCTCCGGCTTTTATACGCGCGTCGATGTCATTCGGGTTCTTTTCGGCTACACTTGTGTAAATCTCAGCGGCTTTCTCGGGAGTTCCGCGTTTTTCGTAGACCTGGGCCAACTCCGCGCGGAGCGCTTCGTTCTCCGGCTCGATCAGTTTGGCGCGTTCTGCCTCGTCGAGTGCCTGGGAGAACATCCTGCGTTCCGTATAGAGCCGGATGAGCTTTATCCTGATGTCGATATTTCGAGGGTCTGCGTTTACGGCTGCACGATACGTGAGGATTGCATTTGCCAGATCACCGTCTTTGATGGACTGCTCGGCCTTATTTACCAGCGTTTCGGCTTCCATACTTCTTGGCTGGTTATAGGTAGGCTCGACCAACGGTGCATCCGGGCCTTCTTCCGTGGATTGAACAGGCGACGGGCTGGCTTTTACATCCTTCAGCACTTCTCCTGCAAGTTTATAGATGATGGAACTTGTTGCGGACTGGATCGCATTGGATATTGCACGATCGCGGTTACTACTGAGCGAGAACCCTGCCGATGCCTCGAACTGCATGAATTTTTTCGTCTGCGTCCTGGCTATCCATATTTTTACCGTGACCTTGTCTTCCGTAACGAGAACATCACCGGAGAGAACGAGATCGGTTCCTATCCGGTTGGCAAGCTGCAGCTCGGCGTCGGGAGTAGTGGCCTTGCTCATGTCTTCCGCCGTGATCCGGTGTTCCAGGACTGCACGCTCGATCAGCGGAGAATCAGGTTGAAAATCGGTGATATCGGCTTTCCCGATCTGACGCATGTAGGTCTTGATGGCCTGTGTCGTTTCGACCGCGCAGGCCTGGTCGGTGCCTTTATCCGCGGTCACGGGAAAGAGGAGCGCAATGGGCGGACTATCAGCAGCCTGAAGCGCTGTGCAGAAGACCAGAAGCAAAACTAGGATGACTAACCTGTTCATAATAACTATCTTCTCGAAAGGTCGTCGATATACAGCTTGCAGGTCTCGATTGCACGGTCTGCCGCATCGACATCGATACCGGCGGCTTTTTGTGCCATGTAAAGCTGGACAGCACGCTGAAATTGACTGATGGCCGCATCTTTTTTAGCAAGGTTGTAATAACACATCCCCAGTTTTTGATGATTCTCGGCTGTATCTTCTCCATTTGAGATAGCCTGCTGGTAAAGCTCGGCTGCAGTCTGGTAATCACCCCTTATATAAGCGGCGCGGGCGCTCTCTGCGGGCTTGCGGTTCGACGCCGGAGCAGACGAGTGTGAAGACTGTGTTTGTTTTGGCTGTTTCTTGGACTGGGGCTTACTCACGGGGTACGGAGTAAGCGCTGGTAATGTCGATGGTAAAGCCGATGGCTGTGCCGGCTGAGCCTGCTGATTGTAGCCCTGCGGCACGCGTGCCTGCGGCGTTTCGGCACTCGGCTGCGGACTATAAGACCAGGCCGGCGGCAGTGATGATGTCGATTGCGGCTGAGCCTGCCGAGAGGGATACTGCTGCCCGTAAGGTGCGGGCAGTTGATTTCCACTCGCGGCCTGCTGAGGCGCAGGGTTCTTTTTCAGTCGTTCTTCGCTGCCTCTGCCTCTGGATAATACTATTACCGTCAAGATAACTAAAAGGATGACAACAGTTCCTGCTCCTGCCACCCATGGGGTCGGCAGCCTCTTGATAGAAGCCAACAACTGCGGAATGGACGGCGTATACTTCGCTTTTGCGGACTCATTCAGGCCGTCGACTTTTGCACACAGCTCTTCAAGCTTCTCGCGGTCTGCGACACTGTCCTTATTTGCATCGAGCACCCACTCTACCTGCCGGATTGCCGCGCGGAGGTAGTCATCTGCATCGTCTTTGTTGCTGTGCTCAAGCTGCTGGTCGGCTTTCTTCTCGTAAATAAGGCCAAGTAGCGAATGAGCGGAGGAACTCTGAGGGTTCATGCCGAGCGCTTCCTTGCATTTGGCGAACGCGGATTCGAGCTTGCCGCTTTCGTACAGCTTCAGAGTCTCATAAAGCAGATCGGAAACAGTGGCATCGTCCGGCGCCTGCGGCTCCTCACTGGACGCTGGTTCGATATTCAGGCTTTCGATTGCAAGCCTTTTACCGCACTCACGGCAGAACTTGCTGCTTTTCGAATTTTGTTTACCACAACGGGTGCAGATCAACTTAAATCAACTCCACTTGTAGCTGTCAGCAGACAGCAATCAGCGGAGAGTAATAATCTCGGCTGAAAGCTGACAACTGAAAGCTGACGGCTATTCTATCAACACCGACTGAGCTCGGCTAAACAATATGCCTAGATGCTCGTAAGCGAGCCTGGTAGCTACCCGCCCGCGCGGCGTCCGCTGAAGGAACCCAATCTGCAGCAGGTATGGCTCGTAAACATCCTCGATGGTATCTCGTTCTTCGCCTATTGCCGCCGCTATCGTCTCGATTCCGACAGGTCCGCCGTCGAATTTCTCGATAATCGCCCCAAGGAACTTGCGGTCGAGGCTGTCGAGTCCTCTTGAATCGACTTCCAGCAGCTCGAGCGCTCTATCGGCGACATCTTTGGTAATTATTCCGTCTGCCCGGACCTGAGCGTAGTCACGTACCCGCCTAAGTAGGCGGTTTGTTATCCGTGGTGTGCCTCTGGACCGTCTTGCGATCTCGAGCGCGCCTTTCGGGTCCGTTTCTATATTAAGAATACGGGCTGAACGCACCGCGATCTCCTTCAAGTCCTGCTCATTGTAGAACTCAAGGTAATGGATGATCCCGAACCGCTCGCGAAGCGGTGATGTTATGAGCCCCGCTCGGGTTGTCGCCCCTATGAGCGTGTATTTCGGCAGGTCCAGCTTGAGTGTCCTCGCGCTCGGGCCTTTTCCTATAATCAAATCGAGTTGGTAGTCCTCAAGAGCCGGGTAGAGTATCTCCTCCACGGACCTGTTCAGCCTGTGGATCTCATCCACAAAGAGCACGCTTCCGGGTTCCAGGTTGGTCAGGATCGCCGCGAGGTCGCCGGGACGCTCTATGGCCGGTCCCGATGTCGTCCTGATCGGCGCATCCATCTCGTTTGCTATGATATTCGCAAGCGTTGTCTTCCCAAGCCCCGGCGGGCCGTAAAGCAGCACGTGGTCCAGCGGCTCGCTGCGCTTTCTGGCAGCCTCTATGCAGACCCACAGGTTCTCTTTTACTTTATTCTGCCCTATATATTCATCAAGCCGCCTGGGACGAAGTGAGTAATCGATCTCGAAATCTTCCTCACGCACTCCCGGTGTGACGACTCGGTCGTTCGTTTCCATCGCTGTATCCTATAAACTAAGACGCAGTGTAGTTGATGCTATCAACAGCATGTTGGGTAAGTGGATTTTCTAATCACGAAAGCACGAAATTAAGAAAACACGAAATAGGAACTGGAAGGAAAAACCTTATGCTTCGGGACCGCTTTTCGTCCCGAAGCACGATTATCCAGCTATTAATCCCTTTTCTTCCTTTCTCCCTTTCGTGTTTTCGTGATAAATAAGCCTTATCGCTTTTCACAATTGCCCTATTGAGCTGTCGCCAGCTACTGCGTAAGCTGGCGAAGCGCTAGTTTCAGCACTTCGGAAGTATCTTTCTTATTCTTAGCCGACTTGAGGGCGTCTTCGGTCGCTCTTCTCGCAGCCTGACGGTCATAACCGAGCGCTACGAGTCCTTCGACGACGTCCTGAAGCACGGCGTGCTCTGCCGGAGCGGCGGCTTTCTTAGCCCGTTCCGCCCAGGACAGCGTGGTTATCTTCTCTTTAAGCTCCAGCGCGATCCGCTGGGACATCTTGTTTCCGACGCCGGACACCCGGTTCAGGGACGCATAGTCGTCCCGGGATATTGCCCCTACTATTTCTTCGACTTGCAACACTGATAAAATGTTCAGTGCGACTTTAGGTCCCACGCTCGTAACGGTAAGAAGCAGTTCGAACATATTCTGCTCATCGCTGTCTCTGAACCCGTAGAGTGTGATCGCGTCTTCCTTCACATTGGTATACGTAAACAGCTTGATCTTGGCTCCCGGCTGGGGCATCTCCGCAATCACCGAGAGCGGAGTGTACACTTTATATCCGACTCCGCCTACATCGATTACGACATAGTCAGCCTCGACCCTCGCCAGTTCGCCTATTACGTGTGCTATCATTTCAGTTGTCAGCCGGTCCTTTTCCTAAAAAATCACCTTGTTCAGCGGGTATTCGACTATCCCCTGGGCTCCGGCTCTCCTGAGGCGAGGGATCAGGTCCCGCGCGGTCTTCTCTTCGACCATAATCTCGACTGCAGTCCATCCTTCGTCCGAGAGTGATGAGATCGTCGGGTTTTTGAGTGCGGGCAGAAGCCCAATCACCTTTTCCAGGTTGGTCCGCTCGACATTCATCTTCAACCCTACCAGTCCCTCGGCGGCCAGCGCGGCTCCGAGAAGCATGGAGACATTCTCCATCTTCTGCCGTTTCCACTTGTCCTGCCAGCTCGACTTGTTGGCTATGAACCGTGTAGTGGAAACAAGCAGGGTATCGACTATCTTGAGCCCGTGTGCCTTAAGCGTACTGCCTGTTTCCGTTCCCTCGACGATTGCGTCCACGAGTTCGGGGACCTTGACCTCTGTTGCGCCCCATGAGAACTCGACTTCGGCGCTCACGCCGTTTTCGGCCAGATACTGCTTCGTGACATTTACGAGTTCCGTGGCGATCCTTTTACCTTCCAGGTCTTTTGGACCGGTTATATCGGAATCTTTGGGGACCGCGAGTACCCATCGATACGGAAGGGCCGTTGCCTTCGAGTAATGCAGCTCAGAGACCTCATGGATGTCAGCACAACACTCCATTACGTTGTCATAGCCGGTTATTCCGGCATCGAGCACCCCGGCCTCTACATAGGACGGTATTTCCTGTGCTCGGAGCAGCGTCGCCTCGATTTCCGGGTCGTCGCACGCCGGATGATAAGATCGGGCGCTCGTGCGAAAATCATAACCAGCTTTTCTAAATAGCCCGAACGTAGCATCCTGCAGACTTCCCTTTGGCAGGCCTAACTTCAGTTTCAACAGTCTTACTCCTTCATTTTAATCTCTTAAGCCAAATTATACTTGTGCTTGTTCAGTGCGTCAAACGGCAAGAGTTCAGAGTTGATGAGTATAACATCATGCTGAACGAACACTATGTCATGCTGAGCTTGACTCAGCATCCAGGAAGAAAATGGACCCTGAATCTATGGATTTTCGGCTATAGCCGAAAATCTTCCGGGGAGAGTTTCAGGGTGACGTGCTTCCATGATGACGTGTTGGTTATTGTTGATGTACTAGCTCTCATTAAGAGTGAACTCTTACTCAAACAACGCGGGGTGAGCGGTGAGGGACTAGGAATAACCATCCCCCCAATCCCATTATCACCCATTTTTTGCTCCCAGCCCCTTAAGGACCGCCGAATGCGCATGGCAGATGCAGACCGCGAGCGCATCCGCGACATCGTCCGGCTTGGGCTGCTCCGAAAGCCCCAGTATCCTCTGGACCATGAACTGCACCTGCTTCTTCTCCGCTCCGCCGTAGCCGACAACGGCCTGTTTGATCTCCATAGGAGTGTATTCCAGTGTCGGTATCTTCTTCTGCGCGGCGAGCAGCAGGACAACCCCCACCGTCCGTCCGACGGAAAACGCCGTCGTCTCGTTTTTCGAGAAGAACAAACGTTCGGTCACAAGCACGTCAGGCTGGTATCTGTCGATCAGCGCTTCTACCTCGTTATAGATCGACATAAGCCTGTTCGGTGGAGAGTCTTTGGGGCTGGTTATAATCGCGCCGAAGTCGACCGGAGACGTACGGTCACCTTCTTTATTCACTATCCCATATCCGGTTGTAGCCGTGCCGGGATCAATCCCAAGTATGAGCAATTTACCGTGACTCCTTACAAGATTATGGTACCATGAGGAGGACCTGCGGTCAAGCGGGCGGAGCAGTTTCTGACTTGACACTCGGTTGCTGCGTTAATACCATGTGTGTGCTCCCAAAACCATTCACAGGACGAAATCAATGAACGAGCCTAATCTATTCGACCAGGAACCAACGCAAGAGGTAAGAGATCGCGCTCTCGATCTCCGGCAGGAGATAAGCAGGCACAATTATTATTACTATGTGCTCGATAATCCTGTTGTATCCGACGCGCAGTATGACAAGCTCATGCTGGAGCTTCAGTCTATAGAGGAGCAGTATCCGTCGCTTGCCACGCCGGATTCGCCCACCCAGAGGGTAGGCGCCGCGCCGCAGACTGCCTTTGAAACACATGAGCACCGGCAGCCGATGCTCAGCCTCGCAAATGCGTTTTCCGAAGAAGAACTTAGGGGATTCGACTCCCGTGTAAAAAAGATACTGGGGATAGAAAACGGAGACAACCTGGAATACGTCGCGGAACTCAAGATAGACGGGCTCGCTGTCGCTCTGACTTATGAAAACGGTGTCCTGACGGTCGGCGCGACGAGAGGCGACGGCTACCGGGGAGAAAATATTACCAAGAATTTGAGGACTGTCGGCAGCATTCCGCTGAATATCAACCCTTTGCCGGGTGAAAAAGAGGCGCTCACCCCTGCGTATCCTGTCCCGAGGTTCATAGAGATACGAGGCGAGGTCTACCTGCTCCACGAAGAGTTCAGAAGGATCAACGACGAGCGGACGGAGCGAGGCGAACCGACATTTGCCAACCCCAGAAACGCTGCAGCGGGTTCCATCCGGCAGCTCGATCCCCGCATAACTGCCAAAAGAAAACTCGATATGTTCTGCTATGGGGTCGGTTATACGGAAAACGGCGGATGGAAGACCCATTACGAGATTTTGGAGGCGCTGAAGTCCTGGAAGTGCAAGGTCAACCCGAATATCCGGCCGTGCCGGTCCATAGACGAGGTTCTGCATTACATTGAGGAGTGGGGAGAGAAGCGGGACACGCTGGGTTATGACATAGACGGTGTAGTCGTCAAGGTAAACTCCATCGAACAACAGGAGACGCTCGGTTACGTCGCCCGCAGCCCGCGTTGGGCTATCGCGTTCAAATATCCCGCCCGCCAGGCAACTACGGTCGTAAACGAGATAATCGTCCAGGTAGGTAGGACAGGCGCGCTCACTCCTGTCGCGGTTATGGAGCCTGTGCAGATCGGCGGAGTGACGGTCTCGCGTGCGACGCTTCATAACGAAGATGAAATTCGGAGAAAAGACGTTCGGATAGGCGATACCGTCGTGATCCAGCGTGCTGGAGACGTCATCCCAGAAGTTGTGGAGGTAGTGACCGAGAAACGGGACGGAGACGAGGTCGAGTTTAGAATGCCTGACAAGTGCCCGGTCTGCGGAGGGGATGTCGAAAAACCCGAGGGTGAGGCTGTGGCAAGGTGCATCGACATCGCCTGCCCGGCGCAGCTAAAGGAAAATATCCGGCATTTCGCATCACGCGAGGCGATGAATATCGAAGGCATGGGGCCTTCGATGGTGGAGCGGCTGATAGATGCCGGTCTGGTGGCCGACCCCGGCGACATATACTGCCTCACAAAGGAAGATTTCAGCAGCATCGAGCGGATGGGTGAGAAGTCCATCGATAACATACTGGCATCAATCGAGCGGAGCAAGACTACGACTCTTGCGCGGCTGGTGTACGCGCTTGGCATAAGGCACGTCGGAGAGCGGACGGGACAGGTCCTGGCGCAGCACTTCGGTTCGCTCGAACGGATCGAAAACGCCACTGTTGAGGAGCTTGCAGAGGCGCCGGATGTCGGCCATGTGGTCGCCTCAAGCATCGCGCGGTTCTTTGCGCAGGAAGAGACGGAAAATGTCCTCGAAAAGCTGGAAAAAGCCGGGGTGCGCCCGGAAACCGCCCGCGTGAAAGAAGAGGAGTCTCCGCTTGCAGGGAAAACGTTCGTTTTTACCGGCGGGCTCGATACTATGACGAGAGATGAAGCCGAGGAGATCGTTGCGCAGGCCGGAGGCAAGCCGAGTTCGTCGGTCAGCAAGAACACCGACTATGTAGTAGCTGGCGAAAAGGCAGGGTCGAAGCTCGAGAAGGCAAGGAATCTCGGTGTGACTGTAATTACGGAGCGGGAATTCCTGGAAATGGCGGACCGTGTATGACAAATAGAAAGCCTTTGTCCTGGATCCCGGCAGTAGTCTGCATGGCGGCGATATTTGTCCTTTCATCCATGCCGACTCTTCCTCCTCCGCCGGGGATTGGTGGTCTCGACAAGCTGGAACACTACATAGCCTATGCGGTCCTGTCGATTCTGGTCTTTATCGCCTCACGCAAGACTTGGACGGGCTTCGGTCCATGTGCGGTTATGGCAGTATCCGTGGTTATAACGGCCCTCTACGGTATGACGGATGAGTTTCATCAGCGCTTCGTTCCGAACAGGTGCTGTGATGTGTTTGATTGGACAGCAGACCTGCTCGGTGCGATTACCGGCGTTGTACTGGCCGCTGGAGTGGCGTTTCTATTTAGGAAAAGAAAACTGAAGGATACAATGTATAGATTTTCAGCTGATTAATTAACGGCCAATCATATGTTGGCTATTGCCGAAAATCTTCCGGAAGAGTTTCAGGTGTAAGTGTAAAATCAACAGATAAAGCTATATCAGAGAACTGTTTATATAACTGTAAGGCTGTTACTTTATCTCCTGAAACTCTATAATTCATGGCCAGTTCACGCTTTTACGTCACCCTGAACTTGATTCAGGGTCCATCCCTTTCCTGGATTCCGAGTCAAGCTCGGAATGACGTTGTGAACTCCTACTTATCCACCCCGCACCAGTCCACAAGGAACATAACAAGCACCTCGGCGGCGCGGAGAATATCATCGATTATTATCTGTTCGTCAAGTGAATGCGCATGCCCCAGATCGCCTGCGCCGAACGTGATCGTCGGCATTTCGCCAGTGCGGGCAAACAATCGGGCGTCACAGGATGCTATCCAGCCGACCATGGGATCATTACCAAGGACCGACTTATGTGCCTTATCGAACGCAACCACCGATGGATGATCGACAGGGGTCTCAAACGCTTCATTGTGAAGCTTGCAGAACTCAAAGGTGTAGTTTTCCTTTGCCCAGGCGGATGCGCGGCTCTCGATAAGGCTCGTGACTTCATCATAAATATCTGAAATACGTTTGTTGGGCAAAAACGCTATTCCGCCTTCGATTGAGCACTCAGCGGGCAGCATTGAAGGCCAGTCGCCTCCATGTATACGGCCGATATTCACGACCACGGGGCTTGGGTCGTGCGAGAACAGCGGATTGCCTTTTGACGCTTCACGAAGTATCGTTTCATACTCTCTCAAAATCCCGATAAGGCCGACCATCTCATCGATGGCGCTCACACCGTCCCAATATTTGCCCATGTGTACCGGTTTGCCTTTTACCGTGAGTTTGTACCACACTGCTCCCCTGTTCGCGGGGTGCATTCGAAGGCTCGTCGGCTCGAGTACAACAGCGCAATCGGCTTTATTACCATGTCTGATAAGCGAAAGCGAGCCGTTTCCGCCTGCTTCTTCTTCAATCACGATCTGAGCCTGCAGGTCGCCTTTGAGTTGAATCCCAAGGCTTTTCAGCGCTTGAACTGCAAGTATGACGGTTGCAACCTGTCCTTTGGCGTCGCATGCGCCCCGTCCGTAGACAATGCCGTCTTTGTAATGTGCGGTAAACATTTCATCAGGTGCGGAAACCACATCTGAGTGAGTGTTCAAAATGGCGCTTTTGCCGCCGCCAGTGCCGGGAATATTGATCTTTATATTCGGACGGCCGGCGTACGTGGTGTGCCCCGGCACGAATGTGTAGTCCGGGTCATTTGTGATGGAGTCTTCGACATTCTCATACTCAGGATGGAGCCCCTGGCTCTCTAAATAGTCAAAAAGGTATGTCTGAATGCTATGCTCAATGCTGACTGTGCTTTTATGGGACACCATCTCGACAAGCCTGGCGGCAATGTCTTCTTTTTTGGATTCTAAATATGATTTCAATTCGCTTTTAATATTATGCATGTGGAAAACCACTTTTCAACGTCATTCCGATCTTGACTCGGAATCCAGGAAAGGAATGGATGCTGAATCAAGTTCAGCATGACGTATTGTTGTTATCTTTTAATACACGTCTCGCCGGAACGGATACTCACGGGAACAGTAATAGTCTCAGCAGGAATAGCTCCGTCCTCTGCTCTTGCGAAAAGCCGTCCGACCGCGGCTCTTGCCATAGACTGGTATATGTCATCAAGGCAGGTAATAGCTGGGAATGGGAGGAGCGCGGACACATATGAATAAGCCCAGCCGACATAGGAGACATCACCAGGCACATCCACTCCCATAGCCATAAGAGTCGATAGGATAATCGCATGGTCGGATGTAGTCAGCGCCAGAATACCCGTAGGTTTGGGCGAAATATTGAGAATTTCATTCAAGAGTTCCGGGTATAGCCTGCCGGATTTAGGCCTGACCATAGACAGGCTCGCTTCTCCGCCTGCAGCTTCGATTGCCTGCCTGTAACCCTCCAGCGGGCCACGCCACGTTACATCTTCAGGAAACTGCGCGATGACCGCGATGCGCTGGTGACCTGTCCGAATAAGTTCTTCGGTAAGCAGCCTGCCAAGCGCGACGTAATCCACTATGATCTGGTCTACATCCGTAAGTTTGTAGTCATCATCGAGTATCACGACCGGCATGACTGCCGCGAGCTTTTGCGCCAGTTCGGGATTATACTTGCCGATAAGCATAGCTCCGTCGGCTGTAATAGGGTTTACATGCAGGCTTATCTGTTTATACGACGGAAACTCAGGGAGGTGAACGAAAAACACCCTGCAGTCGCTCTTGGCGGCTTCATCACAGACCGCCATATGGAGTTCGATCTGCCTGGAAGCCATTTCTCCGCATACCACAAAGGCGATATTCCCGGTCCTTCGTCTTCGGAGCTGATAGCCCATTTCCCGCGCGGTCTGCAGAATAAGCTCACGGGTTTCAGGCGATATTCTATGCACAGGGTCGTGCCGGAGCACACGGGTGACTGTGCTTCTCGATATTGAAAGCTTATCCGCGATCGCTTGCTGGTTTATCTGAGATTTTGACATATGCTATAACCTGTATCGCACAGTATTGCGCACAGTGCGTGACTGTGGATATACTGGGATTATAGTTTCTATTGATGGGCGATGTCAAGAACCAGTGCACTGTTGCAGAAGCGGAAATTCGGCTGAAAGCAGCTATTGACAAACGTAATGATTTTGAGCAACAATTAATTTGCGCACAGTGCATCACAGATACAGTGCAAAGGGGGACATCGATGCCTGGGATTGCTGAACCGATGAGAATTGTATGCCTGGGTGATTCGATCACTCTTGGAACGCCGTATGTTGAGGCTGACGAGACATACGAATCGTTTCTACAGAAACAGCTTTCCGATAATGGCCTGGGTGCCAGGGTTATCAGCTCCGGTATCGGTGGTGAAACTACTTCCGGCGGCCTGACTCGTTTTGAGGTTGATGTTATCAGTCATTTTCCGGCCTGTGTCACTATCATGTACGGAGCGAATGACTGTCTCGTGGAGCTGGGGGAAACATCGCCCCGCGTAGCGCTGGAAGATTTCAAGAAAAACCTGCTGCGGATGATCGAATGGGCTGTGAGTGAAAAGATCGAGCCCATTCTTATGACGGCAATTCCTTTCGGAAACAAATGCGAATGGGGAGCGTGGCCTTATTATAGGGACAGGGGCACGAATTGCCTGCTCCCGCATTATGTGGACTGCGTTCGAGAGATCGCAGCAAAGGAAGATCTATACCTGATCGATAACCATCGTACATGGGTAAACTCAAGCATCGATGTTGACGAATTCACCGTCGATGGAGTGCATCCAAAGGTCGATGGACATAAACTTATTGCGAACACAATGCTGCCGGTTATTAAGGCTTTTGCGGAGGAGAGAAATTGGACAAAGTAAATGTCGGTGTCGCAGGCGCCGGATGGATGGGCAGTGTTATGCTGCGTCGGCTTGCCGAAAGAGATGATGTGAATATCCTCGCTCTCTACGAAGCAAACTCTGAGCGAGGAAAAGCCGTGCTCTCCGAGCTTGGACTTTCTTCAGGTTTGCTCGTTGATAGTTTTGATGCCCTAATCGAGGACCCGGATATCGACGCGGTCTGGATTGTCAGCCCGAACAGCTACCATGCCGGGCAATCTATCGCTGCGATGAACGCTGGGAAGCATGTCTTCAGTGAAAAACCCTGCGCGACGGCATTCAATGATTACTGCAAGCTAATCGAAGCCGAAAAATCGCACCCGAACCTGATCACATTCGTCGACTACATCCTGAACTTCGACTCCATGGAAACCTGGCTTAAGAAGAAAATCACCGATGGAGAGTTTGGGGATGTCACACAGATACAGGTCAACTACAGGCATCCGATAAATATCGCCGGCGACAAGTCCTGGAAGCTGAGCAAAGAGATTATGGGTGACGCAATCTGTATGGGGATCAACCACTCCATTTCCGTGATGGTGAACCTGATGTCCAGTCAGGGGACGCCCACTGCCGTGTATGCGACAAGCTCCAAGTCCCGGCTGAGGCCGTTCGAAGCCGACCCTATCTGGAACATAATGGTCGATTTCTCGAACGGAACAACAGGTTTCTGTTTCGGCAATATCGACAACAGCAATGGTTATGACGCCTACCACAACATTTTCGGAACCGCAGGCGGGTTCATCTTCGATGCCCAACTGGACCAGGTGAACAAAGTGCGGTACTGGTCCGAGAAGTCGACCGCCGGCAAGTGGATATATCCGCTCGACCAAGCGAGATGCAGCCGCGAAGGCTTCACGCAATTGGTCTGGCCTGAAGATACCACTACACCGGACACCGGAAACGTAGTCGAACATCAGACGAACGAGTGCGTGGGGCATTTCATAGAATGTGTGAAATCCGGCAAAAAGTCGAGCCTGAGTTTTATAAATTCGGCGTCCGTGGCCGAAATCGGATGGGCGGCGCAGATAGCCGCTGCTACAGGTAAGAAAGTCAGCCTGCCGCTGGACATAAACACGGCAAAAGAGTTTTTCGGGGAGTTTTAAATGCAGAGCAATTTAGCAATACACGGTGGAAAACCGGTACGTAATCGGCCGTTTATATCCTGGCCTGTGATTAACGATGAAGAGTGCAATGCGCTTGTAGATGTGTATAAAAGCGGAGTGTGGGGCTCCATTGCGGGCAGTAGAGTCCACGCATTCGAGAACGATTTCGCCGCGTATCATGACGCTGAGTACGGCATTGCTGTCGTAAACGGCACGGTTGCGCTCCGAATAGCGCTGATGGCGGCAGGTATCGGCGAGGGTGACGAGGTAATTGTCCCTCCATACACGTTCCTTGCGACGGCAAGCGCGGTCGTCGAGACAAACGCCGTTCCAGTGTTTGTAGACATCGAGCCGGACACATACTGCATGGATCCCGGCAAATTCGAGGAAGCTATCACCGAGCGGACCAAGGCTGTAATAGTCGTGCATTTAGCCGGTCTGGCCGCTGATATGGACAAAATAATGGCGATAGCCGGAAAGCGGGGCATCGTTGTTGTCGAAGATGCCGCGCATGCACATGGCGGGACATACGGCAAGCGAAAGCTGGGCTCGATAGGGGATATGGGATGTTTTTCGTTCCAGTCGTCGAAGAATATGACCTCCGGCGAAGGCGGTATCATAATCACCAACAACAAAGATTATGCCGATAAGTGCTGGTCTATCCACAACTGCGGGCGGACCAGGGAAGGTGCGTGGTATGAGCATGTCACAATTGGTGGAAACTACCGGATGACGGAGTTTCAGGGAGCAATCCTCGGCTGTCAGATGAGAAAGCTCGGCGCTCAGTTTGTTCTGAGAGCAGTTAATGCGGATTATCTTGATACTGAACTTGCAAAAATCTCTGGAATAATGCCTATGAACGGCGAACGGCCATCAGGAACGATGAATGCGCGTCATTTATATATCTTCAGATACGATGAAGCTGTGTTCGAAGTACCCCGCAAACGGTTCCTGAGCGCTCTTTCCGCCGAAGGGATTCCCTGTTCTGAGGGATACGGAATTCCTCTTTACGAGCAGCCGCTTTTTACGAACAAGGCGTTCGGCCCGTATACAGGTTACCGGCTTACGAACCCGGACATCGATTACAGCAAGGTATTTCTTCCGGTTACCGAGAGAGCATGCAAGAATGAAGGCTGCTGGATACCGCACAGCGTGCTGCTTGGCGATACTCACGATATGGATGATATAGTGAACGCGGTTTGCAAGATATATGAGCATCGCGGCGAGCTGTAAAGGAATACGATTTTGATAATAGACGCGCATAACCATCCCGATTGGTATTCTTACGAGCTGCCGCGCTTTCTTGCCAATATGGCTGAGTTCGACATCGATAAATGCTGGCTGCTCAGTTGGGAATCGCCTGAAGACGAATGGGACCCGGCATATAACTCATGCTATCCTCCGCTGGACGGTATAGCCGGTCCGATCCCGTTCTGCCGATGCATCTCATATGCAAAAGAGGTGCCTGAGAAGTTCATTCTGGGCTATGCACCCGATCCCAGAAAACCCGGCGCTGTAGATGCTCTGAAGAAATCTATGGACGAGCACAATGTGCGCATCTGCGGTGAGTTGAAGCAGAGAATGTCGTGCGATATACCGGAAGCGATCGAACTCTTCGAGTTCTGCGGTGAAGCAGGCCTTCCGGTGATCGTGCATATGGAATATGCGATAAATCCGGCGGGTACAGGAGAAGATTATCCCTGGTGGTACGGCGGCAGCATAGAAGCGCTGGAGAATGCACTCAGCCGGTGTCCCGACACTATATTCGTCGGTCACGGACCGGGTTTCTGGGCGCACATATCGGGCGACGATCAATATCGGAATTCGACATATCCAGCAGGTCCGGTCATCCCCGGCGGTAAGTTAATTTCAATGTTAAGGCAACACGACAACCTCGTGTGCGACCTCTCTGCCACATCCGGTATCAATGCTGTAAAGAGAGACCCGTCATTTGGCAGGGATTTTGTGCTCGAATTTCAGAATAGAATCCTCTATGCAAGGGATTGCTTTAATAATGACCACCAATCATTCCTGCGTTCAATGAACCTGCCCAAAGAGACTCTTCAGAAGATACTTTCAGAGAACGCTATGCGTCTGGTCAAGTGAGACGGGAGTTCCAATGAAAATCACCATCGTAGTTCCATTCGAAAATGCAGCGAAGGAAGTGCCGATTTGGGCTCATGACGAAGAATCCATCGATTTTCAGAACGATATTCTTCAGGCCGCCCGCTGCACGTCCTCATTCGCGGCTGTAGAGCTGAGAAAGTATATCGAGAAGACTCTTTCCGAGTGCTCGGTCGGGTTTTCGGAGAGCCTACCTGAATCGGGCGTTTACATAAAGCTGGAAGTGAAGAATCCGGGGAGCCTCAATGGAGCATTCCGGCTTGTACCGAAATGCGAAGGACTTATCATTGAAGGCTCCGGCAGGACGGGTGTGCTTTACGGAGCCTATGAACTGCTCAGAATGCAGGGCTGGCGATGGTATGGGCTGGGACTGGACGGCGAGGTCTCGCCGCAGCTCTCGGATGCGTTGACTCTTCCCGATAGCGTTCGCGATTATGCGCCGTCGATGGATATCGGCAGGGGATTCGACTTCGAGGGGATGTCCAAGGACTCTGTCGAGTTGTACACCTGGATGGCTCGCAATCGAATGAACCTCGCGGCGTTCAGACCCGCGACAACAAAATTCTGTGAAAAGCTCGGTCTGGTCACAAAGACCGGCGGACATATATTCGAGACCATTTTAGACCCGGACAGGGAAATGCCGTCAGGCAAGACTCTCTGGGAGGAGCACAGCGATTGGTTCGGGCTTCCATCCAGCGGCATTCGCAAAAAAGGGAATGCTCTATCGACCCAGATATGCGCTTCCAGAGAAGATTCGGCTGAGTTTATCGGAAGAGAGCTCGTTAAGCTCTTAAAAACGCAGTGGAAGAACTCGGATAGGATAGATGTGTGGGGTCCCGACACCTGGGGGAGCACCTGCTCATGCGAAGATTGCAGGAAAATCGGGAACGGCACTGACCAGACGCTTCATATTCTTTCGCGTCTGCGGGAATCGGTCAATAATGCGCTCTCTGCAGGCGAACTGGGCCGAAAAGTCGCGCTGGTTATGTGCAGCTATGAAGGCACTTCGACCCTGGAAGCTCCAAGCAAGCCGGTTCCAGCTAATCTGATCGATTTCGGTGATTACATCGTATTCTACCCGATCAAGAGATGCTATGAGCATGGTCTTTTGGACCATGAATGTGACCGAAATGCGCTCTACGGCAAAGAACTGTCCGGCTGGTGCAGGAGCGACGGCAGTATCCCTGTGATGGTGGGCGAATACTATAATGTATCGAGGTTCGAGGACCTGCCGCTCCTCTTTACTGAGTGCATGGCGCGGGACCTTAAGGTCTATCACTCACTGGGAGTGCGCGGCATGACATATATGCATATCCCTATGGTCAACTGGGCGATGAGGACGCTCACACAGGCTTTGTATGCTCAGTTGATATGGGACGCTGACACGGATGTAGACGCATTCCTGAATGAATACTTTATTGACTGGTATGGTCCGTATGCGGATGATATGCGTAGTGCCTATTCGAACATAGAAAAAGCCTGGGTCCTTGCTGCCAGTTGGCGGGCATGGGGGTCAAGCGTGCTGACCAGTCTTCGAAGCTGGGACGGCGCAAAACCCGAGAAAGAGCTCGAAGTGGACAATCATATGGGAAGCTCCAGGCAAGCAATAGCGAAAGGCATGGGGTCGGTCAATCTGCTCAAAGAAGCTCTGGAGATCATAGACAGATGCTACACACTCGAACAAGTCGCTGCAGCAAAAAGGACTCCCAGCTCGACGCAAGTCGCCGTAAACCCAGTTCAGGCCCGAAAACTCGAACAGGCCGACAAATATGCAAAGCACCTCGGTGAAGACCGCCGGCTGTTGCTGTACGGGATCGACACAATGGCCTTGATGACGCTGATGGTGCAGTATCATCAGGCGCTTTACGATGGTGACAGCGAATTATCCGAAGCTGCCTGGCAGAAGATAGAGAGTGTATCGAAGAACCTTGACTCTTACTATATTCCTATCAGATATGACGAATCCGGCCCGGGGTTTGAGAGTTTGGACGCGCTCACGCGCACGCAGCTCAGGGAACTGATATACCGCTGTATGAAACACAGAGGTGTGTGAACCGTTACCAGCGGAGAGTTATTACATGGTCTCCGGGTTTGACTCCGACAGGTTTGACTATGCAGAAAGGACTGCAGTGTTCGACCTTGAATTGTGTGATTGAATCGTCTACCTGGATCTCACGTGGCTCATTACGCACTACGAAAGCTGTTTTCGGGCTCGTTGTGAGTGTAATCTCAGCTCGTCCTGCACCGGATGCTATGGACTTTATATGGATTGCATGCAAGACATCGTATAGTTTTGCTGTCTTGCTGGTCCATTTATAAGCTCCTATAGATGACGGAGGCATCTTCAGTTCCACTTTCGATTCCCTTATCAGTCGTTGTTCGATGATGTCCCAGTATGCATACGGAGGCCGGCATATGGTCAAACCGGCGGGGTCATCTGTGCAATTAGCTGCAATGATATATCCGTCCCTGGTACCGTTCCATAGAACCATGCTATCGTCTGAAGATGTTACTGGTGATAGGGGCTTTTTATGTGCGTGTAACGCGTACCGAATTAGCCATGCTGCTATCGGTGCAGCAGAACGCGAATCCAGCCCACAGAAGAATCCCAGCGAATTCCCCGAAGACCATTTCGTGATAACCGGTCGGTCATTGGAGTCAGAGTACATCACGTTATTATGAGAACCAAAAACCCTTCGGATATTGGCTATGCATGCTCCATCCAGCTCGATTTCATCCGGCGGCAGTGTGGAATGATCGCAACAGCGGTGTTTGAGCAGCAACCTATTGCCATTTTCAATATTGATGGTATATGGAGGTTCCTGCTTTATGCCAAGCTTTTCCAGTAAGCCGGGGAAAGATTCTGAAATCGGTTGCAACCCAGGTTTATCGGGATCGGCTGAAAACCCTGTCCCGCTTCCAATCATGATAATAGATCTGCCGGGAACATCCATCCACCACCGTTCGAGACAGTCTATCTGCCATCTGGCGAGCGGAAAATGCTCTTCCAGCAGGAGAATCCTGACCTGTGGGTTCATGGATAGATTCTCTTCCAGTGCCTCCGCGCACAAGGTAAGCATCGGCTGCTTTTCATGATATAAAATATGGCGTGCAATCTGCCAGTAAAATTGCCAAGCTGTTTCGTACGAATATGGCTCCGAGTGCCGTAGGCCGGTTTCCGAGATAACAAATGCTACAGGTGTGAACTGCAGGCCTGTTCTCGACAGCATGCGGTTTAGCTGCGGGAGAAAATCAGATTTATCGATTGCCGTACCAGGCCACTTTGCCATCAGTCCGTTAGGTATGGCGGCGACGGAAGCAAGCAGTGCCTTATCCGTAAATTCCTGAGGAATCTGCAAAGCAGCCGGATCTTCTTTACAATCCTTCGACGTGCTGATCATAGCTATTACCGGCTTTCCGACACAATGGGACAAGATCTCCGCATAACAGATGAGCGGTGAACGCTCCATTTCATCACCGGTACGCATGTTGCCCGCGTATATATCATCCAGATTCAACCGAACTGTCAGAAAGTCCAGATCAGGTAACGCGGCGATTCGTCCGCTTTCGCAGCAGGTGTTTAGTGTGCCTTCGTGTGCAATCCCCGCATCCGGGATAAACATCCTTGGCATAACGCTGACTTGTTCTGCTCCCACACTCTTTGCATGGTTTGAAAGGTCCCGGCAAAAATCGAGCAGGACTTCGGATTTCAGTTGTTGTACCTTGAGATATTCCGGGGTTTCCGATCTTTCTTTCGGATAATTCACGTCAGGATGATCGAGAAGGAATCTTTCATAGAACCTGTCCATCGTGCCGGGGATGTCTGTGCAATGCGCCGGATCTTCAAAGATTATCCACGTATAGCCATAGTCCTGGACAAACAACCGGGTCAGTTCTTTTAAATAGTCTCTCCAGGCTGTCGATGCAAGTGATGCGTAGAAACATTCATCGCTCAATCTGGCGGGGCTGTTATCCAGGTGATACTGTGCCTCGGTTATTCCTACTGCATCTCCGCAGGATATGATGGAATTGATGCATACGCATGCCTTATAGCCGCGTAATTTTGCTTCTGATGAGAATCTGCGGTAAGGCAGCGCGAAGGTTTCGGTAATATCCTTGAGTGGGATGGAGCGGCATGAGTTACATGCTATATCGAAATTTAGTCGCTCTACATCCAAAAAATACTGCTGCAGCCCGGCTAAGTCGGCAACCTCATATGGGCCGGTAGGCAGTGCGTTCATTATATAGTCCTCAAGAATCGTACCCTGATGTGTTTTGTTACGGCAGATCTTCCCAGGTTTTAAGAATACGCCTGAAAAAGCCTGCGTAATGCTGTAAGGGTATCTTGTGAATGACCTGTCAAATTGCAACCATCTCGGTCAGCAAATGTGTAGACAGACGGTCTCTATGCGAACATTATAGCAGTCAGCCGTATTGATGTCCAGCATAATAATGGTAAATTGATGGAAAATTTAAC
This sequence comes from Armatimonadota bacterium, assembly GCA_039680575.1. GTDB lineage: Bacteria > Armatimonadota > UBA5829 > UBA5829 > DTLH01 > JBDKSP01. The sequence continues at coordinate 28,020 of JBDKSP010000024.1, forward strand.
AGCTTGACCTTAAGAGGAAACAATCATCTGTCATTCATAATTTCGCCGGTGAATCCGTAGAGATGAGCTTCTGTTGCGCGCACTATCACGGTTTCTCCGGCTGCGGCGGATGACGGGAGGAAATTAACGGTTTTGTTTTGTCTGGTGAGGCCGGTTAAGCGGTTTGGGTTTTTGTGGCTCTGTCCCTCCACCATTACCTCGAATTCTTGTCCAACCTGTTCGCTATTGATCTCGAGTGTTATTCTGTTCTGCATCTGGACAACCTCGTTCAGCCGGGCATTTTTGACCTTGTAACACAACTGATCGGGGAAGGCTGCCGCCGCTGTCCGGTCGATTGCATTAAATGCGAACATGAATGCGCTGTCGAACCTGATTTCTTCTATTGTTTTAAGAGTGTTATTGAACGCATCCTCAGTCTCGCCAGGGAAGCCTACGAGGATATCCGTAGTTACCGCTGCCCCAGGTACGGCGTTTCGGAGTGTTTCCACCCGTTCTTTGTAGTGCTCGACGGTATATCCGCGTTTCATACGGCGGAGCGTTTCGTTGTCTCCGGCCTGTATGGGCAGGTGGATATGCTCGCAGACTTTGGGTACATCAGCTATCGCTTGGATCAACTTGTCGGACAGGTCTTTCGGATGACTGGTGGTAAACCTGATGCGTTCGATGCCGTTAACGTCGTTGATCGCGGCCAGTAGGTCGGCAAAATCCGCGCTGGGTTTACCCGGTGCGGCATAGCTGTTTACATTTTGCCCGAGAAGTGTGACTTCACGGCAGCCGGAATCGGCGAGGAACCGCACTTCATCGACGATCTCGCTTAAGGGACGGCTTCTTTCTTTACCTCGGACATACGGAACGATGCAGTATGCACAGAAGTTATCGCAGCCATAAGTGACTGGGATGAATGCCTTTAACCCGATAGTCCCTTCTCTTCGCGTTCTTTTGGGAATAGTGGGGGAATCCGCTGCGGCTCTCGGCAGTTCCAGCGCCGAAAGAGGCTGCCGCGAACGGATCACATTACAGATCATCTCCGGTATTTGCTCTATCTGTCCTGTACCGACGATCAGGTCCACATAAGGCGCTGATTGCCGGATTTTACCCGCCTGCCGCTGCGCCATGCAGCCGCAGACTCCGATTATCAGGTCTGGGTTTTCCTTTTTGATCTCGCGAAGCTCGCCGAGCTTGCTCTTGGCCTTCTGTTCCGGTTTTGCCCGGACTGAACAGGTGTTCAGCATTATGATGTCAGCCTTTGCCAGATCGCTCGTCGGTTGATAGCCCATCTGCATGAGCAGGCTTGCGATCTGGGTAGAGTCGTCTTCGTTCATCTGGCAGCCCCAGGTGAGGACGGTGAAAGAAGGAGAGTTGAGTGTCAAAGAAAAACCTCAGGAACAGACAAAATTCAGTATTATTAACGTAACAATATTATCATGATAACCGCGAAGCGGCAAATTGGTAAGAGTTCACTCTTAATGAGAAATTGTACATCAACCTGAACAACCAATACGTCATCATGGAAGGATATCACCCTGAACAACTAACACGTCACCCTGAACTTGATTCAGGGTCCATTCCTTTTCTGAATTCCGAATCTATGGATTTTCAGCTATAGCCGAAAATCTTCCGGGAGAGTTTTTGGTGTAAGCGTAAAACCAACAGATACAGCATTATCAGTGACTGGCTATGTGTCCGTAGGATTGTTCGTTCCCGCAGCAAACTAATATTAGTCGCTTATCCTGCACTCAATGATCTCACCGATATACATCCTGTGGTAATCCTTCACGGGATAATTTTTCTCTATTGATGGGTCAAGGAAGTTTGCGGGGTCTATGTCCTGAAAGTAGAGCTTCTTGCACTCGATCACAAGACGCGCTTCGGCAAAGCTGGTGGTTCCCGGCATACTCCCGGCTGCCGGCGTAAGCCCGGTTTCAGCCGCTTTATCTACATCCCTGCCGGAATTCGCGCCGCAGAATGAAAGCGCATCCCTGTACTTCTCGTCGAAGAACGAGAGGGTGAAGTTCTCGGATTTCTCTACGAACTCGAGAGTATATCTGGTCGGGCGGATGACACAGAAACAGACATTTTTACTCCAAAGGACGCCGAAGCCACCCCAACTGGCTGTCATAGTATTGTATGATTCAGCAGAACCTGCTGTGATGAGCATCCAGTCTGATCCGATAAGTTTAAAAACATTGTCCTTCAGTTCTTCTGGTTTGATCTTCTTCATTCTCTGCTCCCTTCTATTGAGTTTTGGCAGTTGATGTAACGAGTAATAAATATCATTTCAGTCAAAACTCTTTAATTGGCTTGCGATTTCGGCTTCCAGTTCAGCCACCCGGCTGCATGCCGTTTCCCACTCAGAGTAAAGAGCATCCAGTTTTGACGCAAGACCGTCGTATTCTTTCGTGAGCTCGCCTGCAGTGCCGTTCCGGTAGTTTTCTTCATCAGCAAGAGCCGCCGTAAGCTCATTCATGCGTTTTTCAACCTGCTCTATGCCATGCTCGAGCTCTTTTCGCCGTTTCGAAAGCTCCCTTGCCTGCCGCTCTTTTACCCTGAGCGGTGAATCGGCGGAACGTCTCGACACTGCAACCGGCTTTTTGGCGGCAACCGGGGTGGGGGAAGGCTCCTCAACCGGCTGAGTCTTCTCCCTGTAATCCGAATAATTGCCGAGATACTTACCCCATGAGCCGTCTTTGATCTCGATTATGTCCGTTGTGATGGCATCGAGAAGATACCGGTCATGCGAAGCCGTTATCACTGTGCCGTTGAACGCCTTTAGAGCGCCTTCGAGCGCTTCACGAGAGCGTATATCCAGGTGGTTTGTCGGCTCGTCCAGGATCAGCAGGTTCGGATGGGTTGCAAGGGTCTTTGCAAGCGCCAACCTGCACATTTCGCCGCCTGAAAGCACATTTACCTTCTTGAATGCATCGTCGCCCATAAACAGGAACTGCGCCATGAGGTCTCGAGCCTGCCCGGAGGTCAGATCGGCGTCCGCAAGAAGTTCCTCTATTACGGTCCGCTCAGGTACCAGGTGGTCGAACTCCTGGGCAAAGTATACCGGCTGGACATTGTGCCCGAACTCTACAACGCCGTCATCTGCCTGCAGCAGGTCGGCTAAAATCTTGAGAAGAGTAGTTTTACCGCTTCCATTCGGCCCGACTATCCCGATTTTGTGACCTCGCTCGACAACGAGGTCCATTTCGCTGAAAAGCGGCTTGTTGGGATAGTTTTTACTGAGATTTTTAATGCGCACGACATCCAACCCGCTTCGTCCTGCAGGAGTCAGGTTGGCCTTGATAGTCATACGCTCGCCGGGCTTGTTGATCCGCTCGATCCGGTTAAGCTGCTTTACCTTGTTGTCTCTTCGGCTGAACTTGCGGTTGCTGAAGAGCGTCTGGATAGCTGATTCTATCCGCGTAACCTCTTTTTGCTGGAGTTTATACAATTTCCGCTGCTCTTCAATTCGCTCGGCTTTTTGCACGGCGAAAGCGGAGTAGTTTCCGGTATACATAACGGTTGTCCCAAACTCGATTTCGACGACCTTGCTTACAATTCTATCCAGAAAATACCTGTCGTGGCTGACAACAAGCACTGCCCCAGGAAACTTCTCATTAATAAACGATTGGAGCCACTCACATGCCTGAATGTCCAGATGGTTCGTCGGCTCGTCCAGAAGAAGCACATTCGGGGAGAGAAGAAGGAGCTTTGCGAGTGCCGCCCGCATCTTCTGTCCGCCGCTCAATGTGTGTACAGGTCTGTCTAAGTCTGATTCGGTAAAACCTAGACCAAGGAGTATGTTTCTAGCCTTAATCTGATAGTCGAAACCATGCAGGGTGTCGAACCTGTGGCTGATCTCCGCGTATTTGCTGCCGAGTTCCTGAGATTCTTTCTCGGATGTGGTATGGGCAAGACGGGACTCTATATCGGCAAGCGCTGAGGCAGCGTCGAGCAGTTCCGGCGTGACGCCCATCACTACGATCTGCAGCGGCGACGTACCCGGAAGGTCGACCTCCTGAGGCAGGTAGCCGACTGTCATACCCGGCTCTTTGCCCACATTGCCAGAGTCCGCATCACTCTCACTGCTGATGATTTTAAGGAGCGTGGTTTTACCTGTTCCATTATCACCGACGAGCGCAACCCGCTCTTTCTCATTGATGAAAAATGATACATCTGAGAAGAGTTCTCTCGGCCCGAAGGACTTTTTTAAGTTGGAGACCGTAATAACTGCCATTTTACGCTAAAAAAGCCGCGGGTTATTAAGCCCGCGGCGTGACTTCAGTAAATCAATTTTAACCCGAGAAGCTGCCTGCGTCAAGGGTGGGGAAAGGATTGAGGATTCAGAGATGATTAGTGAAGAATCGTGCTACTACTCCTGTGGCCCAGTAGGTCTACTGGCTACTACTCCTGTGGCCCAGTAGGTCCACTGGGTAGGACGAACTGTGGTCCCGAAGATTCTATGCTTTATGTCAAGCCCGCCAGGAGCTTCTCAGCTTTAAATTCTGTCTTGTGCGTATAAACCGACCAGGCAGTTCGAGCTTATCTTGCGGGCAAGGCAAACCAACGCCTGCACCAGCGTGAGTCCCTTTGAGAGTATATGTTCGTATACTGGCTTCCAGTCTTTTGAGCTGGCTGGCCGACAGTGCTCCTACAATAAGCGCAAGACGGCGACGTGTTTCCCATTTTGGGGCTCTATGGCACTATGAAAGGAAAGGTACAAAAATACCAGGTGTTTTTATCTTGTTCTGATTGCTGTTTCGGATTCAGCTTATTGGCCTGATGTCTTCTTCTTTGGAATCAGCAACCACGATTATGTCGATGTCTTTCGTCTGCCTCATTATACGGTTGATTATCGACCCTTTTATTATCTCCTGAGTCCGGCTGCGGGCTGATTGCCCCATTACAATGACTGTTGTGCCAGATTGTTTGGCGTAATGGATTATTTCGTTGGCGACAGAGTCGCCTTCCAACTCAACCACTCTGCCTCCGAAGCTTTCAGCGAGCTTATAAGCAGTCTGCAGCTGTTCCTGTTCTCGTTTCGTCATACTGGCTCCCGAAGGCTTCACAAATACCACATCGAATGTTCCCTGCATACGTTTGGCTATCCGATAGCCACGCCGGACCAGTCTCAACGCCATTGGACGCGGCGCAATGCACACAAGAATGTGCTCACGAGCCAACTTGGCTCCTGCCTCCTTATACTCTTGGAGCTGCTCGTCCACTTCTTCGGCTGTTCTCTGGAGCGCAAGTTCTCGCAGCGCAACGATGTTGCCTTTCCTGAAGAAATTAGCAAGAGCCTGTGGTATCTTCTCTTCGTGATAAATGTCGCCCCGCCTGAGACGGTTTATAAGCGCATCTGGAGTGAGGTCGACAAGTTCTATCTCATCAGCGGTATCTACAACCCAATCAGGAACGGTTTCGCGGACACGCACGCCGGTGATCTCATAAACCACATCATTCAGGCTCTCAACATGCTGGATATTCAGTGTAGTGATGACGTGAATACCGGCATTCTGTATCTCTTTGATGCTTTGCCACCGTTTGGGATGCACTGTGCCGGGGACATTCGTATGGGCCAGTTCGTCTATCATGACCCATTCCGGGTGGCGGGCTATCACGGCAGCCGTATCGAGTTCGTAAAAAGTAGTGCCGCGATACTCGATCTTCTTGAGTGGTATCTGTTCGAAACCTTCCATGAGTTCGGCTGTGGCGGGACGTCCGTGTGTCTCGATTAGTCCGATAACAATATCTTCTCCCCGGCTGAGCCGCCTGCGAGCTTCGGAAAGCATCTTGTAAGTCTTTCCGACGCCGGCTACCGCTCCAAGGAATATTTTGAGCCTTCCTTTTTTCTCATTCATCTGGCATTTCCATTCGCTGCATCAAGTACTCTGTTTATTCGGAGCACGTTTATTCTCGGTTCACCAAGAAAACCGAAGGTGCGCCTGGTGGTGTTCCTGTCCACAATCTTTTTGACGTTATCAACAGACAAACCCCGTGCTTTTGCTACTCTCGGAACCTGGGCATAGGCATTAGCCACGCTTATATCCGGGTCCAGTCCGCTGCCCGATGCGGTCACCATATCTGCAGGTATTTTCCCTTTAGCGAGCCCCGGGTTTTCTCTGATTGAGGTATCAGAACGGGCTCTCACAGTGTCGGCAAGCGTTCTATTGGTTGGTCCAAGGTTCGACCCGCCGGACAGCATAGCATCATAACCTTTGCCGGCCGCAGATGGGCGTGAATGGAAGTAATCAGGACCGGTAAACGATTGTCCGATCAATTCCGAGCCGATTACCTGGCCATCTTTCTTAACCAAACTGCCGTTTGCCTGCCGTGGAAAGACCAACTGCGCTATGCCGGTCATTAATAACGGGTAGGTCACTCCGAATACCAGCATTGTAACAAACGCCAACCGAACTGCAATAGATATATGTCTTCCCATCTTAACTCCCTAACCCGCGAGACCGAGCGCAACGAGCGCCATATCAATCAGCTTCAAACCCACGAAAGGAACAATAATCCCGCCTACACCATAGATCAGCAGGTTGCGCTGCAAGAGTATCGCTGCCCCAAGCGGGCGATATTTCACTCCGCGAAGAGCAAGAGGGATAAGCGCGACTATTATCAGCGCGTTAAAGATGATTGCCGACAGGATCGCGCTGTGCGGCGAGTGGAGCCGCATAATATTCAACTTATCCAGCACAGGGTAAGTCGACGTAAAAATCGCCGGGATAATAGCGAAATATTTCGCTACATCATTCGCAATGCTGAATGTCGTGAGCGCTCCGCGCGTCATGAGAAGCTGTTTTCCTATCTCGACGATTTCTATGAGCTTTGTCGGGTTGGAGTCGAGGTCCACCATGTTTCCGGCTTCCTTTGCCGCCATGGTTCCTGTGTTCATTGCAACACCCACGTCAGCTTGAGCGAGCGCTGGAGCATCGTTTGTGCCGTCGCCGGTCATTGCAACGAGCTTACCCTGAGATTGCTCTTTTTTGATAAGCTCCATCTTGTTTTCTGGTGTAGCCTGTGCCAGGAAATCATCAACTCCGGCTTCTTTTGAAATAGCAGCCGCGGTAAGTGGATTATCCCCGGTAATCATGACCGTGCGTATTCCCATAGCCCTGAGCTGGTCGAAGCGCTCCTTGATGCCGCCTTTCAAAATATCTTTAAGGTGGATAACCCCTACGACGTTATTGTCTTTAGCTACAACCAGCGGTGTGCCGCCTGAATTAGCGACAGATTCGACTATAGGTCTCAGTTGCTCCGGTATGGAACCTCCCTGCTGTTCCGCCCATGACGTGACGGCATCTGCTGCACCCTTCCTTATGCAGTAGCCGTCCAAATCGATCCCGCTCATCCTGGTTTGTGCAGTAAACTCTACAAACTCTGCATCCGGCGGAATATGTCTGTCCCTGAAACCGAACTTTTTAGCAAGCACGACTATCGACCTGCCCTCAGGGGTTTCATCACTAAAGGATGCAAGCTGCGCAATGTCGGCAACATCTCTTTCCGAATAGCCGTTCACCGGAATAAACTCTGCTGCCTGCCGGTTTCCGAGCGTTATGGTGCCTGTCTTATCGAGAAGAAGAGTATTTACATCCCCGGCTGCTTCCACGGCTCGTCCGGACATTGCGAGCACATTGTGTTGCACGAGGCGGTCCATTCCCGCAATCCCGATGGCTGAAAGCAGGCCGCCGATGGTCGTCGGTATAAGGCATACCAACAGCGCAATTAGTACCGATATCGGAACTGCGCCGCCGGAATAGATTGCATAACATTCAAGTGTGACTGCAACCAGCATGAAAATGATTGTCAACCCAGCAAGCAGGATGTCCAGCGCGATCTCATTCGGCGTTTTCTGACGGGCTGCACCTTCGACTAATGAGATCATCTTGTCAAGGAAGCTCTGCCCAGGCTCGGACATGACTTTTACCTTTATCTGGTCAGAAAGGACTCTTGTACCGCCGGTTACTGCGCTCCGGTCGCCGCCGCTTTCCCGGATTACCGGCGCTGATTCTCCGGTGATTGCGGACTCATCCACCGAGGCGATACCTTCCACGACTTCACCGTCGCCAGGTATGATTTCACCGGACGAGACTACCACTATATCTCCGCGCTTTAGCTGTGTTGCCGGTATCTGCCGCACTTCACCATCTAAAAGGAGATTCGCAGTCGTCTCTGTCTTCATCTTGCGGAGTGTATCGGCCTGTGCCTTTCCTCTGCCTTCCGCCATTGCCTCAGCAAAGTTGGCAAAGATCACAGTGAACCACAACCATCCGGCAATTGCCGTAAGAAATGCCACATTGGGACCTCCACCCACTGCTTCTGCGACTGCGTAATAGGTGCTGATGATGCTGCCGATCTCGACTACGAACATGACCGGGTTGTGTATCATCTTTCTCGGGTCGAGCTTCTTTAAGGCATCGATGGAGGCTTGAGGAATGAGCTGTGCGACTGTCGCTCTTCGTCGGTGTCTGCCTTTCGACACCTCATGAGTCGGCATAACGACCTTCGCACCATCTTCATTGGTGCTATCTACCGGACTGCGTTCCAACACTTCTTATTCTCCTTAAAACAGCTTCCCAGCGTGCATCACCAGGTGCTCGACAACTGGCCCGAGTGCAAGAGCGGGAAAGAATGTGAGCGCTCCAACAATGAGTATCACACCTATCAGTAGACCAACAAATAATCCACCTGTTGTAGGGAATGTCCCGCTCGATTGGGGCACCCGTTTCTTCTTCACAAGTGAGCCAGCGATTGCCATAACCGGCACTACGAACAGGAACCTGCCGATCAGCATCGCGAGCCCCAGGACTGTGTTATAGAAGGGAGTATTGACGTTCAAGCCGGCAAATGCGCTTCCGTTGTTGCCTGCAGCGGAAGTCGCGGCGTAGAGTATCTCCGTAAGGCCATGCGGCCCCATATTGAGCCGTCCGATAAGGCCTGAATGCGTGACAGATGCTGCGGCACTGAACCCCAGGATGCTTGCTGCGAGCACTAGGATAGCCAGAATTGCCATCTTCATTTCTTTACCCTCGATCTTCTTTCCGAGATATTCCGGGGTCCGTCCTACCATGAGTCCGGCGATAAAAACAGCAAGTATCGCAAACACAAGCATTCCAAGCAAGCCTGAGCCGACTCCGCCGAATATGATCTCGCCAAGAGCGATATTGAGCATGGCGATTCCGCCGCCGAGGGGGGTGTAGCTGTCAAACATCGAGTTGACTGCTCCGCAGGAAACGTCCGTAGTCGCCGTGGCGAATAGAGCCGAGCCGGAAATGCCGAAGCGCACTTCTTTACCTTCCATATTGCCGAGAGCCTGGTTCATCCCGATGCGAGATATTATCGGGTTTCCGCTCTGCTCCGCCCAATAGATGCCGCTTACGCCGGCTATAAAAAGAACCAGCATAGCTGAAAAGAGTGCCCATCCCTGCCTCTGGTTTTCCGCAAACCGCCCAAAAGTATAAGTCAGCCCTGCAGGAATGATCAAAAGTGCCAAAACCTGCAGGAAGTTTGTAAGCGGTGTGGGGTTTTCATAAGGATGCGCGGAGTTGGCGCCGAAAAATCCGCCGCCGTTCGCGCCGAGCAGCTTGATAGCCTCCTGGGAAGCTACAGGACCCTGAGGAATATTCTGTCTGGTGCCTTCCAATGTCATGGCGTGTACATAAGAAGACAGGTTCTGGATAACACCCTGCGACATAAGGATAAATGCAAACACTACCGACAGCGGCAGCAGCACCCAGAGACATCCCCTAATAAGATCGACCCAGAAGTTGCCGATTTCATGCATGGATTCTCTCGTGAGCGCTCGGATGAAGGCTATCGCGATGGCCAGACCAACGCCAGCAGAGACAAAGTTTTGCCAGGTGAGCCCGATCATCTGCGTGAAGTAAGTCGCGGCGTTTTCTCCACTGTATGCCTGCCAGTTGGTATTGGTTGTAAAACTTACGGCTGTGTTGAAAGCAAGAAAAGGGCTCATTGACGGAGCATGAGCCGCATTCCAAGGGTGGAAACTCTGGAGTCGCAGTATGAGATATAGAATCAGGACACTCATCATGCTGAAAATCAGCATCGTGGATACATAAGTTGTCCATTTCATCTCACTTCCCGGATCGATTCCGCACACTCTGTAAATTCTGTTCTCAATGGGCCTTAGCACGGGGTCAAGCAGTGTCTTTTCGCGTTTGAACACACGGGCTATGTACGTGCCCATGGGTTTTGTAAGCGCCAAAAGGATGGCCGTAAACACCAATATTTGTGCTATTCCAATCCATATCATCTCAAGCATCACACGCTAAAGCCTTTCCGGCTGCAGAAGACAGAAAAGCAGATAGACCAGCAGTCCCGCCGAGATTACTCCGACTATAATGTAATCAATACTCATACACTCTTCCTATAACCTCTCGGCTGCCATTACGTAGAGCAGGCTCATCCAGAAAAACACCAGTATAGTCACTATATAGGCAATATCAATCATCTTTTTGCTCCATTTTACCCTCAACAGCCAGAGACTCTTTTCCCTGCCATGCTGCTAAAGTCCCGAAACTCTCTGTGCTATACCAATAGCGCATTTGATACCATGTATATAGCTTCAAGATCACCGTAATAACCATTAGGGTTAGCAATACATATAATGTACCCATTGGATGACCTCTGAGCCAAGCCAATCGATGCTTTGCTCACCTGTAATTAGTTTACCAATGGGGGCGTTAACAAGTTATAAACAGAGAAAGCGGCTTTGTTAAGTTTTTGTATACCTGGTGTCTTTAGGACGCGGCGAAGCGGAACCCGACACCGGTTTCTGTGAGGATGTAGCGTGGTGAAGAAGGTCGAGGCTCTATTTTCTTGCGGAGATGGCTTATATGGACCCGAAGTGTTTGGGCATCTTCGCCGTATTCCGGTCCCCAGACTTTTTCGAGTATCATTCTGGAAGTGATTACCCGGTCAGCATTCTGGGCGAGGTACGCGAGGATATCGAACTCCATCCTGGTGAGTTCTATTTCCACACCGGAACGCTTGACCGTGCGTTTTGCTATGTCTATCTCCAGATCCCCGACATTGATGACGGGTGGGGGAGTAACGTGGGCTGCTGATCTTCTGAGGAGAGCGCGAATCCTTGCAAGCAGCTCTGTTGTGGAGAATGGTTTTGTCAGATAATCGTCCGCTCCTATGTCGAGAGCGGCAGCTTTTTCCGTATCACTGCCTATTACCGACAGCATCAAGATCGGACCTTCATACCAGTTGCGAAGCTCGCGGCAGACTTCTACCCCCTTAAGCCCCGGCATAGCCATATCAAGGATAATCAGATCAGGCTGGTTATCGATTGCCAGATCGATGCCCTCATCTCCGTTTGAAGCAAGGATGACATCGTATTTGCGGGCAGCAAGTATCGACTTCAGCGCTCTTCGTATCTGTTCTTCGTCATCTATGACAAGTATTCTGGGATTTCTTTCCGGTGTGCTCATTATGACTCAGGAGCCTCCTCGATCGGAAGAGAGACTGCAAATCGCGCTCCGTGGGGGACGACATCCTCTACCCATACCCTTCCGCCATGGAACTCTACTATTTCTCGAGTTACCGCAAGCCCAAGGCCGGTGCCGGATGCATAGCGTGATGAGGACTCACCCCGGTAGAATTTTTCGAATATCTTCCCTCGCTCATCCGGTGGGATTCCGGGACCCTGGTCCTCGACCCATATTCTGATCGCGTTCTCATCAACTGAAGCACTCATCAGAACAGGACTGTCTTTAGGGCTGTATGTGAGCGCATTCGTGAGCAGGTTCTCAACAGCTCTGGACATCTGCGTAAAGTCCACGCAGATCATGGGGAGAGAATCCGGCAATGAGACATGAATCCTCGGCTTCTGCTTCTGCGGCACTTTGGATACCGCAGCCCACAGCACATCCGTCAGTTCAAACCACTCTTTCTTCGGCTCCCAGGCTGCAGATTCCAGACGGGAAAGATCGAGAAGTGCATTAATACTTGCTGTAAGCCGGTCCAGATCGTTCTGCAGGCTTGCCAACTCCGGCTGGATCGTCTCAGCATTCCACTCGATGTCTTCAGCGGCAAGATTGCTTACCGTCGCAGTGATGGAAGCTATAGGCGTTTTGAGCTCATGTGAAACGGAGGACACCAAAGTGGATTTCAATCGATCAGCTTCCCTGAGAGCATCAGCCTGGACAGCAGCCGATTGCAGCAGTTTCCTCTCAAGAAACGCCGCCGTCTGATTGGCTGCAGCCACCAATGGCCGGACATCACTTATGATATAGGCTCGTCCATCTGGGCGAGGTCCGATGTAGAGGATGCCTTCCTGCCTTTCAGCAGTCTGAAGCGGAATGAATAGATCAGTCCGACCACTCTCAGCACCAGCTTGTGTGTGATCCACCGATATCGGCCAGCCGGATGCAGCCGGATCAGAACGTCTTTCTATCCGTGGTAATCCGATCGCTTTCGACTGCGCATAAGCCCACTCGGCTATTCGCATTACCGACGGATCGAGTTGACGATCATCTCCCGCAACGGACATCATCTCATAGAGCTTCTTTTCCCGGTCTGCCAGAAATAGAGCCCCACAGCATGCCCCAGTGAGCTGCATTACTTCATTCATAAGAAGTTCGGCAATATCCGAAATAGAAGCATCCGACACAAGACGTGCGCTGAACTGGTTCATCATAGCCATTTCGAGACTTCTCGCAAGAGCTTCAGCCTCACGGTCACGCAATCTCCCTGTCTGCATGCCCATAACCGTCGCAACTATCAGAAAAACAAGGAGCGAGAGCCAATCCTTAGGATCATGGACCCAAAATGTGCCGTAAGGAGGCAGGAAAAAGAAGTTCCAACAGAGAAATGACAGCACAGCGGCAAGGATAGCAGGCCTTACCCCACTCATCCCGGCTACGAGTCCTACGATGAGCAGGTACAGGAGCGCCCATTGCCCTTTCGCAAACTCAGTTCGCCCGGGGATGAATGCTGCCGTTACGATTGCCACACACGCAACCGCAAAGACATAGCCATGATGTTTTATAAAAGACTGGATAGTCCTCATTTTACTACTACCAGAGTTACTCAAGACATAATAGCTATGTATCCAAAATCTGACAAGTGGCATCTGCTGCTTACAGCTTAGCCGAATGCGATGGTTTTGTCATTATGTGTACATAGCATTGACTGGTTGATCATATTAGCAAACTTGGGGCAGAATAGATTTAGCAAACCGGATACGAACGGACTATATGAGGAGGCGAAGGAAATTTAAAACCAACCCGATATGCTGAAAAAGCCTGATTTGAGCTTAAATACTGAAGCCCTCTTCCTGTTTAGAAAGAGGGCTTTTGCAAATAGACAACACTACCAATCGGAATATTATGCTGCTTTGTCTATATGCTGCTCATCGCTGATGGAGCCCATTTTCAGGCTTTCGACCAGCGCTTCTACTATATCGGATGAATAGTGCGTGCCCACGCATCGCCTAAGTTCCGCGATGGCTTCATCTGTAGTCATCCTGGACCTGAACGACCGGTCGCTCGTCATTGCCTCGAAGGCGTCCGCTACCGTTATGATCCTTGACAGGAACGGTATAGCCTCTCCCTGCAGGCCGTCGGGATAACCATTGCCGTCCAGTCGCTCATGATGATGCCGTACTATCGTTGCGATGTAGGACAATTCCTCTATGGAACCGACAATCTGGCTCCCAACGGACGGGTGACGCTGCATAGCGTTCCATTCCGAGTCGGAAAGCGCTCCGGGCTTGTTCATCGCACTGTCAGGGAGCGACAGCTTGCCTATATCGTGGAGTCTCGCGGCGAGTTCCAGCGTGTACCGTTCTTCGGATGGAAGCCCCAGGGCATCGGCTATTGCAAGCGAGATGTGAGTTACCCTTGTCGTGTGCCCCGCAGTATTTCGATCTCTCGCGTCGATGGCTGCGACCAGCGCGTCTATAGCTTGAAGTAGTATGCCTGTACTTCGTTCGAGCAGCATCTGCCGCTCTATGCGCTTCCGCTCCAGGTTTCGTTCTATGACCACCGGAAGTTCGTTTTCGTTGAAAGGCTCCACGAGTAAGTCGGTTACGCCATGCTGCATCGCTTCCCGCGCGATGTTTGCCATGGAAGGAGCGGTAGTCAGCACGATAGGCATCATCGGATGGATACTCGATGCAAGCCCAAGGACTTTCAGTCCTTCAGTCCCCAGTATCAACGTGTCCGACAGCATAATATCGAATTTGCGGCTTCTCAAGAGCTCTATGGCTTCACGTGTAGATGAAGCCTTGTGCAGATCATAACCGCATTCCAAGAGAGCCTTTTCCATCGCCTGGCGGGCATCTTCGTCCGTATCCACCATCAATACACTGACAGCCCGGGATTCTGATGACACAGATTCTACCCGGCTGGAGGTCTCATTCGGGGCAGCCCACAGGCTTACCCTGTTTCGTCCTGTCAGCTTGGAGTGATACAGCGCCCGGTCAGCTTTTTCCAGTACCTCGTTTGATGTGACCCCGTCTGTAGGGCATTCGGCGACACCGGCTGAGATCGTCAGCTTACCGTTTGGAAACTGGAAGGAGTCTATCGACTTTCTAATGCGCTCAAGCGCCATTCGAGCATACGATTTAGGCGTGTGAGGCAGGATGATCGTAAACTCCTCTCCGCCGTATCTGGCTGCCAGGTCACTCTCCCGCAGTTCTGCCTGGATCAATCGAGCGATATGCTGCAGCGCCAGGTCGCCTTCCTGGTGGCCGTATGCGTCGTTATAAGCTTTGAAATGGTCCACATCGAGCATTGCGAGCGAGAATGACTCGCCGTAGCGGCCGACTCTATGGACGGCTTCAGAGATTCTTTGATGAAACGCCCTGTGGTTTGCAAGTCCCGTCAATCCATCCTGGATTGCCTGCTGTTTCAACTTCTTGTTGACTTCCTCTAGCTCACCGATGAGCGACCTGGACTGTTCCAGAAGCATAGAATAGTTAAGCGCGACGGCTGCATCCAGCGCAAGCATCCGGCAGAGTTCCGGCCTCAGTTCTTCGCCTGCGCCTGGCCGTCTGAAAAGCGCCATCAGCATGCCGATAGGGCGTCCTCTATGGCTCAACTGCATTCCAAAGATGCTTCTGGTATTTATATCGAGGATCAACCTCCGGAAAGGATTGTCTTCGGGCAGAGTCTTTATATCGTTGATTATAAGCGGCTTCTGCATCCCGATCGCTTCGAGGAGCGCCGCACGCTGTTTCTCGAATTTCGGCTCGACGAATGAAACGGGAATGCCGACTGCCCCGGCACAACTGACGGCGGACTGGTCTTCATTGAACAGGTAGAGGACCATCCCATCGGAGGTGAGTACCTCGCTTCCTGCTTCGAGCACTGAGGCGATGACTTTGTCCCGGCTTTCCTCCAGCCGGATTTTGTCCGTAATCCTTGAAAGCCACTTGA
Source organism: Armatimonadota bacterium (assembly GCA_039680575.1). GTDB lineage: Bacteria > Armatimonadota > UBA5829 > UBA5829 > DTLH01 > JBDKSP01. The sequence continues at coordinate 43,424 of JBDKSP010000024.1, forward strand.
GTTCATGGGCTTCCTGTGTCAGGTCCGCAATGAGTCTGTCGCGCTCATAAGAGACTGCGGCAAGATCGGCGAGGGATTGAGCTATCGGAAGGATGGAGTTTGAATACTTTCTGGCGGTACTGCCGAGTATCATTACACCGGATGCTTGAGCTCCGACCATAATCGGCACTCCGAGGGCTGTGCAGGCTCCGCAGGCTTCCATAAGTGACCTGATAGGCGCTTCGAGCTTGGTCAGATCACGCTGCAGCGAGCTTTCGCCAGTCATCACGATACCGCCGCAAAAGTTTTCCTCGCTGATAGGGACCGATAGCCCCAGCATCCCTCTGATGCTGAGATTGTGACCTCCCGTAAGCCTGAGCACACTGTCCTGCCGGTCGGCTATCATCACCACTGCAACATCCGACATTGTAGTTTCAACTGCTGCTTTTGCCAATCGGTTAAGCAGGCTATCTGTAACCAGCATGAAGGACTTCTCCTTGCCCGTCTCGTAGAGTGTTGTCGGGAGCGTGGCCAGGATATCGCCGCGATGCCCGCAGCCGCAGACAGGCTGTGACAAGGGCCGCAGCGGTAATGCCGCCGACTGTAAGCGCCAGTATCAAATTTATTGGAGCGCCGGAGTATATTCCCGCCACGAAGATAGCGAGAATTCCTGATCCGACAAATATTGCTCCGGGAAACCAATTATTCATCATCATCCATTATCGGCAGAAGACCACCATAGTTGTAATATTTTGTGATATGGGTAGTAGCAAATATGCTTTGTGTTACGGGTAGTAGCAAATATGCTTCGTGTTTCGTGGTACGTGTAGCAGCAGATAGGATAGAGGTTAAAATCATGGGATCATCCAGGGAAAGTATAGTAAATGAATCCGAGCTTTTGGCCGTAAACGATGCTGAGTGGCAGATGCTTCTCAAGGAAGGCGCCGCGCGCGAAGCGCTGCTCCAGGAGAAGCTGGACGGCGGACGGGTGAGGTGCAATATCTGCCAGCGGCGGTGCAGCATCCCGGAGGGCAAGTCTGGCTTCTGCATGACCAAGGTGAATGTCGGTGGTACGCTCTACACGACCATCTACGGGGTCATTTCCTCCGCTTCTGCCGACCCGATCGAGAAAAAGCCCGTGTTTCACTACAAACCCGGCAGCCTCTGCTATTCTGTCGGTACTCTTGGCTGCAACTTCAGGTGTCTTTTCTGCCAGAACTGGCAGATATCGTTCGCGGACGCCGTTCAGCCGAGTGGAATGTGCCAGTACGGGTTCATGCCGGAGGATTTTGTCCGCGCGGCTCAGGAGTCTGGAAGCGAAGTCGTAGCATGGACCTATAATGAGCCGGGTATATGGCTGAATTACACCCTGGACTGCGCGAAGCTCGCAAAATCAGCCGGGCTCCACACTGTCTATGTCACGAACGGTTACGCTACAAAAGAGCATATCGACACTATCGGCCCGTATCTCGATGTATACCGTGTAGACATCAAGAGCATGCTAGATGAGTTCTATCGGAAATTGATAAAGGTTCCGTCAGTCAGCGGAATTCTTGAGATGGCGAAACACGCTAAGAACAAATGGGGGATGCATGTAGAGTGCGTGACCAACATCATTCCGACATGGAACGATTCCGAGGATAATCTGAGGCAGATTGCCCGTTGGATAGCCGATAATTTGGGGTATCTGACCCCGTGGCACGTCACACGGTTCTTCCCTTACGCAAAACTGCAGGATGTGCCTTCCACACCGCCTGAAACGCTTCATCGCGCGGTCAGAATAGGCCGGGAAGAAGGGCTGAAGTTCGTTTACCTGGGAAATATGCCCACAGATACCGGTGAAAACACATATTGCTACACCGATGGCACTCTCGCGGTCGAGCGGGCGGGATATTCAACAAAAATCCTCGCTGTAACTCCCAAAGGAAGGTGCGCGACAGACGGAACAGAGCTGAATATAAAGATGTAACTTTGGGAGCATTCCGCACCATCGTGTTGAATATCAAAACCACCATTATTCGGGATTCCGGGTTTTCCTTGACCCGCTTATGCTCCCGTGGTAGAATTGAGCCGCAATAATGCCCTCTTTATGGGAGACTGTTCATGAATCCGGAACTTCTGACGCTTCGCAGATCGACTGTAGGACTGCTCTATTCCCCTCGGGGACTGCATCCTGCGGAGGTTAACCACATTTACGCGAATATTACCGAGCGTTATCCTTATCAGTCACTTCAACACCTGCCTGATGGTGCTAGAATGGCCAATCCTGACAATGACTGCTTCATCCAGCAGAGCCGGATACAGATAAATGAATCTGTAATGCACTTCCAGGCGACAATGGAGAAGTGTATGGATATGCTGGAGATAATTCAGAGCCACTTGAACATTCCGCAGTTTATGACTCTTGGTATCAAGCTGACGGCATTCGTGCCGATGAACGAAGCCCCGCGTGCGGCGCAGTATATTGAGGACAAAATGCTCCCGAATATGTCCGATAAGCTGGAAATACTCGGTCCGGGCAGGCAGGGGGCCGGTATAAGGCTGGTCCTCCATCACGAAGGCATACATGAGATAAAGATCGAGCCGTTCTTCAACGACCTCTCGCAGATTTATGTGGAACTGGATGTGCAGCACCCGGAACCGTTTACGGGCCTTTCCAATGTTGAGCGAAAGATGGAATCAGCTTACAACTATCTCTTCGGTGAGGTCAAAGATTTTCTTGTCTCATTCTCCTAAAGAGTTTTGGGTGAAACGATATTCATTACTCATTCATCAATTGCCGGGAGATTGAGATCCTTCGCCTACGGCTCAGGATGACAACCCGCTCACGCTATTTATCCCACTGATTTTGTCCTACATAGATGGTGCGATTACTGATTCGGGTGTGCCGATAACCCGCTGGCCCAGGAGCGAACGGATTGCATGGTTCACGACCTGGTAATCAAGCGTCCCGGAGATGATTACTTTATCCCCGTCGTCATTTTGTATGGCCAGGGTAGGGGTAATGTAGATACATCTCTCATTGGCCTCGATAGCGTCATCCGCGACTTCTTTCTCAAGCTGTTGCGCGTTTTCGGTCATATCTACATAGAACTGGTCCACATCGAGTGCTGCTTTGGCTGCAATGCTCTTGAGAACATCCAAATCGGATGGGTTTTTGCGATCGACAAGTACCGTTTCACGCAGGATATGGATGAATTTGTTACCTTTATCCAGCCCCTGCCTGAGCGCCGCTTTCATCGCTCGATTAGCAGGCCAACTTGAGTGTGGAGGGTTCTCCTGCCAGAGTGACGGATCAATCTTTACGCCTGTTTTTAGAGAGATTTCCGTCCACTCCTGCTGCATCTCCTGGGGAGTGCGGTATTTTTCTCCTTTTTTTGGTTGGCCGGTGATCTTGTCCAGGATCGGCAGCGATCGGAATCGGAAGTCCACATTGTCCCGATGTTCGCTGAGAAGTGACTGAACGGTCGGCTCCGACACGTAACTCCAGGCACAGATAGGATCGGTGAAGTACTCAACACTGACTTTCAATTTGGCTTCACTCCCTTAACTTTGGGTTGGAGTCATATTACCCTGGGGCGAAGAAGAGAAAACGCGGGCGATGCAGCATTTCGCGTCGGTTTACATCGAACTACGCCAGCGTTAGGAACAGCTTCATGGCTTCTTCCATACCCTTTTCGCTGTCATGATCGCCGTTGTGCTTCTTCTTTTCCATGCATTCCTGCATCTGGTTTGTGAGGATAAGGAACCCCACTTTGTCTAGAGCTTTTCGAGCGGCAGCAAGCTGTTGTACTAATTCCGTACAGTCTTTGTTTTCTTCCAACAGGCGTTGCAGCCCGCGAATCTGGCCTTCTGCACGTTTTAACCTGTTCATAATATCGGAATCTACACCATTCGCCATGTCGCCTCCAATACTATAGGGAGTATCGTATAGCATATGTTATCCACCATGCGGTCGATCTTAATCATTATTGCTTTATTGCTGGGCAGCTATACCATTGGCTGTGGAATAGCGTCGTGGCTCAGAAGCATAAGAGTATCGGCATCCACTATCCGTCATTTTGAAACGCGAATTACGCGGATTTAGCGGATTTCGCGAATGGTGGAGACCTAAAGCATCTACAATAAGACTCTCAAGTCTCCATAAATCCCTTTTTACTTTGCTTCGGACCGCTTGCTCTCGCATCATCTAAAGTTTCAGTTGTGAATAGCAACTGAAACCCTCCGGAGGATTTTCGGCCATAGCCGAAAATCTATAGATGATGCTGCCGCGACAGCGCTTTCAAAGAAGGCGCGATAGCTGCCGAAGCCGACGCCGTAGGTGTCGAGTTTCGTGTCTTTTGCGCTTCTTCGCGCATTTCGCGATTCAGAATGCCTTAAGGTCGCTTTTCTATCGACATTTCTATGCTGCGGTCCCGAAGCATAAAGGGTGACGTGTTTTCGGTTCTACGGCCAGAACTCGTATGCCCTGAACCCGCCGAATATTCCGTACAGTGTCCAGAATCCGCCGGTTACCATTTCCCCCAGAATGAGCCCGAGGAAGAACGGAACGAACCGCTGGTAAGCGCTGCGGCCTCCGAACTTCATCAACAGGAACTTTATCGTGCTTCCGATTAGGACCGGCAGCCACAGTTGCGACATTCCCCAGCTGTTTGCAACTGCGTAAGCCAGAGGATAGAACGGGAACCAGATAAACTTCATCCTCATCCAGTTGAGGAACCAGGCAAATCCGAACCCGATACCGACGAACTCCAGTGATGTTGTGTTGGTAGGAGTCGGGTTGGACAGCCATTTCGTCAGGTTCTGGACAGCTTCCTGCCCAAGCCCAGTTGCCCAGTTCTGCACTTTTGCTGTGCCTGCTCCGTAATGGAAGTAATTGTGCAATATCATCCAGAATCCGATGGGCATTGCGACAGCGGATGCTATTACACACACATAGAACATCTCTTTTGCTGAGGATTTCATACGCTCACCCATCTTGAACCCCTCGAGCTGATGGGGCATCGGGTGGCTTGCGTATGTCCTGTTGAACCAGAAGAACGACATAAATCCCATAAGGTTGTTCGGGCCGAGTGACTCGCTCGGGACAGCCGTAAGCATAAGGTTCTGAGGTCCCATTACGTGCATATCGTGGACAGGGAAACCTAACTGCGCTCGTATTCTGGTGACTGTTATAGCGAGTGCAAAATAGACTAAGAAGAAGACAATTATGACAATAGGGGAGAAGCCTATGAAATAGGCGAACAACGATATGGTCAGGAAACCAGCGACCGCACCCAGTATCGCCGTGCGATATTTAACAGGTTCATTCGATTCATCGATCACTTTGGTCTTCGTGAACGCAGTCTGCCATACGTTTTTCAGATAGTGTCTGCCCGACCACAGCGTAAGCACACATACGGCCATATATGCGCCGAATGCCTGGCTGCTTGTGCAGGGATATGTGTTGTCGAACCCTCCTCCCGCGATGCTTACCTGGTTCCAACCCGCAGCGGTGGACACTACCAGTTCGATCTTGTGCAAAAGGAAGAAGAACCAGCATGAGAACGACAGATCGAGCGGCATCAGAAACGCGAGGCCTATCGCAAACATATAAAACGCTCTGTTGAACTGTCCGATCCCATTCCATGGCGGGGTGGTAAAATACTGCGACATATCGACCCTTTTGATCGGCAGTGCAGGGATGGAGGGAAACAGGCAATTCAGTCCGTTCAGGAAGGTTATGCCTGCAGCAATAGCAAAGCCGGCTCGCATATAAGGATTGCGCCAGAACCCGGTCTCGCCTCCATTCACCATCTCGAGAGGCAGTTGGACGATCGGGAAGGTCAGTTTTTCGGACTCGATCCAGTGTTTTCTGAAGATGCTGTTTATGCAAAGCATCGTGAAGAGGAGTGCAAAGCAGAACCCGGACCATGCTGCCGCAGGCAAGGCCCAAGGACGCCAGTTTTGCGGCAAATAGAGCGACGATCCACCCATATAAAGGTTCGTAAGCGAGTTTCGGTCCGATACGAAGAGCCATGACGGCAGGTCCTTTCCGAAAAGTTCGTGCCAGTTGTTCTCAGGTGTAGCGAACCACGTCGGATAGCCCATCATGGACACCAGGATCTGCATCATGTTGTGAGAACAGACAGCCGAACCTATGGATACCATCACGTAAATTGCAAGGAGTTCCGTCCGGGCAAGGGCTATTCTGGGGAATATGCGTCGGACCGGCATATTCAGGAGAATAAGCACAAAAAGCGTGATAATAGCGTTCCAGAAGGGCGCAGCGTAGGTCGGGAAGATGTACCTTACAACTTCCATCTGGGTAAGCCAGTAATCGTTTACTATTATGAGTAAGATCGCCAGGATGACTACCCGGGGGGTAAGAAACGCTCGCCTTTCTTTCGGCTGCGCCTGCTTTGTACTCTTTACACTCTTCTTGGATGACTTTTGATTTTGGAGGGATCCGTCCAATTGTAACCTCATTAAATTAATAACTGGGATTTCCATGTGATGAGTCAACATGATGGCATGTGCTTGTCTTGTGCTCACCTGAAAGTCCGGGAGGATTTTGGGCTGGTAATAAAGACTTGTTTGATCTTTAGATGATTAGCCAAAACCTACTATTATTAATTATACTTCAGCCTGTTATTTCCTGCAAAGATTCGGTTCGTAATCTTAATTTAAGGTTGATGGGGCAGCTCTTGCGTTCAGGCGTGCGAAAGTGTTATAAATGAATTGCCGGATGCAGAGTCGCAGCGGCCGCTCGAGTGGTTAAGCGGGCGCGTTTTTATACATCCACGATCAGACTACTTTAAGGATTTCAAAATTATGGCAAAAAACAAAAAGTTCCTTTCGGGCAACGAAGCCATTGCGCATGGAGCTTACAAGGCCGGTTGCAATGTAGCGGCTGCTTATCCTGGGACTCCCAGCACGGAAATACTGGAGAATGTTGCAAAGTTCAAAGACAGTATCTACTGCGAGTGGTCCGTCAATGAAAAGGTAGCGATGGAAGTCGTGATCGGATCTTCGTTCGCAGGGAAGAGATCTCTCACCGCAATGAAGCATGTCGGCTTGAATGTAGCCGCCGACCCGCTTATGACCGCAACGTTTATCGGTGCTAATGGTGGATTGGTCGTTGTGACGGCTGATGATCCCGGCATGCACAGTTCTCAGAACGAGCAGGACAACCGAGTGCTTGCCAGGTTCGCTAAAGCGCCGCTTTTCGAGCCGTCCGACAGCCAGGAAGCCTATGATATGACCATCGAGGCATTCGATGTGTCGGAAAAATACGATGCTCCGGCGATTATCAGGATGACGACCCGGACCTCACACGCTTCGAGCGTTGTCGATCTCGGAGATTTCACTCCGCTCCCGTCAAACGGGCGGACATATACAAAAGATATTTCTAAAACGCTTCCCGTTCCGCTATATGCCAGATTGATGAGGGTCAAGGTAGAAGAGCGGACGAAAAAGCTGCGCGAATACTCCGAGACCTGCCGGTTCAACAGGATCGAAAAGGGCGACAGCGAGATCGGTATCGTCACATCGGGGATTTCATACCAATATGTAAAAGAAGTCTTTCCGGAGGCGAGTATCCTGAAGCTTGGATTCACTAACCCTCTGCCTGTGAAGATGATCGCCGAATTCGCTGGTAGCGTAAAGCAGCTTTATGTCGTGGAAGAGCTTGACCCGTTCCTTGAGGAACAGATTCGGGCTATGGGCATCAAGGTCGAAGACCACGAGACACAGCTTCACATTTACGAACTGAATCCTCAGCGCTTGAGAGAACTTCGAGCTGAGATTTATAAAGAAGCCAAGCCGGTCATTCCAAGCAAGGGGGTGGGCGAGGGGCTTCCCTCAAGACCGCCTGTGCTCTGCGCAGGATGCGGGCACAGAGGGGTCTTCTATGCCCTGAACAGGTTGAATGCCACTGTCACGAGTGACATCGGATGCTATACCCTGGGCGCGTTCAAGCCGCTCGATGCTATTGACACTACCGTCTGCATGGGCGCAAGCATCGGTAACGCGCATGGGCTCGAAAAGGCTGGACTCAACAACAGGAAAGCGGCGGTCCTCGGCGACTCGACGTTCTTCCACTCCGGGATGACCGGACTCATGAACGTAGTCTACAACAAGGGAACCAGCACAATCGTAGTTCTCGATAACCGCATTACGGCTATGACCGGGCACCAGGACAACCCTGGGACCGGCAAGACGCTTATGGGCGAGCCGACTACTGCTGTTACGATAGAGCAGGTCGCAAAAGGCGTCGGCGTAAAGCGCGTGCGGGAGGTCGATTGCTACAACCTGCAAGAGGTCGAGCAGGTGCTGAAAGAAGAGATGGATTCTCCTGAGCCGTCCGTTGTCGTAGCGAAACGGCCTTGCGTCCTGGGCTATAAGTTGAAAGTCACCAGACAGTTTGTGGTCGATACCGATGCGTGCCGTGGCTGCAGAGCATGTCTCAAGCTCGGATGCCCCGCGCTCGAACTCGGAGATGCCGATCCGGCGAAGCCCAATCTCAGGAAAGTGAGGGTCAACCCGGTGCTCTGCGCAGGTTGTGGAATGTGCGAGCAGGTATGTAAATACGACGCGATCAAAGAGAATATCCTTGAGGAGGCAGCTCGATGAGTAAAACGATAAACATATCGCTTGTAGGCGTGGGCGGGCAGGGGACTCTCCTTGCGAGCGAAGTTATTTCTCGCGCGGGGATGCTTTCCGGCAAGGATGTCAAAAAGAGCGAGGTCCACGGTATGGCCCAGCGCGGCGGAAGCGTCGTGAGTGAGGTCAGGATCGGTGAGAAGGTATATTCACCGATCATTCCGGCCGGCGAGACCGATTTTCTGATGAGTTTCGAGCTTGTCGAGTCGCTTAGATACGCGGATACCGTTGCACCCAACGGAGTTGCGCTCATCAACCGTCAAGCGATCATCCCCGTGACCGTCTCAAGCGGCCAGCAGCCGTGGATCGATGATATCGAAGACAGAATCGAGCGCGCGTATAATAACTACAAAGTCATAGACGCGCTCAAGATCGCCCGCGAGATCGGGAACATCAGGACCGTGAACATAATCATGGTCGGTGCGCTTTCCAAGCTGATGGATATTGAACAGTCGGTCTGGGAGCAGGCGCTCGTCGAACTCGTCCCGGCAAAACACAAAGACGTAAACCTGAAGGCATTCGCCGCAGGAAGAGAGTTGTAAGCTAATCATGATAGGACGGGGTTCCAAGCCCCGTCCTTTGTTTCATGGGCAGCCAGCGGACATAAAATGCACGCAGCCCGGTATTATTCTAATGTGCAGGGGATCATATATCCCCCGTGCTATCATAGATGCTTTAAGTCTCCACATTCCGCGTTTCCCCTTATTCTGTGTCTCCGCGGTTCAAAAGCTGACAGATGACTCGTTGACTTTCATTCCAAGCTAGGATATTATCAATGGCGAGGATAGACATTTGGAAAACGATAATAAGCAGATTTATACCGTCCGTAAACCGAAAAGATTGCATCCGGCGCTCATGGGGTGTTCGGTATTTGTTGTCATCGTAATAATATTTCTGTCTGTTGTGTTGGCCTCATTCTATAAGACTCCTTATGCGAAAAACCTTGCCGGGTGTACGGATAATATAAAAAAGGTCGGAGACGCGCTGGAACGGTATTATGTAAAGCAGGACACTTACCCGGATGATCTGAAAGAACTTGTGCCTGATTACCTGCCGGCGTCGGCACTTCGCTGTCCAGCGGATAAATCAGCGGAGGATTCGGTCTCGTACATCTATATAAAGCCCGATTCGAAGTCGCCAGCGGAGTTTATTATGCTCAGTTGCAAACATCACAAGGTGAGCGGGAAGATGAAGTCCAAATTTCCCGGCGCGATTCTCCAATATCGAAAAAACGGCACTATCACAATGATTCCGGTGACGGATTAACGGAAGTAAGATAAACCTGCAGAGTTTTGGCAGTTGATGTAACGAATAGGAAATATCGTTTTCAGCCAAAACCCTGCAGGTTGTTTTTATGCTGCTTGAATGAGTCCAGACTCGGTCTCGGAAATACCCAGCCCGGTGGCTACAGCTTTGACAAGATCATCCGCGTTTGTAGCCTGGGTCGGATATGAAGCCCATGATGTATCGACTTCAGCGTGGATGGATTCTTTGCTTTCGGCAGACTGCAGTGTATCTTTTATAAGTGATTTCCGAACACGTTCGGCGACATTGGCAGCTTGGACTCCGGCATGAGGTAATATTATTGCAAATATCTGATCGTCGAACCTGGCTACTACATCTCCTTTTCGCACGGACGCTCGAATTTTCTGCGCTGCCTGTGTCAGGATATCGTCGGTCCTGATCAGTTTTGTCAGCCGGCCTACAGTTTCGGGCAGTTCTATTCGCACGAGTACGAACCCGACCGGATGATTATACCGGCATGCACGGTTTATTTCCTCGTCGAGCCGTTCCATGAGGTATTTACGGTTATAGACACCGGTCAGGGTGTCTACGACTGTATACTGCTCCAGCACCCTGTTCTGGTCCTGCAGCCGCCTGGATAGCTGCGTTACCTGTATCTGCGCATCCCTGATCTCATCCGTCATCAGGATCTTTTTCAGCTTCTTTGTGCTGTTTCTCAGGATATGAGAGACATAATTGCATGAAATATTGAGTTTTCGCGCTATCTCAGTCTGGTTGTGGTCCAGATAATAGAATTCGTAGATGACTTTTTGTTCTATGGACTTCAACCTGTCCATAGCAGTCTCAAGTACGATTTTATCTTCTATCGGCAATTGGAAGGTGGTATACTTCTGATCTTTGATCTTGTCCGTATCCACCGGATAACCCGAACCGTCATCTCTGTCGGTTCCCGCGTCGAGCGAAGAAACCTTGAATACTTCCCGTGTCGTCAGTAGTTCCGCTACGGTGTCTTCGGGTAAATCCATGATCTCGCCTACCTCCTGCTCGGTAGGTGGACGGCCGTTCTTCTGCGTCAGTGAATCGATGACTCTGCTCACTCTCTGGTTAAGTTCCTGGAGCCATGCAGGTTCTTTGATGATCTTACCCTTATCGCGGAGGTAGTGCTTTATCTGGCCTATAATAAAGTGCGTTGCATAGGTGGAGAACTTTACGCCTTTAGAAGGATCATACAGGTCCACCGACGTAATCAAGCCGATGTAGCCTTCCTGTACCAGATCTTCTACCGGTTCGCAAGCGCAGACGAATCGCCGGGCTACGCTTTCCACCAGGTTGCTGTACTGAAGCACGATCTGGTCACGTATGGCGATGTTACGAGACGCCATATATTTCGTCAGAAGACTCTGTACTCCATCTTCAGTGAGTTTATGTGTATTTCGAATGTTTGTGGACTGCATCATCATATTTGCCAGCATAATATCGGTGCGCGGAGTGCGACCTCCGCGCACCAACATTACTCCTCAGTTGATTTTTAATAAGTTTCAGGTGTCACCTGAGACTCTCCTGCAAGATTTTCGGCTGTCAATTATTAAGCAGCCGAAAATCCATAGTTGTCAGTTATCGGCAGGATGTATGATTGAGCCTATCCGATAGAGCTGACCAGTTTGAATATCGGGGCCATTATCGAAACAGCTATAAAGCCGACGATTCCGCCCATAACTACTATAAGACACGGTTCGATAAGCGAAGTCAGTGCTTTTACCGCGCCTTCCACTTCCTGGTCATAGAAATCAGACACCTTTAAAAGCATGTCCGAGAGCCTTCCTGTCTCTTCTCCGATGTCGATCATATGCGTGACCATGTTCGGGAAGAGCCCGCTTTGTGCAAGCGGAGTGCTGATCTTCTGACCTTCTCTGATAGCGGTCCGGGCATTTTCGACCGCTTGTGCAATCACCACATTGCCGGAAGTCTCGCCTACGATTTCCAGTGATCTCATCATAGGGACACCGCTTGCTATGAGTGTTGCGAATGTCCGCGAAAACCTGGAAATCGCCATCTTTTGAACCAGTTCGCCGATGGCAGGTACTTTCAGCTTCAGTTTGTCTATCTGGAACCTGCCCTGCTCCGTCTTGGAGTAGCTCTTATAACCTATATAGCTTCCTACGACCAGGATCAGGAGCACGTACCAGTAAGTCCGCAGAAATGTGCTGCCATCGAACAGCATCTGAGTGATAAACGGCATCTTCACGTTCATGCTGACGAATATCTCTTTGAACTTGGGCAGCACGAACATAAAGAGCGCCAAAATCATCAATACGGCAAATACGAGGACCATGACAGGATAGATCATCGCCGATTTGATCTTGCTGCGGACTTCATCTTCTTTTTCAAGGAAGGTCGAGAGCCTGTCGAGTATCTGGTCCAGGATTCCGCCTGTCTCCGCTGCTCTGACCATATTGATGTAGAGCCGCGAGAACACGTTCGGGTGCTTGCTGAATGCGTCAGTAAGCGAAAGACCCGCCTTTACATCTCGTTTGCACTGGCCGATTGCCGGTTTTAACGCATCATCCTTTGTCTGTCCTTCAAGGATGTCCAGACAGCGGACAACTGCAATTCCGGCGTCAATCATAGTAGCAAACTGCCGGCTGAAAACGACCATCGATTTCAGCTTGACTTTTTTGTTTCCAACGGTCGGCATTTTTTTGCCTTCCCGCTGTCTGCTGACGCTTACGATGTGCAGATTTTGCTCGTGCAGTTTGTTTAATACAGACTGCTCGGTCTCCGCATCCATCTTCCCGCGCACCATTCTGCCGGTCCCGTCAATCGCGGTATATGCGAATGTTGACATTAACTAACCTCCATCAAGGAACCTTTGGAAGTTCTCCGGATCGATAGCCCGGGCTGTCGCATCCTGCAGGCTTATCTGGCCATTCCTGTTAAGGTCGGCCAGCACTTTGTCCATAGACTGCATGCCGAATTGCGCGCCGGTCTCGATTGTGGAGTGAATCTGGAAGGTCTTTCCCTCCCGGATTAGATTCCTGATTGCGGAAGTTGCGATAAGTACTTCGATAGAGGCTACTCTACCGCCGCCCAGACGTGGTATGAGCTGTTGAGCTACTATGCCTTCGATAGTATTGGATAGCAGGACTCTTATCTGGTCCTGTTGATGTGGCGGAAATACGTCTATGACCCTGTCGACAGTCTGCGGTGCGTTTCTTGTGTGCAGACTTCCAAAGACAAGGTGTCCCGTTTCCGCTAGTGTTAGAGCTGCTGAGATAGTCTCCAGGTCTCGCATCTCACCGATCAGGATAACATCCGGGTCTTCTCTTAAGACTGCGCGGAGCGCGTTATCGAACGAGTCCGTATCGGCGTTCAGCTCTCTCTGGTTGACCATCGCGCGTTTATGCCTGTGCAGATACTCGATCGGGTCCTCTATCGTCATGATGTGGACCTCTTGTTCCGAGTTGATCATATCGATCATAGAGGCAATGGTTGTGGACTTTCCGCTTCCGGTCGGTCCGGTAACAAGTATAAGCCCGCTGTGCTTCCTGCACAGGTTGCGAAGCACGTTCGGGAGTCTTAGCTGTTCGAATGACGGGATCTGGTTGGGAATAGACCGGAATGCTGCCCCTACAGACCCTCTTTGCCTATAGATGTTGACCCTGAACCGTCCGACGTCCCTTACACCGTAGGAGAAATCGAGCTCATGTGTCTTTTCGAACCATTGGATATGGTCCGTTTTCAGAATATCGTAAACCAGACGCTGTATTTCATTGGGTGTAAGAGGGCTGTAATCCATCCGCACCAGTTTGCCGTCTATACGGATTACAGGCGGCAGCCCTACGGAAAGGTGAAGGTCGGACGCGCTCCTCTCTGTGGCTTCCCGGAGCAGGTCGTCTATATGCACATTCTCAGCGCTTGGCGCCTGTTCCATATAGGCAAAATCGCTGATTTCTTCCAATGAATATTCGTCTCTCAAGTCCGTTCTCCAGTCGTAATAGGTGTATAGCAAAAGTCTCCGCGAAAAATCTGTCTAGCCCGAGTAAATTACCCTCATCGATTCTTCAAGTGAAGTTGTCCCGAGGAGTATTTTCTCCATTGCATCTTCTTTGATCGTCTTCATGCCCATCTGCACAGCCGCTTCTTTGATCAGATGTGTAGATGACCTGGAAAGCACAAGGTCGCGGATTTTGTCGTTCATTATCATAAGCTCATAGACGCCGATTCGCCCCTTGTAGCCGGTGCCTTTACAGTGATCGCAGCCTCTGCCTCGATAAAACGTAACAGGCGTTTCCCCATCGAGTGGTATTCCGAGTCTCTTTACCGCATCCAGCGGCGGCTTATATTGTTCCTTGCATTTGGTGCAGATGCACCGCACAAGTCTCTGCGCCATAATTCCGATAACACCGGATGCTATGAGGAACGGTTCGATCCCCATATCGAGGAGCCTTGTTATGGCTCCAGGAGCATCATTTGTGTGCAGCGTAGAGAGCACCAGGTGGCCAGTAAGGGCGGCTTCCGACGCAATCAGCGCTGTTTCTCCGTCTCTGATCTCTCCGACCATTACTATGTTAGGGTCCTGCCTTAGCATAGTCCTTAGTCCCGCTGCGAATGTCAGCCCCGCTCTGGCATTGATCTGCGTCTGCGTTATCCCCGGGAGCTCATACTCTACCGGGTCTTCCAGCGTAAGGATATTTTTTTCTCCCGAATTCAGTTTCGAGAGAACAGAATAAAGTGTCGTCGATTTTCCACTTCCGGTCGGTCCCGTAACAAGGATAATCCCATAAGTGCGCATTATAAGTGACTCGAACCGCTCGAGTGTCTCGGGCAGGAGTCCCAATTTGTTCAAACCGACGGAAATGGAACCCTTATCAAGGATCCTCATGACGATTTTTTCGCCATTTATGGACGGCAGCGTGGATACACGGAAGTCGAAAGGCCTGCCGTCTATGACTGCGCCGATCCTGCCATCCTGCGGAGCCCGCTTCTCGGCGATATCCATCTCAGCCATGATCTTGTATCTGGATGTCAGGGATGCCTGAACCTTCTTAGGCGCAGCCATGGCTTCATGCAGGATACCGTCGATTCGAAATCTGACTCTTACGGCCTCTCTGGTTGGTTCTATGTGAATATCGCTCGCTCCGTCTGCGACAGCACGGCTGATGATAAGATTGGCCAGTTTTATAACAGGCGCTTCCTCGGACAGCTCTTTGAGCTGCTCAATGGAAATATCTTCTTCTCTGATATCTTCCGTAGTGGTGAAATCGATCTCACCACCTTCGATATCCCGCATAACTTCGCTGACAACGGCATTAACTGATGCTTCACTTCGATAACACCGGTTAATTGCAGCTACAATATCTTCTTCTACAGCGATCATCGGCTCGATTTCGACTCCGGTTGTGAGCCGGATTTCATCGATGACGAAGATATCCAGAGGGTTTTTCATGGCGAGTGCCAATTTGCCGTTATTTCTCGCAATCGGGATTACCTTCTGCCGCCTTGCAAGTTCCTGGGATACCATTTTGATCGCTTCAGGATCAGGTTCTTTATCTATCAGGTCAACGAACGGCACTCCCCACTGTTCACCCAGGCACCTTATTCTGTCTTTTTCTCCGATCAGATGCATGTTCACCAGAACATCACCCAGAGATTCCTGAGTCTTGAGCTGCTTTTGTTTTTCCAGCGCCTGTTCAAGCTGGTCTTGTGTGATCAGATTGAGCCGAACGCAGATTTCACCTATTGCTTGTGGTCTTGCCATCCTGGTCCTGCCGCGAGAGTAATACCATGTGGCACTCTCTGATTTTTATTGTTGAGCATCGCTCGCGTTTCCCGTAAGTATGCGGAGTAGAGCCGCGATATTCAGCTTTTTATAAAGAGGTTCGCTTTAACAGTGCTCCTTTTATTTATCGGTTAATGTGACTCCCGATTACAGGCCATAGCCGGAAGTTAACCGGTCTATTTTTACTCATTTGTAAAGAGAGCCAGGCCGTACAGCCCGGCCCTCCTGCTGCTGTCTGTGATTATCAGTCGCTGAGTACTGTGGCTTTCAGGAATATTGCTATATCGGAATGCTCTTTGGTCTTTTCTCTGTGTTTGAACAGATTACCGAAGAACGGAAGGTCGCTGAGCAGCGGGACTTTTGTGAGATTGTTGAGCTCATTATCTTTGATAAGTCCGCCTATGATGATAGTATCGCCATCCTTTACTCTGATCACATGATCCGTATACCGTCGGGATATCTGCGGGAGAGAACCTGATCCGGCTGACATCCAGGCCGTGATAGTGCTTACCTCTGGATGGAGCGCCATTGTGATATAGCCGTCATCATCCGGTCTGGCTATTACCCTAAGTGTAACTCCGACATTTGCCGTCTCTGTGGTGACATCCGAGCCGGTTAGAGTCTCCTCTGTTTTGATTATATATTTGACTTCATCACCTATGAAGATAACCGCTGGTTTACCTTCGATAGCAGCTACGGTCGGGTTGGCCAAAAGGTTTGCGTCGTCATCTTCAAGCATAGCATTGAGCTTGCCATCGATATCTATCGGCGTCCTGTTCCACTTGCCGCTTCCTCCACCGTCTGTATCCGTGCCTTCGCTGAATGAGATATTGTCCCAACTCCAGGTGATACCAAGCCGCTTTTCAGCGCTGACTGTAATATCGGTGACTTTAATTTCGATAAGCACCTGCCTGGGTTTCACATCTACCTTGCCTATCAGCTCTTTTGCTTTGTATACGTCTTCAGCGCTGCCCGCGAGCACTATTGTCATAGGCTCTTCTTTGATTTCGGACTCATCATCGCCTGATTTGCTGGCTTTATCCACGAATGTTACACCTGACGGAGGTCTTTTATCGAACCCGTTAGCCGGTCCTACACTGGCAGCCAGTCTTGGTAGGACGGTCATAAGCATTGTGGCAACATCTTTCGCGTTCGCATATTTGAGCCTGTATACTTCCACAATCTTGTTCCGTGATTCCAGGCTGAGAGAAAGCTCCACCTGGTTTATCATTGCTTTGGCGGATTCCACGACGGCTTTAGGTCCTGTCAGCATAATCACCTTCGGCCCGGGCTGGTCTGCTTTTGCGCCGGTCGGTACGCACTTGAGACTCGGCAGGTTGGCAGTAAGAAGCTGGCCTATCTGATCAGGATTGGCATAGCTTATAACAACGGCTTCGGTTGTCGTATCCGCCTCTTCGCTTCCGAGCACACCGGAGACTCCGGGTGTCGATCCGACGATGTAAGTGTTTCTTCCGACGGCTGCATATTTGAAACCGGATAATTTGGTGACCATATCGAGCGCTTCATGAAGCGACACTTTGTTCAGACTTACCGTGACCTGTCCCTTGACATCCGTTCCGGTAACGATATTTGTCCCGCTTTGCACGGAAAGCGCCTTGAGGACGTCCGCAATATCGGCTGCATGGAAGTCCAGACAGATATTTCTGGGCTCCTGTGGCTGCTCGGCGCGGCTGGGAGCCATAGCGATCTGGTTTAGGTGTGGTTCAGCCAAAATCGGGGCTGACTGAATCCAGGCATTCTCGCTCCGTAATGCGGTCAGTGAATCCCCGGCGGCTATGGGCGCGGCAACCGTGATAATGAGTGCACACCAAAGCAGTCCCACGGATATCTTTCCGCTTAATCTAATTCGCATTCCCTTCTCCTCCTAGTTTCAAGAAGACACTTCGGCCGCCATGGTCCAGTCGGACTCCTTCCGACGACACTGAGACAACCTTATACTTTCCATTGATCAGTTGGCCCTCTTTAGCGATGTATCTGCTATCTTCGAGGCGGATGATGGCCACGTTCGTCCGCCCTGTAATTACTCCCGTCAGAACAAAAGCAGGAAATGCCTCTGCTTCAGGTGCATTCACAACTCTGCCGGTGGGCACTGCTTGTGCAGCGTTCTGTGGACCTGCGCCGACCGGCAATACCGGCAAAGGCATAACAGGTGTATTGATCGGATGAGTGTTCATCCCTGGCATTTGGGTCAGTTTCCTTATTGGCGGTATATACTGAATGTCTTTTCCAACCGTATCCATTGTAGGTGCGAATGGGTCACGTCTTGCTGCAGGCGACGAAGACGCAACATGTATGTCTATCACGGACGAATCGTCGAGTGCAGCAGTCGATTCACCATTATTCGATGTTTTGCCGGTTGCAGCCGCAGCTTTTTGCTTTGTCTGCGTTTTGGCTGAGACGGGTTTGGAGCTGCTGGCCACTTTCATGACAACGAATGCCACGCATACAGCTACCAAAATACCAAAAACGATAACCTGAGAGGTCTGCTTATCCTTCATTGTTTGACCTCCCCGTTGTCATCGCATTATTCGTTGCCGGAGGTGTGGATTCCGGTTTTCCAGTCTCCTTGCCGGTGTTATCTTTAAATATAAATGCAGTTACTACTAAATTGGCCTGCAGTTCGGGCGATCTGCGCCCTTCGGCCGCTTTTGTTGGCGACATTTGTAATTCCTTAACCGCTACGATTTTTGGGAACCTGGTAAGGCTCTCTATAAAGTCATGCAGACACCAGTAGGAGCCTTGCAGCTGAATATCGATTTTCATTTCGTCGTAAGGCTTAGGCTTCTTCTTTTTGGCCGTTGCCGCTGAACTCGATTTGCCTTCGGATTCATCCGATGCAGGTCTGACAGGAGCCGCCAGTTCGACAATAGGCTGAGGCCTTACCGAGATAACCTTCAGGTTATGCGATTTACCTAATGCTTCCAGTTGTCCCAGGAGTGTCGGTATATAATCAGCAGTGGAGACGGATGTTTCGAGAAATCCAATCTCTCCCTGAGCTTTCAGATACGTTTCCTGCGCTTCTACCAGGCGTTTCACTATTTGTGTGCTGTCTCCAACCTGCTTCTGTTTATTCTGAAGCTGTGCTGTGGCAGACCCGAGTCGCCTGGAACCGACTGTATAAGCAAGAATTGTCGACGCAAACAGCAGTCCTGCTATCACCGATAACAGTACAAGTGTTTTCGCGGTTGGCTTGATGGTGGGTGTTTTCAACTCTTTTCCACCTCCTTGCCGGTATCCTTCTTTGGAAGTTTGATACCTGCAACCATCTCGAATTCCACTGCAGTCAACGGTCCGACCACTGCTTGCTGTGTGTAGTGGAGATCGACATTGTTAAAATCGATGACGGTATCATGCAGTTTTAGCATTGTCTGCCCTACGAGTGATTGATCTGCTGAGACTCCATTTATGCTCACAGAAATATCAGAAAAATCAGCTGCGGTTGTTGTCGATATCCTTGTCAACCATGTCTTGTCCGGCAGGCTTGTGCTTAAAGCATTAAGTACGCGGCACCACCTCAAGGTATCCGACTTTGCCTGGTTAAGTAATTCCAGCTTCGGAGCCAATTCTTTGGTTGATTTCTCATAGCTTTCGATCTTGTTTACCGTCGGCTGCAGCTTCGACAACTGCCTGTCCAGGTTGGTGATATTGGATTGCGTCCCTATCATTCTGGTAACGATGAGTGTGAAAATCGATACCACCACTGCGACCTCGACAACGATTACCAGCAGCAGTTTTCTTACATTCGATTCCAGGCGCTTCTTCTCCGCTCGCCTGGGTGCGATCATGTTAATTGAGGGCATATCTTGAGCTCCTTTCCGCTCAGGCAGCGAACCGCTGCTTTGCTCTCGTCAGTTCCTCTTTAAGAGCCAGCCCCGTACCTACGACCAGCACCGGACCGTAATCATCGATGAACTCCTGAGTGAAACGTCCAAGAGATATGGATGCTTTAGAGAATGCATCGCTTATTTCTACCGGAATGTTCAGTTTAGATGCCACATAGGCTGCCATTCCAGGCATCCTGGCCGTTCCGCCCGTGAGCACGATTTGTGAAACCGACGCCTGCTCCGCTCCCTCAGGGAATTGAGATTGATAGTAATGAATAGACCTTCGGATCTCCCGCAGGAGTTCATCCAAAAGCGGCTGGACTACCCGCCAGCATTTGCTTTCGACTTCCTGCGTCGACAGCTTGTCGATCGAGTCCTGCATAGCCATCTCGAATTTGAGCCGTTCGGCGTCATCGTAGGAGTACCCGGTCAGTGTTTTGATTGCGTTTGTAAAGCTGTCTCCGGCTATCGGGATACTTCTGGTCAGGGCAAAAGCGCCATTGGATACGATATTTACATCCGTATGGCTTGCACCCATATCGATGAGCGCTGCCGTCGCTGATGCCAACCCATTGTTCGTGTCCGATTCAACAAGGGCTCGAATGATTGCGAATGCTTCCACATCGATGGCGACAGGCTCGATCCCCGCTGCTTCAAGGACGTTTACACGGCTTTCCACGAGGTCTTTTGGCGCTGCGACCAGCATGACATTCATCTGGTCGGTTCCTTCTATATCGCCGAGTATCTCGAACTCGACTACACTGTCATCCATCGATGCCGAGACATATTTGGCTGCCTCGAATTTGATGGATTTACGCAGGTTGGCTTCGCTCATCTTGGGAAGCTGTACCTGCCGGACGATAACCTGTGAACCTGTAATTGCCGCGACTGCGCCTGTACTGCGGATATTCGCCGAACGGAGAAGCGTTTTTATGGATTGAGCAACATCAAGGGTGTTGGTGATTACTCCATCGCGGCATGAGTCCAGCGGTGTGACTTGGAGCGCTGCATTTACCAGCCGGTAACCTGTCCCAAAAGGTTCAAGTTCAATGGCTTTAATATGACTGTTCCCAATGTCGATACCTACAATCGTGTCTTTTCCAAATAGCTGTGATAGCACGTCTTGGATAACCCCCTTCGGCTATACGAATCTGCGAGGCTGGCGGCTGAATTTGTATCCCGCGCCGCACAACCAAGCGTATTATTCCTTTAGTAACACTTGTTTTCTCTATAGATTATCGGCAGATATTGGCTTGTTCTGAGTGTTGTTTGATAAAACAGGCATTTCTACCTGGGATGGTGGGTGTTTTTACCTGTGTTTCAAAGCCAATAGCCGGGGGTACTGCTTTAGTAGATCCAGGACCAGGAAGATTTTCAAGAAGGAGGTTCAGCAATGCCGGTAGTTGCAGAGTTCAGTGTTACTCCGCTGGTCGAAGGCGAAATGAAGCCTTTCGTGGATGCGGCAGTCGATGAAGTCAAAAGATCAGGCCTAAAGTACGAAGTGGACGCCATGGGCACGACAGTCGAGGGAGATCTCGATGAAGTGCTGGACACTGTCAAACGCGCTCATAATGCGGTGCGTCAGAAAGGCGCGCGGCGGTTCTTTACCGAAGTCCGTATCGATGAAAAAGAAGAAGGCACGACGATAGATGAGGAGTTGGAGGATTACAGGTAGGGGATAGAGAAGATTCAGGATCAAGGATTTAGGGGTAAATGGTGAAAATCTTCACCGTCCTCCCTAAATCCTCAAATCCCAAATCATTCTGCTGTTGACCGCTGCTAGCTTTCTACTTCTGGCTATTCTCTTTATACGGTCCAGCTATCGATACGTTCAGGCTGTCGGGATGCAGGTGCTTCTTTGCGGCCTGCCGGACCTGATCGATTGTTACTGCCCGGTAATAGGACGGATATTTCTGGATGTAGTCCATCCCAAGGCCGTAGAACTCGGCTGCACCCAAAATACCTGCAACGCCGTCGTTCGTCTCAAGTCTCAGTGGGAAAGACCCAATGGTGTACTCGATGGAATCCTCAAATTCCTGCTTGGTCGGGCCGTTCTTGATATAGTTTCGAATTACCTCGTCCATAGCAGTAAGAGCCTTATCGACGTTTTTAGGATTGGTCCCGAAACCGCCGAAATACGGACCATCGTTCAATCCGACATAAAACAGGCTGTAGATAGAATATACAAGTCCCATCTCGTCGCGGACTTTCTGGGAGAGTCTTCCGTTCATGCCTGCGCCGAGGATGTTGTTCATCACGGTTGCGGCATAAAAGTCAGGGTCGCTTCGTTTCAGGTTCCCGGCATGGCCGAAATAAACGTTTACCTGGGATTTGTCCATAAGCTCGCAGACAGTTTTCGATCTGCTTTTTGCGAGAGGCAGGTCCGGTATTTTGACGTTTCCGTCTGTGCCGTTCGGCTGCCAGTCTCCGAAATACTTCTTTATCGTTGCTACAGCCTCAGCTGTCTTTATATCGCCGACTATGACGATCACGGCTGTTTCGGGGCCGTAATGTGCTTCGTAGAAGGAGACAATGTCGTCGCGCGTTAGCGCCATAACCGATTTCTTGTCTTCCTCGATGGTCAGCGGGTGGGCAGGATGTCCTTCGGGGTAGACGCTTCTGAAGAAATTACGGTATGACATGTTGCCCGGATCCTGGGCTTGCTTGTCGAAATCTACTATTAACTCGGACTTGAGCTTATCCAATTGGTCCTGTGGGAATGACGGGTTTCTCAGTTCATCCGAGAGTAAATCGGTTACCCTGTCGAAATCCTTCGAAAGGCAACTTCCCGAAATCCAGACGGTTTCCAGGTCACTGGAAAATCCGGCATTTGCAGCGAGGCTGTCCAGTTCAGTGGATATATCGAGTTTGCTCCGCTTATTCGTGCCTCTTGTCAATAACGCAGCGGTCATGCAGGCGAGTCTTTCTTTGCCCGGCGGGTTTAGGCAATTGCCGGCTTTGATGCTGCCTTTGATCGCAAGTGTCGGATTGCTGTGGTTTTCCTGCACGATTACGACCATACCGTTTTTGAGCACCACACGTGTGGGAATCACGGATTTCGATGGAGCAGGGGACTTGACTGCCGCGCCTGTATGCACAGGGGATTTCACTAGATCGCTTTTCGCCGGTTGATAATTGGCTGCTCCAGGGTATTCGCCTTCGACGTTGAGTGCCTTTGCCTGCTGTCCATTTGCAGACCCACCGGGAGCTGTTGGAACGAACCATCCAACAGTGCGGTTGTTTTCCGTCAGGTATTTTCTGGCGACTCTCTGTACATCCTCAGCCATGACAGCTTTGATCTTTGGGCGGAGTTCATCCATAAATTTCCAGGATGAGGTACACTCGTAGAATCCAAGGTTCTCGCCTTGATCGGACACGCTGTCGTTCTGGTAAATAAGATAAGCCTCGAACTGGTTCTTGGCTCGTGTAAGTTCTTCATCAGTAGGCAGGGTAGTCTTGGATTTTTCGACTTCGTCCAACAGTGCTTTTTCAAGCCTGGCTGCTGTGATGTTCTGCTGTCCGGTTGCAGACAGCATGAAAAGCCCGGGGTCTTTTCTGAACCCTACATTTGCTCCGGCTGATGCTGCAAGCTGGCTCTCTACCATCGACTGGTGGAGTCTGCTGCTTCCTCCTCCGTCCAGAACCTGTCCCAGGATCAACAGTGGAAAAATATCCGGGTCGCTGATGTCAGGTATATGATAAGCAATCATCACCTTCTCGGAAGATCCTTCACGACTGAGGACGAACCTCCGCTCTCCCTGTTGAGGCTTTTCTGCCGTGTAAACTTTGGGAGGCTCCGGTCCTCGCGGGATTATGCCGAAATATTTACGGACAAGCGCCATCGTCTTATTCGCGTCTATATCGCCAACAATTACCAAAACAGCGTTATTCGGATGATAGTAGGTCTTATAATATTTATATAGCTGATCGCGCGAGATGTTTCTCAGATCACTTTCGTAACCGATTGTCGGCCATCTATACGGGTGCGCCTGATAGGCCACCGCTGTCAAATTCTGGTAAAGGAGAGAATCGATCTCATTTTCTCTGCCTTCCATTTCAGACAGAATTACAACACGCTCCGCATCAAACTCTTTTTTGTCCATCAATGCGTTTTGCATCCTGTCCGATTCCATGCTTAAGGCCATTTCAAGATGATCGGTCGAAAGGACTTCCCAATAATTGGTCCAGTCCAGCCATGTCGAGGCGTTGTTCATCCCGCCCTTGGCTCTGATCATTCGGAAATATTGGCCTTTGCCGAGCTTTTTGGTGCCCTTGAACATCATATGCTCGACCATGTGGGAGATGCCGGTAATGCCGGGGTGCTCGTTTCTTGATCCGACTTTGTACCATACCTGACATGTAAATACAGGCGCTGCATGTACTTCTTTTATCAGCACCTTGAGTCCATTGGGCAGTACAGTCTCTGAGACCTGGTTGTCTGCCGCGAAGGCTCCTGCAGCTGTCAAAAGAATGAGGGCCACAAGAGCTGTTCGCTTAACGATTGCCATACATATCCTCCTGAAATTTTAGGGCATAGGATAGAGGATTTTAGAGCGTCCGTAGTATATATCCTAATATTCCCTGTCGAGTTTACACCCTGGGGCGCATATGCGCAATAGCCTCCAGTTGGTGGTCCAGTAAGTCCACGGAGTAGACTGTTATGTAAACCAAATTATTAGACGTGTTTGAGGATGGGATTGTTACCCGTTAATTTTGAGGTGTTATCGTGCCGACTCGAACAGAATCTCTTCTGTATCGACATCCAAAATGCGGATGGCGGTGTCGGTAATCAGGCCAACACTGCCGGTCAACCGGCCGTTTTTCTCAAATTTCGGGATTGACGGGCTGCCCGGGTTCATCAACACAAGTGGACCGGCTTTCTCCAGCACAGGTAGGTGTGTGTGTCCGAATACGAAGATGTCGGTCTTGTAGTAACCTCCGAGACGGATCATATCTTCGCGGGTCAGAGTGTGGCCATGATTGACCAAAATACGAGTATTGCCGACTTGAACAGTCGCGTAAGGTGATTGTACCGGCATTTCGAGCAGCTCTTCGTAGACCTGTGAATCGCAGTTGCCCTGCGCGATGACTATCGGTACAGGTGAATCGTTCATTGCTTCGACTAATGCCGGAATATCGTAACCGTCGGTGTATCCCAGCCTTGGCGGATGGTAGAGAACATCGCCGGCGTGGACGATCAAATCCGCGCCGGCGAAGATATTTACCGCCTTCCGCCAGGTGTCTATTCTGCCGTGTGTATCGCTGATTACGCCTATTTTCATAGTCCGGCGGGCATCTCCCCGGCTCTGACAGCGATCCGGCTTGTTTTCGAATTCCTGGCGTGCCATACCGTCAAGTCGATAATGTCACCTATTTTGGACTTCTGGACAGTCTCGGAGATAGTCTTGGCATTTGTAATACTCTTACCGTTGATCTTCGTGATAACATCGAGCGGTGCGAGTCCTGCTTTTTCGGCTGGACTGCCCTGCATAACCTCTCGGATCATTGCACCGTCCACAGGGGGAAGCTGTCCGAGCTGTGACTGCAGCGCCTGCCTGTTCGATCCGTTGATCTCTATGTAGGAGATACCCAGCCACGGGCGAACTACCTTACCGTGCTGTATAATCTGATCGGCCACCCATTTTGCGGTTTTGCTCGGTATTGCAAACCCAATGCCGATACTGCCTCCGCCCGGGCTGGTCGATGCTATTGCCGTGTTGATCCCGATTATGTTGCCGTTTATGTCTGCGAGCGCGCCGCCGCTGTTTCCACGGTTTATGGCTGCGTCGGTCTGTATCGCATTTTCCAGGATCGTGCCTTCGATATTGAGCTGCCCACGGTCCGTAGCGCTTACCACGCCGACTGTAACCGTTGTGCCAAGACCAAGTGCATTGCCGATCGCGATAACCCAGTCACCAACTCTTGGCGCAGCTTCGTTGATTGTGGCTGCCGGCAGGTTGTTTTCTTTAACTTTGATAACAGCAAGGTCGCTCTTGGAATCACGCCCGATTATATTCGCAGGGTAGCGTTTATTATTCCAAAGCGTGACATAGACTTTGCTCGTATTTGCGATTACATGGTTATTCGTAAGGATATAGCCATCCTTACGAATGATAACGCCGGATGCCTGTCCCTTTGGAATTACTTCCTGTGGCGTCATAAAACCGAATATGTCCGGTTGCGATATGCTGGGCCGGCCTTCGGTATCTATATTGACTACCGATTTTTCGACTTTGGCTGCTGCGACAGCGACGGAATCATCGCCTTTGCGCGCAATCGCAGGAGAAAAGCTGGTGGGGGTGTTTACAGTCGCTATATCAGCGCTTTTCGTAGACCATTTAAATATGGCTGCGCATACAGTAAACCCCAGAATAAAGACAATTACATAACTTATCGGTTTTTTCATAGTGCACTGTTCCTCTACCATCTTGAAGCTCAGAGCCTTTGTATTAGCCTATAGATTTTGTCAGATTAGCCATCTCGATTGCCGATTCGGCTGCAGAGGAGCCCTTATTGCCAGCCTTGGTCCCGGCTCTTTCGATAGCCTGTTCGATGTTATCGGTTGTGATTACCCCAAATATGATCGGGATTCCTGTGGAAAGCCCGACTTGCGCTATGCCCTTCGATACTTCGGCTGCGATATAGTCGAAATGGGGTGTAGAGCCACGGATGAGCGCTCCCAGGCAGATGACTGCGTCATATTTGCCGGTTCCCGCCATTTTCTGTGCGATAAGAGGGATCTCATAGGCTCCCGGAACCCATGCCACCTCTATGTTTTTGTCTAAAGCTCCGTGGCGGATAAGCGTATCGAGCGCTCCATCCAGCAGTTTGCTGGTAATGAACTCATTAAACCGGCTTATGACGATCCCAAACTTCATATCCGCCGCAATCAGTTTTCCCTCATATAATTTCGGCATCATAACCTCCTTAATTGCTTCTTCTTCCTATGGACTGTATATCCAGCTAAACTACCTATGCCACAAATCAGAGCTAGTATGCTGGACGGCTCTGGAACCTGTGTTTGTGTCCAGACTATTCCCTTTGCAATACCGGTATCTTCACTCGTTAAGCCAACGATAATATTAGAATTGTTGATAGCATAACCAATACCAGCCCCAACGATTGTGTATCCTTCGGCTATACTCCAGGTTATGACTGTATCAACTCCATTGATCTCAGTATTGCCAAGCACAACGCCGTTGTCATTTATATCAGCTATACCAAATAGACCGCAGGAATCAAAGGAAGAATTAATCGGAATGAATATTGTCTCACCATTCAAACTCCACACGAAATTGCCTATGGCTCCGTTATCCCCTCCATAAACCCCACTTACTATATTATTATTGTTTATTGCAATCGCGGAACTCCATGTACCACCGAAGGTTCCAATATCTGTTGCGTCTGAACCGTGCCAAAGAGTTGCACGTGACCTTTCACCATCGCCAGCACCCACTGCATAACCATTATCGTTTACAGCATTTTTAGAACCTTTTACTGTCCCATCGTAAGGAAAAGACAGCTCTGCAGCTACCCCACCAGCAGCAGTCCACTGAAACAGAACAGAGCTTCCGTTTGACATATCATGCGTGCCCGTTACCATACCAGAATTATTAATCCAGAATGCAAATGAACCTCTGTCAGTTTCACCAGTATTGATAAGTTGTGGCCCGGAAGTATCACTACTCCAAATTGCCGCATAACTTTTATTATTACCGGAAGCACATCCTACAATCTGCCCGGAATTATTTATGTCCATTGCCCAGGCATTGCTCCAACTTCCCGTATCCAACAGATGTGAAACATAAGATGCACTACATGCACTGGCTGTAACTGTAAAGCATACAGCCAGTGCGATTACTACAGAGATAAACCTGCTCATACCTCTCGTCGCCTCTTTGTAATTGTTAGCATCCCAGCCAAGCCGCCTATACTGCAAAGCAGCGCAAGTATACTTGATGGCTCTGGCACTTGTGGTGTCCAGACTACTGCTTGAGCAGTGCCTTCATTCGTTACCCCAACGATGGTATTAGAATTGTTGATAGCGTAAGCAATACCGTTTCCAACTATTGTGTAACCATCAGAGTCACTCCAGGTTATGACTGTATCAACGCCGTTGATCTCAGCGTTACCCAGCACAACTCCGTTGTCATTTATACCGACTACACCAAACAAACCACCACTATCAAGAGAAGAATTAGCCGGAATAAAAGTAGTCTCACCATCCAAGCTCCATTGAAAGTTGCCGATGGCTCCGTTATCCCCTCCATAGACTCCAGCTACCAGGTTAGCATTGTTTATAGCTTCTGCGGCACTCCATGTCCCACCAAAAGTTCCAATGTCTACTGTATTTTCTCCATGCCAGAGACTTGCATGCGTCTCCCCTGGGTTACTACTATCGGGAACGGAGAAACCTACAACATAATCGGCATCGTTCACATCGTATACATTACCAGCTATAGTCCCATCATACGGGAAGAAAGATGACCCCGGAGTTATCCCATTAACAGAAGACCATTGGAACATTACAACGTTCCCCTCTGATGTAGTGTGGTAGCCTGTCACTGTACCAGAGTTGTTGATCGTATATCCAAGTGATTCTCTATCACCTTCACCTGTATTGATAAGCTGCGGACTGGAAGTATAACTATTCCAAATTACAGCATTACCACTACCTTCATTCTGAACATCCCCAACGATCTGCCCGGAATTGTTTATATCCCTTGCATAAGAATAATTCCATCCACCTGTATCCAACAGACGTGAAACATAAGATGTTCCACTCGCACTGGCTGTAGCTACAAAGCATACAGCCAGTGCGATTACTACTGAGATAAACCTGCTCATACCTCTCGTCGCCTCTTGGTAATTGTTAGCATCCCAGCCAATCCACCTATGCCACTAAGAGTGCATCCCAAAACCCAAGTGATGCGCTTGATCATGATAATATCTGCCTGTATATGATTAGGCAGCAGGCAAACTGTATAAGAGCAAGGTAGTTCTCCGGTATGCGCTCATATCTCACAAGCA
>JBDKSP010000025.1:0-6619 GCA_039680575.1 Armatimonadota bacterium
CCTGTTGTATACTCTTTCAGGTATCCACTCGTCGAACCACTGAAACCGCTGCCTGCTCCGTAGGTAGTGATGTTGGTGTTTACCTGGCCATCCGACCATGAGCAGTCGTTGTATGACAGGAAGGTTGATGGTATATCGTCGAGCTTACCCTTTACAGCGGGAAGAACAACGTCATTTATCTTCTTTACCGTAAGCGGGCTTTCGATAGTCTTGAACTCACCTATTACGCTGTCGGTTATACCCCACGCAGGATTTACTTCAACGAAGATTCCCTTGTTGGCTCCGTCTCCCACGATGCCGCTTCCGTCATCGAGGAAGTAACCGTCTACCTTATCTTCACTGTTCCTGTGGACACCGGTTACTGTTCCAGCAACCTTGACAAGCATTCCCTGTGCAGCAGCTCCGACCTTGTCGAGTTCTCCTGCAACCTTGCCTGTTACTGCTACAGCCTTAGGCGTTGTCACGTTTGAATCAGTTGTAAATGCAGCATCTATCAGATTCAATGCTACTTCACTGTCAGCTTTGACTATGCTTCCTGCTATGAACGCAACCTTGCCTACTGCAGGTTTGGCGGTTGAGATAACCTTCATACCAGCAGAGCGGTCTGTGTTCTCTACGAAGAAGCAGTCACCATAGCTTGCTGTTACCACTGCGCCTGAGAAGCTCACATTTGTGCCGTTGGCTTCAGTTCTTGCGCCGGTAAGTGTTGTCGGTGTAACGGGTACCGTTGCTCCTGCTTTAATATCATCAAAGTAAGCGCCGGTCTGTGTGGAATCGGTATTCTCATATCCATACAGATATATGTATGCATCGCCAGGAATATTGTCTGTTGCTCCCAGATGACTCTTCCAGACGCCATCCGCATAGAAGTCGTAGTATTTCCCCGTCCTGAGAATAGAATACCTCACAGGATAGTTTCCTACATAGTTATTAGGATCATATACCTTAGTGTCGTTTATCCAGACACCCGGTCGAGGCTGAATAGGAGTAGCATTCCACCGCTGCTCTTCAAGAGCAACAGTCTGGCCATAGCTATCAGTCTTGCCTCCGACTATGACAAAGGACTGGTTGGAGCTGCCTATACTTCCCGAATATGTAAACGATTGCGGGAATACTACTTCATACGTTCCACACATAGGGAATGTAGCTTTGCTTATGATACCGCCCCTTACCGCTACAGGTTCGATCTTCAGGATCCCATTAGCCACAGTGGCTGTGGAATCGATTGTTGTGTGAGCAGCATCAGGTGCAATATTGAAGAATTCCCACTTGTTCGTATCAAGTGAGGTGCCTGAGAAGTCATCATATAGAGGTGTGACTCCATAAGCCAGGTCGACATTATCCAGCGTTACCCGCAGCGTATTCAATTGAACCGGAACATCTACTACCGGGACAGACTTCAGTGCGTTGACTGATAGCATGTAGCTTCCGGGTTTAACACCTGTCATGACATAGGTGCCGCTGGAAGTCGTACGAGCCCTATAGTATGTGTCTGTACCAGTAAGGAATACACAAGCATCAGCGAGCGGTGCATTATTTTGCGTGACTGTGCCTGTTACTATGCAGGAGAATGAATCATACACAACCGGAATTGTGAGTTCTCCGTTGTCAGGAACATGAATGTCTGTAAGTGTCCTTGTTTCGTAGTTGGGATGGCTGATGATTACGGTATAGTCATCGCCTTTGACCTGGTCGAACGTGTGGCTGCCATTTGTATCCGTCGCGCCGGATGCTACATTGACAATCTGTACTGTAGCTCCTTCGATGGGAATTACAGGTCCGCCATAGGTCTGAGGTCCGGAGACTTCAACTTTTACCGTCGCTCTGGCAGGAGATACCTCAAGCACTGGGCTGCCTTTGTAGATCCCGCCGCCGCCTGTGCCGTCAAATACCTTGATTGCAAGCACATTGGCCTCGCCCGGTTCGACTGCGCTGGAAGGAATTATAAAGTCACACGGATAGCCAGACCAGCTAACTCCATTAGCGCCAAAAACGCCCGCGCTCCCGACTTTGACGCCGTTGAAGTAGACTTCCAGTGCGTCATCAATCAGAAAATCCCTTAGCCTAATGTTCTTTCCTGCCCATTCAGCAGGGATATTGACTGTAGTTCGATACCATCCGTAGACGTTATCTGTTGTCTGTATAGTATCCCAGCCTTCAGTTTCATTACTACTGGTATCATAAACATTAGGGACCGGGATGTTCTGAGTTGTAATGGTAGAATCAAGAGTAAGTCCTGCGAATGCAGCGATCTCCTCAGGAGTCGTAGTTGCAGGAACTGCATTTACTCCCCTGCAAACAGCATCTGTGATGAACTTCCATGTTCCACTCGCGGAATCCGCCTTCAGGTTTATGAATTTGCCTGCGAAGATTATGGACGGAAGGGAGATATCCTTCGTAGTTGCTGTTCCGGCTGTGATTATCGTCCCATCGGCTACTGTCAGTGTTTCGTATCCATCGCACTTGACGCCGAACTTTGCTGTTCCGGCGGGAACATTGGAGAATGTATAGTCACCGAGCGCTGAGGTATAGGTCTTATCAATGTAGGTGTCATCTACCCACAGTCTTACTAGAGCACCCTTGACAGTCCTGTTTGCGTTGTCGGCATCCGTCACCTTGCCGCCGATGGCGCCGTAATTTGTTGTTGTGTTGTTGCTTCCTACTATCACTATCTTGACAGGACAGCCGTAATCAGCAAGGCCTTTGTCCACCGCAGCTTCGGCTGTTGCCTGGTCTGTTCCATTGTGGACTATAAATGCATGGTTCAAATATACAGGAAGCCATCCGGGGTTCTTGTACCTCCAGATGCCGCCATTATCATAGTTAAAATTGACGGAACATAGTTGTGCACCGCCTCCGATTGAACTGGCCAGAGTGTCTCCTGCCATCAGGTGGCCTGTGCCTCCGCCCGAACCATAATCAAACAACTTGGCCATAGGCATAGACTGGTCACTATAGATGGGATTTGCCTCGGTTACCTCATTGACCGCGGTCCTTTTAACTGTGCCGGTGTCATTGTAACGGATCTGCAGGTTCAGCCAGGAGCCGTCACCATTGGTCTTGGCTATCTGGCTTTCCATTTTGAAGTAAGGAACTCCTGAATAGAACTTCCTTACCACATTGTAGGAATAGCTGTTAGTAGTCTTATCAGAAACATAGGTGATCCTGACCGCTTTGTTTGCAGAAACCGTAGCGGTTCCATTACTACCAGCGTACTGGTCTCTCCAGCCATCTCGAGGCGTATTAAGTGAATAGTACATACCACATTTGTCGGCATAAGAAACACTTTTGCCGGTCCACATCACTGCGCCAGTGAGCTTGTTCGTGAGGGTATAGACAGTGCCTATTGTCGTGTTAAGCCTCGCTTCATAGGCGCTGTTCCTGACTATAGGTTTTGATGAAGAAATCGAAGTATCATATTTGAGGTCCGTGGTGTAGCTCGGAGCAGTAATGACGCCGGTGGTATCGTCGAAATAGACCCTGTAGCATCTGGTCGCTCCTGCCACGGTTTCTCCGGTTCCATTTGGTTCAGTAGGTGTTCCTCTTAGGATCCATACTACCTCTCCGGCTGCATTCGTGGCTGCATCGAACCCGGAGCCCTGGTCGAACTGGCTGTACACCTCTACCGGTGTGCCTGATCTACCACTGTCTGCAAACTCTACGACTCTCACAGAGTTCGGATTCAGAGTTGCACCATTCAGGAAGTTGGTAAAGTTGATCTTCATCTCTACCGGAGTAGCTGTTCTTGCATACTGTCCGGTATTTACATTCACATCGACGTAATACTTCCACTGTGTCCAGTCCGTCTGTGCAAATGATGCCCCTGCACAAAGGACGAGGACCAGAATCATCGATGCGACCAGCGTCAGCTTATACACTGATGCTGTACGTAGATTTCTACGCATTTTTCCTTTCGCCTCCTCTTTGGCTTCATTACAAAGATGTACCTGAGGTTGCCTCTTCCCTACAAGCCTTTAGTGCGGTTCGGGTTACGGTCAAACCTCAGGCTTTTCATTCTGTCCGGCCACTGCGTCTTACGGAATAATGATAACTGCATTCTTATTTAGACTTATCAATTACCCATAATGTTTCTATTGGACATAGTGATTATAGCAGCGCATTTATATTGCACAGCCACGCAATATGTGAAGAAATTAATAAATGCCAGTGCCTGTATGCCATGATAATGACTTAATATCAAATAAACATAAGGATAATGTAGGGGTGCCTAACGTTCGGTGCGCATTCTCTGCATATTTTCCACTCGGATGTTGGTAGAAGAGTGTAGGTAATCTATAGGGTTCGATGGCGGAGAGGTATGTAAAATGATTGATGGCGGTGAAAAAAAAGGAATCGGGATAATCGGTTTTGGTGGGTTCGGGGAGTTTACCCGCAAGGCGTGGGACGAGATGGATAATGTCGAAGTCATAGCAGTGTGCGACTCAGACCCGCTGCGCGCTCCGATCGATGTTATGTTTTATCAGCAGGTGGGCCCGCTTCTGGTTAACCCACATGTCGATATAGTCTCGATTGCAACGCCGCCGAATTCCCACAGAGACATCGCGCTGATGGCGCTCGAAGCGGGAAAGCATGTGCTGGTCGAAAAACCGCTTGCGCTGAGTGAAACGGACGCAAGGGAGATCAAGAGGACTGCCTTAAGAAATGAGCGTATCGCCTCAGTCGATTTTATGCTCAGATATAATCCCATAGTAGAGGAGTTGGGGGAAATTGTCCGGCATGAAGTGCTTGGCAAGCTTCGCCGGATGGATCTCAGGAACTATGCGATGCTTGACCAGACGCCGGAAGGCCATTGGTTCTGGAACCCGAAGGTAAGCGGGCGTATATTCCTGGAACACGGCGTGCATTTCTTCGATATAGCTCATTCACTTACCCAGTCCAGCGCAAAAGAAGTGTGTGCTGTCTCTCAGGAGCGAAAACCGGGTATCGAAGACAAGGTGTTCGCCGCAGTAGTCTATGAAAACGGCGTAATCGGGACTTTTTGGCATTCCTTCTCGCGTCCGCGCGCGCTTGAGACTACCACTTTCCACTTTGTGTTTGATCTGGGGGAAATAGACATCTTCGGTTGGATTCCATTGGACTTGAATATCTGGGGATGGACTGACAGCCGCGGGCTGGAAGTCCTTCGGGGGCTGGAACCGAAGATTCAAGTCGAGGAGGAACGGATGCAGCCTGCAAAAGTTGCTTCGTCTGAGTTCCTCTACGACGTCGAATACGCAATACGTGGGAAGTCGACAATCGGCAGGCCAAAGATGGATGTATACGCGGAAAACCTGCGTGCAATAATGAACGATTTTGTCCATGCGGTAGATGAACCGGAACACCAGATACGGGTGACGCTCGACGCCGGCATCGAAGCAGTCCGTACCGCTGAAATGGCAACGAAAGCGATCCATCCCGAGGAAGCTCCGGTTACTATCCGGACTCAACCAGAACTGCTGCAGCCATAGTGCAGGGAACAGAAGGATTTGGGGATAAATAATGTAGACTTCCACCGTTTCCTCTAGATCCTAAAATCCTTCCCCATTTACCCATTGCGTCTTTGATATTGCCATGATAGACTGCGGGAAAGATAGCCTGGCTGACCAGGCATCGCCTAAAAGAGGATAGGGGAGACCAAAAATGCTTGAAAGCAGCAAAAATGGGAAGATTTGTCCGCTTCTGGCAGCGTTTGGCGGGAGTCGTGACCAAGTTAGTACCGGCTCGAACTGGGCGTCCAAGTGCAAAGGTGTAGATTGCGCCTGGTGGGACGCCGCGCATAACAACTGCGCGGTCACTGTAATATCCAAAGAGTTGGGTGAGGTGCCGTCTATGGCAGTGACGCCAGCAGTTCCCGCATAGCTCTGGTCATATCGCTCTTGCTTTAGCTGCCAGGCATATAGGCCATTTGGCGAGGACTTCGATAGGCTCGAGTCCGGCGTTTTTCATGGCTTCGACGAGGGATTTTTTTGTGTACACCCGGGCGGGGATTCCTCTCTTGACCAGGTGACGCCTGTAAAACCGCCCGAACGCTCCGGCCATCGGCGCGACTACGGCGATTTCAGCCCCTTCTTTCGCCATATTCCGAAGCGATTTCAGGAATGCGGTAGGATCGTTTGCGAACTCAAGGACCCCTGCGCACAGTACGAAGTCGAACGGCGTCGGAAGCTCCGCCGGAGGAGCTGAATACTCGATATCCATTTCATAAGCGGGGAATCCGAGATTTTTTGCGATTTTTACCATCTCGGGGGAAATATCGATAGCTGTAACATTGAACCCGCGTTTCTTGAGGAGCGCGGAATAGAAACACGGACCGCATCCCGCGTCGAGCGTGTTCATCCCTTTTCCGTCCTGCGGGATCATATTATATGTAATAGAGATTTCTCTGTCCCTGAGCCATCCGCCGATACCGCCGGACATGCGCTCGTAATAGTTCGATGCCGCTTTATTATAGTAGTCGAGAAGGATATTTCTTCCGTTCGATGTCATAATCTCACCTATAGATTTTCGGCTGATTAATTAACAGCCAGTCATATATTGGTTGTTGCCGAAAATCTTCCGGAAGAGTTTCAGGTGTAAGTGTAAAATCAACAGATAAAGCTACATCAGAGAACTGTTTATA
>JBDKSP010000026.1:0-5486 GCA_039680575.1 Armatimonadota bacterium
ACAGGGACTTGTAAGCTTGCTCTATACACATCAGAGCTTCGCTTGATTCTCGTGAACCGCCGTATGCTGAACGGCACGTACGGTGGTGTGAGAGGTGAGGTCGGTGACGGCCTCACCTACTCGATTATTTTTTCTCTTCGTCTTCATGTTTTGCCGCCGGCTCGACAGGCGGGGCAAGGTCCCCTAGTGAAGACTCTTTTTCGAGCAGGAAGTGAGCATTTATGACCTCATTTATATCTATCGGGCCAAGTTGTTCGAACCTTTCTTTCTCATTAGAGGAGATTTCGCTGGGTGTATCACGGAGAATTCCGTCTTCCCAATCCTCCTGTTTCACAAACTGCTCGCCAAGCTTCTTGCATCTGGAGCATCGGAACTTAACGTAAACGAAGCTGGGTCCGAACAGCCTTAGATAATAACCGGTCTGCATAACATCCTTTGCTACTATCCGCTGCCCACAGTTGCACTTGATCATTGACTTGATAGCCATAAACACACCCCCCGCTTCAAGTAACATTGTCTCAGTGTGCCTGTTCCAACACTATGCAACAGCTCACACTGTATAACAAGGACAGATTCCACTCTCATTATATCACGGAATGCTCATGCTGCCAATCGATTCCGAGTGCATTTTTATGGGTTTACCATACATATGGAGCAGTTGGCGTTGAGGGTAGGAATAGCATAAAAAGCATCAAAAAGAGGAGACTATTCGAATCAGGCCGTGGAATACGAGCTGGAAAACAACTGACAGGGAACAAGAGGCGGAGAATGAAAAACATCACTCTCCACCTCCATTTTTGCGCTGGTTGGTAGTATCACTTTCGACTTTTTCCGGTCTCGGTCCCTGTAGGCTCGAGCGTGCAGACAGCGCCTGGGCGCTTGATCCTGAGCACCAGGCTTTCGAGCACCCGGAATGGGTGGTTGAGGTTTTCAGGACCCAGATAAGCTGTAACTATGTCCTGCGCCACGGCTATATCGAGGTTCTGAACACCGGTCGAAACCACTACACCGTTGTCGGCAATGGCTGGAGACTGAAAGACTCCTGCCGTAGCGACATCTCGGATGTGGTTTATCTCCAGTGCACCAGTATTGGCGTAGACCCTGTGCATCTGGGCGAACCGGCGCGGGCTGACGGCTACCGCATAAGGTCCGAAGAAACCTGAATCGACCAGTTTCTGGATAGCAGCTACGACATCCTCGAATGCCGATCCCGGCTCATCCCAGTTATGCACATCAATGGAATTTCGGCCTTCAGCATTGAGCAGCCCCTGAAACCCGAGATCAGCGCTGCCGTTAAAGATCAGGTCATCCTCTCTTTGGGCGACGAATGCAGATGCAGCAGCAGCCGTGGCGGCATCGATAGGCAGGCCGAGCCTCCTCGCTGTCTCTATGTCTCTCCAGTAGATCAAAAAGTCCTTATAGATAAGAGGAATTTTCTCGTGGATTCGCCGGACCGACTGCACCGGTTCCGCTTCCACACTCCCGATCATGTCGATCCTGGCGGCATCGATGCCGCCGTAAGTGTCAAAATCTATATCCTGTATACCCGCGCCGAGCGGGCCGAATACCTGTATAAACCGCCTCGCTACAAGCTGCCTCTCAGCCGCATGCATTACCGCATTATCCAGTATTTCCCAATCGGCGCTGGAAAGAGGCGCATCATGCCGCGCCAGAAGTTCGTCCATCGCGGAGCCTCCAGTCTATCATATAGCAGTCTTATACCCAATTAGCAGCCGGCAATCAGCATATAAACATCATTTTACAGGCCTACCACCAACCATACTTGAGCGCCATTTTGCTCTTCTCTACCCACCACTCGTTTTTTATGCTGAATGGAGGCTTGTTTGGGTATTTGTTCGGCTTGAAAGACTGGATGTGACCGTCGCAGTATAAATAGTTGTTTTTCTCACCGTGCCAGGGTTTCCAGGAGTTCACCGTGCATTGCTGGGGTAACTCCTGAATCGACCAGCCTCTTACGCACTCCCAGTTACCGCAGCGGAAGATGTAATCCTGCCCTTCCGGCCAATTCCTGGTTACCGGCATCCCTTCGAAGAGCAGTATAGTCCTTCTGGGTGTTTCGATCTTGCTCTCGCAGCAGCCGCCGAATATGCTGACGCATTGCGGGTAGCTGACATCAGGTGGTTCGCGAAGGTAGGAGTTCATACAGTAGGTCCGGGCAGGATAGCGGCTCTCCCAGCGGGTCAGTTCAGGACAGCACCAGACGGTACCGATACCACCGCTGCTGCCGACATAGCTCACCAGCCCTCCTTTTCCCGACTGAGACCAGTAGTTGTAGTCGCCAACTACTCCTCCGGGTGATGGATAAAAGCTGCTCCAGTCCGAGACATAGAGGCTGAATGCCCGTCCCAACTGCTGGAGATTAGATGCGCACTTGCTCTTTTTTGCCGCCTGCTTCGCACTGTTCATGACCGGCATCAGGATACTTGCCAGGATAGCTATCACGGAAATTACAACCAGGAGCTCTATGAGTGAAAAACCCGGAGGCGATTGTCTCGGTCGGAACACAACGCTCCACCTCATCACAACAAAGTGTATGTCTGGCTGATATATTACAATTTAATGACAGTCATGTCAATGGTCATTAATCACTTTATGTATATGCACAGCGCGCCTTCTTTTAACTCGACAGTTATCCATGATACAATCAAAACTGATGGGAGGATGCAAGATGAATAAAACTGCGTTAAAAATCGTTCTCAGTATTTATCTTGCTGCCATAGCGGCAGCGGCTCATCCCGCAGCAAGCGGGCTGCCCGAGCAAACGGTTCCTAAGCCATTCGGGGTGAACATACACTTCAGCGGACAAAACGATGCTGAAGTCGCCCAGTTGTCGGAGGCCGGGTTCAGTTTTGTCCGAATGGACATGACCTGGAGCAAGATCGAAAAGACCAAGGGTGTATACGACTTTGAGGCGTACGACGGATTGATGTCCTCGCTTGATAAGAAGAACATCCGCCCGCTGTTCATTCTCGACTACACTAATATGCTGTATGACGGAGGGAAGCCGCCCACTACCCCTGCAGGCCGCGCAGCCTTCGCCGCGTTCGCGGGCGCTACCGCCCAGCATTTCAAAGACCGGGGAGTTATCTGGGAGCTATGGAACGAGCCCAACATCGAAACGTTCTGGAAACCCGAACCCGATCCTGAAAACTATACAGAACTGGCTAAGGCAGCATATAAAACTATAAAAACCGCCGATCCGCATGCGACGGTCGCCGGTCCGGCAATGTCCCGCATAGATTTCTCCTTTATTGAAGAGTGTTTTGCCTACGGGCTTCTCGACTCCGTGGATGTTGTATCGATGCATCCCTATCGTCAGGCCGCACCCGAAACGGTTATCCCTGAATATAAGCGACTCGAAGACCTGATCAAGCGATACGCCCCCAAAGGAAAGGAAGTCCCGATCATCTCGAGCGAGTGGGGCTATAATACTTTGGATAAGACCGAAGCAGAGCAAGCACAGTTCGCTGTTCGGATGTTTCTGGTCAACATGATGTCCGATGCGAAGCTCTCGATCTGGTACGATTGGAAAGATGACGGCCGGGATCTCGCAAACAGAGAGCATCACTTCGGCACGGTCTATAACGACCTCGGACCCAAGCCCGCCTATAATGCCGTGAAGACCCTCACCCACGAGCTGGACCAGTGCAAACTCGCTTCGAGGCTCGGAAGCAGGAATGACGATTACATTCTTCTTTTCAAGGGACCGTCTGGTTACCGCATCGCGGCCTGGACGTCCGGTGAGGAACACGAGGTAACTCTTCCGATAGATAATCCTAAAGCGCGAATGGTTACGATGGACGGCGATGCAAATGGTATAAGTCCTAAAGGCGGCAGGCTGGTATTCAGAATATCCCAGTCGCCGGTCTATATCGAGGTAGGGCAGAACGACAGGCTGTCCTTTGAAGAAGCGATTACACTGAAAACAAGCCGCAGCCGGCTTCAGGATGTGGTAACAATTTCGATCAGCAATCCGCTTTCCAAACAGATCAACGGATCACTAACGATGGCTGTTCCGGGCGGGAAAACCGTAAAAGAAGAGCTCTGCCTCGAAGCCGGAAAGAGCAGGACATTCAAATTCAACCCGGAGACTGTATGGGACGGCCGGTCGGATATGACCGCTGAAGCTGCAATTGCCATCAAAGGGCTTGGCGAGCCAATAACCCGGTCGATAGACCTGGGAACGGAGGATAGAGTCACAGCTTATCCTTCCTGTCCGCTCAGCAGAGTCCTGGAATTCAGGATCGTAAGCCCATCGATGGAAAGAGTAAAGGGTAAAGTACGGTTATTCAGTGTAAATGGGATCAAACCCAGGGATATGGCCGCAGCCTTCGATGTAGAGAGCCAGACAGTGGTCGGATTTACTCTCGAAGACCCCGCGCCGAAGAAATTCTCGTTCGGTTACGAGCTTGTGGCTGTCACCGGCAGGGTAATACTGCGGAGTCCCGTAATGAACTATGAAGTAATAGAAGACTTCTCATCGATAACCAACGAGCAGCCATTATCCGGCTACAAGGTCTCGCTCGCAAGCGGCACAAACAAAGCCGGAACAGTGGCAGCAGATGGTTATATGATCGACACGCCCTACACATCCCTCTCCGAGATCCCAAGCTGCAGGATCAGATACGACTTGAAGGAAAGCGGATCCTTCGCACTTACGACCGATAATGAAATTCCGATTGCCGCGAGGCCTATGGCGATAGGAATGTGGATACGCGGAAACGGGACCGGTGAAATTGCGTGCTCCCGGTTCATTGATTCCAGCGGGAAGATCTTCCAGACCGAAGGGTTCAAGATCGACTGGACCGGTTGGCGCTATAAGTCAATGTTCCTTGACGGGAAGACGATGTCTACCTGTAAATTGGACAGCATATTCCTTTTAGATGCTGACGGGAAAGTCTCCAAAGGTACGATCTATATCGGACCTGTAATGGTTGTTTCCTTACCCGAGCAGCCTGGCATATCCGGCAGCTAAAGATTTCAGCAATCTTCCTTGCGGTTGGTAGTCTGTTACAAATAGGGATTATTCCCGTATTTTGAAAATCAACATTTCATAAGGGGTTCAGAATTGATGATTACAACATCAGAATGTCCATAGCGTCATACTGAATGTCCATAACGTCACTCTGAACTTGATTCAGAGTCCACTGGATCCCATTTTCTGTGCTGCATTTATTAAGATAGAAGGAGTATCTTACTATGAAACCGTGCGCTAGCTTAACAAGGATCACTATCATGATCCTGTCAGCGACACTGCTCCTAACCTGCCTGAGCGCTTGCCAGGCTGCAAACAAGAGCAGTTGGAACAAGAATTACGCCATCGTTGTCAGCAAGGCTGCTTATTCAGACAGCGGCTGGGCCGAGGTCGTCAACAATCTTAAGGCAAAGTACAACGCCAAAGTATTTGTTTATGACTTCCCGAATATAGAAAGCGTGAGAAAACAACTTAGTGACTATATGCCCTG
>JBDKSP010000027.1:0-34408 GCA_039680575.1 Armatimonadota bacterium
TCTGTATAGAAGTCCCGTAATCATCCTTTTTCGCGTATCAATACTAACAATCCCGCCATTTTTCCAGACCAATCCTATACACCCGATAATCATATACAAGCTCACTGTCTAAAAACGATGCTCCTGATATCGCCTTCCCATTTGTTGACTTCGGTAAAAGTCAAAGGAACCGAATCGGCAGTTACACCGGTTACCGCTGTGTCATCTGTTACCTCTGCGATGACATGGACGAGATCGCCCGGAGCAGCCATCACAGGCGAGACAGTCACGGAACTCACAACAGGAGAAGTGACATCCTGTGCGATTGCGGCACTCACCGTAAAAAGCAATAATGCCAGTAAAATGAAGACGAATCTCCTGATTCTCAATTCTAACCCCACCTTTTCCGGGTTTAAACCCTGTTTCGCCTGCGACTAGAACAGGCATGCGTATTGTACATTAATACAATCATTTAATACTTGTGTCAATACATTTGGATGATTCAACAGCGGGTTTAGCATAGATACAGTATAATTACCAGGTTTGCGGATAGAGGGTTGAACCTGATACTGTCCGTTTGTGGAAACAACCAAGAGGATGAAAACGACTTATTTTCTACCGTTGTATCGGGAAACCTTTTCCCGATACTGCTCTGACGTCCATAAACAAGTTTCGGGGCAAATGTACCCCGAAACAACGAAAACATGAATATCGGGGCGGCTTCGGCAAGACCGCCGCCCCGATATTTAAATCATTCCTAAAACCCGGGGATATTCATGCCTGGAGGAAGTCCCATGCCGCCCGCCAGTTCCTGCATTTTCTCGGCGCGCCGCTCGTTTGCGCGCTCCAGCGCCTCACGTACCGCGCTTGTCACCAGATCCTGAAGCATTTCTACATCTTCGGGATCGACCACTTCCGGGTTTATCTTCACTTCGAGAAGCTGGGGAACGCCATTCATTACTGCAGTGACCATTCCACCGCCGGAACTCGCCTCTATTCTCTCCTCGGCAAGCTCCTGCTCCATCTTCTCACGGTCCTCAGTGATCTTCTGGACCTGCTTCATTATCGATTGCATGTTAAACCCGCCAAAGCCACCAGGCATTTTAGGCATATATCAATTCTCCTCCCAGGGATTATAATTTTCGTCGTCTACATCCTTGACGACTGATCCGCCAAACATCTGCAGCACGTCCTGCACCATATCGCCCGTGTCTGCACTATCAAGTTGAGCAGGCGCGGCTTCCGGTGCAGCCTCAACCGGTGTAGAAACCTCAGGTTTTGCCGGCTGTAATACCGTGACTTTTATAGAAAACTTCCTTCCGAGCACCGCTTCGAACGCACGGCTGATTATCTCGATGTTCGCGGACGACTGGACGTTCTGAACGTGGAATTTCCACTTTTCCGCATAACCCAAAGTTATGAACTTATCATCAACGGCCGCGACTTCAGCTTCCCTAAGCGTCCCGATAAGAAGCGCCTTACGTTGAACATCCTTAATATGCTTCAAGACCCTCGGCCAAGCCTGTCTTGCCCGCGCCAGCCCTACTTCAACGTTCGGATCGACATCGGCTGCCAAAGGCTCATCATCTACAGGCTGCGGAACTGGCGTTGGCGCTTCAACCGGATTAGCGGCCTGCCTCGGAGCAGGCTGCGGCGCTCTTGGAGCCGTCTTCGGTGGTTTATTCGCGGATGAAGACAGGCGTACCGGCTCGGCAGGTTGTTGAGCTGCCGGTATTGCCTGCTGCGGTTGAGCCTGCGGGTAAATCGCTTTCAAAAATGCCAGTTCCAGGACCAGTCTGTGCTGATCGTTCCAGCGGAGGTCTCTTTCGGCGGATGCAAACACCTCTACAAGCGACACCAACTGTTCGCGGCTGTACTGCCTGGCTCGTTCGGCTGCTTTTACACTCGTTTCAGCCCCTGCTCCGACTGCGGCAGCCAGCAGATCGCGGAAATGCCCCGCAATCGCTTTGATCAACTCCCTGACATCTTTACCCTCATGTATCAACCGTCCGGCAAGCTCGAACGCCGCAGTAGCGTCTTTTCTTGCTACAACATCGGAGACTTCGAACAGTACATCTTCATCCACCGTTCCCAATACCGTATTCACATGCTCCACTGTTACGCTGTCATTCGTAAAAGACATGACCTGTTCGAGCAGGCTCAAAGCATCCCGCCATGATCCCCGCCCGTTTCGCGCAAGAACATCAATGGCGGCGGCGTCGGCTCCCCTGCCCTCCTGATCAAGCACATACCTGAGCCTGGAACCAATATCGCCCACACTCCCGCGTCTGAAATCGAACTGCTGGCAGCGTGAACGTATGGTCAGCGGAATCTCGTGCGCCTCGGTTGTCGCAAGGATAAAAATCGCATGGGACGGAGGCTCTTCAAGTGTTTTGAGGAACGCATCTTTCGCAGCATCAGACAACTGGTGCGCTTCATCGATAACGAAGACCTTGTATCTGAGGTGCATCGGAGGATATTTGACGTTATCGCGGATCTCTTTGATGTCTTCGATGCCCCTGTTCGAAGCTGCGTCAAGCTCGACCACATCGACCGCGGAACCGTCCATAACACTCTTACATGCATCGCACTCGTTGCAGGGGGTCGGAGTAGGCCCGTGCTCGCAGTTGACGGCTTTCGCGATGAGCCTCGCTACCGTAGTCTTTCCTGTACCCCTGGAACCGCAGAAGAGATACGCGTGGCCGATTCTTCCGGATCTTATGGCGTTTTGCAAAGTCCGGGTTACGTGGTCCTGTCCCACTACATCATCGAAAGTCTGGGACCTGTATTTGCGGTAAAGTGATACGTAGGACATAGATACAGTGTTGGTTCAAGTTAATCCCCATCAGGTGATCGTGCACCTGCCGTCGATACGCCTGTCCAAGTGTTACCTTATGAAAGGCAGCTCCAGTCAGGACACCTGGCGGCACATGGGCGAACCTGTTTACCGCTGCTTCCTTCCGGACCTGACGGGGTTCGCAGGACGGCCATTGCGCCGGGCCCGACTATCAACGCTCCTAAACACAAGTACGCCTCGAACAAACGCACCTCTAGCAGGAATTCGACCCCGCTATAGCGGATTGCGGGTGCAGGGCACCGCTGGCTCCCCGTCTAGCACGATCACCTGATGAGGACTATGGAGGTATACCCCCAAATCTTTAGTCCTGTAATTATACTACATCCTGCATTGCTTTCCTAGTAGGAAAAACACATAAAAAAACGGCCGGAGCCATTCTATGCGTTCCGGC
Source organism: Armatimonadota bacterium (assembly GCA_039680575.1). GTDB lineage: Bacteria > Armatimonadota > UBA5829 > UBA5829 > DTLH01 > JBDKSP01. The sequence goes on from JBDKSP010000027.1 coordinate 3,228, forward strand.
CGTTTAGTGTATTCTTTTTTATAGAATATCGCTTTTCTTCAGGATAAAGTCCTTCCGAAGAATCCTCACACCAGGAATGGTCTTGGTATCCAGATAGTGCTTGTCGGTAAGCCCTTCGCCAAGCCAGCCTATCCGATCCTGGATAAAATCAGGCGCTTCCTGAGGGTTCATCCAGACACTTAAGCGATACTTATCTTTAGTAAACGGGTATTTTTCAGGGTTAAGGCTCATATCGATCGTTATACTAAACTTGCCTTCTCTGATCCCGGTATCATCCATCATAACCGTCTGGGTCTTGTCCACTTCCCAGTCGAACGAGTTCAATCCCTTCATATGGAAGTAATCATAATCCATATCGGCCAACAGGATTCTGAGCCTTGCGCCGCTCTGCCACTTTGCCCTTCTATCCGCTGGGAGCGATTGGTTGGTCTTATACCATTGCGTAAACGGCTCGGACGCCAGGCCCTTGTATTCTTCAGCAGGGACAAGGTTCACCGTCCCTGAAATGAGCAGCTCGCCTGGTTTTAATTTCTTCCAGGTAACGTTAAATTTGGCGTCTACCGGCGGCAAGGTATCGATTTTGGTCTTGCCGCTGGTAACCAGCCCGGCATAATGCTTTCTGGCGGCCGCAACAGCGCGAGCCTCGTTCAAGTCCGGCTGTTTGATCGAATCAAATATGTCGAGGCCGCGTTTATATGCACTCAAATCACCGGTCCGCCATGCATACCTGAGAAGCATCAGGCCGAGGTTTCGTTTGCAGATACTGACATCTTGTTGATTGCTGTAATCATTCTTCTTCCGGGCGCGTTCTTCAGCTGCACGCAGGGTCTCTCTCCACTTAACCTCAGCGCGGTCTATGTCACCGACCCGCTCATAGGCATGTGCGACCATTCTATCGATGAACGCAGGTCTTGGCAGTCTAGCGCCGGTGTTAGGATCACAGGCGCCGCGTTTCGAAGATTCCTCAAGCCACTTCGCAGCGCCGGAATAATCCTTTAATTTCTGTTGGTAATGCATCCAACCGAGCTCGAAGTAAAGGTCGTACACGTCAGGATTGTTACTAATTCCTTCTTTGAGAAGCGCAATAGCCGGAGGAATATACCGCCTGTCCGAGCGCTGCTCCTGATCTACAAAGTTATAATCCAAATGCCACGAACCGGTACTGTACACATCCAACTGATGAGGGTCGAGCCATGTGACGACCCTTACGATCGGTAGAATCGCCTCGAATTCACCGGAATGGAAAAACTCATCGGCACGGGCCCACAATACACTCGCAACTGCTTCCCGCATTCCCATCGCCGCAGCACCCATGAACTGCAGAGACATGTCGAACAGCAGGCTTGTTTTACGTGTATCCTTGTCCGTAAGCACATCCGTAGAACGGAATGGAGCGCCGGGCGCGTATTTGAGCCGATCCATCGGTATGCTGCACATATAAGACGCTGCAAGCATCACGACTATCAGCCCTAAAAGAACAATTCGCGTCTGCCGAGTCACAAGCTACACCTCCTTCCGGTCAAATAAAAGCACTGCTGCAATCATCAAGAACATAACAATAAGAAGTGCCTTCAGGACGCCTATTACGACGTAGACTTCCATACTTCTGGCCTCGAAGTGGGGGTGGATTATCTTGTTTTGAATATTGTAGTAATCAAAGTTCGGAATTATTCTGTGCATGGCCCAGTAGAATGCCTTAACAAGCGGCGAGATATCTTTATTCTTGCTATCCGCTATCGACTGCCAAACAGCGGATGTACTGCCGATGACGTAGACCGCAGAACTTGCAAAGAAGTTTACAGTAGGTGTAAGGAACACGGAGAAGAACACTACAACCGCAGACAGAATGAAAAACTGACAGTATATAAAAAGGACTCCGATTAGAAGAGTCGGATCGAATATCCTGGGCTTGACCGCCGCCGCTGCCTGATCGCCCATTGCAAGCATACTGCTTGCCTGTGTGCCAAGGCTCGATACATTGCCGCTCAAGGCTGCTTTAACAGTCACCATGATAATGAATACGATTCCCATCAAGGCGATGTTAACGGTCAGAGTAAGAACGCCTCCGATGAACTTGCCCAGCACGAATTCGTACCGATTAACAGGTTTGGAAAGAATAGTGTAGAGTGTGCGGCGTTCCACTTCGGTCGGGATCAACGAAACACATAGTATTAGACTTATGATGAACCCTGCAAGCAGGATAATGAAGAGTCCAAGGCTCTTCACAACCGTCATATCCGACTGAAACCCCAACTGAGTGAAACTTAACGACAACACAATCATAGCAACGGCGACAATGAGAAAGACATTCAAGATCTTCTTTCTCATAGCTTCGCTGAAAGTAGTTTTAGCAATTGTCCAGATTACCATTAATGACCTCCCCTGACGGTATCGACGAACAGTTTCTCCAGAGTCCGCCGTCGCGGGTTGACCGAAACAAGCGCTGCATTTGACTTGAGCAAAAGGTCTATTACCGGATTGAGTGATTCTTCGCTCTGCGCATAAGCAGTGAGTCTGCCTGCATGGAGTTCACACTCATCGACCAGCGGCTTGACCTTCTCCACTGTCTGCTCATCTACTTTGTCGGCAATTATCTCCACCTGTTTCGTGGTGAGCAGTTCTTTTACATCGCCCATCATTGCAAGTTTACCGCCGACCAAAATAGCAACTCTGTTTGCGATCATCTCGATATCACCGAGCTGGTGGGAGCTGACGAAAACGGTCTTTCCCTGCGCCCTGAGATCAAGAATCAGGTTGCAGATGTCTGCATGAGCGATGGGGTCCAGGCCAGACGTTGGTTCGTCAAGAAAAACAAGATCGGGATCATTCAAAAGCGCCTGTGCGATTCCGACTCGCTGCAGCATACCTTTTGAGTAGTGCCTGAGCTGTTTATCGGCGGCTTCCGATAAACCGACAGTCTCCAACAACTCGTCCACGCGCTTCTTTTTTACATCCTTTTCGAGCTTGAACAGACTGGCGTAAAACTCCAGGATCTCACGCACGCTCATGTGCTCGTAGAAGTACGGACTTTCCGGTAAGTAACTGATCCTCTTCTTCACTTCGATGTCCCCGGCAGGACTGCCGAGAACCTTGACTTTACCGGCTGATGGAAACAGAAGTCCGAGAAGTATCTTTATTGTGGTGGTTTTGCCTGCTCCGTTAGGTCCGAGGAAACCGAATATCTCGCCTTCCTTGACTTCAAGGTTCAGATCGTTCACCGCGATGAGCTCACCGCCCATCGGGCTTTTGAACCTTTTCATCAGACCCTGGATCTCTATGGCTGCTGCCAAATCCGTAACCTCCAGTGACTAAAAGTATTTCAAGTTATGAGACAAACTCAGCTGTATGTCCCACAAAAGTATACCTTTGCCTATGTAGCGTGTCAACAAAGCCATGCGGGACAAAGAAGCCTCATCTATTTTCTATACGAGCGCTTAAGTCCGCTTGGTTCCCAGAAATTTTAGAAGATTACAGGGTTTTGGATTTTAAAGATCGATGCCAATAGAAAAGCGGCGTCAAGCCGCCGCGCTCCAAAAATCAGTGAATGTAGTGCTTCGGGACGAACTACGGTCTCGAAGCATAATTCGCGTTTCAAAACTGATAGCCGACGGCTGAAACCAATTGCTTTTTCCGTTCTCCCTAACCATGCCCCCTGCTCCGGCGGCTGGGAGGAGCTGTGGGATGTTCATAGGGAATCGGGATATATTCTACGCTGGGGCGGCGGGCGCCGGGCTGCGGGTAAAGTTTCATCAGGCTGTAGACTTCGACCGGCATATCCGTCGTAACATGCAGCTTGAGCAATTCAGCTTCTTCTATGGTAATTGGATAGTCGTGCGTCCAACGGCCTTCTGTAAGGATTCCTGTAACTTCGTCAGCCTGGTCCGGGGGCATTTTGCCGTCGAGTATCCTCCGTACAAGGTAACTTACCTGCCGCCGGGCTTTCACTGCGACATCGGCCAGTATAAGCGTCCGGTCGTCTATCTCGTTTATTGCTTTACGCTCTATCACCGTAAGCACTGATGCTGCAGGATACTCTCCCAACTGCGGATCGATAGGTCCCAGGACAGCATTTCGATCCATTACTATCTCATCAGCGGCAAGTGCGACCAGCGTACCGCCCGACATCGCGTAATGAGGGACAAAAATCGTCACTTTTGCTTTATGCGACTTGATAGCCAGTGCAATCTGCTCACTTGCAAGCACCAGACCGCCTGGAGTATGAAGCACTATATCTATCGGCATATCGGAAGGTGTAAGTCTGATCGCACGAAGGATTTCTTCGCTGTCTTCTATATTTATATATCGGAATAAAGGAAAACCGAGAAACGCCATCTGTTCCTGACGGTGGATCATAACAATTACTCTCGAACGCCGTCTTCGTTCCAGACCATGGATGAGCCTGATGCGCGCGTTCATCAACGCCCGCTGTCTGAATACCGGCAGAAGGACAGCTATGATAAAGATCAGCCAAAATACTTGTGCAATCACACCTGTATATTCCATCTCTCCCTCCATGGACAGCAAATGTCTCAACATTATACCCAGATATGATGGAAACGGGCGACAGGAAGCAGAAAAGCTATCAGCATTCAGCCGTCAGCTATCAGTAAAGACGCCATGCTGAACAACCAGCACGCCACCCTGAAACTATCCCCGGAAGATTTTCGGCTATAGCCGAAAAATCCATAGATTCAGGGCCCATTTTCTTCCTGAATGCTGAATCAAGTTCAGCATGACGTTGTGGCTGTTCGGAATGATGTTGTGGTAGTTCGGAATGATGTTGTGATAATTCAGCATGATGCTATACTCATCAATTCTCCTAACTAACACGACATAGCGTGCTAGTTTTTTAGATAACTCGGCGCGCCGGGTGGGACACTGAATTCTTACTTCTGGCTTGGTATCAACCTGCCATATGGTATATAATCTCTGTAGATATAATACGGCTGGACAGCGAACGGAACATTTAGCTCCTAGAGAGAGTCATATTTATGAATTAGCAGCCGAATTATATGGTTCCAACGACGCACAGTCCGGTTGCGAGCAGCTTTTGCTCGCTTGGGACTGATTGAGTGGGTAGGTCTATGGGATACAAGAATCGCATCATTGTAGTCATCTTAGTTTTGGCATCAATCCTGGTTGCAGGACCAATTTTCGCCCAATCCAACTGGCCGACATACCATTATAACGAAGGCCGGCTCGGAGTCAACGAAGCGGAAAAAAATCTGTACGGACCGGATATAAGTATTATCTGGACGTTCCCAAGATATGATGTACTGGACACAGATGAGGAAGATTCCACCTACATCGTCGATATACCTGACAGCACCAGCGACTGGGCGCTTTCACCCAGTACATCCTCATGGCAGACATCAAGCGGTATGGGAACCGTGAACCCTCCCGCAAACTATTATGGCGGCGACTTCTACTGGATCAGAGCTACAACCGAAGACGGACTTGCGGCAGCGAAGGCATCCGCGAAGTGGGACTTCACTCCAAGCGCAACTCTTCCCCCCGGGCTTTATACTGTACAGGTATGGTTCCCTTCATCCGGGGGAGGAAAAGTCAATTCCTCTGAAGTATGTTATACCGTTCAACACAAGGACGGCAGCAGTCAATTTGTAATAGACCAGAGCACAGGCGGCAGGTGGGTTACACTTGGGTCTAGTGCTCTTTATATGGATTCCGGCAGTTATGTCGAGATGTCTAACGTCACTGATGACGCAGAGCAGGAAAATACCGATGTTGTCGTCTGCGCTGATGCCGTCCGGTTCGTCCCTTCATCGGGAATGGAAATCTACTCGTCACCCGCGGCAGCAGCCAGTGCGCCGGTCGGGATTAATGGAGAAGATATCCCTGCCGTATGGATCGGGACCATCGAGACTCCTATTGCATCCCTCGCGGAGGGAATGGACGGTTTCGGCGCGTTCTACTGCGTTCGAAGCTACCAGGGAACCAGCGGGATCAATTATGCTGATTTGCTGGACTCTTCTTCATCCGTCTGGGATACAAATGACGAAGTAAAATACGCTGGAACAGCCGCGTGGCGTTATCCTCGAGCAGGAGCGTTCGATAAGAACAGCGACGGCACAGCAAAATCGCCCAACAACAGGCTTCCTATCGAAGGTCCGATCGGAGGATTCCATAGCCTCGGCGGAGTCTATTCTTCGCCTACGCTGATTGAATCCGGCTCCACTAAATATGTCGTTTTCGGCGGCATGGACGGACAGGTCTACTGCCTTAATGCCAATACAGGCGATCTTATATGGAAGGGACCGGGCGTTACGATTTCCGAACCTGCAACGCGCCCTTCTACCTGGGCTCTATTCGATGGCAGATACGACGCATTCGGAGGGAAGTTCCTGGCTGGTCCTACTGTAGCTGATGAATCCAGCGAAGTACAAATAACTTGGGATATTACCTCTACATCATCCGACCCTGGGACCGATTCCCTGAAGACCGACGGTACAGGGCACAAGTACGCTATCTACGCCTGGATGCCGGCAAGAAATACGACGACCGAGACAGCTGCTCGCTCCACGGACGCTGCTTATAGCATCACCTACTGGGATCCGGTCTATTCGCAGGAACGGACCGATTGTGTGCGCGTAGACCAGCGCGACTCGAGTGAAAGCGACGACAGCGTCAGTGAATATAACTGTGGGACCTGGGTCAAGATCGGAAGCGACTACTGGGACCCTCGGAAAGTCGAGCTTTCGAATGTATCTCAGGCAGGTAGCACCGACCGGGTGGTAATAGCCGACGCGATCATGGTGGTCCCTGCTGAGCTTGGAGCATTCAGCTACTCTACAGCAGTGTCGGACGGCACGAATGTCTATATCGGCAACGCAAACGGCCGGGTATATGCGTTTGCGTTGAAGTCCAGCTACCCAACATCGTCGAAATCAGCGGCGCTTGCCTGGACGTTCCCTAAGGTCCAGACGAAAAACCCGATCACGGATACCGATGATTCACTCGCAAGCTCGTTCGGCTCGCTGGTATCTTCCCCTACTCTGACTTCAGGGCATCTTCTGGTCTCGTCGATGGATGGTAATGTTTATGATATTACCAACCTGACTGGCGGTGAGAAAAACGTCAAGCTGGAGTGGAAATTCAATGCATCATCTGTAGCCGGTACGTCCGAAGCCTTCAGCTCGTCTCCCGCGATTTATGGAAGCAAGGTATATGCCGCATCGGTAGGAGGACGGCTTTATGCCCTCAAGATAGATGACGGGACATGCGATTGGTCCTGTCCTGATGCATCGATATCGGAAGCTCCGCTTTCAGCGTTCAGATTTTCTACTCCGGCAGTCTATGACACCGGGATATTCTGCGGTTCTACCGGAGGACAGGTCTACGGATTCACAAGCACAGGCAGCTACATCTCCGAATCAACATTCACCCCTCCTAACATGTACGCTCCCATTCAAGGGGCCGTGGCAATCGATGACAGGAATATCTACATAGGGACTGTCGGGACAGGCAGCGGTGATGACGGCGGAATCTGGTGGGTGAACCGTGACAGCGGACTGGCATCGGATGATCTGGGCGAATGGACTTACTCCGGCTACAGCGACCTCGGCATGGTTTTCTCTTCGCCTGCCGTAGCGAACGATTATGTATATGTCGGAACAGGCAAAGGACGGTTGTGTGCGTTCTCTTCAACGGCATTCGGAGGAGAATGGGTCGGCGGAGGAAGGGAACAAGCAGGCCAGCCGCCTTTACGTCGCGCCAAGGCGCCGAACCCGGCAAAAACATGCCAGGTAGATATATTCAAGCCGGCCGTCTACAAAGAGACCCTGAAGGTGCTTCGGTCGCTGGTCGACGCCGGTACGGCGACCAATTCTGAAGTAATAGGCAAAATCCTTGCGGATACTTCTACCAAAGACAGCAATCTGTTCGTCGAAAATGATTTTGACGGAGCTGAAGCTAATATCCTCAAGGGTCATGCGCGAGCATTTCCCTATGAATCATCATATACATCCGGCTCCGGTGACCGCGAGGTATATATGGAATGGGGAGAGGACCTCTACCTGATCGCCTGGAACCTTCCTCCACTGAGCGAACTCACGGGCGGAAACCCGACATCCACAACCGGTGTCGGCACCTCGACACAGAAAAACTGTGTAAGTTTCAAGTTCAATAATTCAGGATCAGGATCATCGTCCGGCGGCACAATAAACCCCAAGAACGCGGATTACCTGTTCGAATACAAGACTTCGAGTGTCGATGGAAATAACCTCCCAATCTTCCGTTGTGTAGCGTTTACCAAGGTCGAACTGAGAGGCAGCGGACAGAACCAGCCTTCTCCAGGAACCGGTTGGAACATTACTCTTCAGGTCACAAGAAGTTCTACTACCGACCCGCTGGGCGTTATGCCGCTCCTTACAGGAACGCCTGGAAGCTTTACCGTTAAAAATACGACCAAGTGGGAATCGCAGCCGGTTGGAATCAACAATCCGCTCGCTATCCGCGATGACGGTTATCACCCATCGACAAGCGGCCCTGTTCAAGAATCCTCGATAAGCTTGGGCTGGTCTAAAGCTAATTCCGACGGCACTTATGAAACAAACCGGAATGAATCTACCGCCCATTACAATGGCAATTCGATTATAGAAACAGATACCACCAGCAGCAAAAAGATAAGCAAATCGATAATGCCTCTTGTCTACCTTGGACAGACACACCACGGAGCCAGCAGCCGGGTAGCACCGATTCAGGTAATGGACCGGAGCGCGATGGGACTAAAAGCTACCGTAGGAACTGACAATAGTGTCACATGGAACAGTTACATCGACAAATTCAGGATCGAGACTGCCGATCTCCATTGGAATGAAAATGCAGAGCCGGTAAATCCTCTGCCCTGGGACCTTCTTCCTTACGCTGATATCCTGGGATACACCAGCAGACAGCAGACGGATTACCCGGACATCACGAAACGGTCCGAACGGTTCCAAAAGGATACAGGCGATCCGTCCGTCGATAATAACGCCCTCTTACCGGCTCTGCCGAAGAATGTGGACGATGCTGACAGCATCAATTATGATGAAGCTCGGCTTCAGGCCGAGTCAATCGACACATGGATAGAAGTTCCGAAGTACCAACCGGCCAATATTTATGGTCCAGGTTATCAGGCAACAGCCATCGCTTATATCGACAGCAACAGCGACGGAACCTGCAACCTCGGAAACCAGATAAGCGGACGTCCGACATCCTATATCGAAGCGCACAGGTATTTTGCCATATCCTCCGATGTTCTGCCGGACTATCATATCGTTGTAGAGAAACCACTGACTATAGATGTGGTCGGGGCGGACAAGTCTGCGGCGCCACATGGCCTGGGTGTATACCTTGATTCCGGACTGCTGACCGATTGGTGGAAAGAATTCACCGTACAGAACCTTGGGAACGTCAACCTGTATGACATCAAGATAGCGAGATATGTCTCGAACGGTGGTGCTAACTCTTGGATGGTCAGCCTTTACTCTGACAGTGTAAGTCCGTATTTCCCGCTCCTCGGATATGGTCTTACGGACACGACACCCAGCTACCAGTTCGGCATTGTAAGTTCTTTCGATGGATGGGATCCCAAGTGGGGAAGCATCGGCGCAGAACCGTTCATGACCAACGGCTACGGTTACACGCTTTCAAAGGCGCGCGTGGGAGACGTTGACCCGACAACGCTCACTATTCCGGACCAGAGGAAATGCAATGTGTGGCCGAACGTCACAAGTTCCGCGATCGATGATAAGGGCGGCAGCAGTAACACCGGGATCGAGCCGAGCGTAAGCGTGATCGTTCCGCTCACTCAGCCGACCGGAAGCTACAGCGCGCTTGTGCCGGTCTTCGCCGATATGATTAATACCGGCACCGACAATGTTCTTGATCTCGGATACGAAGCATACACCGATCCGACATTCAGGCTAAATGTGTCGGTTGCGGAAGACAGGTTGACCGGCGGTTCGACAGCCGGCTCCATCACCCAGATCGATCCTTCGCAGGATCCGAACCCGGACCCTACGAAAAAGTTCATCTGCGGCGATACGCAGCCCGCAGCGTGGCGTGACCCATCGACCGGTAATACTTTTCTTTTCTGGTCATCGAACAGGTCCACATCGACCACAGTGACTGTCACTCCTAACGCACCCTGGTATATAAGGTGGGCTTCGCTGATATATGATAAAGGCAGCTCAACGAAACCCAGCGCATACTCATGGAAAGCTGATACCAGCAATGCATCGAGCACCAGGTGGTGGGATACGCCTTTGAACTCGGAGGCGTCTACCGGCGGACCGGCTGCTGCCGATGCAGACAGGTTACCCGCTTCTGATTGGCCGGTAACTCTTCCGAACCTTTTGAGCGACTCGGTCAAGTATTCCTCACCGTTTGCGGCTATGAATCTGGATACTTGGTCCTTGGATAACCCGATGAAGGTTTGGCTGTTCTGGCAGGGACAGGCCGACGCAATCGACCCACAGACTAAGAAGGTAAATAGGAATAGCCTTATATTCTATACTCTGGCGGCAGGCGGGTCTTCGACAGAAGATGGAAAGGTATATTCGTTTTCTGATGACCTTAATCTCATGAAATTGAACCCGCGCGCGATCGTTTACAACAGCGACAGCAATGAGGTCATGTGGCTTATGTGGCACGGCGGTGATTCTGGGCGTTGGAGTCTGTTCGGTAACCTGAACGTTTCACCGGACACACAACAAAATGCTGATGGCTGGTGCTCAGACATCCGGTTCGCTACACCCAGTTGCCTCGTTTCCGTATCCGAACCGTCGCCGGTACACAGGAGTATAGGCAGCACCAGTATTACTGACCGCGACCGTTATATAGACGTGGCTTATACCGGAGCGTCCAAATACGACCAGACATCCGATATCATCTTTACGCGCTATAAATGGAGCGGGACTAACTCCAGCCCATCGGTAAACGCGGTCAAACTGCCTCGTGTTTATGACGAAGAGCTGACGCGTGATACAAAAAGAAATGTCTACACATCGGAACACCTGTCCTGGGTGAAAGCCAAAGGCACCGGTGCTATCGATGAGGATGTACTTACGAGCACCAGCGACAGCTTGAGATATTTGCCTGTCGTTCGGGTCCTGTTGACCGATGATTACACTACCGACGACGGAGTTACCTTCACTAAGGGTACAATCGTGAGCGCCACTGATGGAAGTGTAACCAAGCTTAATAATGTTGTATCTACAGCCGGAATCGCTATCGCTCCCGCGATCGACCAGGCCACCGGCGTGTATACATATACCCTTCCGGGCGACGCAGGCAGCCTGCTTGGCAAGATGCTTGTTGATTATTCGGCTGGAATTGTCAGGTTCACAAATCCGCTCCCGACAAAGACTAAGGTATTCGCGTTCTATACACCGCAGTCGAAAAGGCTTACTCACGGATCCGAGCAGGACAGCGCTCCCTATATGTTCATCGAAAAAACTGAGATGAATTTTGCCTGTAACCCAGGGTTCGGACCTAGCGATTACACAGGCCTTGCCCCAACAGACAGGCTCTGGCTATTCTGGCGTAAGCCCAGCACAAACGTTCAGGCAAGTACTATCTATTACAAGACATATCGAATCACAGCGACACTGAATGAACCGGTAGACATGAATTCGAATGGAAAACCAACAGCAGATATTGAAGTTGGCCATGTTTTCGGGCCATGCGAAGTAAGCTGGGACGGCAAAAAGGTATACTTCACCAGCGTTGACGAAAGATATCCGGGGCTTTCTCCGAGCGGTTTGGAGCCGGTATCGATCAAATTCAGGCCGAAGGGAGGCTCCTCAACTGATAGAGTAACCGAAACCTTCGACACACTCTCCTGGGAAGAGGAATTGCCCGAAACAGCCCTCCCTACCAGGCTTCGTGTGAATGAAGGCCAGGTCTGTGCGTTCGCTGATCCATGCGTCACACCTTCAAGGGTGTGGGTCTTCTGGTCCAGCACCCGCGCAGGTGAAAGCGACCTTTATTATCAGATAATCAGCCCCAATTTCAGGGCTGTTTCACCTTAGACCAGGCTCTCACCTGCCGAAGAACCGGGTAGAGTCATATTTGAGCTTAAAAGTGATTGATTTTGTTTGACACGTCAGCTCGTTTGATGATAGGATTAGTTACTGGTAAGCTCTGCATTATTGAGGGATAGGAAAAACAGAGTATGAGCTTGTTTGGCAAGTCTGCTCCATCGGCCGTGGTTGGGCTCGACATCGGTACCGAGTTAATCAAGGCTGCCGAAGCGAAACTAACTAAGGACGGCATACGAATTACCGGACTTGGGGTTGCACCAACCCCTCCCGGAGTTATTGATAACAGCATGATAACCGACCCCAAAGCGCTTGGGGCAGCTATCAAGCAACTTTTGCGCGACAGCGGCATCAAGACAAAGCATGTAGTCAGCTCCATTACGGGTCAAACATCCGTCGTGGTACGGATTATCGAAGTGCCGCGTATGACCGCTGGTGAGTTGGCTGAGACTATGAAATGGGAGGTCGAACGGCACGTCCCGTTTGCTCCTACTGAAATCCAGATGGATTTCGCTCCCATCGAGAAGCCTAACACGCCGCCGGACGCGCAGAATATGGAAGTTTTACTGGCAGTAGCTCAGCAAGATTCCGTAAATGGCCTTGTGCAAGCTATTTTTGCCGCCGGTTTGGAGCCCATCGCAATCGATGTTCAAGCGCTCGCTGTGAGCCGCCCGCTGATCGATGTCGTGGAAGGGACCAAACCTTATGTAACGGCCATCGCCAACATCGGAGCCAATACTACTGATGTCGGAGTTTTCGAAGGCAGTCTCCTTGCTTTCCCTGGGCCTCCTCTTCCGATAGCAGGTGTTAACTTCACTCGTGTTATAAGCGAAGCGCTCGGAGTATCGATAGAAGAAGCCGAGCAATTGAAGAAAGAGTATGCCGAAGTCGATATGTCCGTGATCCAGGGTGATGATGCGGGCAATGGTGGAGACGACGGCAGTTTCGATTTCTCGAATGCTGCTCCTGCGCCGCTGAACTCATCATACGATGCGCCCGAAGCTGATTCCGCGCCGAGTACGCCGGAGCCTACATCGTACGATACATCCATACCGCAAGCTGATTCGGACTTTTCACCTTTTGATCTTGGGGCACAGGGCGTTCCCCCACCCCAGCCGGAAGCACAGAAGTTTGACATATCAGGTGAGGACGTTTTCGATCTCGGCGGACAGCAGGAAACAACCAATTTCAAACCGGTCTTCGACCTTGAAGAACCTGAAGCGGAAGCTCCTGCGTCTACATCATTCGATTTAGATATTGAAGACTCACAAGCTGCTTCTGACCAGCCCGCTCAACCCATGAGCGACCAACCAGTTGCATCAGTTTCGGATACTGACCCGGCTTTCGTACCGCCAGCGCCAGCCGGTGATGTAAGATGGCAGGTCATTAAGGCTATTACACCCGTTCTGATCGAACTGGCTACAGAGATCAGACATTCGATTGATTATTATACTACCAGATACCAGACTCGCCCTGAGCAACTGTACCTTTGCGGCGGGACTGCAAGAATACATAAACTGGACCAATTCCTGGAAAATGAGCTTGGGATTCCCGTTCTTATTGCGGACCCCACAGCTAATTTAGTCGTGCAATGTCCTAGCTATGCGCCGGATTATCTGAGTGAAGTATCGCCTCTATTCCCGGTAAGCATAGGTTTGGCGATTCGAGAAATGCTGGGATAAACGGCCGGCAGGTTTCGCGCTGTTACGCTGTCGATAAAGCCTGCCTCCGTAATCCAAGGAGTCTTTCAAGCTGTTATGATTAAAATTAATCTTCTTCCGCCCGGTATATTCGAGGCGAGAGTAATTAAGCGGCTGATTGTGCTGTTCTCCGTTATCGTTGTGGCAATCGTCGCCGGGTGTATGTACTATACATCGACGGTCAACAAGGCCACAGCGGGCTATAAGGCTGAAACAGCCATAGCAACCGATTGGAAAAATAAAGCCGACACATACAAAAGCGAAGCTGCCAGTAAGCTGGCATCAATCGCGCCAATCGATGCAAAACTTCAGTTCGTTACGCAAGTGGATAAATTCGACACTGTATATCCAGTATTTTATGAAAATCTGGCTCAGTATACTTATCAGAAGATAACATACTCGCAGATCGCTGTCGCCCAGGACGGCAAGGTGACAATAACAGCAAGTGCGCCTTCCCTCTCGGATGCAGGCAGGTATCTGCTCAATATGTACAGAGCGACGGACCTTTTTTCATCCGTTGCTATCTCGAGTGTACCGGGTTATCCTGCAGACAGCTCCGGTGGAACTGGGGTAATACCGACTTCATCGATGTCACCCAGCACAGCTTCTTCTGTTTCGGCAACAAATGCGGGCTTTCCATCTTCAATTGGACAGGTGTTGAATTTGCATGGACTCTCCTCTGCGGGAATGGGGGCAGTCGCCACTGGTCTCATTCGTTCTCATGCGAATAAGGGCGGTTTTAATTTCACCGTAACCTGCACGATCAAAGACCCATCGATTTTACTGCCACCTTCACCTACGGGAAGCAATAGTTCAATGCCGGGCGCTGCTGGCATGGCTCCCGGTGGAGTACCAAACTAGAGATAGTCCAGCGAGATTTATGACCGGAGGAACATGGGGAATTAGATCCCTGATATTGATATGAGTAAACTTCGCAGAATACATATAGTCATAATAGGCGTTGTAGTGTGCTTGCTGGTAGGTGCCGGTTTGTATTTCCTTGTTATCGACAAGGCTGTAAAGGCACGCGATGCAGCATTAGCGGAACGAGACAGCGTTATCAACGCCGGTGGGACTGAGCTAAATTGCAATAATATGTTCAAGAGTCTCCAGGATGCCAATGCTAAAGTACTGGAGAAAACCGCCGAATACGAAAAGACCATGCGAGCCAGAATGCCTAACATCAGTCTGGATGATACAAGAACAGGTATGCTTGCATTGTGGCATGAGCAGTCCGAGGTCCTTGGACCGCTGCTCCTCAACCATATACGCAGTTCTAAGGGTATTCAGCTTATGTCATCGATTCAGATCCCGGCTCCGACAGTCAATCCTAACGATCTGCAGAGTTATGCTGATTCTCCTATAAGAATAGACGTAGGCAAAGTTTCCGTATCAGGTAATTTCAAGTCTATTATGAATCACTTGCGGAGTTGGAACAAACTCAACAGGCTGGTATTGGTCGATCAACCGTCATTAACAGGAGAAAGCCCTAACCTGGTGTGCGAATATACGCTTTCTGTATTTCTTTATCCGATGACTCCTCCCGGACCTACCGTTGATATTGCACCTCCGGCGGGCGGCGATGGAATGTCGGCTGGAGGACCATCACCTATGATGCCAACAATGTCCCGCTAAGGACCGGCTTCTCAGAGCTGAAATACCAGAGGTAAAATATCATGCAATGGCTTCAAGATAAGAAAAATTTACCGTTTGTAATCGGCGGAGTTGTCCTGATTGTCGTGGCTGTCGGAGTATTTTTGTTCACGCAGCTTTCCGGCAATAATAATGCTCCTGTAGATAACCAGGCTGACGCTGGTACGCCACCAGCAGCGACCAGCGCCCCGGCTGCCAGCGCACAGTCTCCAAACGAGGCGCTGCCCGGTAATCCATCTGGCGCTGCCCCAGCCGGTGGAACGGTTCCTGGCACACCCGGCGCTACCGGCACGCAGATGGCCAGCGCCGCAGATGGAAATGCATCCGCTTCGACAAGCAGGCCCGCTGAGCGATGGCGTGTAGACCCATTCGCTCCCCAAAAAACCGGGAGCAGGGTAAAAGCACCCAAACCGAGGCTTGCAATACCTACGATTCCCAGAATATTTCCTCCTGAGAGAGTAGAAATCAAAGAGCTACAGCGGTATAAACCGCAGCCACCGAGGCGGGTAGCTGGGATATTATATGGGGATAAAGTAAATGCACTGATCCAGACTCCGGATGGTTGGGAAGTTAAACGCCCAGGAGAAAAACTTAGCGATGGGACTATCGTCGAGAAGATCGAGCGTGACCGAGTGATCCTTCGAACAGTCGGCTCGGACGGGGAACCATCTTTTGTAGAGGTAAGGCTGGCTGCCTCATTATCACAGATCGATCAATCGGCAGCAGGGAACAGCAGCGCTTCTTCGCAGAGGAGCAGCACAAGAAGAACTCCATCAGGCAGAAGATGACCTACGGAAATACCTGGGTTATAAATTAATTAACTGATAGTAGAGTGTATCAGTTACATTCTACAGGGAACCACTACCGAAAGTACGCAGTCAATATAATTGTACTCCGTTGGCAATGAATGGTTCCTGTAACGATGTGTAGGAGGCGTTTAGGATGAGAAAGTCTATAATAATTGCTATGGCTGTAATGCTGATAGTCGTTACATCCGCAATTTCCGTATTAGCTCAAAGCGACGATAAGAGTCAACAGAAGATTACGCTTGAGCTAAAGGATACACCCATACGTTCAGCTCTTGATACGTTGTTTAAGGGTAGAGGCCTTAATTACGTTATCGATCCAACTGTCGGTGGAAACGTCGGCAGCCTCAGTTTAAGGGACGTTCCATTCGATGTTGCTCTTAAAATGCTTCTCAAATCGGTCGATCCTCCGCTTGTTTATCGTAAAGAAGGTGATGTTTACCTTATTTCGGTAAAGAAGGAACAGGTTTATACGGATGTTCCACCGACTACAACCGATATCCCAACGACGGATACCGAAGCAGAGGACGTCAAGATGGAGAAAATCACCTTGAACTTTGTCGATGCTTACGATCTTAAAGCTATAATCGAAGGCCAGAACACCACCCGTAACAGCGGAAGCAGCAGCTTTGGCAGCGGGAGCAGTTCTGGCAGCAGCAGCTTTGGTAGTGGAAGCAGCGGTTTTAATAACAGCAGCAATAATTATTACTCCAATACCAACAGCAGCAGCAGCAACCATGGACGCTACAATACCCGATCCAGTTATTAAGAAGGTTTAGGACAAACGGATGCTACTGCCTTATCCGAGGAGGAATAATATGATTTTTATGCATAGGTGGGGATGCGATAGACGGAGCGTGAACATTACCGTTATCGGCATGATGGTTGTGCTTATCGCATGTTCCGCCGCAGCCGGTGTGTGCGCATCGGACCGTGGAGTAATGCTCGATGTGCGAGATGCCAGGCTCAACGAGGTCGTGATTTTGCTTACTCAACAGAGCGGCGCTAACATTATTGTCAATCCCGATGTTTCTGACAAGCGTATCACAGCAGTTATCTATGATAAACCGCTTGAAACGGTACTTGAGAATGTGGTACGAACTGCCGGGGTGGATTTCTGGAAGACAGATGACGGCACTTATATAATCGGTGTAAAAAGGCCTGAGACCGCTAAAGTTGTTGAGCCCGTGGCCTCACAGGCACCGCAGGAGCCTGTGGAGCAGCCTAAATATTACCGGGAAAAGATCACTCTCGTATACAGTAATCCGGTAGAATTACTGAAATCCATTGGCCTGACATTCGATGACCAGCCGGATGTTCAGAAACACTTCACCAAAACGAAAGCAATCGGTAAAGTGCTAGGTGTTCTTGATGAAGACCAGTATAATACCGGGATAATATTCAAAAATGCGACCAATCAGGGATCAGTTCCTCCCACAATCGACTCCGGTAATCAGGAAGCAGGCGCAGCCGGACGCAGCGCAACTGTATCCGATGGCGCTGGTCAATACCCTGGCGCAGGCGGCAGATCAAGCGGCGTTTCTACGGGACCTGGGGCACTTCCTGGTCGACTTGGTGGAACAACCGCCAACACTACTAAGACCAACAGTCTCCTTCCAGAAGGGGTGGACTTGGTTCAGCCGTTCCCGTTGGACAACTCCATTATTGTCCGGGGAACATGGGAAGGTATTTCCGAATTCAAAGAGCTCATCCATATGCTGGATGTGCCTCCGAAACAGGTAAGCATCAAAGCTGAGTTTATCGAAGTAACTACCAGTGATGTCAAAAGACTCGGTATAGACTGGAGTCTCGAACGACTGAACGAAACGATCAACACCAACTTCAACCCGAGTGGTAACGTAATTGTAGGGGTCACTACGGGTAACCTGGCAGCTTCGCTTCGAACAGAGCTCACAAGGAGCTCCGGTAATATTATCAACTCACCTATTATCTCTACAATCAACAACGAATATGCTGAGATCAACATCGGCTCTGAGATACCTTACTGGACAACATCTATGGTCACAACATCTACTGGTGTTGTATCCACTAATGAAGTCGATTCCATCACTATTGAGACATATTTGAGAGTTCTTCCGAGAGTTAATGGGGATGGAACAATAACACTCGAACTTATGCCTAGTGTACAAGATACAGGCACTATGTATACCGCTCCGGACGGCGAAAGCCAGATACCTGAGACCAGATATCAAACACTTCAGACTCGACGCCGTGTTATGAGCGGTGAAACGATTGTAGTAGGCGGTTTTATCCGAAAAGACCAATCGACAAGCACTACGCAGATACCGATCCTCGGCAGCCTGCCTATCTTAGGCCCGTTATTCAGGTCTTCTTCTACAACGAGTAACGACCGAGAACTGCTTATCTTCGTTACTCCCACCATTATCGGTGAGAAGTCAGCAGGCAGCACAGTAGGTGTTTCGACCTATCCGTAGATGATGCAATAACTCATCTTATAGCAGAAATATGTGGGGATTGTTTTGAGCAATCCCCACTTTCGCTATTATAGGAGCGTTTATTGTTCCGTTTTCTAACTGCAGGTGAATCCCACGGAGAGATGCTGGTCGCGGTAATAGACGGCGTACCGGCTGGACTACCTCTCACTAATGAATGTATCGATATTGAACTGGCGCGACGACAAAAAGGATATGGACGCAGCGAAAGAATGTCGATAGAGGAAGACAGAGTCCATATTCTATCCGGTGTAAGATTCGGTAATACCCTCGGAAGCCCCATAGCATTATCGATACCGAACCACGACTGCCAAAGTTTCATGGATGTTCAGCCGGTAGAACAGAGTAGTAAAACCCCGGATGTAATCCCCAGACCAGGACATGCCGACCTCGCGGGATGTATCAAATATGGGCATACGGACATCCGCAACGTTTTGGAACGCGCAAGCGCCAGAGAGACAGCTGCAAGAGTCGTTGTCGGTGCAGTCGCAAAGCGAATTCTCATGGAACTTGATATTCTTATTGTAAGTCATGTAATAAGAATTGGCCGAATATGCGAAGAGCAGTCCTCCAGCATGTCTCTCCAGAAGATTCAGGAGCTCTCCGAAGCGTCGACTGTACGGTGTCTTGATAAAACATCTGAACTGGCCATGATAGCTGAGATAGAAGAAGCAGCCAGTAAAGGTAATACACTCGGTGGAGTGTTCGAAATTGCAGCATCCGGTATCCCGGTAGGGCTTGGAAGCTATACACATTGGGACAGGCGGCTGGACGGCGAACTTGCAAAAGCTGTTATGAGTATTCCCGGAGTTAAAGGGGTGGAGATAGGGCTTGGATTTCGAGCTGCAGAGCTTCCTGGATCGCAGGTCCATGACGAAATACATTATGACGGTGTTTCTTACACCAGACCATCCAACAATGCTGGTGGAATTGAGGGAGGAGTCACGAACGGCGAACCAATAATCATAAGAGCGGCTATGAAGCCGATCCCAACCCTCAGAATGCAATTGCAGTCTGTCGATATGACAACCAAGAAGCCGGTGCCTGCCTTTTCAGAAAGATCGGATGTTTGCGCTGTGCCATCAGCAGCTGTAGTCGGTGAATCGATGACTGCTATCACACTCGTAACCGCAATTCTTGAGAAATTCGGAGGAGATAACCTGGACGAACTCCGAAGGTATTTTATCGCATATAATCAGTAAAGAGTTTCATACGTGATTCACACCTGAAACTCTCCCGGAAGGTTTTCGGCAATAGCGATTATACAGCCGGGAATCTATAGGAAAGGTAGTTGGCAGTTTAGGCGAGGTTGCGGCCACCCCTCTCACAAAGGCGTGAAAGTATGAAGAATATCGTATTGATTGGGTTTATGGGCACAGGAAAGAGCCGAGTCGGTCAGATGATAGCCCGCAGACTAGGTATGAAATTCACCGATACTGATGATCTTGTTTCTCAAAGGTTACGGATGTCCATTTCAGACATTTTCACAAGGCTCGGCGAAGGTAAATTTCGTGAGATAGAACGGCAGGTAATAGCGGATATATCTCAGATATCTTACCAGGTCATCGCCACAGGCGGCGGCGTTCCCATTCACAAAGATAATATCGATAATCTCAGAACAAACGGCATACTTTTCTGTCTTTCAGCAAGCCCGGAGATTATATACCGCCGCACACTGCGTGCTGATACGCGCCCGCTGCTCAAGAGTGAAAGCAAACTGGAGCGTATAAAGATCCTGCTGGAATCAAGAGACCTCTACTATTCAGTCGCCGACCATCATATCGATACATCCTCGCGTCCGGCCAGCGCCGTGGCACGAGAGATCGCGGAATTATATCAGTCCGATGGCAATAATCAAGGTTGATCTCCGAGAAAAAAGCTACGAGATCGTTATAAAGAGCGGTATCCTCAAAAACGCAGGCTCAGAGATAGCCGAAGTGTGCCTGGGAAGAACGGCAGTTGTTGTAACCGAAGCCGGTATATACGAGCTTTACGGACGCAGACTGATGGACAGTCTATCGTCCGCCGGATTTCAGGGATTCGCAGCCATGATTCCCGGCGGTGAAGACTGCAAGACCTTCGAAACGGTAATTGATCTCTATAACCGTCTCCTCGGTTTCGAGATCGACCGGTCAAGTGTGCTCATTACCCTCGGCGGCGGTGTAACTGGAGACCTCGGCGGGTTTGCAGCCGCCACATATCTGCGGGGGATCGACTTCATCAATATTCCTACGACTCTTTTGGCACAAGTAGACGCAAGCATCGGAGGAAAGGTCGGTGTTAACCTGCCTGAGGGTAAAAACCTGATCGGTGCTTTTCACCAGCCAAGAAAGGTGATTATCGATCCTGACCTCACAGCTACCATCCCCTACCCCGAACTTGCGAGTGGCTTGGCCGAGATAATCAAACATGGTATAATAGCGGATCAAGAGATGTTCCATTTTATCCGATCTCAAACCGATGCGCTTCGCGGGTTTGAAAGGGATGCTCTTGAAAAAGTTATTGTCCGGTCATGTGAAATCAAGGCGGATATCGTATCCAGCGACGAGAAAGAATCGGGGCTTCGAGCTGTTCTGAACTACGGGCATACGGTCGGACATGGGATCGAAGCAGCTACCGATTACTCCAGGTACACTCATGGAGAAGCTGTCTCCATTGGAATGGTTACAGCCGCGCTTATTTCTGAGACTGTCGGACTTGCAGCTCAGGGAACAACGGAAGAAATAGCGGAAACGCTGTTGTGTTTTTCGCTCCCTGTCGTAATGGACGCGAATGTCGATCTCGATAAGGTCATAGCAGCCATGAGGTATGACAAAAAGTCCGTATCCCGAAAACTCAGGTTCATACTGCCTGAACGAATCGGAAAGGTCATAACAACTGACAGCGTGACCGAAGCCGATGTACGGCAGGCTATCGAAAAACAGATCAGGCTTTTCAGGCGAAATTAAAATGGCAAATCGACTCATCGGAATCTGGATACTATTTGTTACGGTAATCTTTATTGCAGGCTTTTTCTCGCAAAAAGCCGCATCTCTTGAGCCATTCGGGCGTTATATATATGTAGCAGCGGTCTTCATCAGTGTGGCAGCTATCGTGATCAGACTGATGCGGCGCCGGTACAGTAGGGTGAATTAATGGCAAGATCTAAGGTCGCAGTTCTGAAAACAAGTCCCGAAACAGTGGTAGAAGATTATGGCCGCCTTATGAAAATGGCGGATTTCGAAGACCACCTGCCCAAGGACAAAGATACTATCCTCAAGATTAATATATCCTGGCACTACTACTATCCGGCTTGCTCCACGACACCCTGGCAGTTCGATGGCATAACCAAAGCTCTTCGCGATGCAGGATACGGTAAACTGATCCCCGCGCAGAACCGGACGGTAGTCGTAGACCCCAAAGCAGGCGCGAGAAACAACCATCTCGAATCGGTCATCGACAAACACGGTCTTGAGTTCGTTTACCTCTACGAGGACGGATCGGAATGGATCAAATACGAGCCAAAGACAAAGATGCTTGTTCTCGACAAGGTATTCCCCGACGGGATTATGATCCCCAAGCTGTTTCTGGATAAGAATGCCATCCACATGCCGACTCTTAAAACGCATGTCTTCACTACGATGACAGGCGCTATGAAGAACGCATTCGGTGGACTCTTGCGTGAAAACAGACACTGGACACATTCGGTGATCCATGAGACACTTGTTGACCTGCTTGCGATTCAAAAAGAGATCCACCCTGGCATATTCGCGGTCACGGACGGGACTATCGCGGGTGACGGGCCCGGTCCGAGAGCGATGGTGCCTATCATCAAAAATTATATACTCGCAAGCGCTGACCAGGTGGCTATCGATGCCATTGCAGCCAAGATGATGGGGTTCGACCCTATGAAGCTGAAGTTTATCAGGCTGGCACATGAACATGGGCTCGGAAGCGGAGATGTCAAGGAGATCGAGGTCGTCGGTGAAGATATTTCCGATGTGAACTTCCATTTCCATGAGAAACAGGAGACTTTTGCTTCACGCGGGCAGAAGTTGATATACCACGGTCCGCTGAAGCCGCTTGAGAATATACTTCTTCGCAGTTGCATCGCGCCATGGTCATATTACGCGTCCAGGCTCTATTATGATGGATACTGGTACCGATGCATCGGTAAAGGCAGAGTGAAAAAGATTCTTCAGACTGAGTGGGGCAGACTATTTGAAAGCTATGGGAGATGACGAAGTTGATCGGACAAGTGGTCAACTATAGATACGAAATCCTCGAAAAGAGCGGGGACGGCAGCTTCTTCTCGGTATATAAGGCCAGAGACAAGGTGCTGAACCGTCTTGTCGCCGTTAAAACAATGGTCCCGCAGTATTCTCAAAACCGCGAATTTGCCGAGCGGATGACCGAGGAAACCCAGATGGTGGCGGATCTCAATCATCCGAACATCGCCAAGGTGCTTGAGGCGGATAATGATAATGGGACCTACTTCACCGCTGTCGAATATGTGCGGGGTATAAACTTAAAAGAGAGGATCCGCCGCACGGCTCCTTTCACCATTTCCTATGCGGTCGATATAGCCATTGCGGTCGGGTCCGCGCTGGAATATGCACACCGGCAGGGAGTGGTCCACGGAGATGTCCGTCCCCAGAACATCCTTACTAACTCTGAAGGCCAGGTAAAGCTGACGGATTTCGGCACAGCCAGAGCACTTTCGGCGTTTCCGGTGATAAGAGAAGCCGTAATGCTGCGTTCAGTGCATTATATGGCCCCGGAAGTAATACGTGGCGAGGCTCCAGAGCCGGCAAGTGATGTGTATTCACTGGGCGTAGTGCTATATGAGATGTTGACAGGCTCGGTTCCGTTTGACGCCGCAACATCCGCGGCTATCGCAGCCCGAACGCTGCAGGACCCGGTCCCTTCGCCTCATGTACTGAACTCAGGCGTACCGGCGACCCTCAACGAGATCGTCATGAAGGCGATGCACAAAGACCCGTCCCAGCGGTTCGAAAGCGCGGCGGACTTTGTAACCGCACTTATGAGAGTCAAGGAATGGCTGCGAACGGGATATATCCCTTCGGCGCATGAACACCCTAAACCGGAACCCAAAGATGAATTGGTTTACGAGTCCGAAGACAAATCCCAGAGCTTTTTCAAGACTACGGCTATCTGGCTGCTCGCAGTCTTTGTCGTCGCTATAATCACCGCCGGGTTAGTGGCATGGTTATTCCGTGAGAAGCAGACGCTGCCGGTCCCGGATCTGGTAGGAAAGACCGTTGAGCAGGCAAGAGAGATCGCCGGAAGGACGGGGCTTGAGATAAGAGATAATGATGTCCACCAGGAATACAACGATAAGGTGGACAAAGGGCTGATCTACGCCATGGATCCGCGGCAGGGCGGCACTGTGCCGAAGGAGCAGCCGTTCATCCAGGTATGGATCAGTAAAGGGACTGAACTCGTGGACGTGCCGAGCGTCGTGGGGCTGACAATGGATGAAGCCGAACACAAAATAAACGGTGCTGGGCTTGTTGTCAGGCGTCTGACATCGGAATACAGCGATACGGTACCGTCGGATCATATTATCCGGCAGTCCCCTACTTCCGGAGAGCAAATTGAACCTATGAAGGAAGTCGACATCGTTTTGAGCCTTGGGCAGAACCCGATGGAAAAGGATACGACCAGCAATGAGACATCCGGTGACGATCAGACGGATAATGGCAGCGTCCAGACCAGGTCGTTCCTGGTAAAGGTCCAGGTTCCCAGCGATGCCACTGAGCCGCAGCAGGTGCGGATTGTCGTCATCGACGATAATGGTGAAAACGAGGCTTACAACGAATATCACGATCCCGGAGACAGCTTTACCCAGGAAGTTACGGGCACTGGTAACAAGATACGCGTGAAAGTATATGTCGGAGACAATCTGCTGAAGGACGAAGTCCACAACAGCAGAAGCAGAAGACGATAGCCGAATTATTCACCTTCGCAGTGAATAACATAAAAAGTTTCAAAAGCATAATTGGTGACAGGGATTTGGAAATTAATATTGCACCATCGCTTCTATCCGCCGATTTTTCGGACCTGACAGGCGCTCTGCGCCAGGCTGAGGACGGAGGAGCGAGGTATTTACACTTCGATATAATGGACGGCCATTTCGTCCCGAACATCACATTCGGGCCATTGGTCGTACGGGCACTCAGGCCGCTCACAAAGATAAGTTTTGACGTGCATCTTATGATCTACGGAGCGGAGCACTATATCGAGGATTTTGCCGGCGCAGGCGCTGATTTGATCACTGTTCATGCCGAGGCTTGCCCTCATCTGCACCGTGTAATCCAGCAGATCAAAGCCGCGGGAGCGAGTCCGGGTGTCGCACTCAATCCGGCTACTCCCCTATCGGCCATCGAGCACGTAATCGAAGACATAGATCTTATTCTCGTGATGACAGTCAACCCCGGATTCGGCGGCCAGAAGTTCATCGAGTCGATGCTGCCTAAGATCAGCCAGGCCAGAAAGCTGGTTGATAAGACAGGCCGGAACATAGTCATCGAAGTCGACGGCGGAGTGGATATGAACACCTGCCGGAAAGTAACAGCGGCAGGCGCTAACCTGCTTGTGGCCGGAAATTCCGTCTATAATAATCATCTTGGGATTTCAGAGGCCGTACGTATACTGAAAGCCGAAGCCGAGTGTGTAGAGTCTAAAGGACGGTGAGCTTGGAGTGATCATCAGGATCATCATTTACGCGGCGATTGCCGTAATAGCGATTGCGCTTCTAGCAGAGGTTCTCCGGTGGATGAATGGTTCGCGTCTGATCAGCAGGACGCAAAAAGCCTACAGGCTTTTTGCTGCAATATCGCTTGAGGCTCTTCTTCTTATGTTTCTCTTCGGCAAGTCCATCTCCGGCTGTAACCCGCTGTTTCAGATCAGCTACTGGTGCACCGCAACGGCACTTGCATTTATCGTGGTGACGCTTGGACTGCTTGATGTAAAAGCTACGCTCGTCACTTTCCAGCAGCAGCGAAGAGAGATGTTCAGCGACCTGATCGGCAGGGAAAAACGAAAAGAATAGACATGGAAGTTTTTATGAAACGGGCGCTAGTGCTCGCGCGGCGGGGAAATACCAGCCCCAACCCGATGGTCGGTGCTGTCGTCGTGAAAGACGGCCGAATCGTCGGTGAGGGTTATCATCGAAAGGCAGGAGAACCCCATGCCGAGGTTATCGCACTTCGAAATGCGGGTGAACTGGCTTCCGGCGCTGACCTTTACGTAACACTCGAACCCTGCTGCCATTTTGGCCGGACTCCCCCATGCACGAAAGCTGTTATCGAAGCCGGAATAAGGTCCGTTACAGCCGCAATGGTCGATCCGAACCCCAAAGTAGCAGGAAAAGGGCTTGCCGAACTCGAAACCGCAGGAATTCATACCTGCGTCGGGGTGCTCGAAGAAGAAGCTCGGAAGCTGAATGAGGTTTTTATCAAGTTCATTACGACTGGGCTGCCATTTGTCACTCTGAAACTTGCCATGACGCTCGACGGCAAGATCGCTACCAGTAATGGCGACTCGAAGTGGATCAGTTGTGAAGAATCACGAAGGACCGTCCACCGGCTAAGGGAACGGACGGATGCAGTTTTAGTCGGAATCGGGACTGTGCTTGCTGACAATCCCGAGCTTACTGCGCGAATCGGGACGCGCAGGTCATATCCTGCCAGAGTCGTAGTCGATAGTTCTGCGCGAACCCCTGTCAATGCAAAACTCCTCTCTCAGCCGGACGGGGAGGCGATAATCGCTGTTCGTGACGGAGCTTCTGAAGCTAATTTGCGGAAACTAAAGCAAGCGGGCGCGCGTATAATAGAAGTAGCCGGCGAAACCGAAGAGGTAAGCCTTACCGCACTGATGCGCGAGCTTGGTCAGATAAAAAAAACGGGCGTGCTGATAGAAGGCGGGGGCAGAATTGCTGCAAGCGCGCTTTCTTCCGGGATCGTAGATAAGGTTCTGGTCTTTATCGCGCCCAAGATAGTAGGCGGCGAGTCTGCTAGGACACCTGTCGAGGGATCAGGCGTTGCAGCCATGGCTGATGCGCTCCGGCTGAGGAATATGAGTGTAAAGAAGGTCGGATGCGACCTTTTAATTGAGGCATATCCGTGTTCACAGGGTTAGTAGAAGAAGTTGGCACTGTCAGATCTATAACGCGCGGAGCGGGAGCGGAGCTTCGGATTGCAGCGCATGTCGTATCCGCCGGTGCGAAAATCGGAGACAGTATCGCGATAAATGGTACTTGCCTGACGATAACGAAGATTTCCGGCAGCGAACTGAGCTTCGACGCTGTCGAAGAGACGCTCAGCAGAAGCAACCTGGGAAGTCTGAAGCCGGGCGATGCAGTGAACTTGGAGCGGTCCGTATCAGTTGACCGGCTGTTCGGAGGGCACTTCGTCCTGGGGCATGTTGACGGGCTCGGCACAATATCGAGTTTTGATAAAAAACCGGGTGAAACCGTCCTTGTCATTCGGGCTCCTGAAGAAGTGATGCGTTATGTCGTCACCAAGGGATCGATTGCAATAGACGGAATAAGCCTGACGGTGGCATCCTGCACCAAAGACGAGTTTGGAGTAGCGGTGATTCCGCACACATTCGCAAATACTACACTCGCGTCCAAGCGGACGGGAGACACGGTCAATCTCGAAACAGATATACTTGGAAAATACGTAGAAAAGTTCATTTCCGGTCGGTCGCAGGGACGAGGTATTACAGAGCAGTTCCTGGCCGATTCGGGTTTTTTGGAGGGTTAACAGTTGTCGGAAGAGTTCCAGTTCAGCGCCATACCAGAGGTGCTGGAAGATATTAAGGCTGGTAAGATGGTCATCGTCGTCGATGACGAGGACCGCGAAAACGAAGGCGATTTCATTATGGCAGCCGAAAAGGTCACGCCGGAATCGATCAACTTCATGGCGAAATACGGCCGGGGGCTGGTTTGTGCTCCGATGACCGTCGAGAGCGCCCAGCGGCTGGACCTCAATATGATGACCGAGCACAACACGTCCAAACACACTACGGCATTTACGGTGAGTGTGGACGCCGCCAAGGGCACTACCACGGGAATATCGGCCTATGACCGCGCAATCACGATCAAGAAGCTTGCCGATCCTGTTTCCGTGCCCCATGACTTCTGCCGCCCTGGGCATATATTCCCTCTCATAGCAGAGGCTGGCGGCGTGCTGGTCCGCGCAGGACATACCGAAGCCGTTGTCGATCTCACCAAGATGGCCGGACTCTCACAGACCGGCATACTTTGCGAGATCATGAGCGATGACGGGACGATGGCACGAGTGCCTGAGCTTATGAAAATAGCGAAACAGCACGGTTTGAAGATCGTTACAATCGCCAGTCTGATCAAGTATCGAAGGCAGCATGAAAAGCTGATAAACAAGTTCGCTACGACCGTAATCCCGACCGAATTCGGTGAGTTTACGGCCCATGGTTATGAAACAACCGTCGAAGCGAATCCGTATATTGCACTGGTTATGGGTGATATTACAGACGGCGAGCCCACGCTCGTCCGCATCCATTCTGGGTGTCTCACGGGCGATGTACTCCATTCTCTCAGGTGCGACTGCGGCCAGCAGCTAGAGCTTGCTATGAAAAAGGTTGCAGCGGAAGGTAAAGGAGTTGTTCTTTACATTTACCATCACGAGGGGCGCGGCATCGGACTCGTAAACAAGCTGAAAGCCTATGCGCTGCAGGACCACGGGGCGGATACCGTCGAAGCAAACGAAATGCTCGGCTTCCCGGCTGATATGAGGGATTACAGCATCGGCGCGCAGATACTCGTCGACCTGGGACTCAAGAAAATCAGGCTTATGACCAATAATCCGGCCAAATATGCAGGCCTCAGCGGTTACGACCTTGAAATAGTCGAGCGCGTGCCGCTCATCTGCGAGCCAAACGAAGCTAATAAGCGATATCTTTTGACCAAACGCGACAAAATGGGACACAAGTTATAGAGCCGTCAGTAATCAGTTTTCAGCTCTCAGCTTTATCTGCTGACGGCTGATGGCTGATAGCTGAAGCTATACAAGGAAAATAAGAGTAGATGATGCTTCGGAAAAAGATGGCGGCAGTCTTAGGGATGGCATGGCTTGTAGTGCTTATGCTCTCCACTGCTGTCGCTGCAAGTTTCGACTGGCAATCAAGGGAAGGAACGATAAACTGGGCTAAAGGATTAGCAGATGGCACACATGTGTATCTGGATGCTGTAAGAATCAGCAAGATCAGAGCGCAGCAGACCCCAGCATATATCGTAATTTCTGAATGCTTTGCACAGGACAAGTTAATTGTGTTTACACAGGCAAGTCCACTGCTCAGAATCGGTCAGACCGTAGATATTGAAGGTGATCTGATTACTCTGGAATCAGGTGAACATGCTTTAACTAATGTAACAGTATGGGGATATTGTGCTTCAGACAGCACGCTGCTTTATTTTGGCCCACTTATCAAGGGGTTGCTTAGACCTATTCCCTGGCAGTGGAAAACGAATCTGACGGAGCAGACTGCTTTGGAGTCAATAACATCAACAGAATCAATGACTACAGGTGAAGTCAGTACGGAGTCCGAATCAACACCTATAGTTTATTCCACCATAGCTGCTGCTAAAAGTGCTGGAGTGGGAGCAGTCGTGGAACTTCACTGCCATCCGGTATCAAACTGTACCCTATATTCCAATACATCAGGTGGTGTAAGAATCTCAAATACAGGTGCTGCTTTAGGCTACAACACTATTCGGAATAACGGCGGTAGCGGCATATATCTTTCCAGTTCTGGTGGCAACATATACAATAATTATATCAAGAGTAATAGCAAGGGCATAACTACAAACAGCTCGAACGCTGTTATTGATAGTAATAGGATTGAGTATAACAGTAGTGGTGGGCTGAATATCAGCAACGCGACCTCTGTCACTATCACTAATAACTTCATTAGAGGTAATTCAGCAACCAATGGTGGAGCTATCTATAGCTATTTTGCAAAGATATTCGTGTTCAATAACACAATAGTCAGTAATAGTTGTTCTTACAAGGGAGCCGGGATCTACGTCAGGAATAATGATAAACAAAATGCTTATATTTATAACAATATAATTGCATCTAACACAGGCAGTGCTGCACTCTATCTGGATAATGTTGGCCTTAACTATACCTATGCGGTGAATAATGGGCGTAATTGTTTCTATAACAATGATACCAACTTTACTTATACAGGGTTGAAAGCTTCATTCTATACTAACCCTGACAATATATCCAATTCCCCTGGACTTGCTACTGATGGATACCATTTGGCAGCAGGTTCAGCATGTATAAATGCGGGCACTGCATCCGCTACAGATAAAGATGGCAGTAATTGGGTGGTCTATGCTAATACTGATATAGATGGTGATTCACGGCAATCCTCTTCTGTAGACATAGGCTGTGACGAGTTCATGCCATAAAATGGGGAGATAGGAGAAAACAGTATGAGCAAGTTTATCTCAGTAGCAATCACATTGATTGTATGCTTAGGAACTACAGCCAGTGCGAATGGAACATCTTACGTTTCGCATCTATTGGACACAGGAGGCTGGAAACATACCTGGGCGATGGACATAAATAATTCCGGTCAGATTGTAGGAAGTGTTCTCAATAATATTACCAGTAATGCTGTAGTTTGGAGTAATGATGCCTCCGGGCCACAACTTATCAATACAGGTAAAACTGATAGAGATTCACTGGGTTACAAGATTGCGAATTCTGGCATGGTAACGGGTACTCATACCACATCAGCCGGAAATAACTTGCTGTTTCAGTGGACTGCTGCCGGTGGAATGGCTACAGAGCTGTCTTTTCCTTACGACGGGACAGTGAAAGGCTCTAAAAATGCTGTAAACGATATTGGTTATGCAGTGGGTGATGGCGATGGTGAAAGGTCACGTGCAACTCTTTGGCATGGTTCAGACGCAACAGACCTCGGAACTTTCGGTGGGACGTGGAGTACTGCAGATGCAATAAACAATAATAATCTGATAGCGGGAACCTATGGAGGGGATAACGGAGCTATCAGCAACTTCCTGTGGAGCTTGAATGGCGAAACAACATTCATTCCGATTAATTCTTCCTTTGATAGCTGTGGTCTGTTTGGCATAGCTGATATAAATGACAACGGAGTTGTGCTTGGTAATGCTGAGCTCAATGGGGTTCATACAGTCATAACCTGGAGTATAGCCGAAGGATACACAATCGTTGGGGCTGGTATTGGTTATGCTATCAACAACTCCAACACTATTGTTGGCTTAACGAGTGAAGACACCAGCATAGCAAAGGGAATAGTCTGGACACCACAAGTGCCAGAGCCATCAAGTATCATAGCATTACTTAGAGTGCATCCCAAAACTGGGAATAAGTGGGTAAAGTGCTGATATGACTACATCAGCGACAGAACCCAAAAAAGAACGAGTGCCAACAATCTGGCGAGTTGACGATGCTCTGTGGGCGAAGG
>JBDKSP010000028.1:0-18618 GCA_039680575.1 Armatimonadota bacterium
TGTACACATTGAGACATTACGATTTTTGGGCTCGTATGGGCCCAAATCTGAACCAAACTGGGCCGCGAAACCACCGAAGCATGTCCATTTGCAGGCCCACTTCCGTGGTCATGAATAAAGCAGGCTAAGTAGTTACATTCCTTTTCCACTTGAGTGTCAGAGTGAAGAACACCGCTAATACGATCAGTTTCCACGCCAACGGGATAAATGGGCCAGCCCGATGCCTTCCGATAGGTTGTGTGACCCCGGGCACCCCAAGTTGCGCGTTGCGCAGTTGGACAATTCCATCCTTGTTCCATCGGGCTGTGTCTGTCGTTACGTGAAGCGTTCCAGTGAAAACCTGAAACGGCTTCCAAAGCGGTGGTGTCTGCGACTCATCGGCTGGGTAAACAGTAATTGCATTATAGACCGTCGGAGGCGTACCCTGCGCGACGCCATCCCACCACATCTTCGCAACAATCAGCCTTGGAGGTTGTGATGAGTTGCGCCCTACACAATAACCGGCAACAACCACGCGTTTACCGTTCATCACCCGAAGAGTCTGTGCGACGCCGCCAGACTTGGGGTTCTTCGCTATTGCTATGAGCGGCGTATAGTCAAAGAGTGGGAGCTTCGCTTTCTTTGCTGAACTTACTGGATCTACGTCGGGTATATCATCTCCGACTCTTGTAAGGGAGTCTCCTTCCATCCTATAGATGTAACCGTCGTTGGGTTTCGGATCAACAAAGAACTTCCCGCTGATCATCACAGGATTAAGCCTCTGGAACTTGACCGGCTCTTTCATCTCCACAAGGATATACTGATTGAACTGAGGACGAGGACCGTAGCAGCAGGTCTGAGTGCTTCGCAAGAGGCAGAAGTCCTTGATTCTATCGCCAATCTGCAAGGGATACATGAAGCCTACGCAATCGAAAGCGCGACCGTTCAGAGCCTTTATCGGTTTTGGACATGGTGGTCTGGAGTCGACGGCAAAGTCCCATTCTCCGAGTGTGGAAAAGTGCAGAAATTTCTCGCCATTACTCGCATCAAGAGCTTGCTCATCAATACCGATAGTATTATGGCTGGTATCGCCGTTTTCCGCACGAACACTCAACTGGATAGCTGATTTACCACCAGCCAGGTTGCGTTGAGTGATGAAACCGTAAATAGAATCCGCTGCGAAGATTGCCAGTATTAGCGGCAGTCCATAAATCAGCAGTTTCCTGTGTCTTACACTAAGCATTACAAACTCCTGGAACTAATCGGGATCGTAGCCCTTGGGATATTCGATCCTGAGAGGTGTTTTCTTTCTTTTGAACGTTATTTGGCCGTCCGCGGTGAACTCGGAAAGACCTTTAAGCCAAGGCGCATTACCCTCAAAGTAAGAGCAATCACCGGCCTTTTCACCTGCAAGATCAAGAGGGCTGGGGCTCAGAACAAGTGTCTTCATTCCTTCGTTCGTCTTTACTTGAAGCCGGATTGAACTGTCCGGTATACGAACGGACATACCTGTATTATGTCCCCCGCTGACAAACCAGAGTTGCAGCTTCTCACCACTCAACTTCACCTCCGCATGGCCATTTTCGCAGGTCACTATTGCATTGAGTGTGCCTCCATGCGCCGATTTGTGTCCGTGTTTGTGTTCTTGCGGCTGTGCTATGTGTGAGTGGCTCGATTTTGCTTGATTGGAACAACCACTGCATATCATACAAGCGAGCAATATCGCGCTCGCGACGGAAATAAATCTAGGCATAATAAATAATATTCCTTTTATCAAAAACTCTCCGAAGAATTTTCGGCTGTATTGCAGCCGAAAATCAATAGATGATGCTACCGCGGCAGCGCTTTTAAAAAAAGTGCGACAGATGCACAATATTAAGGTGTGATCCACTATTAGCCGCCGCTGTCGGTAGATTTTGGTCTTTCAACTTTTGCGTTTTTCATTATCTGTGAGTATATACTCTTGAATTCTTTCTCCACGAAGTATGACTCACAGAATTTTACTATGTCGCTGTCGCTCATCGGTTTCCACTTGATGATGTGGTAACCCCAGGAACTCTCGAAGGGCTTGCTGGTCTCGCCGGGCTTTAGCTTAGATATCATCTCATCAAATTCCTGGCCATATGACGCCCTATCGATGAAACCAAGCATCCCACCTTTGTGTTTGCTGGTCATATCCTCCGACACCGATTTTGCGACAGCCCCGAACGACTCTCCAGACTGCAATCTGTCCCAGGCCGTCTTTGCCTTTTGGCTGATAGATGCCCTAATCTTATCTGGATTTGAGTCAAAACCTGGCTGTTGGAATGTATTGAAGAATATCTGGCAGGCATTCACATAGCGGGCGCGGATAAATTTGCTCTGAGCGCCTATTTCCTTGAGCACCTTGGCTTTGTCCTGATGTGACTTACTCCATGATGTCTGCGCATAGTCTGAAAGGCCGATGTTATTTCTTATCTCCTGGCGAAGCTCATCGCGAGTGTATCCCACTGCAGAAAGATAAGCATCGAGGCTGGGGTAAGTGCAGCAGGCACATCCCTTGCTTGGAGGGTTCTTTTCAAGCTTCTCTATCTCCTTTTCGACAAGCTCCTCTCGAACACGAACACCATGTTTGGTGAGAAATTGCCGAACTGCCATCTGAGATATCATTCGTGATAGCTTGTTTTCCTTGAGATTGTCTAAAGTGTCGCTGAACGAATCACTCGGCAACCCTCGATTGATATCGACCTCATATATTGGTTCACCATTCACCCGAGCAACGACAGTGCTTGCCTCGATACGAGCATTCCGAATGTAGTTGAATGCGTAACCGCCTGCGCCTAGAACCACTATTACCGCGATAATCAATGTTCTCAACGGTAAAGGTCTCCGGCTGCTCTGCTCTTCGATACTCATAATGACTTACTCCATAATACTAAGATTTCGCAGGATACTCATGCGATATGCCTGGACCGCGGGAATCAGTCCCGCGAATGCTCCCATCAGGGTGATGATCGGCAGTACCCATACATCTGATGATGAGATGAAGCTAGAGGAGAACTGCATCCCGGTTTCGACTGCTATATAGCGGCTTCCAAATGCAACCAGTAGATGTCCAAAGGTGATGCCCAGGACTGTTCCAAAGATACTGAGAAGAACTGCTTCGGATATAATCAGTCCGAATACCGTCCGCCTGTTCGCGCCAAGCATTCGCATCATGGCGAGTTCTCTACGCTGCTCGCGAAGAGCAGTTATCAGGACAACGAATAAGAACATAATGGCAAGCAGTGTAACCAGTGATCCTACGATAAACATCACCTTGTCCACCCAGCCGATGATGTCGAGTATCCTTGGAATTACTTCACTTGGCACTACCAATTGAGCTTGAGTAGATTGATCGACCTCATACTTGAGGTTCTGGACACCCGGGTGCATCGCACCGCCTCTGATGTGACGCAGTTTGATATATGCTCCGCTTATTTCACGCTGCGATGGATCCGTTGCCATTGTCGCCACATTTGCGCCGTGTCCCTCGAGCGTATAGAAAGTCTTCAGAGGAATGTAAATAGCGCGGTCGTGAGGTGTTCCGGTCGGAGCGAGTATTCCGACGAAGCTGATACGGTCGTGTGCATGGACGGGGTCTCCGGAATGTACGCCGCACACGGGATTGAATGTATCACCGAGATGAAGTCCAAGTGCCCGGGCTGCCGTCCAGCCAGCAACCGCTTCATCGCGAGCCCTAAACATCCGGCCCTGGCCTCCAGCATTAGGATCGAAGGAGAATCGTTTACCGGGCTGGTACTCAAATGAGGTGAAGAAACGGTCATCTATTGCATTAACTCGAAAGTCTGCATAGGAATGTCCGGTGACAAAAGGAATCGCATCCACTACAAGTGGATCTTTTCGGAATTTCTCGTAATAGGTCCACTTTATCTTACCGGGCATTTCCTCAAGGTGGTAGAGTGCATTGAGTGCAATCTGCAGCGGTGAACCCTTCGGTCCAAGAATGGCATCTACTCCGACACCTTCAGTCATGAATTGCCGATGAGATTGCTCTCGGAAAGATACGACGGCGGACAGAAGCCCCACACCAAGCGTGATGCTGATCAGTGCGAGGATTGTCGAGAACCGATGACGCCGTATATTGTGAATCAGTATTCGCCAGAAACTCATTGAGCCACCTCCAATGCACAAGCCCGGTTGATGTCGGAAAAACGCACCCGGTTTTCGAACTGTGCGATAATATCCGGCTCATGGCTGACCAGGACCAGCGCGCTGCCCTGAGCTTCACACATAGAGCGAAGCAGACTGACCACTTGGGTTTTGTTGCGAGGGTCAAGAGAACCCGTAGGTTCATCAGCCAGAATAACTTCCGGCTTCTTCGCAAGCGCCCTCGCAATTGCTACTCGCTGCTGTTCGCCAAGCGACATTTCGGACGGACTATGCCTAAGCCTTGAGCCTATACCGACCTGCTCAAGCAGCGATTCCGCGAGCTTACGGTCAGGTTTGACAGAGCAGAAGGTCATTCCCATAAGCACATTGTCCAGCGCAGTGTAGCCGCTCAAAAGGTTGAAGTTTTGAAACACATAACCTATTCTTCGTGCTCGAAATCGATCTCGCTCGGCTTCGGACATCTGGGAGACGACTTCGCCGCAGACTGTTACCTGCCCGCTCGAAGGAAGAAGCACTCCAGCGATCATATGCAGCAGAGTAGATTTTCCCGAACCGGACGGGCCGAAAATGGCGATCTGCTCGCCCCTTTCCACACGCCAGTATGGTACATCGACTACTTTCAGGGTCTCGTCCCCGATGGAGTAGTTGAGGCACAAGTCCTTTATTTCTATCATAGAAACACTCCTTAGCATCGACTGAGATTCGACTCCGACCATAGCCAAAATCCAGTCAATGAATTCATATCCATCATCATTTTATATTCCGATTTCCTCGATTTGCTTCATCCATGTATATAATCATCTGACTTGGCGTAAGCAAGAGCCGGAAATATACATGAATTCACGCCTGAGTAAGGCGCATTTAGCGTGCAAAATGCCGATAAGTTCTGGAAAAGTGATTATATGGTGGGAGGAGATCTAGAGTGAGATTTACAGGAGAATACTGTATAGATGATCTGATTAAGCTCTTGGATAGGACTTTCTAATGCAGAAGTGGGTTGAAAGTGGAATTGAGGAGCGAATGTTGTGATGTTTGACCCGGAAGCCAAGATATCACAAGCTGCGCAATGATTTTCCTCGCTATTCTGAGCAGCAATGCATATACCTGTTCCAGTCCCGAGCGACTCGTATTCCCCGCGAAACGGGCCGTGCGTATGCACATTGCTCGCGATAAGGAGTAACGAAAATGCTACCAGGCAGATTGCCGCAGCTAGTCTTCTATTGAACCTGGTCATTAGTTTCACGTTGTTTCCTATTGAGTTTCAGAAGATAAAGTAACAGCCTAAAAGTTATATAAACAGTTCTCTGATATAGCTTTATCTGTTGATTTTACACTTATACCTGAAACTCTTCCGGAAGAGTTTTGGCTTGAGACGTAATGCATATTTGTTCACATCAACTGCCAAAACTCTATAATATAAATTTTACTCACAGATGAGACTATTGTCAAGTTGCTTCTGTGTGTAATTAGCATCTATGATTGTGATGCGGTATGGATGTGATCGCAGATTAATTTGATAAGGAGTCAAAGTAGATGCCAAGAGGCCAAGGCCATCGGTACGGCGGAGAGCGCTCAGCACATGCGCAATGGGCAATCCATATCGATTTGTTGAGCCGGTCACTTGCCATAAGTGCCGGTCGTGATGCAAAATAGATGTGCAAGTATAGATGTGCGTGCCTGCCGCATGCATACGTGCTTGATAGTCGTTTTATTTGAAAGGAAGATGAGTTGAAACCAATAGCAATAGCGACATGGAGATTCGGAGTAGCTGCATGCACTGAGACAATGAAGCATCTCCATGCAGGCGCAAATGGAATGGATGCCGTAGAAAGCGGCATAAGGGTTATCGAGGAAGATACCAGCGTCGAAACGGTTGGTTACGGCGGAGCGCCGAACTCGGACGGTATAGTTGAACTCGATGCGGCTATGATGTGGGGACCCGGCCGGCGATTGGGCGGCGTTGCATCGCTGAGAGATATAGGTGAAGCCATCTCTGTCGCAAGACGGGTGTTGGAGAATACGCCGCACTGTCTCCTGGCCGGAGAAGGCGCAAAACAATTCGCCATAGAAAACGGCTTCAAGCCGAGGAATATGCTCACAGAGACCAGCAAGAAGAAATGGGAGCAGTGGAAAGCGACCGGCTACATGGAGGAGTCCCATGATACGGTCTGCGTACTTGCCATCGACAGCAACGGCGATGTCTGCGCAGGTACGTCTACAAGCGGTATCAGATACAAGCTCCCGGGTAGAGTAGGGGATACACCTCTCTGCGGCGGTGGACTGTACTGTGACAATGAAATAGGTGCGGCGGCATCTACAGGACAGGGCGAAGACATTATGCGCTACGCTATGAGTTTCCGCGTGGTAGAAGAGATGCGCCGCGGCGTAAGCCCGATGGAAGCCTGCCGTTCTACTATGTTATGGGCTGTTACGGACGACCCCCGGATGAGAGACAGAATATCCTGCGTGATGGCTCTTAATAAAGCAGGAGAGTGGGGTGCGGCAGCCAGTAAGGTAGGGTTCTCAGTCGCTTACGGCAATTCCGAGGACATCAAGAGAATAATAATCGATCCGGTATAGCTATTTATAGATTTTCGGCTGTTCAGTCAACAAACAATCGTATATTGGCTGTTGACGAAAATCTTTAGGGAGAGTTTCAGGTATAAGTGCAAAATCAACAGATACAACAGCATCGGGAACTGGTTATATACCTGTAAGGCTGTTGTATTATCGCCTGAAACTCAGTAGAGGCTTATGAAAAGCAGCGGCATATCATCAGAAAATAGCAGGCGGTTTCTCAGGGATATTTGGGACGGAGCGCTTGATCTTATCTATCCCCCCAAATGTCTCGTATGCGGAGAAATGCAGCAAAAGTATTTTTGCGATGAATGTCTTGCCGGTATTGCCTGGATAGAGCCTCCGGTATGTTCATTTTGCGGAAAACCGATAGATGAAAAGCCGTGTCTCGAATGTAATGAGATGGATTTTGCATTCGACAGCGCACGGTCCGTAGCCGCTTATGATGGAACACTGAAAGAAGCTATCCATAAGTTTAAATATTCCGGTCAACGCGTGCTTGGACCGGTGCTTGCGGCGCTTGTCGTCGATCACCTAAGAAGAAGAGACCAAATAAGACGAGTCGGATGTATCATTCCCGTTCCGATACATCCGACTCGTTTGCGTTATCGCGGGTTCAACCAGTCTGAAATACTTGCTGAAGAGATTGGCAGGGCTTTCGGGCTTCCGGTGCTGGTACAGGTTCTCAATAGAACCCGGCCGACGCGTCCACAGGTAAACCTCAGGATAGATGAACGCCACGGAAATGTCGAAGGCGCTTTTGAAGTAGGTCCTGGGTCAGCCAGAAGGATAAGCGGGATGAAAGTCCTTTTGGTGGATGATGTATATACTACGGGGAGCACTTCGGACGCTGCAGCGCGTGCTTTGAAGGATGCAGGAGCAGCGGAAGTTCATGTACTGACTCTTGCCAGAAGCCTTTGATGGATAAAACCGCCGTACAAGGGAGAACCCCCGCCGAATTCGGTCGGGGGTTCATGGGGTAATTATCAACGATTATTCCACTATGGATACGTTGGCAGCTTGTGGGCCTTTCGGACCTTCGGCTACCTCGAATTCGACTTGTTGCCCCTCAAAAAGACTTTTCCGTCCAGCGCCGTTTATCGCGGAGTAGTGAACGAATACATCATTCCCATCACTGGTTGAGATGAATCCGTAACCTTTCGCGTCGCTGAACCATTTGACGGTTCCTGTTAGCAAACCCCAACCCCCCTTCGGCTGCGTCAAGTTCAAGCAAGGTCGAAGGCGAGGCCAGTACGCCATCCAAATGCGACAGAGATGCTTGCACTCAAACGGATACAATATGACAGCTTGCTACAACTGCCTCTTGGATTATAGCGGCTGTCGCATAGTTTGTAAATACATAGATGGTAAAAATTGTGAAACTATCTCGGATTTAGGGTTCACGTCAGTCAGACTGCTTGTGTTTAATCATAATTGGCCGAGGGTACGACTCTATCGATTGAATTAGCGATATAACGGTTGACTGGTAAGGAGGTGAGGTTTCATGGATAAGCCAATGCAAACGGAAGGTTCCGGCAAGGTAGTGCTTTGTTCGGCGCGTGATTGTGCTTACAATGAGAACACAAAATGTATCGCGGATGCAGTCCACGTCAACCTGCATCAGGATCATGCCGACTGCAATACATATACTCAAAACCAGCATTCCGCCGGCTGGATGGGGCAGTCCGGACAAACAGGCGGACAGCAAATGTAAATTCTCCCGGCAGGGGCGGAAAACGCTCCTGCTATTCCTCCAAATTATAAACCTCTCATGTCGGAAGGTAAAATCACCGATTATGTGTAAGAGTGTATTGTAGCACTCTTGGCCTTTATGAATTCGCTTTTGGGTGTTATTATAAATTAACTGATCAGATCGTTTTGAGTAAGGGATAAAAATATAACAGGAGGGGTAATCAGTGCCTTTTCTTCTTACTGCAGTAACTGCAATCGCACTTCTTTTTTCCGGGCCGGTAATGGCTGGAACAGACCATGTCGATGTTCGGAGCATGGTAGGCGCCGCGACGGTCACATCATCGGAGAGTGGTTTTACCGCTCCATCCAGGGCAGCAATTGCCGATTTGTATGAGAAATCACAGGCTACATGTGCCAGGATTAGCTGTAAATGGGGTGACATAGAGAAACAGGACCCCCAAGTAGATAACTGGTCGGTTCTCGATTCAGACCCGATGATGAAGTTCAGTAGGACAAAGATCGTGAGCATCGATCTGACCTGTCAGTGGGCTGAAAAGTTCAAACATCAGGATCCGAATAGATATTGGACCGCTGTAGAGAAGTTCGTTCGTGAGCTTACGAAGCATTGTAATGAACGGGGAATAAAATATTTCCACATAGCAGGCCGACAGTATAACAGACTCGACCGTACAGACTGGCCGGTGCTTGTAGTCGAGCCGCTAATACATCTTTATCCGGTAATAAAGTCCGTCGATAAGGATAATGTAGTGATCGGCGGTAATCTTTACGGCGGAACCGATGAAGATGTGCAGTCGCTTTACCGTGCCGGAATCAAAGGGTACTTCGATGTTCTGGAAATCCATCCCTATACCGATAAGCCCGGACTTGGTGTAGATATCGATCAAATCGTATCAGCCCACCAGGCAATGAAAAGGAACGGCGATGGTGACAAGCAGATATTCATCGGCGAAGGGTGGGGGCCGGAGTTCGTAGACGGTATTACCAATCGGGACGAGGAGTTGAATATCCTCCGAACCTATCTTGTGAATGGGTATAGAAGGCTTTTGACTTCCGATGAGGGCTACGATCCTTACTGGGTGCTCGGAGCGCTTTTTAACTCCATGAGTGATTATCAGATCGGGTCGAGCTATAAAAACAGGGCGAAAAAGGTAGACGAGGATGGCGACGGCAGAGTAGACTGCACACTCGTCGACGGTTATCGTCTTCCCGCTGATGCGAATACAGACCGGAAATTCTTCAACTGTGGTCTGTGTGACATCGATGGGAAACCTAAAGGCAATCTGCTCGATCTCCTCGGTGTAAATTTGAAAATCGAGATGGCGGGAAGCACAAGCGGTAGTGGATTAGCTCTCACCTATCTGCCTGGTATTCCCTACAACCTTACCGTAGAGGCTTATAATGTGATGGACGAGCCGGTCGAAGCGCCGAATATTGCGCTTGAGGCGGATGATCCGGCTGTTGTCATTAAAGATAATGGCGGTGTAATTCCGGCGGTTTTGAACGGGACCACACGTATCAAACGTGACTTCACAGTAACTATTCCCGATGAGCTGGCGGGCAGCAGGGTGCGTTTCACGGGCAAATTCTCATTCAAATGGAAGGGCGACGCTTACTGCATAAGTAATCGCACGGAAATGGTTACGAGCAAGCTTGTCGAAGCCAGTGTTATGCCTTCCAGCCTGATTATGCCGGGTGTAAAGCAGTTCGGTGTAGCTGTCATAAACCATAGCCAGGAGGATATAAAGGTTCACGTTTCTCCAGATCTTCCAGAAGGTGTACGGATCAACCCTGCAGCAGCCGATACGAAGGTCGAGCCTATGGGATTGGAAACAGTCACATTCTCTACAGCTTTAGCGCCTGGGCTCAAAACAGGCAGAAACCAGGCGAAGGTGCTTATGGATGGCAAGCCGGTGAAGACCTTCGATGTTGTTGTCCCGGCGGTGGCTGCAAGAGAGCAGATAAAGGTTGACGGCAGTCTTAACGAGTGGCAGTCCGCTCCCATACCTTTCGGAATGGAACTCGAGTCCGCTGTACGGTTTGCTTATGACGATAAGGCGCTTTATATTGCAGTCGAGACGAAAGACCCGGTTCACAGACAGCCCTATTCAGGGTTGGAAGTATGGAGAGGAGACTCCGTACGGGTTGCAATCGATCCATTAATGGATGGTGCGCTGACCCAATCCGGTGGGTACCGTGATGATGACCATGAGTTCGTATTTGCAACTGACGGCACTCACTCGACAGCGAGCAGGCTCTTTGGCAAACCTGGGACCAGTGGCGCAAGCGTAATATGCTATATCTCGAATGATAAGAAAGCGGTATACGAGATCGCCATTCCGTGGAGTGAGGTTGCGCCATTCGTATCAAATGGCGAGAAGATGTTTGCTGTTTCGATTCTTGTGAATGACATCGGCTCCGGGCTGAAGCAATCAGTGTGGGGCGGCGGTATTGCAGGAAAGAAAGATCCCGGCGAGTTCCTGCCGGTCAGACTGGCTCAATAAACTAAAAGCCCCCAGCCGATTCATATGGCTGGGGGCTTTTCTTAACCCTCAGGTAATTCTTTTCCGACTATTCTTCGATATGCTTCTCTATATCTGGCGCTGGTCTTTTCGATGATCTCCTCAGGCAGCTCAGGACCGGGATATGTCTTGTTCCAGTCAAGAGTTTCCAGGTAATCACGGACAAACTGCTTGTCGAACGACAGTTGAGACCTTCCAGGCTCATAGTCCGCCGCGTCCCAGAAGCGGGAAGAGTCCGGCGTCAGGACTTCATCGATCAGGATGATCTTGCCGTCGAGTATACCGAACTCGAATTTGGTATCGGAAATTATGATGCCCCTGGAAAGGGTGTATTCGGAAGCTTTTTTATAGATTGTCAGGCTCAATCGTTCGAGTTCGTCTACAATCTCTTTCCCGATTATGTCTCTTGCCTGGTCCGCGCTGATGTTTATATCATGGCCGCTCGACTCTTTGGTCGACGGAGTAAAAACGGGTTGCGGAAGCCGGTCAGACTCGACAAGGTTGGATGGAAGGGTTACACCATAAAGTGTAACTGTATCCGTACTCCCCGCTTTTGCAACGAGTCTCTTATATTCA
The DNA here is from genome assembly GCA_039680575.1 of Armatimonadota bacterium. GTDB lineage: Bacteria > Armatimonadota > UBA5829 > UBA5829 > DTLH01 > JBDKSP01. Next base: position 11,517 of record JBDKSP010000028.1, read on the forward strand.
TTCCATGCCGATCCAGCGAGATAGCCTCTGACGACGCACTCTATAGGAACGGATTTTGCCTTAGCGCCCAGCATTGACCTGCCACGGAGCGTCTCTCGATATTCATCAGCATCAGGCATTCCGGACTTTTTCAGCCGCGCGACAATTTCGTCTGCATCTGCTGTAATCAAGTGGTTGTCTACTATGTCCCCCGTCATATCGAACCAGAAAAGGGAGAGCTGCGTGAGGACTTTACCTTTATCGGGGATACCATCCGGCAGTACGACATCGAAAGCGGATAGCCGGTCCGATGTTACCAAGAGGAGCGAATCTCCCAGGTCGTATACATCTCTGACTTTTCCTGTTATGAACTTTTGGACTCCCGGTAAATCGGTTGAACGAACAATTGTCATCTGATCAAAACTCCTAGGGGACCGGGCGGATGACGACGAGCGGTTGTCCCTGTTGGACCAGCTTTCCGTTTTCGACGGGAAGCTCAACGACTTCTCCCGAAACTTCCGACGGGATTTCGCTGAAGACCTTCATAGCCTCGATCAGTCCGACAGTCTGGCCGATTTCGATAACATCGCCTACCTCGACGAATGGAGGGGTGTCCGGCGATTGAGCACGGTAGAACACACCGACCATTGGAGATTCGATAGTTATGAGGTTAGATGGTTCAGCCGTTTCTTCAAAATACTCTTCCAATGGTTCTTCATACTCGACCGGATATGCGAGTCCTTGTGGGACAGATCCCTGCGGTATTTGCACGATATGAGCCTGATGCTCAACCGCGCCCTTCACGGTGATAGTAACACCGTGTTCTTCGACGGTCAGTTCAGCAAGTTTATGCTCTTCAACCAGCTTTACAAGTTCTTCGACCTGCTTGATGTCAACGTCTTCCGTCAAATTCGTCTCCTGCAAAATGCGGGCTCAAGCCCGATCCGTAATAGCGCTTAAATTAAAATGACGGAGGGTTTTATACCTGTCTCCGTCACTCGCCACAACAGGCAAAGTATATCATTCGGCAGGTCCATCGTCAAGCTTGACCTGGTTTATGCTGCCTGATATACTATGATCACCATGGCTGCCCGTAATATTATGGGGCTAAATGTGAAACAGGGACATCTGAGGTGGAATTTAGCTTGGGAAGAGCATATTTCTTAGCCTTGTTGCTTTTAACCATTGTCGCAGTGCCCGCTGCACTTTCCCAGAGGGCTGATTCCGGCGATACAGCCAGCTTAGCGGTGGTTGCGCCGGTAGACCTGTCAGGCGACAGAATCAGTATCTCAACTGAGTTAGAATCGCTTGCGCTCGATGACAGCATACGTTCATCTTTTTATATATCCCCGGACTATCTTATAGGTCCCGGCGATCTGCTTGCCGTGGATGTAAGGGGAAGAGTGGACCTGCACTATGGTCGGGAAAAGTCCGAGCAGGATACAACCACGAAAGATAATCCGCTAAATGTGTACTCTGTGCTGCACGATGGGACAGTCAACCTTCCGGTTATAGGCCCGGTAGAGGCTGCAGGCAAAACAATCCTCGAGTTGAGAGCGATAGTCAAGGAAAAACTATCGGCATATTACAAACATTTCGACGTCGATATAAGCATCTCCAGGCCTGCAACCATTAAAGTGTGGGTAAGTGGGATGATAGCTAACCCGGGACCGCAGGTTCTTCCTTCATCCGCGACACTGCTCGAAGCGCTTCTCAAGGCTGTAGTACAGCCTACGGGGTCAACACGCAGAGTAAGGTTGACCAGAAACGGCAAGAGCAGTGTAGTTGACGTTTTCAAAATGGTATCCAGGGGTGAGTTGGAGGCAAATGTCACACTTAAGGGCGGCGATGTAATCTACGTGCCTCCTGCGCTCGAGTGGGTGTCGGTAATCGGTGAAGTATCACGGCAGGGGCAGTTCGAGATGGTCCCGCTTTATCCCAAGACAGCGAACGAGTGCCGTGTCAGTGATGTGATGGAGCTTTGCCAGGGGCTGCTGCCGACCGCTGCAGAAACGAATGCCGTAATCAATCGCCGTAATGCCGATGGCAGTGTAAAAGCCATTCACATCGATCTGTCAGGACACGATAACCCGGTCCTTCAGCTTGGAGACAGACTTATTATCCCATCCATCTTCGATTACCTGCCGACAATACGTCTGGTGGGGGAATTCAAAGGTGATGGAGTCTATCAAAGAGCAGCGGGAAACATATTGAACAAATCGGGTGTTTATCGTCTGGCGAAAGGCGAAACAGCTGGAGATGTGATAGTCAGGACCGGGGGCGCAACTCCGCAGGCAGACCTGAAACATGCGAAGATCGAGCGCCGGAGCGGCGACAAGACCGAGATCATCGCGCTCGATCTGGATAGTGTTATCACGCGGCAGGACAAGTCCGCGGATGTCGTTTTAAAAAGCGGTGACACGCTTATTCTACCTGCCTTGCAGGACAAGGTATATGTATTTGGCGAGGTAGCGAAGCCCGGCGGGTTCTCTTACGAGCCGGATGGGAAACTCCTCGATTATGTAGCGCAGGCCGGCGGCCCGGGAGGAAGAGCGAAATCGTCTGTTGTCATCGTCCGGGCGGCTTCCAATGGCAACGAGTTTATAAAAGCAGATATCGCAAATGGGATGAAAGGGAAAGCTAAAGACAATCCCGTTATGCAGCCCGGTGATATCGTTTATGTGTCCGAGAAGATAATAAGCGACTGGCGTGATTTCTCGCAGATCATATCTACAATCAGGTTATTAACACTCTTTTAGCTTATGGAAGACATAAATCTCATTGATTACTTGCAGGTGATATGGCGTAGGCGGACGATGGTCCTCATAATCGGGATCGTCGTGACGCTGGTTGCGCTTGCCGTACTCCTTTTGACGCCCCATACGTACAGGAGTAAGGCAGTGCTTATATTCCCTAGTTCTAAGCAGTCCTCAGCAGCGGGATTACTTTCCAGCCTGGGTGTCTCCAGTATAGGCGACTTTGATATGTCGAGCGGTAATAGTCCCGAGATGTATACGGGAATACTGAAGAGCAGGACATTAAGCGAGCAGGTAGGACGCGAGCTTAAACTCGGCAAGATTATGGATAACTATTCAGCGCTTCAGAACGATATTGAAGTGATGAAAACGAAAGAAGGAACGCTGGAAATCTATTGTTGTGTTCCAACTACTTGGATAGAGAAGGGCAATCCCGGTATAAAACTGGAAGGTAGTAATGTAGATGAAAAGACTGCGAGCCTTTCCGCCGAGATGGCGAACATGTATATCCGAAAACTGCAGGAGTTCGATAAAGAGCATTCTATTAATACAGGCCATCGGAAAAGAGTGTTTCTTGAAAAGGAAGTAGATAAGACAAGCAGAGAGCTTTCCGATGCAGAGAATACACTGCGGAAGTTCAAAGAGTCTAATCCGGCGCTGCCTCCTCCCGAGACTGAAAGCCAGCAGGTCGAGCAGTTGATCTCGCTTCGTACACTGCAAATCCAGGCTGAAACTGAAGCCAGTGAGACAGAAAAGAGTATTGAAGAGGCAAAAGCAACAGTCGAGGACCATGAAGCCGTTATCGAAGCCTCGAAGGTAATCCAGGAGAACGCCGTTGTAAGCCAGCTCAAGTCGAAACTCGCTGAAGCTGAGGTGTTAAGAGCAAGCCTTCTTGAAGACATGACCGAAAAATCACCTGATGTTGTGACTGCGACACATGATATAGAGAAGATAAAGGAACAGATAAAGGCCGAGGTACCTAGAATAACGGCAAGTGAGATTCTTCAGATAAATCCAGTCCGTCAGGAGTTGGTTCAGGAAATAGCACAATTAGAGATCAAAAAGAGCGGAGTTCAGGCAAGGCTGGACACGCTCAATAAGATCCTGACACGTGTTGAGGGCGAAATATCCGGTGATGTCAAAAACCAGATGCGCTACATCAGAATAACGCGCAACGTTAAGGCACTGGAAGCGGTTTATACATCGCTTCTCGCGCAGTTAAGCCAGGCGAAAGTGCTTGAGGCAAGGGACCCTGAAGGGTTTACTGTCCTGGATTGGGCTGTCGCTGAAAAATGTTATTACAAACCAAGGACTAAGATAATGCTCGTTGCAGCACTATTCCTGGGCATGCTTGTTGGCTGCGTAGTGGCTCTAGTCGTTGAGAGTTCCCGCCCTTTGCGGAAAAGAAAAGTGGTACGGCAGATCGAAGGCTGAAAGGTTTTTCGAGTTTTAAGAAAAATAATGGTCCAGGGCTTTTGCCTCGGACCATTTTTACTTGTATCTATTATTACAACGTTGTCTTGAACTTCCACAGCGTCATGCTAAACCTCCAAAACGCCATGCAGAACCTCCAAAACGCTATGCTGAACCTCTAAAACGTCATGTCGAACTCCCAAACGTCATGCCGAACTCCCAAACGTCATGCTGAACTTGATTCAGCATCCAGTGGACCCTAAACTAAGGAGTTTCAGGGTGACATTAACGTTCAGGGTGACGTAATTGTCGTTAGGTTGGCGTCTTCCACTTACTTATCGTGGAAGTCTAGATAATCGCCAGTTCCTTGCCGACCTTCTCAAAGGCTTCGAGCGCTTTATCGAGTTCTTCCTTGGTATGCGTCGCAGTCACGATCGTACGGACTCTGGACTTTGCCTCTGGGACTGTTGGATAGCCTATTCCCTGAGCGAATACACCTTCATCGAACAATCTGTCTGAAAGTTTCATCGCAAGCGCGCCTTTACCGACGATTACCGGGGTAATCGGTGTTTGGCTGTGGCCTGTGTCGAATCCGAGATTGTTGAGCCCTGCCTTGAAGTAGCGGGCGTTGTCCCAAAGCTTCTCGATTCTCTCAGGCTCGTTCAAAAGAACATCGATAGCCGCGATACACGACGCAACGACTGATGGCGGATGAGATGTGCTGAAGAGAAGCGCTCTGCCTCTGTGGATCATTAGGTCACGCAGCCTCTGGCTTCCAGCTACATAGCCGCCCATTGCGCCTATGGCTTTAGAGAGAGTTCCGACCTGGATATCGACCCTGCCGTTTAAATCGAAGTGGTCGATGCTGCCCCGTCCGTTACGTCCCAAGACACCGCTGGAATGAGCATCATCCACCATAACGATCGCTTCGTACTCCTCCGCAAGCTCGACAATCTGCGGCAGCGGAGCGATGTCTCCGTCCATACTGAAAACGCCGTCCGTTACGATCAGTTTCTTCTTGATGTCCTTCGAGTTTTCGAGTACATCCTTCAAACTGTCCATATCGCTGTGCGCGTAGACTTTTCGCGCGGCCTTAGTCAGCCGGATACCGTCGATGATGCTCGCATGGTTCAGCTCGTCACTTATTACGAGATCGCCTTCTTCGAGAACAGAGCCGATAACGCCCTGGTTCGCGGCAAAACCGGACTGAAAAACAAGCGATGCTTCAGTATGCTTGAAATCAGCAAGTTTTCGCTCCAGTTCCTGGTGAATCTCCATCGTACCGGCTATTGTCCTGACGGATGCAGAGCCTACACCGAGGTCTTTAATAGCTTTAATTGCAGCTTCGCGCATTTTGGGATGAGTAGTCAGCCCCAGGTAGTTGTTCGATGAAAGATTGATAACGGTTTTACCATCGAATATACTTGTAGGAAGCTGCTCGCCTTCGAGCACTCTAAGCTCACGATAGGCTCCCCTTTCTTTCAGCGAATTGAGAATCCCATCAATGAAATCCATAGCTTTTGCTGTCATGTTTTTACCTCTAAGGATACAGGATGACTTTTCCACAGCGACCGGATGCCATGATCTCCATCGCTTTGTCCACTTCCTCGAACTTCATCTTGTGCGTGACGACAGGCATCAGGTCCACTCTGCCGGACTGGATCAGCCTCATTACCTGGTACCAGGTCTCATACATCCTTCGACCGTGGATACCCTTCATTGTGATGCCTCTCATGACTACGTCATTTGCGAGGTCTATAGTTACAGGCGATTTCGGCAGGCCGAGAATTGTAACCTGTCCGCCTGAGCGAGTCATCTTGATCGCGTTATCGATCCCCTTAGCGTTACCGGACATCTCAAGGACTACATCGAAGCCGGTGCCGTCTGTAAGGTCTTTCGCCACGGCGAGAGGGTCTTCTTTGGCGGAGTCGACTATACGGTCTGCGCCCATCTGTTCCGCCATCTTCATTCTGACTTCGGAAACATCGAACCCTACAATCTTTGTCGCGCCGGCCGCGCGGGCTATCTGTATGGACGCAAGCCCGATAGGTCCACATCCAACTACAGCCATATTCATTCCAGCAACATCTCCTGCGAAGACGGTGTGGACAGCGTTTCCGATGGGGTCGAAGATTGCTGCAAGTTCGGTGGGGATGCTCTCGTCGAGCTTCCAGATATACTGTTCCGGGATGGAAACGTACTCGGCGAATGCACCATTACGATCTACGCCGCAAAGCTGGACATTGGCGCAGATATGACGCTGATTAGTCTTGCACTGGTAACAGTTTTCGCAGGTCATATGACACTCGGCGCTCACATAATCACCGACGGAGACTTTGGTAACATCTGAGCCGATCTCTACTACATCGCCGCAGAATTCATGTCCGAGGATTACAGGGGGTTTGACTCTTCCTGCTGACCATTCGTCCCAGGAATAAATATGAAGATCGGTTCCGCAGATTCCGGCAGCTCTAACCTTGATAAGGACATCTCTGCTGCCGATTCTCGGCTCCTTGACCTGGAGGACATCCAAACCGGGGCCGGGATTCGATTTTACAATGGCTTTCATCTATCCATGCCTTTCCTTCTGCTGCGTCTGTCTTTTAGCTGAGCTTCGCAGCGCCATTTATAAAGAACGGGCACAGCGGCGCTTTGGTTTACATTTCTTTATGTCCGTCCGGTATCTACCCGCAATTATCCATATTTCATATTGTCTTTAGAGTGCCAAACTCTGCGGATGGGTAAACTTATTAGGGCTATCTTCCGGACGACATTAGACTTAACCTTAATATAATAGCACATCCGAACCGGCGGATGCTACGGGAGCAGCAGGGCGAACGCATCTTATTCTAGCTCACGAAAATCTTTTCGAGATAAGAGTTGTCCCAGCCAGCTTTCTTAATACGGACTCTGACGCTGGACTTAGCTGACGTAGTTGCTCTTTTAATGGAATT
>JBDKSP010000029.1:0-41399 GCA_039680575.1 Armatimonadota bacterium
ATCACAACGTCATGATGAGCTTGACTCAGCATCCAGGAAGAAAATGGACCCTGAATCTATGGATTATCGGCTATAGCCGATAATCTTCCGGGAGAGTTTCAGGTAATACCTGAAACTCCTTAGTTCAAGGGTGACGTGCTTCCATCCATGATGACGTGCTGGTTGTTCAGGGTGATATATAATTCTTGCAAGAGTGAACTCTTACGAACTGTTGTGCAGAAGCTCAAAATTTGCTTGCGATGGATTAGCCGTAGTGGTATAATGTTTTGTCTTGTTTCCTTAGTAAATAGGACGACAACCAGGGTAGACAGCGCGAGCGATAAAGGTTTGCGCGATTACCCTCCCTGCCCCGGAAGAGCCGGGGCCGAATAAGCCCGAAGGGAGGTGACGAACATAGCGATCGTCAGAGATTACGAAACACTCTACATCATCGATCCGAACCTCACGGAAGAACAGGTTCAGGCCGTAACCGACAAGTACTCTCAGGTAGTGACCCAGAACGGCGGCGAGATACTTGCAGTCGAGAAATGGGACCGGAGACGGCTGGCCTACGAAGTAGCCGGAAAACGCGAAGGTATATATATTCTTATGTACTTCCGCAGCGAAGCTACGGTTGCGTCGGAGTTGGACAGACTCATGAAGATCAACGAAGACGTGATGAGGCATCTGATCGTGCGCGATGAGGAGGGTCAGGCAGCGGCAGCGAAGGAACGGGTTTCACGGCCTGCGTCCAAGCCTGCTGAACAGCCGGTGGAAGCTAAAGCAGAAGAAGCTCCCGCAGAAACGGAAGCCGAAACACCTGCTGAGGCTGAAGCCCCCAAAGAGGCAGAAGCTCCTGCCGAGACTGCCCAGCCTGAAGAGGCTGAACCCGCAGCGGCAGAGCCGGTCGAAGAGCAGCCGACAGAAGCAGCTGAGTAATGATGTAAAGAGTCCGCGAGGCCCTGGTGGAGTTTACCCTCTATTTTATGCCCGCGGACCGCGCCAGGCATTTTGCCTGGTCATATAGTCGCGCTCTATCCCATGTATCCAAGACTAGTTCGACCTTTCAGGTTTTTTGGATACATTCTCAGGAGGAATACTGGATGCTAAACCATGTGGTATTGATAGGAAGAATCGGCAGAGATCCTGAATTAAGATATACACCGAGTGGCGTTGCTGTTGTCAGTTTCAGTCTGGCTGTTAACCGCCAGTTCAAATCTCAGAGCGGTGAACAGGAAACGGACTGGTTCAACATAGTAGCCTGGAAGCAGCAAGCCGAGTTTGCGGCCAACTACCTTGGAAAAGGTAGGCTGGTAGCTGTTCAGGGAAGACTGCAGGCCCGCTCCTGGGTCGCGCAGGACGGGACGAAGCGCAATACCGTCGAGGTCGTAGCCGAGAGACTGACCGGCCTTGACAGACCTAAGGACCAGGCGGCCGGAACCGGCGAGGCAACACCTGCCGGTGGCGCTGTTATGGATGAAAGCGATGCGGATTACGATCCGTTTGCCGAAGAGTAACACGGAGGACAAATATGCCCGCTCCTAGAAGATCCGGCGGCAGAGCCGGAGGCGGCGGCGGCAAGTTCAGAAGGCCGCGCCGCAAGGTGTGCGCGTTCTGCGTGGACAAAGTGACGTTCATAGATTATAAGAACGCCGCCAAGCTGCGCAGGTACGTATCAGACCGCGGTAAAATCCTGCCGCGCAGGACTACCGGAAATTGCGCTGCGCATCAGCGCGCATTGACCCGCGCCATCAAACGCGCGAGAGAAATTGCACTGCTGCCGTTCACAGCAGAATGAAACCTGCCCGAAAAGGCAGTTGATAACAATACGGGCGTGTGGCTTTAATCGAGCTGCACGCCCATTGTTGTGTACCGGTCTTAAGGAGTCTGGCTTATGTGCTCTCTCTGGCCTTTGATGAGCGCCCAGACTTCATGCACAGTCTCGTAAACACCCTCAGGTAAGCGGCTGACATCCGTGATAAACTCATCAGGAGCGCCGTTATCTTCAGCCATCTGAATGCACTCTTCTCTGGTTGCCGGGAAGGCAGTCTGGTTCAAATAATGCCCGATATTCATCTCGGTAGCCATTTTATACCTCCTGAAGCGTCTTGTATCCCAAGTGGCGAGCTGGAATAAGCTGAGACTTTTGTAATCGTAGCATTCCCATATTGATGGCGTAATAATCTACTGATTTTTCGCTATCAGCTGAAAATTCCGTAGCTGGAGGATAAAACAGCACTGTTTTACGCCGCTATTTCGTCGACCGGCTGCACGTGTTCAAGTGAAATACCTGGCTTACGGGGCAGTAGCGGGCGAGCCCCGTTACGAGTCCCACTGTTCCGGCGATACCGGCTGCGACCTTGAGCGGTTTGCTTATCGGCGCCAGAATCCCCGTCCCTAAAAGCGCCGTACCTATCCCGATTCTTGCTATTCTGTCGGTCCCGCCGACGTTACACTCCATACGCATTTCATATCCCCCTGGAAATTGCACAAGGGGGCCGGAATATGAGACTCCGGCCCCCGGAGAAGTTATTTAGTCACGGACGAAAGATCTGTTACGAGGCTTACTCTCTGCTCAGGGCAGAGCCTCATTGGACGCATCTCGATGCCCTGGAATCCCTCTTCAAAATCAAGGTGTTTGTCGATTACCTCTGCGGCCAGACTCGCTTTCTCAACTATCTCATTCCAGTCTTCCGCAACGGGCATCGGAAACTCATCAAGGTCTGTCCTTCCTGTAAGCGTCCTCGCCTCCTCATCCATCACGCGAAGTATGTCTTTCATCGGAATCCCCTCCTCAATTCACCCTTACGGAGGTCCAATATAAAATTACCCTCGTAATATTTGAACGAAACAGAACTCTCCATTTACAGCCTGCCTGCCAGGTGCTAAAATATCTTGAATAAACCGCTAGGGGTGCTGGTTGAGCACAGCTGAGAGAAGCGGGCAGATGCCGCTTCATCCCTTTGAACCTGATCCGGTTAGTACCGGCGTAGGAAACGCGGAGATCTTCGTAAAAAGACCTCTTGATCGGCGCGTATTACGCGCGGCTCAACCCCAACTCCCCTAAGATCACAGGGGGTAACCAAAAAATGATCAAAAACATCTCAGACCTGGAAGTTTCGCGGCTCATAGTGCGCGACTACTTCGAAATGCTGGAGTCCACGCTTGAATCGGACGTCATCATCGTCGGTGGCGGTCCAAGTGGGCTTGTAGCGGGATATACTCTCGCCGAGCAGGGTAAAAAAGTCACCATTATGGAAAAGAGGATGTCGCCCGGCGGCGGAGTCTGGGGCGGCGGCAAAGGGTTCAACCGGGTCGTGCTGGAAAAAGGCGTCGAAGACATTTTAAATGAGATCGACATTAAAGCAGCCGAGCGTGACGGATATCTGGTAGTCTCTTCGGTCCTTCTCGCCTCAGCGCTTATCAAAAAGACGATTGAGAGCGGCGTAAACCTGCTGAATCTCTTCGCAATCGAGGACATTTACTTCAACGAGAACCGGGAAGTCGCCGGAGTGGTGGTAAATGACACGGCTTACAAGATGATCAACCTGCACGTCGACCCGCTCACCTTCAGAAGCAAGCTCGTGATGGACAGCACCGGGCATGAGGCAATCGTTTTGAACTGCCTCGCGAAGCGCGGGATCGTCCAGCTAAAGGGTGAGGACACGATGAACGCACAACTGGGCGAAGAGGGGGTTATCGAAGGGACGAAAGAGGTCTATCCGGGACTCATAATAACCGGAATGGCCTGCGCGCAGTTCCACGGAACGCCGCGAATGGGTCCGATCTTCGGAGGCATGCTGCTATCCGGTAAAAAGGCCGCAGAAATAGCGGCGGAGAAGCTGGGATAGCAAAATCGTAGGATTTGAATGTGGCCGGGCTCTGTCCCGGCCATCGGCTTCGTAGAAGCCGGAAATACTCAAATCTCGATACTTCGGCGCGATTTTTGCGCCGAAGCCTGCATATTGGATTAGTGAATGTCGTGCTTCTCCCCGTGTGCCCACGGGTCCACTGTTACTACCCCTGTGGCCCAGTAGGTCCACTGGGTAGGACGAACTGCGGTCCCGAAGATTCTATGCTTTATGTCAAGCCCGCAAGGAGCCTCTCAGCTTTAAATTCTGTCAACCGATGTTCCCGAACCATCCTCAATTCTGGCACTCTTCGGAGGGCTAGCTGGTATCGGCGGGTTTGCCCTAAGGCGAAGAAAGTAGCAAATAATAACATTGGGCCGGGTGTAATGCTCAGCCTTTTTGTTTTGTTCTGCCTGCTTTAGGAAAAAGACACCTGTGTAATTGCCTTTCCTGCGGTGTTATCGCCGCGATTTCCGTATTTCTTGACACTCTTTTGGACCTGTGGCTATAATGGCGCAGGCTTCCGCCGTAGAGGAAGGCATTAATCGGGGCTCAACCCCATCGTATAGAGGCAGGTAGAGATGACCGCAAGAGAAATCGACCCCACTATTTTTAAGGCTTACGACATCAGAGGCATTTATCCCAGTCAGATAGACGAAGATGTATGCTACCGCATAGCCCGGGCATATGTCGCATCGCAGGGCTGGAAAAGAGTCGTTGTCGGGCACGATATGCGCACGACAGGCGATGTGCTCGTCGAAGCTACGATCCGAGGTATAACCGACCAGGGCGCGGATGTGGTCCCGATGGGGCTTACCAGCACCCCGATGTACTACTTCGGCGTGAACCTCCTTAAAGGTGACGCAGGCATGATGGTGACGGCGTCGCACAATCCGGGAGACTACAACGGTTTCAAGATGACCGGCCCGAATGCCGTGCCCAGCATCTCCTACATAGATAACCAGACGCTCTGGCAGAAGGCCTGCGCGGGTGAATTTCCTGATCCGCCACAAAAGGGTAAGGTTTATCCTGAAGAAGATGTCCTCAGCCGGTATATCGAGGCGGTTATCGAAAATGCGGGAATAAGTGACTTCGGCAACCTGAAGATAGCGGTCGATACAGCCAATGGTATGGGTGGGCTTATTCTGCCCAAGCTGTTCGAGCGAGTCGGAAACGAGCCGGTCAAGCTCTTCTGGGATATAGACGGATCGTTCCCCAACCACGAGGCGAACCCGCTCAAGCTCTCCACGCTCAAATGGCTGCAGGAATCGGTTGTAAAGAACAAAGCCAGCTTCGGCGCGGCGTTCGACGGCGACGGCGACAGGGTTGCGTTCGTGGACGAGAACGGCGAACCTATCTCTGGCGACTTGATTACCGCGCTTATCGCTCGAGAGATGTTAAAAAAGAAGCCCGGCGCGAAGATTTTGTACGATATTCGCTCGAGCTGGGTTGTTCCTGAAGAGATAGAGGCCGCCGGTGGAGTTGCAGTGCCCTGCAGAGTCGGACACGGGCTGATAAAGCGGCAGATGCGCTCTGAAGGAGGCTATTTTGCCGGTGAGCTTTCATCGCACTACTATTTCAGCGATTTTTACTTTACCGATAACGGCGACCTGACGTTTTTGAACCTCGTAAAGCTCCTTCTCGATGAAGGAAAACCACTCTCAGAGCTGGTCAAGCCGCTCAAACGGTATTATCATACACCGGAGATCAACTCCAAGGTCGATGACGTCCAGGGTAAGCTCGCTTTGCTCAAAACGATGTACGAAGGCGGCAGGTTCAACGAGTTGGACGGATTGACCATAGAGTTCGATAACTGGTGGTTCAACGTACGGCCTTCTCAGACAGAGCCGCTTCTCAGGTTGAACCTGGAAGCGAAGACCAAAGAGCTTATGGAAGAGAAGACCGAAGAAGTGCTGAAAATTATCAGAAGCTGATACTTAAGGGGAAATTCCTTAATCACGAAAACACAAAAGGTAGAAAGTAAGAAAAGGTAATTAGGATAAATAGGTGGATGCCGTGCTTCGGGACGAAAAGCGGTCCCGAAGCATAGGGTATGTCAGTTGGACTACCACAACGTCATGCTGAGCTTGACTCAGCATCCAGGAGAAGAATGGACCCTGAATCTATGGATTTTCGGCTATAGCCGAAAATCTTCCGGGGAGAGTTTCAGGTAATACCTGAAACTCCTTAGTTCAGGGTGACGTGGTAGTTACTCAGGATGACGTCTTTACTGATAGCTGATAGCTATTTCTGTTCCCTATTTCGTGCTTTCGTGATAAATCCCCTCTTCAAATTAGGAACAGGGTAAATCATATGCTTGATCCAAAATTGCTACGAACTGAGCCGGATAAGGTCCGGCGTGGGCTTGAAAGCCGGGGAGAGAATACCGCGCAGCTCGACAAGTTCCTTGCGCTTGATGAGGACCGCAGACGGCTTCTCACCGAGGTCGAAACGCTGAAGGCCGAGCGGAACAGGGTCTCGGAAGAGATCTCACGGATGAAGAAAGAGAAGATCGACGCAGCGGCTGAGATCGAGCGGATGCGCGGGGTATCCCAGCAGATAAAAGAGCTGGACCAGAAGGTATCTGAGGTCGAATCTGAGCTGAATGGCATACTGCTTCGGATTCCCAACCTGCCGAGCGATACCACACCGGTCGGGAAGGACGCCTCGGAGAATGTGGTCGTCAGAACCTGGGGAGAGCAGCGGAAATTCGATTTCCAGCCTGCACTCCACTGGGACATCGCGACGAACCTCGATATAATCGACTTCGAGCGCGGCAGCAAGATCTCCGGGAGTGGGTTCATCCTCTATAAAGCGCTTGGAGCGCGGCTCGAACGCGCGCTTCTCAACTGGATGCTGGATGTCCAGACGAGAGAGCACGGCTATACCGAGCTTTTCACCCCGTACCTGATTAACCGGAAGGCGATGACCGGCACGGGGCAACTTCCAAAGTTCGAAGACGATATGTATAACTTCCCGGCGGACGATATGTTCCTCGATCCGACCGCGGAGGTTCCGGTGACGAACATCTACATGGACGAGATTTTGGACGCTTCACAGCTCCCGATCTATCACACGGCTTACTCGGCCTGCTTCAGACGCGAGGCGGGAGCTGCTGGGAAAGATACGAGAGGGCTCCTCCGGGTCCACCAGTTCAACAAGGTGGAACTGGTGAAGTTCACCAAGCCTGAGGAGAGCGTAGAGGAGCACGAGAAGCTGACAAAGGATGCGGAAGATATCCTTCAGCGGCTGGGGTTGCCGTACCGGGTCCTCTTGCTCTGCACGGGAGACACCGGGTTCTCGTCAGCCAAGACTTACGACCTGGAGGTCTACGCTCCGGGTTACGGGCAGTGGCTTGAAGTATCGAGCTGCAGCAATTTCTCGGACTTCCAGGCAAGGCGCACCAACATCCGCTTCCGCCGCGAGCAGGGAGCCAAACCGGAGTTTGTCCACACGCTGAACGGCTCAGGCGTCGCTCTGCCGAGGACTGTGGTCGCTATCCTCGAAAACTACCAGCAGGAAGACGGAACCGTCGTGGTTCCTGAAGTGCTGCGGCCTTACATGGGCGTGGATGTGATCGGCTAGTTTTAGCATGCCGGGCGTGTGTCCGCTTTTGGAGAAATCATAATGGCGAAGAGAAGAATCAACATAGGTATGATCGGTTACAAGTTTATGGGCAAGGCCCATAGCTTCGGGTTCAAAAACGCTGCCGGTATGTTTCCGGGTATCGAGGCCGAACCGGTTATGAAGGCAATTGTCGGCCGCGATGCGGCTGCGACTGTGGAAGCAATGGACAGGTTCGGATGGGAAAGCTACGAGACTGACTATCATAAGCTCATCAGCCGCGATGACATCGACCTGGTAGACATAGCGACCGGCAACAATGTACATGCCGAGATAGCCATCGCCGCTGCGGCAGCCGGAAAAGACATATTCTGCGAGAAACCGCTTGCTATGAATACTGCCGAGGCAAGACAGATGCTCGACGCGGTAGAACGGGCGGGCGTAAAGCACATGATCAACTTCAACTATCGCACTGTCCCGGCAGTTGCGCTCGCCAAGAAGATGATCGACAGCGGGCTGATAGGCCGGATCTTCCACTGGCGCTCGGTCTATCTGCAGGACTGGATAGTCGACCCAGCATTTCCCCTCGTATGGCGGCTTGAAAAAAATCTTGCAGGCTCCGGTTCGCTTGGTGACCTCGCAGCCCATTCCATAGACCTTGCCAACTGGCTGGTCGGCAGCATAGACGAAGTATCGAGTAACCTCACCACTTTCATCAAAAAGAGACCGAAGCTCGCTGAAACTACCGAGGGGCTTGGCGCAAGAGCTGCCAAGGAGGTAGGTGAAGTCACAGTGGATGATGCCGTGATAGCGCTTACCAAGTTCAGGAATGGCGCAATCGGCACCATAGAGGCCACTCGCTTTGCCACCGGCAATCGAAACGGCAACAGGTTCGAGATCAACGGAGAAAAGGGTTCGATCAGGTTCAATATAGAGCGGATGAACGAGCTCCAGTATTTTAACCGTGAAGACCCGGAGGACCTGCAGGGCTGGCGCGCCATCACAGTAACGGAAGGCACTCATCCTTATATCGAAGGATGGTGGCCCGCCGGACACATAATCGGCTGGGGAGAGACTTTCGTGCACCAGGTGGTCAACCTGATGAACGCCATAGCGCGGGATGAGACGCCGTCACCCAGTTTTGTCGATGGGTTGAAATGCCAGATGGTCCTCGAAGCTATGGAGAAGTCCAACAATACCGGAAAATGGGAGAAGGTAGAATAAGGCGGTTTAGCGCCCGCATACCGGATTGCCGGGAAGTTTCACAGCATAAGCGCTCGGGTACAAGAGATTAGACATCGGTTTTCGGCTGTTAGCAGCCGGGAATCGCTCTTTCGAAAATCTGCAGGACGGGTCGCGGATTCATTACCCCCGTCGCTGAGGAAGGTTTGCACGTATTATGGCTATGAGACAACGCAGCAATTCGGAGAGCGTTGAGCTTAGGGTACCGTGTAAGCCGGAGTATGTAAGGACTGTCCGGGCGCTGGTAGCCGAGCTGGCCGATTCGGTGCCACTGTCATTGGAAGCCGTGGAAGAAGTAAAAGTCGCGGCGTCTGAAGCCGTTTCTAATATCGTAAGGCATGCCTACGAAAACGCGGATGGGTCAGAACCCGTAGTCGTGCGCTGTTGGAAGACCGGCGGCAAACTGACGGTGGAGATCATGGACCGTGGAATCGGTTTTAGAGTCCCTGCCAGCGAAAAAGCCCCACCGCCGGAAAAATCGAGAGAACGTGAAGGCGGACTTGGAATAGTCCTTATAAAGAACCTTATGGATTCGGTAGATTACTGGTCCCAGCCCAACCTCGGCACACGGATTAAAATGACAAAGAGCGGATGGCACAGAAACGGCCGGCGCACCAGCCGTACTGTTGTTCACTATGGAGCCGGACTTTAACTGGTCCGGCTCTTTTGTACAAAGTTCACGCGCAGGTCGCTCACGAGCGATTTATACGCATTTTTCTGCTCTTCGGAAACGTGCGGAGACACTTGGTCCACTAAGAAAGCGACGCTGTCGATCAACACTCTGGCCTGAGTAAAATCCTGCTCTATCTTTTTGGTAACTGAATTGACCCTGACACCCATCCACTGCCAAGCGCTCTCTGAAAGCATCAGGATAACCCACTGAATGAGCGAATAGGCATCTCCGGTAGCCGTCTCCTCGCCGGTCTCTTCATGTTCTCCGTGTTCAGTCTGCGTGCTTTGTGTTTCTTCACTTGTTTCGGGCTCATGACTTTTTTTCTGTTCGTTTTCCATATGTGTCACCTCCGATAAGATTTGGGAGCGAGAGGTGGAAACCTCCACCATCTATCTACAGAGTTTTGGCTGTAACGAGTAATAAATATCGTTTCAGCCAAGACTCCTTATATCTTACATCATACACACTGTGCGCTACACCCTCTTGACAAATATCTCTCGTGCGATGTTGCTGTCGATGGCTATGTCCGTCTCGCCTATTTTGACTATGCATGTCGGCCGCTTCTGATGGAGCCGCACTTCGCTTCCTGGGACTATTCCAAGCGATGTAAGCCGGTCGAGGATGGTGTGGGACTTTGGCGTTATGAAGACAATCCGGCCTGTATCTCCGGGTCGAAGCTCCATAAGCGGCGTAACGAGCGGGGTCATCTCCTTTTTGAACTTCTCGCAGCATTCCCCGCGAGGAATCGGCTTTCCATGAGGGCAGGTAGGCGGGTGTCCGAGAAGCGTGCAGACGCTTTCGGTGACTTCAGGGCTCAGGATGTGCTCGAACCGGCAGGCGTCTGACTCTGCATGAGACTCTTCCATATCGAATAGCTCAGTTAGAAGAACCTCGGTCAGTCTGTGCCGCCGGATAATCTCCCGCGCGCGCTCATGGCCTTTCGGAAGAAGTGTAAACTTGCCATTTTTGACCTCGATAATCCCTGACCGGCTCGCGTTTTCGAATTGCACGTCGAAATCATGGTCGGCGCGGACCTTCAGATCCTCGAAGCTGTCGCTCCCTTCTTCCTCAAGAATCCATGCCGTTTCCAGAAGTTCGTCCACCTTGCAGTCGAACTGGGGCTCGAACCGCTCGTCCTGATGTTCGCTTCCGCCTTTAAACCCTCTACGCCATCTACGCACTTTCAGTCCCTTTCTATTTCATATCCCCTCACCCCAACCTTATCCCGCCAGGGGAGAAGGAGTTATAGTACCCTCTCTCTTGATGGTGGAGGGCCAGGGTGATGGTGATTAACTAAAAATCCCTAATCCTCTCAAGACCCAGTTGAGCGCTCCTCCAACGAGGAACGAGAACGGGATGATGAAGAGCATAATTGCCATCGCCGTCTTTATCCCGCGCTCCTTGATTATTACCAGGAAGTTCGCAAGGCACGGCACGAAAAGCGTTATAGTGACGATACCGACGATTATCTGCACCGTATCGAGCTGGCCTGCTTTAGTCATCTGATAAAGCCCGGCGACGCCGTAGTCACGCCGTAAAAATCCGATGATGAACGCCTCAGTAGCTTTGGCGGGCAGTCCTAAAAGCCCCTGAACCACCGGAGCCGCAGCTTTCTCTGCTAAATTCAGCAGTTTGAGCTTATCTGAGAAAAAAAGCACCAATGTGCCGATGACGAAGAGCGGCACCGCCTCTTTGATATACCACTCCACCCGCGCAAGCGTCTTTATCGCGATATTTGCGATCTGAGGCAGCCGGGTCGGCGGGACTTCCATTATAAAATCCGTCTTTTCACCCGGCATGAGCTTCCCCGCGAGGTAGCCGACCAGGAAAAGCACCGCGAGCACGACTCCAACCCATATCACCATAGCCGCAAACGGGACTCCTGGCGACCCCAAAATGCCTAAAATCACTCCGAGCTGGGCGGAACATGGGACTCCGAGCGCAAGGAGGAGCGTCACTATGACCCTTTCCCGCTTTGTATCGAGAATTCTGGCGGTGAGTGTCGCCATGGTGCCGCATCCGAGCCCGAGGACCATCGGGAGCACCGCCTTGCCGTTCAGCCCCATCGCTTTAAATATCCTGTCCACCATCACGGCGAGCCTCGGGAGGTATCCCGAGTCTTCCAGCATTCCAAATGCAATAAAGAACGTTCCGACGATAGGCAGTACGATAGCGATGGCGTATGTCATTGCCATCGTGATGATCCCATACTGCCCAATGAGGAGTTCTTTCGCGATGCTCCACGGAAGGACCCGGTCGATCAGCCACGATGCTCCCGGGTTGATGTATTTACCGAAAACAGTGTTCTGCAGGAAGTCTACAGCCGCTCCCGCGCCGAAATCGCCGACAAAAAGCCATGTCAGGTAGAGCACGCCTATCAAAATCGGGATTCCATAGACCTGGTGAGTCCCCCAGTCGCCGAATATATAAAGCGAGAAAAGAAGAATAGGGATGCTGAGGAGCGCGAAGAGCGGATTTATGGCCGTAAGCACACTCAGCCCATAGAGCGCAGCGGCGAAAATCGGGAGCGAAATGAGCGGGTGTATGCGCCTGACCCGGCTTCGCTTTCTGGCGCGCCGGAGAAGGGATTTTTCGGTCGTCTGGAGAGATCTCAGAAGCCTGTCGACCGCTCTCAAGCGCTGAAGGTTGATAGCGTAGCCGAGCGGTTGAGTGTACTTCTCCTGGGCACGCGCCCGGATGGCTTCAATCTCCTTTATCGTCTGCTCGGGCAGGTGATCGTGCAGCCACGGTGCAATACTGTCATCACCTGATAAAACAGTAAGCGCGATGCCCCTTTTTCCCTTCTCGATGCCGGTCAAAAGTAATTCTATCTCGTTTGCAGACTCCTCGATGAGCCTATCGAATTCGATTCTGTGGGGGGAGAGCGCAGTCTGACCGATTCCAGCTATCAGCCGGTCTATCCCCTGCCGCTGGGTGGCCGTAGTACTTACCACATGGACGCCGAGCGCTTTTTTGAGGCCTTCAAAGTTGATTCTGATGCCCCGGCTCCGTGCCTCATCCGCCATATTGAGGACAAGTATAAACGGAATCTCGAACTCGGCAAGCTGTGTTGATATAACGAGCCCGCGCCGAAGGTTTTTGGAATCGGCAACCTGTACGACGGTCGCTTTGTCGGCTTCAATAAGGATATCTCTTGTCACCTGCTCATCTTCCGACATCGGGACGAGAGAATTTGCACCTGGAGTGTCTATGACCAGGTGCTTGCGCCTGTTTACGGTCACATTTCCCTGGGAGACTTCTACTGTGGTGCCGGGGTAGTTCGAAACTGTTACATATTTGCCGGTGAGTGCGCCGAATATTGAGCTTTTACCTACATTTGGATTGCCGACGAGGACCAACTGCGGTAAATCTGTCTTGATTTCGGTTCCTGCAGTGCGACAATCCATAAGCCTCAGTTACTCCTCTACAGAGTTTTGGCAGTTGATGTAACGAGTAATAAATATCTTTTGCCTAAAACTCTTTAGTTAAATTTAGGTATGCCTTAATTATAATAGCCAAATTGAGCAGGAATGTCAAGGCTGAGGGCGAACGTATCAGGAGCGTTTTTAGACAGTGAGCTTGTATATGTTTATCGGGTGTATAGGATTGGTCTGGGAAAATGGCGGGATGTTAGTATTGATACGCGAAAAAGGACGATTACGGGACCTCCATGCAGAATTTATGCAGCACCATGTTACTCTTTAGACCGGTCACAGTGTCGATACCGCGTATCTTCAAATCAGTAATCCATTTACCGGATATGAATCCTCATAGACACCATTTTGTATTTGCCGCATGTTGAAACCTAACGCTCGCAGGACGTCCGGCGATGAAAACAGAAACGGCCCAATCTGACTCAGGCTGTCCAGTCGAAACAAAGCCTTGTGCAGAAGCAGATTGCAGAAGAGAAATGGCGCGATGCTCCTCCGTTTTCGGTAGTCAGCAAAGTCATCGAGTATAGGAGGGATGTCAGTCGAGAGCAAAAACTTGGCAAATCTGTCCATCACCCCGGACGCGGCAGGAAATATGCCGTCAGTTTCCCCGCGTTCCAGCGCCGATAGAACAGCTTCTCGATCTTCCGAGAGTAGTAACCACTCTTTAGATTGGACGTTTGTACCCACGATTACTACTTAGACACTGGTCCTCAAAGTACCTGTGTCATAATTGTTAAATTACATGGCTATTTCATGTAACATACCCGCTCCTCTTCTGCTTCCTTAAAAACGATGCTCCTGGGAACTGCCTTATCTCACAGCCTGATGCCACTGTGAACGAGCTTGTTGTTATCAGCTTCAAATCCGCAAGAACGCATAATGGCGTCTATCGGGCTGCCTATGATAGGCTGTGTGTCGAATGATGAGATTTCGACTTTTCGATACGGTCGAATCGGCCATGGACTATCCATGAGTTGAGAAAGAGTAGATATGAATGATGGTATATCCGACTCATTAACATCTTCTCGTATCCTGATTGTGCCGGAACCGAGCTCGAGTGTGAGCACAGGCCGGCCACCGGACAGGACTGCGTAGTTCGAAGGTAATCTGTTCATCCGGTAAGCTCCGGCATCAAACGGTCCTGCCGCCGAATATAAATATGCCGGGTCGCAGGAGTTGATGAGCACCGGCAAATCATCGGTAGAGTTGGTAAGGCCGGTCCGTGATCTACCGAGCAGCTCATCTACGGCTTCGGGCAGCCCGAACTGTGCACCAGCCAGTCCGTCCACGAAATATCCGCGCTCTATCTCCCCTGAGAGTTCCATTCGTTGGTATATTTCGTAAAGGTCGTTCCAGATGACTTCGATCTCGCCTGTTCTGTACACGATATCCTTCGCCACAACGCCGTATCGTTCCAGCAGAATTCGCGCATAAATCTCAAGACAGTCATGCCTGTCGACATCACAGCCTCCAAGCGATGAAAGAAGCACCCACCTGCCGGGATTTGCATCCGGCGGGCGTGTAAATGTTTTTGCGACTCGAGACCTTGCGCGGTAGAACTGTTTTTTGTCTACAGTTCTCAGCGGGACTTGCACCTGTTTTTGAGGTGATACCGTCGGCGGTTTACCTGATCTCAGGATTTTGAAATAGTCGTGCGTAACATCTCCCGACCAGATCATCTCCCATAAAATACTCTGTACAATACGAGAATCGAGTCCCGTTTCAAGAACAAGATCTATAACGAAAGATGCTCCACGGTCCTTCAGTGATTTATAAACGACAGCTCTTTGCTCGTTTGTTTTTTCAGTATTCTCCACTTTGCCCAATATCGAATATAGTTCCCTGAAACCTTCTCTTGCTATGAATGCGACCGTTCCAAGCTTCCTATCGCTTGCCGACCGGCCCACCCATACGAACTCTGCCGAGTTGCACAGAATATCTATCTGCTCGACTCCAAACCGCTCCACTCTTCTCGCGAGAATGTCCGGTTCCCATACACTGTAAGGGAGACGGACGGCCTCGAGCTGACGGAGTACCGTGCGGACACCTTCGAGCCCCTGCAATTTGGTCTCCGGGTACAGGTGCTGCCATTTGAGAAGGAACGATTGATACTGCTCCGGGGAAGCCGGTCTTGCTTCCAGTTTCTGCATAGCGAGCGTGCGCCTGTAGATGATTTCCAGATTATCAGGATGCGTCCATCTGGTATCTTCCGAACCGGGGACGGGTGGGATCTCTATGAGTCCTCCCTGCGATGCGAGTTCTTTCACGATATTCGCAACAAACTCCACAGGCAGACCGTAATCAGCGGCGATATCCGGTGGAACAACGACTCCCCTGTTCGATATATGCCTTTCGATTATACCTGCAAAAGCTGCAAGCCGCAGTGTATCGTCATCCGAAGCGGCCTGAATATACTCTTCCAGGTAATCGCATGCCACGAACCGGCTGGGTCTTTGGGCGTCTGGAAGGACTATCCGCACGAGCCTGCCTTCTTCAAGCAACGCGTCGAACATTTCAAGCTCAGTGCACCTTGAAATACAATCTTCTTCCGAGATATCCCCAAGCTGCCTTATGAGCTCATACAACTCCTCCGCAGTACGTGCGCGGCTGTGGTCTCCTCTACCCTGGAGTTGATCGTCCAAGCCGGATATTGCCCGCTCATCCAGCATACGATTGACCTTGCCGTCGATCAACTCATCTACCAGTCTGCGTTCAATCGGAGCATTTCGCTTCCTGCTCTGAGCTTTAGGGTCATCCCCCTCGTACTGATATATCATCTGGAAATTAAAGAGTATAGCCGATGTAAACGGAGACGGTACCTGCCGCTCGACTACGCTTACCTCAATCTCACCGGATTGCACCTGCCGAAGAACCTCCTGCAGCTCACCAAGTTCCAGGTAATCCTGCAGGCACTCCCTCAGAGTTTCGACGACAATTGGAAAACCGTCAAACGATTTTGCTATGTAAAGCAGATCTCTTGATTTCAAGCGCTGGAGCCAGAGTGGGGTCCGTCTGCCGATACCGACTCCAGGCAGAAGCAGCGCCCGCGCTGCGTTTTGTCTGAAGCGTAAGCCGAAAAGCGCCGTATCAGGAAGATCCTCGGCGATAAGTTCATATGCAAGTTCCGGTGTGAGTTTCTTGAAGAGCGAAAATGGCGGCGGAGCGTCTCCTTCAGGCAGTTTGAACAGGATTCCATTATCGCCGCTGATCGTTTCGGGAATTACCCCAAGCTCTTTCTTTATCAGTGCGGAAAGCGCGATACGCAGTGCGTGGTGGACTCTCCCTCCGAAAACGCTCAGAAGTGCCATGCGGGTGCTGCCGAGTTCATCGACAAAACTCTCAAGCACTATGCGTTTGTCGGTTGGAAGCCCCGATGTATCCGTAAGCCCGGTCTGTGTCTTTACGAAGTTGCACAAATTGGCTGCGGACCTTATATCAACAGGAAGGTTTCTAGAAACCCATTCCTGTGCCTCGTCACCCATCTCGGCGATCTTACGCAGCATTTCGCCCATTTTCCTGCCCGTGCGAGCAGACCGGGGAACATTCTCCCCACGCCAAAACGGTGTTTTTGCTTGAATTTGTGAACCATGTGAAACAATGACTCTATCGGCTTCTATTCTTTGTATCTTCCAATTGTTCGTACCGAGAGAGAATGTATCACCTTCGCGCGCTTCATACACGAATTCTTCGTCAAGCTCTCCAATCTTCATATGTGCATCCGCGAGGTACACACCATATTCCCCGGTGTCTGGAATAGCCCCGCCATTTGCGATCACCAGCCGCTGCGAACCCGGCAGCGGCGATATCCGGCCGTTAAGCCTGTCAAGCGAGACTCTGGCCCTGAGGTCTTTGAATGCTTTGGACGGATACCTGCCGGTTACAAGCTGAAGAGTCAAGTTGAACGCTTCTTCCGACAGTTCCTTAAATGTATAAGTGCGCTTTACTGTGCGGTAGATGTCTCCCCAGTAAGTATCTTCGATTGCAGCCATAGCGACGATCTGCTGGGCGAGAATATCGAGACAATTCTTTGGTACGCTTATGGGCTCGACATCGCCGTCGATCATTCCCCTGGCAATACTCACCGCTTCTACAAGATCAGGATTGGTCTTTGCGATTATACGGCCTTTGCTTACCGCCGTATGGACATGCCCCGCGCGGCCGATTCTCTGCAGGCCGCGAGAAACCTCCTTGGGAGATTCGACCTGGCATACAAGCTCGACTGCGCCCATATCTATTCCGAGTTCGAGCGTTCCGGTAGCTACAACACCCTTTAACGCGCCGTTTTTAAGCGCGGTTTCCGTAAGCCGCCGCAGTGATGCAGATACGCTCCCGTGGTGCGGCTTTACGATCTCCTCGCCGGCAAGATCATTTATTCCAAGAGTCAGATTTTCAACAATCCGCCGCGTATTGGCGAAAATGATCGTAGACCTGTGCATCCGGACAAGGTCCAACAGCCTTCGGTATATCGAAGGCCATACGGAGCCATCTTCGGGATGCCGCAGATCATCGCACGTGCATACGACCTTCAAATCCACCTGCCTGCGTACTCCGGTATCGACGATTTCGACCCGGCGTGGCTCACCGTTATCGTCAAACCCGCCAAGGAAGCGAGCTACTTCCGAAAGCGGCTTCTGAGTCGCGGAAAGCCCGATTCGAACAGGTGAGTTTGTGCAGATATTTTCCAGCCTTTCGAGAAGAACCGATAAAAAGACGCCTCGTTTGTTCGGACAGAGCGCATGGATTTCGTCCACGATGACATATCTCACAGTATCGAAGATATTTCTTGCCGATGATGTGAGCATAATATGCAGTGATTCCGGGGTCGTGATCAGAATATGAGGGGGCTTTTTGAGCATTTTTCTGCGTTCATTTGCGGGAGTGTCCCCGGTACGA
Organism: Armatimonadota bacterium; assembly: GCA_039680575.1. Taxonomy (GTDB): domain Bacteria; phylum Armatimonadota; class UBA5829; order UBA5829; family DTLH01; genus JBDKSP01. The sequence continues at coordinate 17,637 of JBDKSP010000029.1, forward strand.
ACAGCCGTATTGATGCTCGGGATCGGGCATCCCATTTTTTCGGCGATCTCACTGATTTCGGAAAGCGGGGATGCAAGATTGCGTTCAATATCGTAGTTCAGGGCTTTCAGAGGCGAAATGTAAAGGATTTCAACCCCATTTTCGGGAGTTTGACCTGACGAAAGGTCGCAAATTGCACGGTTTATACCTGCAAGGAAGGCCGCAAGCGTTTTTCCTGAGCCGGTCGGTGCGAGGATAAGCGTGCTTATCCCCTGGTCGATCAAAGGCCAACCCTGCATTTGCGGTTGGGTCGGTTGACCGAACTTCTCGACAAACCATTTCTTGATGGCCGGATGGAAGCTGGCAGGAAATTCTGATGACATATTAGCAATTATTCTCCTGCTTATTTTAGCCAATAGAATGTGTGTAAGTCTACCCGCTAAATAAACAGCTTTGACTAATTGGTAATATGACTCTGTTTTTATTCGACGGCGGCTGCGGAATCGAATTTGCTCTCAAGATAGCTCCTTGGAGCGACCCATCCATTCTTTGGAAGCTCGCTTTTATCTGGGTCTTCCTTTATGGACCAGTTATCTGGGATTGTGCCGCGTCCCCAGGGGGCTGTGACACCTTCCGGGTGTATCCCAAGGTGCAGATGTGCGTTGTCCTGCTCGGCTATACTCGCAATACGCTGGCCTGCTTCAACTTGAGTTCCATCTTGAAGTGATGAGTTAACGTGGCCGTATACAGCATAGAACGAGCCTCCATCCGGGAGATCATGTCTAACCCAGAGTGCCTTATTTGCAGTGTCGTATTCAGTAGTCTTGTTTGCGGCTATCACACCATCAGTAAGCGCATAAACCGGGGAATAAGAGCTGCCTCGGATATCAATCCCGAGGTGACTGGTATGCACGGGGTAGGCTGGGTCATCCTGGTCGGTCGCCAGCCAGCCGAAGAGCTGCGACTCCCCCGGCGGTTGCTGAGAATTGCTGCTACCGGACCAGGCATAGTCGGTCGGATAGTAAAACCTGGACGAATCGTCAGGCGAGTCCGGACTGTGCGTCCCTGTATCATCTTCATCATCTCCACCTCCGCAACCGAGAAACAATGCCAAAAGACAGACGAGCGCCAGGGGACACAGCGATAATATGAAACACTTTCGCATGTAATATTTTTCTCCTTCGCCGTCGAGCCGATATCGGACATTAGCTCTATGGGTCAGAATTTTTCTACCCTTTGTAGGCAAGATGGAAACACATGAGGTGCAGGAAGAGGCAATAGAATTGAGGCAAACCGGCGATTTCCGCAGCTCGGAATGACGTTCTGATAGTTCGGCATGATGTTGTAATCATCAACTCTGAACTCTTACAAATAACCATTCTCCTTGTGATTATGTTATACTTGTCAGTAGACGCTTGATTTATCTGCAATATAAATTCGGCGTATATAAAAGCGCACAAGCATCGACATGTAGTCCACTGTCCAATTTATCCAGTCAATAACGGCTGCATAACCTTATTTTGGAATATGGTTTCTACTCGATGTACTGCAGCTTACTTTATGTGAGCGCAAATAGTTCAGCGACCCTTTTTGGTTGTTTTACAGGCTATTTGCCGAGAAGGGAAAGCATATCATGGATAAATTGCCTGTCCTTAAGATAGGACACCTCGAAATAGACCCTCCATTTATCCTTGGCGGCATGGGCGTCAGAAGTACGGATCACTCTCTTGTTTCAGCAGTAGCTAATTGCGGGATGGCAGGCACTATCGCAAGTGTGGGACTGCTAAAAAAGAAATGCAAAGGACCCGCTTTTATCGATGAGTGCAACGCTGGCTTAGTTGAAGAAATACGATTATCGCGCGAACTCTCAAAAGGGATAATCGGTGTAAATATAATGGTAGCTCTGTCCAATTATGATGAGTTGGTCAAAGTTGCTGTAAATGAAAAGGTTGATTATATCATCTCCGGAGCTGGACTTCCCCTCGGACTCCCCGCAATCGCTAAGGACAGCGGTGTATGTCTTATACCAATAGTGTCATCGGCAAGAACCGCTGAGATAATCTGCAAAAGATGGTGGGGCAGGGACAAGTACTTGCCTGACGCAATTGTTGTAGAAGGCGCACTGGCTGGTGGGCATCTGGGATTCAAGCGGGAAGAGGTCTCCAAGTGGGATAATCGAACCCTCGAATCGGTATGCACCGAAGTTATTGCTGTCGCACGAAAATACGAAGAAATGGCACGGAAACATATTCCCGTTATAGCGGCAGGCGGCGTATTCGACGGTAACGATATCGCTCGGCTGTTCAAAATCGGCGTAGAGGGCGTTCAGATGGCTACCAGGTTCCTTGCGACTGACGAATGCTCACTTCCTATGAACTGCAAGCAGCTGATATTGGATGCTACTAAAGAAGATATGATAATCATCAACAGCCCAGTAGGGATGCCCGGCAGAGCTGTAAAAAATGAGCTGATAGAACGAATATTGAATGGCGAGAAGATGCCGATTTCCTGCCCGTACCATTGCTTAAGGACCTGTAACCCAGCAGAAGCGCCTTTCTGTATTGCGGAAGCTCTCGTCAGCGCTCACGAAGGGGACGACAAAAAGGGTCTGATAATGGCAGGTTATAATGCATACAGGATAAAGGAAATCGTCCCCGTAAAGCAGCTTATCGATACACTCGTTGCGGAAACACTGGAAGCGCTTTATAGTAAAATTCAGTAGATCATCATTTACAGAGTATTGACAATTGATGCAATAAGTAATGAATATCGTTTTGCGCAAAATTCTTTAGAAATAATAACGGGCGGTAGTTTTTTTGATATTACCGCCCTTATAATAATACAGACTGATAATTATCTCCGTGCTTCATTATTCTGCTCCCGTATTCTTTTTATAAAGACTCCACCATTGTCTTGGAGTGTTTCTTGAGCCTGCCAAACGTTTAGACTTAAAGCTCATTTCCTGCTACAATATAAGCGCTGTAGCGGTGCAAGTTCATCGGATATGGTCAAATATACAATAGGGGTTATTGGTGGACAATGAAGACACCTGTTCTTAACGAAGTACATCAACGCGCGGGCGCGCGAATAGCTGAGTTTGCAGGATGGATGCTTCCCATACATTACGGAAGCGCTATTCGCGAAACAGAGGCAGTCCGTAATGCAGCCGGATTGTTTGATGTAAGCCATATGGGACGATTGGAAGTGATAGGGGAAGAGGCTCTTCCCGCTCTGCAGAAGCTATTCACCAACGATCTTTCGAAGCTAAGTGACGGCGGCGGGCAGTACACTCTTATGTGTAACTCCGACGGCGGCGTTATAGACGATCTTATCGCCTTTAGAAAGAAACCCGATCATTTTTATCTGGTAGTAAATGCTTCCAATCTTGATAAGGACAAAGCATGGATAGTAAACCACCTTCCGGAAAAGGTTGCTCTTGTCGACAGGACTCCTGAGACGGCGCTGGTAGCGCTTCAGGGGCCGAACGCAACTGATATTCTGATGAAATCCGGGCTCACTGGAGTCACTGATGTCAAAAGGTTCCATTTCCTCCACGGAAAGCTTGGCAATTACGATGTCATGGTCATGAGGACCGGTTATACTGGCGAAAACGGCTTCGAGATCGCCTGCCGGAAAGAAGATGCTGAAGCTGTCTGGAATTTACTTCTCGAAAACGGCAAGGACAAGGGACTTATTCCATGCGGGCTTGCTTCCCGGGATGTCCTGAGGACAGAAGCCGGGCTTCCGCTTTACGGACATGAGATGGATGAGAAGACTACCCCTGCCGAGGCCGGACTTATGCGATGGGTGAAGCTCGATAAGGAAGATTTCTTCGGCAGAGACGCCATTTCTAAGCTTATCGATAACGGTTTACCCAAAAAGCTGGCCGGAATCGAGATGGAAGGCCGGGATGTTCCTCGACCGGAAGATGTAGTCGAGACACCTGAAGGTAACGGCGCAGTCACGAGCGGGACGTACTCACCGAGCATCGGAAAAGGGATAGCGATGGCTTATGTGCCGCCAACGGTGCAAGATGGCGAACAGGTGAAAGTGCTGGTGCATGGTAAGCCGCGCCTCGGAACGATCAAAAATTTACCTTTATATTCCCGCAAGAAATAGTAGGATAGGCGAGCATGCCTGTCGAACCTGATATTGGTACACAAGTGCCTGTCTCCCTAATGGACAGGCACTTACTTTGATACACACTCGTATATTCCTTAGGAGGTTTGAAATGTTTCCTGATAACATCAAGTATACGAAGAGCCACGAGTGGGTCCGCGTCTCTGACGGTCTTGCCACATTCGGCATCACTGAGTTCGCCCAGGAAGAGCTGGGAGACATTGTCAATGTGGACCTGCCGTCGGTAGGCACAATGGTCCATCTGAACGAGCCATTCGGAAGTGTTGACTCGGTCAAGGCAGTATCCGACCTCATGTCGCCGGTGACAGGAGAAGTTGTGGAAGTCAATGAAGACGTAGAGGGAAGCCCCGAACTGATTAATCAGGAGCCTTACGGCAACGGTTGGATGATTATCGTTCGGATGGAAGATACCTCAGAACTTGACGAGTTAATGGATAGCGAAGAATATGAAAGATTCACTGAAGCGGAGTAAATTATCTTATATAGCGGCCACTGATGAAGACCGGGCAGAAATGCTAAAGGTAATCGGTGTGCCGGAGATTGATACATTATTTGAGCAGATACCAGAAGAAGCACGGTTAAAGAGAGATCTCAATCTTCCGCCAGGGCTCTCTGAGCAGGATGTGATGTCGCTCTGCTCCGGGATTGCTGGCCGGAACAAAAATCTCTTTGATCTTACCTGCTTTTTGGGCGCAGGAGCTTATGACCACTACATCCCAGCAGTTGTGGACTCTGTGGTTTCCCGATCGGAGTTTGTAACGGCGTATACGCCATACCAGCCGGAGGCAAGCCAGGGAGTGCTACAAAGTATTTTCGAGTATCAAAGCCTGATCGCTGCTCTTGCGCAGATGGAGGTATCGAACGCGAGCCTTTATGACGGCGCAACAGCCATAGGTGAGTCAGTCATTATGGCAATGCACGTAAATGGCCGAAAGAGAGCGCTTGTTTCGAAGACCGTCCATCCGAATTACCGTGAGGTAGTGAAGACCTACACAAATGGGCTCGGTATCGAGATCATTGAAGCGCCGTACGCCGAAGGTGTTACGGATTTGGGGCAGCTTCGAGGCCAGATAGATGATTCTATTTCCTGCGTAGTAGTCCAATACCCCAACTTTTTCGGTAATATTGAGCCGCTGCAGGTGCTTGCCGACGCTGCTCATGCAGCAGGCGCGCTTTTGATCGTCTCTGTTGACCCGATTTCCCTCGGTCTTCTTACACCTCCCGGCGCATACGGTGCCGATATTGTGGTCGGAGAAGGGCAGTCGCTCGGGGTCCCTGTCGGGTTCGGAGGTCCGTTCCTTGGCCTGTTCACATGCAAAAAAGAGTTCATGTGGAAAATGCCGGGAAGAGTAGTAGGGCAGACGGTCGATGCAGATGGTAGAAGAGCATTTACTCTGACACTCCAGACCAGAGAGCAACACATCAGGCGAGAGAAGGCTACTTCCAACATCTGCTCGAATGAGGCTTTGATCGCGCTTGCAGCGACTGTTTACCTGTCAACGCTTGGCAAGAACGGACTCAAACGGGTTGCGGAGCTTTCTTTCCAGAAGGCACACTACGCGCAGAAGGAAATCTGCGGAAAAGCAGGCTACTCCATGCCGTGGAAGGCGCCTTTCTTCAAAGAATTCGTAATCAAGAGTGATAAGCCTGTCGTAGAGCTGAACGACAGACTGCTTGATAATGGTATTTTGGGCGGACTGGACCTCGGCCGGTATTATCCGGAGCTTGATGGCCATATGCTGCTGTGCGTGACAGAGAGGCGGAGGAAAGAAGAGATCGACCGCCTGGTGGAGCTGCTATAAGATGAAACAAGAGCCTTTGATATGCGAATTATCCAAACCGGGGCGGGTAGGGTGTACGGTGCCGGTAAACGATGTAACTGAGGTAGATGTAGCCCTCACGCTGCCGAAAGGTAGTGTCCGAGAGAGTTTACCGCTTCCCGAAGTATCTGAGCTCGATGTTGTCAGGCACTTCACGCACTTGTCAGAGAACCAGATATCGGTAGACAATAGTTTCTATCCGCTTGGTTCCTGCACGATGAAGTACAACCCAAAGATAAACGAACGTATCGCAAACATGCCCGGATTTGCCATGCTGCATCCGCTGCAGTCTGAAAAAACCGTACAGGGCGCACTGGCGCTCATGTATGAGCTTCAGCAATACCTCGCTGAGATCGCCGGGATGGATGCGGTCACGCTTCAGCCGCTGGCAGGAGCGCAGGGCGAGCTGACGGGCATGAAGATAGTCAAAGCGTATCATGAGTCACGCGGCGACAGTGAGAGGACAATTATCCTCGTTCCTGACTCAGCACATGGCACAAACCCGGCAACGGCTGCGAGGGTAGGGTTCCAGATCCAAAAGATTCCTTCGAACGAGGAGGGGCTAGTCGATATCGAGGCTCTGAAGAAGCTTTTGGGGCCGAATATTGCTGGACTGATGCTTACAAACCCGAATACTCTCGGGCTTTTCGAATCGAACGTAATCGAGATATGCAAGATGGTCAGAGAAGCCGGAGCATTGATGTACTGCGATGGCGCGAACATGAATGCTATTATTGGAAAAGCCCGGCCTGGGGACATGTGCTTTGATGTAATGCACTTCAATCTGCATAAGACGTTCTCAACCCCACACGGAGGCGGCGGACCGGGTTCCGGTCCTGTAGCGGTGAAGAAGTTCCTGATACCATTCCTCCCAACGCCTGTAGTCGATAAAGTTGATCAAGAATACCGATTAAACTTTGACATACCTCAATCGATAGGCCGTGTACATTCATTCTACGGTAACTTTCTTGTGATGGTAAAGGCTTACGCATACATGAGATCATTGGGATTTGAAGGAATCAGGGAAACAAGCGAGATTGCGGTATTGAATGCGAACTACATCAGGGCAAAGCTGAGAGAGATATATCCGGTCCCGTATGACAGATACTGCATGCATGAGTTTGTAGCATCTGCCAAGGAGCACAAGAAGCGCGGTGTGAGAGCGCTTGATATTGGGAAACGGCTTCTCGACATGGGATTCCATGCACCGACCGTTTACTTCCCGCTGATTGTCGATGAGGCGATGATGGTGGAGCCTACAGAGTCCGAAAGCAAGGAGACTCTAGACGCATTTATCGATGCAATGATCGAGATAGACAGGGAATCAAAAGAAAATCCTGATATTGTCGCGCATGCACCTCATAACACCCCGATTTCTCGTGTGGATGAGGTAACTGCCGCAAGAAAGCCTAAGCTGACATGGATTGGCGAATAATCTCTTACGGCGAATATGACAAGGCATGGAATATGGCCGTAGATGAAGCGATTTTCGATGCGTTCATCAAAGGTGATGTTCCTCCTACTATAAGGTTCTATGGTTGGCTGGAGCAGTCGATAACTGTCGGCAGGCTGCAGCCTATCGATACTGTCCCGGAAGGGTGGGGGAACAACATAGTCCGCCGCCCAACCGGCGGCAGAGGGGTCTATCATGGAAAAGACCTCACTTTCAGCATTGTTGTCAGCGCTGCTGCATTCGGCTCGCCTATCAAAGAATCTTATAAACGGGTAGGGAAAGCCGTAGCAAAAGCGCTGGTAGCAAAGGGTGTTTCAGCAGAGCTCTGCAGGAACACCACGCCGCCTTCAGCCGTCAGAGGAATTGGTGATTGTTTCAACCTTACGCTTGATTACGAACTGGCAGTTGAGGGTAAAAAGACGCTGGGTAGCGCTCAGGTGCGGCGTTCGGGTGCGGTACTGCAACAAAACTCACTTCAATCCCCGTCTGGAGAACGATGGAATGATGTCAGCGGTCTGATCGGGGCAATTGTGAAATCACTTGAGTCCGAGTTTGGCGAAAAGATGGATATCGGCAACCTTACTGAAAATGAGATCAAGAATGCCCAGGAGTTTGCCGATAACAAGTATACAAACGATGATTGGAACCGGCTCGGTAGCTTGCAGGCAAAGCCCGCACTTTGATTGACATAGGTTTTTTGAGCGTGATATACTGAGCACGATAGTTTGAGAGGAGGCAACCTGCATGGCTAGGAAGATTCTGGCCGTTGATGATGAGAAACATATCGTCCGGCTGGTTCAGGTTAACCTGGAAAGACAGGGTTATGAGGTAGTAACTGCGAATGACGGTAAGGAAGCTCTGGAGAAAGTCGAGGCAGAGCATCCTGATCTGGTAGTATTGGATGTTATGATGCCGTATATGGACGGCTTCGAGGTTCTTCAAAATCTTAGGCGGAATCCTGCTACCAGGGATATACCTGTCATTATGTTGACAGCAAAAGCGCAGGATGCTGATGTATTCAAAGGATGGCAGTCCGGCGTAGATTGCTACCTGACAAAGCCGTTTAACCCGATGGAGCTAATCTCGTTCGTCAAACGTATCTTCGGATCATTGGATGGTACAGGCGGCGGCGGTGAGAAGCGGTTCGAGATCAAATAGTTTGTAATCACGGGATGACCCGTTATCAAGGAGACTGCAGTGGCTAAGGGAAATAAGACCTGGGCGGTAGTGTTGGGCGCAGCGGCTGGCGTAACAGCCGTTTCACTAGCTGTAGCGTGGTACATTAAATCTCACAGTGAGACACAGCCGATTAAAGATGTACAGGACGCTATCAGTCAGGCTTACGACAAGATCAAAGAGATCGAGAACATAGCAACTCTGCGGTACGCTCAATAAGGTAAACATCTAACCAAAGAAGTGTATTCTATTGGCCGAAGGCATTTGCGTGTCTTCGGCCTTTTGATTATCTCTTCTTGCAAAATCTTCCTGCAAGCCTCCTTGATATAACCTGACTATCTGTTGTACAATTCCGAAACGACCAAATATTATTGGGAATTATGACGATTTGAAGCGTATAAAAATATTTCTCTTTATCGGAATAGTTGTCGAAATACTCATAATCGCTTTGTTCTACCTAAATAAGAGCGTAGAATATGCAGGCGGTATCGGGTTCCCACTCGATGATAGTTGGATACATTCTCACCTCGCTCGCAATTGGGCTGAAGGAAATGGAATGGTGTATAACATAGGCCATCCTGTTTCATCGACTACTATCCTATACACGCTGCTACTGGGCATTGCATTCAAAATAGCTGTATCACCTGTTATAGATTCCATCATTCTCGGTTTATGCCTGCATGTCGCAGCTTCTTACGTAATATATCTGATCGCCCGCAGACTTGCGGCATCGGATTTTGTTTCTATACTGGCCGCATTATTATTTGCAGCTACGCCCCGGCTTATCTGGGGCGCTATCGGCGGGATGGAAGTGCCTTTATATGTCTTCCTGGTCACATTAGGCATATATCATCATCTGCTTTACAGATGGGACGATACTCCGCGGGCTTATCTGTCTACGGTATGGTTTGGACTATCCACACTTGCGCGTCCTGAGTGCGGCATGTTTGTAGTGCTGGCATTGATCGATAGAGGAATATCGGCATTACGCAGTCATAACCTGCTCCGTTATATCAAAACCGTTCCATTACATATTTTAATAGCAGTTCTTCCGGTAATTCCCTGGGCAATCTTCAACTGGTCGTATTCAGGACACCTGATGCCGCCGTCTTTTTATGCCAAAGTTACCACCGGTGGTTTACCTTTACCCGCAAGAGTCATCGTGCTTGGAATATACCTGCATCAAGCGGCGGATATATGTCTCTTAGATAACGCTTTGTTAGCCATATGCGCAATAATCGGCATGGTAATATGCATTCTGAAAGCATTATCCTCAAAATCTGATGTTGGGTTTCTATTACCTTTGGCGTTTCTAGGGCTCCCAACTGCTGTAGGTCAGATTTCGCCGATTCTGGAGTCCGGAGACCAACTCATCGTTCAAATTGGGCGGTACAGCGCCTATTTGGTCCCACTGTTTATACTCATGGGCGCTGTAGGAATAGATGCTGTCCTTAAGTTGATGTCACGGTATAGCCGGTTTTTGAGGCGAGCCATTGTGATTGCAGTTGTCATACTTGGATTCGGTCTATCTGTAAGTAATAACTACGCTTTGGCTGCTGTATATGCCCGCCAGGTGCAGAATATCAATGATATGCAAGCTAGTATCGGCAAATGGGCAGTCACACTTCCGCCGGGAACGGTGATGGCCTGTAATGATGTAGGAGCAATCGCTTACTATTCCAGAAAGACAGTGATAGATACTGTCGGTGTAATCAACCCGGAAGTTATCCCATATATAAATAAAAATACCAGTGACGCTATACAAGACGGTCTCTGGAAATATTTATCAAAGAGAAAACCGGCATATCTGATTATCTTTCCGGATTGGTACCCGAAGATCTCAAAACGGCCTGAGCTTCAGTTTGTCCGTTCTTACTATCTGAAAAACAATATTATCTGCGGCGGTCAGGTAATGGTAGTCTATAAGGTGCATTGGAAATAAACTGAGTAGCCGGGGGAGTGCCTATCCTCAGGCCACTCGCGTTATTAGTAATCAATATGCGCGTCTGATAATAATACTTATGTTAACTTGCCATTTATCCTAGAATTATCAGCTACCAGCCCGGGGTCCCCCATCATCATACGAAACAATCCAACACGCAGCGTTGACCGAATAAGCTGCGCGAACATATAATGATTGTGTGATATACTACCGAAGGGATTCTGAGTGCTTTTATCCATAATCATAGTCAACTGGAATACAACCCGTCTGCTGGAAGCGTGCCTGGATTCTATCTACCGGCATGCGCCCGGTTTTGACTTTGAATCCATTGTAATAGATAATGCTTCCAATGATTTCGATACGCATGCTCTCTCTCTTCAGTTTCCACGAGCCACGATAATTGCAAACGACCGCAATCGCGGCTATGCGGAGGGCAATAACCAGGGAATCGAACGCGCATCGGGGCGTTATGTTCTCCTCCTTAATCCAGATACCGAAGTAAAGAACGATACTCTCGCAAAACTCGTAGAGTTCATGGAAGCTCATCCGTGTGCTGCAAGCGCGGGATGCAGGTTGATAAGGCCGGACGGCTCCATTGACCGTTCTGTTCGGGGGTTTCCGGAACCTGCCGCTGTGGCATCGGAGTTATTCGGGCTCTCCCGGCTGTTTCCAAAAAGCAAAAAGCTCGGCGCTTACCGCATGACCTGGTTCGATTACGAGACTGAGGCAGAAGTCGATCAACCGATGGGTTCCTGCCTAATTCTATCGCGTAAAGCAGTAGATGAGATCGGGCTTCTCGATCCGGACTTCCCGATATTTTTCAATGAAGTAGACTGGTGCTACCGTGCAAAACAGGCCGGATGGGAGATCTATTTTACTCCTGTCGCAGAAGTGATCCACCACGGCGGATCTAGTACGAAACAGGTGCGTCGTGTGATGCGCCGCGAGTCGCACAGGTCGCTTGCGCGGTTTTATAAGAAGCATTACGAAAAGAAACTGTTTCCTTCTGTCTACCGGCTTATCATCGCAGCTATAAAGCTGAGCGAGATATTACAGAGTTTCAGGAGATAAAGTAACAGCCAAAAGTTATATAAACAGTTCTCTGATGTAGCTTTATCTGTTGATTTTACACTTATACCTGAAACTCTTCCGGAAGATTTTCGGCTGATTAATTAACAGCCAGTCATATATTGGTTGTTGCCGAAAATCTATAGGTGGGCGATAGAGAGTATATACTTGGACATAACAGTCAGCATAGTAAACTGGAATACTAGGGATGAACTTGGACACTGCCTGGAGTCAGTACTGGCGCAGGAAGGTGTTCGGTTCGAGATCATAGTAGTCGATAATGCCTCGTCGGACGAAAGCGCCGTGATGGTCGCTCATAACTATCCGCAGGTCACTCTTATCTCGAATGATAGGAATGTCGGGTTCAGCAAGGCGCATAACCAGGCGCTTAAAATAGCTAAAGGGCGTTATATAATGCTCGTCAACCCGGACACAGTCCTGGAAGAGCGCGACACACTGTTAAAGATCGTCACTTTCGCTGATGAGAACCCGGATGCAGGTATAATCGGTCCAAGGATAGAGAACCCTAATGGAAGCATCCAGTTTTCAGCGCGCCGCTTCCCCACCCTGGGCGCGGGACTTTTCCGCCGCACGCCGCTAGGCAAGCTATTTCCCAATAATCGCTTCGTGAAAAGCTATATAATGGCGGATTGGAAGCATGATGAGGTCCGGGATGTCGATTGGGTCTCCGGTGCAGCACTTGTTATCCGACAGAAGACGATAGACGACATCGGGCTGCTGGATTCAGGGTTCTTTATGTATTGCGAGGATGTAGACTGGGCGTACAGGGTAAAGAAACACGGCTGGAGGGTTTGTTATTACCCTATGGCAAAGGTCAAGCACCGGATTGGCTCTGCGAGCGACCAGGCGCCAGTACGGATGATCTACCAGTTCCACCGGAGTATGTTCAGGTTCTTTATGAAGCACTACGCAAAAGGGCTGAATATAGTCCTCACACCTTTTGTATTTATTGCGCTTGCTGCCAGATCCCTGTTTTTCATAGCACTTACGCGCATCCCAATCTCAAAAGAAAACGGTAATAACGGCGAGAGACTCGTCCGATAACAGGCTTTGCTAAGTGATTTTAACTACAGAGTTTTGGCTGAACTGTCAAAACTCTGTAGTTGTCGACAGCCGCACTATCTCTACCCCTCGGTAATAATGCTTCAGTATCTGCTCGAAAGTGTAGTTATTGGGTGCTTCCGCGAGGCCGTTTGCCCCAAACTGACAGAGGCCGATGCCATGACCGAAACCCCGGCCATTGAAAACAACCTTTCCATCTTCCACTTTTACAGTAAAAATCGTGCTCTTTATCGCTGTGTTGCCGAGGATGGCGCGTAGCTGTATACCGCTCATATCGATTTTGCCGGAATCAGCCGTTAATTCTACTTTCTCGACACGATTACCGGAGCCGCTCTCTGCAACCGCAACAGATTTTAACCCTCTGATGGCGGGATAGGACTTTGCGATCAGCTTCTCAAACTCCAGAATATCCCACGATTTGGTCCAGCAGTGCTCGTCGTGCTCACAGTAGTCCGCTCCCCCACCCTCCGGTGAGTCAGAGACCGATACGAGATAAGGTTTTCCACCATCCTGCGTGATTCCGCCACAATCCGAAGAATACTGGGCTGAAATCAAATGGCCTTCACGTTCTATAACCAGTCCTTCGGTTTCTGTGACAGCTTTCGAGGTGGACGGTTTCTCGCCGTCCGCTCCCAGGTAAACCTGGCAGTGAGTGGAATCACATAGGTCGTAGTTGGATTTTTTGTGTTTGCCGCGGTTCGCCCAGGCATAGGTTCTTGCGGCTACAGCCTGAGCTTTCAATGCTTCGATATTAAACGATGAGGGCATCTCGGACGGCAGAACTCCTCGGATATAGTCCTCCAGGTCTACGATGTTTACAAGCAATATCCCCTTCTTTCCGAGGCTTATTTCTATCTTTCCACGGTAATTAGCGGACTTGCATCTCGGTGAGGACAGCGTGAGAAACGAATCTGAAGCCGAGCTTGTAATCTCGACAATATCTCCGGCAGATGGCAGATCGTCACCAGCTCCAGTAAGCTGAATCTTGCCGTCAATAGCCGATAAGACCACTTTCTCATCGGTGTCCATCTTAGCAATTACATTACCGGACTTGTCTGAAACTGTAAACCCCGCTGCGTCACTTACGGTTACTTCATTGACGTCCTTGAACTGGCGCACAAGGCCGATACGAAGCGTTTCGCCAGACGCGTCAGAGATCAAGCTTGAGGTCAAAAGAACTAATAGGCACAGGGTGATGTATCTCATTTGTTTTCCTGCTGTTCTTCTCCGCCAGATGCGCTGGAAGTGTCAGGAACAGCCTCATCACTCTTGCTCGATTCTATTTTTTTGTTTACCTCATCAAGATTCTTCTTTGCGGAAAGATAGTCTGGTCTTTCTGCAAGAACTTCTTCGAACTTCTTCGCGGCTTCATCATACATCCCTTTGCGCATGTAACACCGGCCCAGCCGGAAACTGGCATCGATATAATGAGGGTCAACTATAAGTGCTTCTTTAAGCAGTCCGATAGCCTTGTCGAGGTCGCGTCCTATTGTGGCGGCATCTATAGCTTTTGCATACAACTCCCGGCTCTTTTTCCTATGGGCGCTGTATTTCCACGGCATCTCCGGGACTGCGGCAGGCTCCGCAAACACTCCGTTTTTAAGTATCCTTACGAGTTTTACCCGGCTTTCGGACTGGTTGAAGGCGAAACCGACCATTCCATCGGCTCCGTACTTCCGCGCTGCCTCTAACTGCTGTGCTACAAGTTCCGGCGATTGAAGGAAGTCCTGCCCGTTATAGACCTGCCTGCTATACTGCCAGCGTTTGAACCCGTTGAGCCAGTTTCGATACTCGCGGGCGTTCCTCGGGTTTGATTCCTTCTTGTAGTTCATCGGAATATTGGCGTCCAGTATCCCCTCTTCCATCCATCTGCACCAGTCCTGATATACCAGTGAATACGCGGATGTATTACCGAAGCTCGATGAACAGTCGCCCCATGGTACCGTAGCAGCTGTTACCTTTACTTCAGGTTTGATGCTGTTTACGCCTTTATAAATCCGCCGGACAAGCGCCGTTACCTGGTCTCTCCTCCACTGCTGCCAGAGAGTGTCATTATTTGCCGGTACCCCGGTCCGTCCGGTCTCCATGTTGAACCGTTCGACAGCCGGGGCAGCATAACCGAAGTTTTTACCAGGGTAACGGATATAGTCCATGTGGATACCGTCGATATCGTAGTTCTTTACCACATCCACAAAAACATTGTAAGTATAGTCCTGCACTTCGGGAACTCCAGGGTCTAGGAACAATCCTTCAGTCCCTGCAAGTCCGCCGGAGGATGTCCTCGTGAGCCATTCAGGGTGTAGATTAACGATATGGTTCGGATCTTTGGGATAATCTTTTGCGCCCCATATTCTGAACGTATTAAGCCATGCGTGGACTTCGATACCGGCTGCATGCGCTTTTTCGATAATATATGCAAGCGGGTCATAGTCCAGCCCGCCCGAGATATTGCCGGCGCGTGCCTCGATGCTGGAATTATAATAGGCATCTCCGACCTTTCGCACCTGTATGAAGAGTGCATTTATATTTGCTTCTTTCGCAAGCCGGACGGTCTCGTCGGCTTCCTGTGGACTAAGGAACCCTTTCGACCATGCAGTGACCCATGCACCGCGAAACTCGGTCGGGGCTCCAAAGGCGGAAATGCTGGATGTTATGATAAGAAGTATAATCGCTAAATATGATTTTATTGCCCTTGTCCTCCGAACTGATGTGCTCTATTATACCAGACGCATGAAATCAACGATGAGTTTCCGCTATTTGCGTGTCTCTATTGTTGGATTTGCTTTACCTGTTTGCTTCGACGTGATAAAGTAATGGTATGAAGAGACCAGCGTTCTTATTAACAGCACTGTTTTTATGTCTCGTAACGCTTCCGGCTGTAGCCAGTGAAGATGAGTCACTGGCAGCAGTCGTTACCTTCGGCAGGAATGGCGGCTCTATATCGTCAGGATTCGCCGTAGGCGACGGAAGCTACATCGTTACTACGATGGACGCAGTGGTAGAGACCGCTCCTAACGGGAAGTCTTTGCCTGTCAACCGCACTGTAGTGGTAAGCAATTGGACCGGAGATGCATATCCGGCCAAAATCGTCGCAACAAACGAGAAAGCGAGGATAGCTCTCCTGAAAACAGCGACTCCTGCCGTTCCACCCGTTCCGCTTGCAGGTGATAAAGCCTTTTCCAGGGCATCGATGGCGACATTAGGACAGCTATTGTCAGGGGATGAGGTCGGCACAAAGTTTCAAGCCGTTATACAAGGGATTAAGGTCGAACAGAATCCTGTAAAGTTGGTTGTCAAGTCACTTAAGGGAGCCAATGCATGTTTCACCGAGATCCGTGATACCAACTGGCTCTTTCTTTCAAAAGTCGATCCTCCCGAGAAAGCAGCCAAAGCTGCGCTGGTATCACTTCCGGGAGTTGGAGCCCTGGGTGTGTTTATCCAGAGACTTGTAATAGGCGATGGACCTCGCGCACCTGTTTTCTACCAGGTCTATCCCGCTCCGGCGCTTAAAAGCTTCCTAATGAAGTCCGGCGTCCCTGAAAGCACGCTTTCTCAATCGACCTTTACTGTCAAAAAAGTTGAAGGCAGCGAAAACAGTTTCCAGGCTATGTCACTGGCGATATTTGCATCCGCCTCCGGCTCGATAGACACAGATGACCTCGCTGCAGCAGCGATAAATCTTCGGCCAAAATCAGCTATGCCTTATATGCTGCAGGGAGTCGCTTTTGCGAGTTTTAATAAGTTCGAGGCGGCTATTAAATCGATAAACAAAGCCATTGAGCTCGATCAGACCCTGCCTGATGCTTTTCTTAACCGCGGACTCGTTTATGCCGCTGCTGGTAAGGCTGCGGAAGCAGAGCAGGACCTTCGTAAAGCCATCGAGTGCGATCCTAATGACTCAAGGCCGCTTACTGCGCTCTCAGGGATTTTGCTTAATAAAGAAGACAAGCTTGATGAAGCCTTGACGCTTGCAAAAAAGGCTGTCTCCGTTGCTCCGAACGATCCGTCTTGCCATATCTCCCTCGCCCGAGTGCTCAAGCACAAAGAAGACTTCGATGGAGCTATCGCGGAACTGCGTCGTGTGATCGATTCTGCGCCTAATTGGGATGAACCGCACGTAGTCCTCGCAGTTACTTGTGAAGCTGCCGGGAAACTCGACATGGCAGAGGCAGAATACAGAAAACTCGTCGAACTGCTGCCGGATGACCCGTCATCTCATATCGCGCTGATAGAGTTCCTTATCTCGGCGGGCAAAAACGATAACGCCAAAATCGAAATCGAAAAGACACGCGAGTTGAAACTGATGCCGGGCGCTGCCGAAGCGGTGAATAAGCTCGAATCCAAGCTGGGAGAGAGTAAAAAGAAGGATTAGAAATCAGTCACAGTAGCCTCAGTTTGCAATAATTGCAAACTGAGGCATTTCAGCGCTGGAAGCCTTTGCCTTTTGCTTCACCATACGCACCAATAAACCGTTCTTCGTGCACCTGACGGATACCTGGTCCATAAGATTATGGATTATCCGCCATCCGCGTCCATGTTCGTTGTTTTTGTTCACTATGGCTCTGGGGATCGGTACGCATGTGGCATGACCGTTGTCCTTAACATCGACTTCGATAGAACTCTGAGTAATACCACAGCGGATTGATACGCGGCCGCTGCCATCTGTAGGGCTGCCGTGGCAGACAGCATTCGTTACCGCCTCACCGACAGCGACTTCTATGTCCTGGCAGGTGTCCTCATCGAACCCGGCGCCTTCCGCAAGAGAACGGATCCCTTTTCTTACGAGCGCTACATACTTTCCCTGAGCTGGGATTTGAAACTCAGCGTCAGCAATTACTCCCACCGGCATCCGAGTTATCCTTTCTATACTACTAAACAAAAATGGGGAACTCTATAGCAGCAAGCAAAGCAGGCAGCCGGAATCAACCTGAGCCATTAGATTCTATTAGTTATCTGACTGCCCAATTAATGCTAAATGCCACGTTCCTGATAGCTGACGGAGCCGGAAGTGCGCTGATTCTATTACCCTTATGTATGCCTGCTTAAACCATTCAGACTATATCGAGATTATCATTTAGAATCTTTAATTGCTCTATATGTGGCTCCGACAAGAAATCCTCCGAGTGATGAACCGTTCGTATTGTAGCCCCTGTAGCCTATGGATAGAAACCACCTCGGACGAAGCTCATATCTTACGCCTGCATCCAGGGTCCAAAGCGGCTCGTCGAGAAGCGCAACACCCAGACGGCTGTATAAAGTTAGTTCAGGCCTTAAAGTAAAATCCGTAATCGCTCCAAACGAAAAACCGGTATCGCTGCTTTCTTGATCGAATACATCTTCAACCGAAAGCCACGATATACCCGCATAACCTTCCAGCCTGGTCGTTTTGTTATCTTTGAGTGGAACTGGTTTCCTCAGATAGATATTTCCTATATGAGTCCGTCCGTCTGCATCGCTGACTTTTACAGCTTCAAGACCTATACCAAGTTCCGGCTTGATGTCGACTTTACATTCAAATATCTGAGAATGAGCATCCGCTCCGTCATGTATCGAATGGGAATATGCTGATGTATCGACCCGGATCGTCGAAGTATCCTCTGTCCCAACGGCTGCCATAACAACTCCCGATAATAGCAGCACGGCGCATACGGCTAGTGTTATCTTACTTGTCAACGTACTCTCTTCCTGACTCCTTTATGTCTACAACCGAAGTGAAGCCCATATCGGTTATCACCCATTTTTTCTTCTCAAGTCTCAAAATGCAGTAAACATCACTTCTATGGACGACAGAATTGGAATCATCGCCTTTGTCTTTATATATATGATGGCCTCTGGCAACGATTTTGTTCCATCGGTAATCTACGACATTGAGTATATAATCCACTGTTTGCCAATCGTTCATAGCATCGACAGTTGCAGCATAATAGTCTTCAGCCTTCATTTTACACAGGAGCTTTTTGTCTTTATATATTTTTATCTCTTTTTTTGCAGGTAGATAATTGCATATCAACTCCGGTGTATTGTTCAACCACGCATAGGATATATCATCAACCAGTTGCTGGGTTGTCAATTTCTCTGTGCTGTCAGTCGTTGTCGGGTATGAGTCAGGATATGATGGCCGTGGGTATACGACGACCCAGTCAGGATCGTATGGATAACAATCTTGATGTGAGTGGTGTATTTTCTTGTGAGACTCTTCAGGCCTCTCATCTGTCCGCTTATATACTTTGTCCTTAGCACTGTCCTTGTTTTTGTGGTCAGTGTCTTTTGCAGTAGTGCTTTTTTGGGTAGGACGCGCATCGGGTGTTTTTCTGCTATCCGAACTCGACTTTGATGTATTTGAGGTTGTAGTAGACCAAGACGAGTTCGAATCATTGCTGTCCTTTGTGTCTCGCTCGTCAGTCTTTACGTTTTTTTTGCTCTCGGATTTATTATTCTCATTTGCGCTCGCGGTGGAATCTTTCTTTTTATCGCTCTGATCCTTCTTTTCTTCCTTTTTCTCCTGTTCTTCGTTATCTTGATCCTTCTTTGGCTCTTCTACCTTATTCGTACTACCTGCAGATTTCTTACCGAATGGTCCCTGTGCGTATGCAGTAGAGCCAGAGATATCTATAAGCGTGGGGGCGATTGATGTTACGAGGAATATAATGAGGGTTAGAGCTATTGTCGATAAAAGACACCTTCGCATTGAGAGTCCCTCCCCGTCCGATGGACGTTTGCTTTTTAATATATTTATATCAATGACAGGGCTCTAAAAGAGCCCTGTCTACATTAGTAACCGTATCTCTTTGGCGAGGAGCCGACTTCAATCAGGAGCCAATTGCCATCGCGCCGTTCGAACTCATAGTTAATATACACTGTCTTCAATGAGCCGTCCAGAGCATAGAACTTATGCACTCCATAAGCCACCACTCTATCATCGCCACGGCTTTTAACCGATTCGAAGTCAAAGTCAACTGTCTTGGTAGCATCGATGGCGTCGTATGTCATTTCACGGTAATCGTCCGCGCTAAGGGAATACGAATATTTGCCATCAAGCAGGACGTCTATATCCGTATTATTCCTGACACACTTAAGAAGAAGACTCGGTTCACTTGTTTTCCATGCCTTTTCGATGTCGTAAAGCACGTTGTCTATTGAATAAACACTGGATCCTCTTTCCAGGTAGTAGCCGCTATCCGAGCTATTCTTGTGTATAACTATCGGAACCTCGACATACGTAACTGAAGGCCTCTTTATGATAATCACTCTGCCGCAGGATACATAAGGGAAGTATCCATAGTAGTAGTATGCGGACGGCAGCGATCGGCCGCAATCGTAATCAAAGACCCAGTATCCATAAGTCAATGGATGATCATAATGGTACGGCCATCCATGATCGTAGTAGTAATGTCCGTTATTATAGGTTGGCGGACGGTGTGATCTCTTGTTGTCGTGATCATCACGGTCATCTGAGTAGCGCTCCCCTACCCTGTCGTATTTATAATTATCTTTCCGATTGCTGTCTGAGCGATTGTCATACTTTCTACCGCTATTGGACTGCTTGTAGGATGGAGTCGCATCAATGGTTCTGTCTTTCATGGTAGCTTTTGATGAACTACCGGATTCCTTGGTTGTCCCGTAGGATTTTTCTGTCTTCGAGCTGTTGCTGCGTGTATCGGAGGGATGTTCCGTCCGGCTGACGCTCGGTTTCTCTTTACGATCCTCGCTGCTTGTATCCCGCCTGATTACAGGTCCGGCTCCAGCTATGCTGACAAGAGTGAAAGCCAGGATAATGGTAAGGCTTACTGTTTTGGATAGGCTTCTTGCGTTCATTGTTTATCCCTCCTTTTTGAACCCCTGTTATCCCTTGAACTTGGATAATGCGGGTAGGAGAGCAGAAGGGGCGCCTTCTGTACACCGCTTCTGTTTCTCTTATATTGTAACTGGACGCCCTTCAACAGCATCAATTGCCAGAGCTTATTACAAAGAGAACCTGCAAATAATATATCCCCTATTTGGCGGAATTCTGACTGGTTCCACGATGTGAGAGACGCGCAAATATATTGCGCGGTATGTATAAGATCATGGGGCTAAACTATTACTTACGCCGGCTGCCGCGCTTGGCTTCGAGGTTGCGTTTGAGGTCTACCTGCCGTTCTTCGCTGTCTTTTAGGAACCTGGAGAGCTTATCTTCGAAGGTTACCGGGATCTTCTCTTTCTTACACTCACGTACCGGTTCGAAGTTATATCCCACTGCATCCATCTTCTTTGGAGGCGCAGGTGCAGTAGCGGCCGGACGCTCAGGATGGCGAACAACTTTTGTGTCCGCCTGCTTCACGGAGAGCTCATACCGCCCTCTGTCGTTTATCTTCAGAACCTTGACATAGACGCGGTCACTCTCTTTGAGGTAATCATGCATATCCCTTACATAGGTATCAGCTACTTCCGAAATATGCACAAGCCCCATTTTCCCGCCTGCAAGCCGGACTATTGCGCCATAGTCCATAAGCTTTATAATTATGCCCTCCACGGTGTTTCCGATCTCGATGGCCATGTTATTAAGGCGATTCCTCCTCCTTAATCGAGGATTGTGGAAACTATAAGATTAGTATTGAATAATATATCAAATATGTCAATAGGTAAAGAACATAGATATTACAGATGGAAATATTCCATCCAAAGGGCCGTACATGTCTTTTCGGTAATACGCACGAGTTCCGATATCGTATATCCTGCGACCCAAATGATTTTTTCATCGTCTGTGATCACTGGAACAAGCCCCCTCTCCCTGCGCGGTGTCTTAGCGTCCGTAAACAGGTCCTGGAGTTTTTTGTGCCCGGTCATCCCAAGCGGCAGAATGCGGTCTCCTCGCCTCCAAGTCCGCAAAATGAGCTTTCCCTTGATCTTTTTCGGGTTTATGACTGCCTGAGAAGGCTTTTCCGGCCGGATATTTGCCGGAACGAACTTTGTTTCAAACAGAACACCAAGTTCAGGGACTTCGGTCCTGCCGCCGATCTCCAATTCTTTCTCGATATCGAATTTTGCCGGTTCCACTATCCTGAATATCCTTAATTCGTCACCAGTGAACCGTGCGTAGACTTTTCCAGAGGGTAGAGTCAGAGCAACATCCTCTTTCGCGATTATACTATCAGCAATACGCTCCGTCTGAATGTATTCAACATCCCTGAGGTCGCCTTTGACCAACTCCACTGCCTTTCGTATACACCGGCGAAGCAGAGCAAGAGGCAGATTCCTTAGTCTGGATGCATCCAATACTACCGATTCATACCCTGCCTCTTTTGCGGCAGCAGCGAACTCCAGCTCTGTTGCAGCTTTTATTGCTTCATTCTCGTCCCGTACGAGCCTGGACAGCGAAAGAAGCGCATCCTTCACTCGCGGGTTGAACTTATCTTCCAGGAATGGAATCAGTTGAAGCCGTACGCGGTTTCTGGTGTAATCCAGCGCAAGGTTTGTGACGTCTGTAGCCCAATCTAGCCCGTTTTCGTGCAGATATGCTTCTACATCAGCGCGAAATGTGTCTATCAGAGGACGGATTATCCTGCCCCGTACTTCGGGCATACCTGAAACCCCATCAGGCCCTGTCCCTCTGATAATATTCAGAAGAACTGTCTCCACCTGGTCATCTGCTGTGTGCGCAACTGCAACCCGCGCGGCTCCGGCATCCGAGGCAATGCTTTCAAGAAAGTCATAACGCACTTTGCGGGCAGCTTCTTCCAGTCCTAGCCGGGCTTTTTTCCTGAACGCGGGTACATCCACTTTTTCCACGACAGAAGCTATTTTCAGCCGGGCTGCAAGTTCCTGAACGAACAGTGCATCCCTGTCAGCATCTTCGCCGCGTATTCCATGGTTCATATGCGCGGCGATCAGATCGAGATTGAACTCATCCTTCATCGTCCACAGAACATGCAGCAACGCCACGGAATCCGCGCCGCCTGAAACAGCTACTATGATCCTATCCCCATGCCGGATCATATCGTTCCGGGTTATGGTTTTACGAACGGTATCTAAAAAGGTATTGCTCACAGTGGTTTATATCTACTCCAAACTTGCAAAGCTTCATATATTTGTTATACACCGGAGAGCAAAGATACTCCCTGGACTCATTAAATAATTCCCATATCACCTAGAAATCGACACGACGGAGCCTTTCAGAAGCAGGCGAGTTTTCAGTTTTTCTCATTGACAATAGAGGGTGGACATGGTATCTTATATATCGTTCACAGTGCCATAGGCACGGAGTTGCGGGAGTAGTTCAGTGGTAGAGCGTCAGCTTCCCAAGCTGAATGTCGCGGGTCCGAATCCCGTCTCCCGCTCCAAAAATGGCGACGTACCCAAGTGGCTAAGGGAGCGGTCTGCAAAACCGTTATTCTCGGGTTCGATTCCCGACGTCGCCTCCAGATTTTGAGCTCAAAAAGCCCTTCAGAGAGTAATCCTGGAGGGCTTTTTCATTGGGTTTGCTCACATTTTGCTCACATTGCATTCCACCTTCACCCACACACTCTCCGTCCGTGGTTGCATACGTAATGCCGCCCCTTTGCCCTGTATGCCGGTTGCTCTGGTACGGCCAGCTGCGGCGCAGGCCGTTTTAAAATCCGTCCGGGTCCATCCAGCAGTCTCAAGCGGTTTGTAGATCGGATGGTTATATCCTGAGAGCACTGCTTTCCCCTGGATCGATAGCAGGATCTCCACGAGTTCCTGGTGGTCCTCCGCGGTCATCTCGTGCCGATATTTACCGGATTTGCGAGTTTCAGGGATATATGGCGGGTCGAGGTAGAAAAGCGTCTCCGGCGTGTCGAATCGCTTGATTACTCCCCTGAAGTCCGAGTGCTCGACCATAACCCGCATCAGCCTCTCGTGGATCGCTGGAAGCATATTTATCGCCGTCATCCACTTGCTGCAAGACCCGGCCATTCCCTGAGCCGATTTAGTGACGGTATAACCCCAGGAACTCCCGAATATGCCGGAAAAGCTCGACCGCGCCACGACATACCAGCGGTACGCCTGGACGATCTCATCGCTAGATTCGTCGAGCAGCTCCCGGCATTGCAGGTATTCCTCCCGAGAGTAGGGAGTGAGGCTGATAT
This sequence comes from Armatimonadota bacterium, assembly GCA_039680575.1. Taxonomy (GTDB): domain Bacteria; phylum Armatimonadota; class UBA5829; order UBA5829; family DTLH01; genus JBDKSP01. Next base: position 41,385 of record JBDKSP010000029.1, read on the forward strand.
AGTGGTAGAGCTTGC
>JBDKSP010000030.1:0-13186 GCA_039680575.1 Armatimonadota bacterium
CATGCTGAGCTTGACTCAGCATCCAGGAAAAGAATGGACCCTGAATCTATGGATTTTCGGCTATAGCCGAAAATCTTCCGGGGAGAGTTTCAGGTAATACCTGAAACTCCTTAGTTCAGGGTGACGTATTTGTTGTTCAGGATGACGTCTTTGCTGTTCAGAGTGACGTTTTAGTCATTCAGAGTGACGTATGAGAGAGCTGTTACAAACGATTTTGCGTTTCGGTATCGCAGTTCGGGGCTTGGATGTTCAGCCCCGCCCGCCCTGCAATTGCACCTTGCATTTTTGGAGCGCTTCTAGAGCGGCGGCCTGCTCGGCCTGCTTCTTGCTCTTTCCTGATCCGGTACCCAGGCAATCGCTTTCGAGTCTTGCCTCCACAACGAACGTCTTATCGTGGTCGGCGCCCTCTTCACGGATAACTACATACTTGGGCGCTTTCTTATGGCTGGCCTGCGTCAATTCCTGTAAGAGCGATTTGTAGTCTCTGATGTGTTCCTGCCGCTCGATATCGGACAAGATCGATTCCAGCGCTCTCAGGCAAAACTTACGAGCTGCATCTATTCCGACATCCAGGTACATTGCCGCCACGAGCGCCTCGAAGGTATCGGCCAGGATCGAAAGCCTGTTCCTGCCGCCGGAGGCTTCCTCTCCTGTGCTCATGAGGATCATCATGTCGATCCCAAGCTGTTTAGCCGCGTCCGCCAGCACCGGCTCACTCACCGCTACAGCTTTGGCTTTCGCGAGCTCGCCCTCGCTGCGGTCGGCATAGCTCAGGAAAAGGTACTCACAGATAACTAATCCCAGCACTGCATCGCCCAAGAACTCCAGCCGCTCGTTACTCTCCATTTCGGCGGCTTCGCTGAGATACGATCTATGTGTCAGCGCCTGCTGCAGCAGGCCAAGGTCGTTAAAATCGACCTGCAGCCTTCTGGCTATACCGCGCAGCCGTCTTTTATCTACTGCCATAGACTTGAATCAAAGGAGTCGAGTGAATCGAGAGACTCTCGACTCGCTCCACTCCCTTTTCCTCCCGTGTAATGGAAAAGAAAAGCTATCAGCAAAGACGTCACCTTGAACTTGATTCAGGGTCCATTCTTTTCCTGGATTCCGAGTCAAGCTCGGAATGACGTATGCTTCGGGATTCTTTTCATCCACCCCGTGGACCAACTGGGCCCCAGGGGCAGTAACCGTGGACCTACCGGACCACGGCGAGAAGCACAATTCTCCACCAATCTCTTCCCTGATTTATATTTTCAAAATCCTACTTTAGTTTAGCTACGGCTTTCTCTATCCGGTCGAGCCCCTTCACGATCGCTTCCATGCTCGTCGCGTAGGAAAGCCGCATATAATTGGGCGCTCCAAAGCCGGTCCCGGGGACCAGGGCTACCTTTGCTTCTTCCAGGAGATATTCCGTCAGACTCTCAGCGCCCGTAATCGTTCCACCGTCCCAGGTCTTCCCGAACAGGCCGGTCACATTAGGAAATACGTAAAAAGCTCCGCCAGGAGTTGCGCATCCGATGCCCGGAATACTGCACAGCCGCCCGACTATCACTTTTCGCCGTTTGTCGAACTCGGCTACCATCTTACGAAGGGCATCTTGTGGTCCCTTAAGCGCTTCGACAGCGGCTTTCTGGACAAAGGAGACCGCGTTCGACGTGCTGTGGTCCTGAATTCGGGTCATAGCGCGTATAATCTCCTCATCTGCAGCTGCGTAACCGATCCGCCACCCAGTCATAGCGTGGCTCTTGGAGAGACCGTTTACCGTGACGGTCAATTTTTTGATTTCAGCGCCAAGCGAAGCTATGGAGACATGCTCCCGTCCATCGTATATGATCTTTTCATATATTTCATCGGAGAGCACGTAAATATTCTTCGCAACCGCAAGATCGGCTATATCCTGCAGCTCGCTTCGGCTGTAGACACCGCCCGTGGGGTTGCTCGGGCTGTTCAGGATGAGCATCCTGGTATTGGGGGTTATGGCTTGCTCGATCATTTCCGCCGTGGCGACGAACCCGTTCACTTCGTTCGTAACCAGATGCACCGGAGTCCCCTCCGCAAGCCTTACCTGGTCCGGATAACTCACCCAATAGGGAGTCGGGACTATTACCTCGTCTCCCGGATTTACAAGCGCGAGCATCGCGTTATATATCGAATGCTTCGCGCCGTTTGAAACGATTATCTGCGACTTCAGGTAGTGCAGGTTATTGTCCGCAGCCAGTTTGTTTACTATCGCTGACTTGAGAGCGTCTATCCCTGACGATGCCGTATACCTGGTAAAGCCGGACTTAATCGCTGCTATAGCTGCATCTTTAATGTTCTCAGGTGTACCGAAATCCGGTTCACCTGCGCCAAAAGAGATAACATCGATCCCTTCGGCCTTCATTTTATTGGCCTTAGCCGTAATGGCGAGAGTCGGAGACGGTTTCACGCTTCTCGCCCGATCAGATATCAACATTACAAAGCCCCGTTGCTTTCTATAGATTTTCGGCTGTTCTCCTAAAACCAATCGTACAACACTATTGCCAAAAATCTTCTGGGAGAGTTTCAGGTGTAAGCAGGAATCAACAGATGCAGCAGCACAGGGAACAGGTTTATTCCCCATAAGACTGCTGCATCATCACCCGAAATTCTTTATAGATTTCGGTTGCTCTTTAACAACTAATTATATATTGGTTATTACCGATACTCTTCTGGAGAGTCTCAGATATTGATTTTAAGGTGCTTTCTTTATTACTATGGTCGCATTGTGCCCGCCGAAACCGAAGGAATTGGATATAGCAATCTTCAGATCGGCTTTTCTCGCCACATTCGGTACGTAATCGAGGTCACAGTTGGGATCAGGGAACTCGTAGTTAATTGTAGGCGGGATAACGCCTTCTTTGAGCGCCTGAGCACAGGCAACTGCTTCGATGGCTCCGGCTGCGCCGAGGAGATGTCCCGTCATCGACTTAGTCGAGCTGACAGGCACCTTGTAGGCATAGTCTCCGAAGACTTTCTTTATCGCCATCGTTTCATACTTATCGTTCATCTCAGTCGATGTGCCGTGGGCGTTGATGTAACTTACATCTTCCGGTTTTATCCTCGCGTCATCAAGTGCAGCCTGTATGCAGCGGGCAGCGCCTTCTCCGTCGGGTGCAGGGGAGGTCATATGGTACGCATCGCCGGTCATTCCGTAGCCGATTATCTCGGCATGGATCTTCGCGCCGCGAGCCATAGCGTGCTCCAATTCTTCGATTACCAGAATACCGGCACCTTCACCAATCAGGAACCCGTCCCGCTCCTTATCGAATGGGCGGCTGGCCCTTTCCGGTTCATCGTTTCTGGTGGTGAACGCCTGGGCGTTGCAGAACCCGGCGCAGGAAAGCGGGCAGATTGCGGCTTCCGCGCCTCCGGTGATCATCGCATCGGCATCGCCGCGCTTGATGATCTCGTAAGCATCACCTACTGCGTTGGTCCCTGTGGTACAAGCCGTGACTACAGTCTCGTTGGGTCCCTTAGCCCCGAACATGATCGATATCTGTCCCGAGCCCATATTAGCGATGAGCATAGGGACGAAAAACGGGCTCACCCGGTTCGGCCCTTTTTCCAGGAGGACTCTATGCTGCGCCTCCCAGGTATGGACACCGCCGATTCCTGAACCGACCACAACTCCAACTCGTGCCGCATTCTCCGGCGTGATCGTAAGCCCACTGTCTTCTACCGCCATTTTGGCGGCTGAAACCGCATACTGGACGAACGGGTCCATCCGCCGGGCATCTCTTGGATCGATATAATTGCTGACATCGTACCCTTTCAGCTCTGCGGCTATCTTGCTTGAATGGTTGGATGTATCAAATCGAGTGATAGTACCCGCGCCGCTCTTGCCGGCAACGAGAGATGCCCAAAAATCCTCGACAGTGAGTCCGACAGGCGTAAGTACACCCATGCCGGTAATGACAACTCTTCTTTCTTGCATCACGACCTCTATTACTAGGGATTTTCGGCTGTTCAATTAACAACCAATTGTATACCGGCCAAACTGGGCTTATCCGCTTCGCGGATGAGCCTTAGCCGAAAATCTTCCGGGAGAGTTTCAGATAATACCTGAAACTCATTAGGGATTAATACCGGGAAAAAGGAACAGTCAACGGCCCGCAGGCGAAATCCGCCTGCTTTGCATGTTTTCTGTTCCCTGTCCCCCGCTATAGATTAAGCGATTATTAGCCGAGCTTCTGATCCACATATGTCACGGCCTGCGTGACCGTCTGGATCTTCTCTGCGTCCTCATCAGGAATCTCGACATCAAACTCCTCTTCGAGTCCCATGACCAGGTCTACTACGTCGAGGGAGTCGGCTCCGAGGTCATCGACGAACGATGCGGTCTCGGTTACTTCATCATCGCTAACCTTCAATCGGTCTACTACGACCTTCTTTACTCGCTCAAATGTTGACATATTTCCACCTCCTTGCAAATACGGTTCCTGTTGTTACAGTTATTTATCAGTGCTCTTGGGCACTCTATCGTCGCTGACATTCGATCAGTCAACAACAAATTAATTACATCACCATTCCGCCGTCTACGTTTATGACCTGGCCGGTCAGGTAGCTCGCAGCTTCGGAGCAGAGGAACATTATGACCTTCGCCACGTCGTCAGGAGTCCCCAGGCGCGTGAGCGGAATCTGTTTTTCGATGGACTTCTTGGCCTGTTCGGGCATCTCCTCGGTCATTACCGTCTGGATGAACCCCGGCGCTACGGCGTTCACATTTATCCCGCGCGAACCGAACTCTTTTGCAGTTGTCTTGGTAAGCGCGATAACCCCGCCCTTCGAAGCGGAATAATTCGCCTGTCCGGCGTTCCCGATTATCCCCATGACGGAGGCTACATTCACGATCTTTCCGCTTCGCTGTCTGAACATCAATTTAGATACGGCTTTCGTGCAGTTAAACGTGCCCTTAAGGTTCGTATCCAGCACGGAATCCCACTCTGCCTCGGTCATCCTCAGGATCAGGTTGTCCCGTGTGATGCCTGCATTGTTCACGAGTATATCAATTTTCCCGAACTTGTCAACTGCTGAGCTCACCATACGCTCTACGTCAGCCGGATCGGCCACATTCGCCTGCACCGCCAGCGCTTCCCCGCCGATTGATTTGATCTCGTTCGCCAGCGCCGTGGCGTTCTCCTCGACGTAGTCCGTTATAACTATCTTCGCGCCAGCTTTGACGAGCTCAAGGCAGATCGATCTTCCTATACCCTTGCCGTTTCTGCCTGCGCCGGTAACTAGCGCTACTTTTCCTTCCAGTTCCACTAAAAACCTCCACTATGGATTCTTAACCACGAAAGCACGAAACCAGAAAACACGAAATAGGGAATAGGAATACGTCATTCCGAGCTTGACTCGGAATCCAGGAAAAAGGATGGACCCTGAATCTATGGATTTTCGGCTATATCCGAAAATCTTCCGGGGAGAGTTTCAGGTAATACCTGAAACTCCTTAGTTCAGGGTGACGTGCTATATTTCTTTTTCCTTCCTATGCTTCGGGACCGCATTTCGTCCCGAAGCACGGCATCCACCAATCCCTTTTCTTACTTTCTCCCTTTCGTGTTTTCGTGAGAAATAACCGTCAGCCTAGAAGCGCGTCCAGCGACTTCGTGTCGACTACACTCGCTACAAATACGCCTTTCACAATCCTGTTGATGAGCCCGGCGAGCACTGTTCCCGAACCGGCCTCTATAAACCCTTCTATACCGTCACCGGAAAGTCTCTGGATCGACTCTTCCCAGCGCACACTGCCCACTATCTGGCTTGCAAGCGCGGAGCGGACCTCGTCAGCCGTTCTGACATAGTCAGCCGTAACGTTGGCGACCACAGGGACTACCGGATCTTTGATCTCTGCCTTATCGAGTTCCGACTTCATCGCTTCAGCGGCCTTGACCATAAGCCTGGAGTGGAACGCGCCGCTCACTTTGAGCGGAAGCACACGCTTTGCACCGAGTTCCTTCGCAATTCTTCCGGCTTCTTCAATCGCCGCCGGTCCGCCGGAGATCACGACCTGTCCGGGCGAGTTATAATTGGCTACATCGACCGCTCCCGCGGACTGAGCCTTCTCTACCGCCGACCGGACGGCCTCTGCAGAAAGCCCGAGTATGGCAGCCATCATCCCGGGTTGGGATGATGCAGCTTCGTTCATGAGCTCCCCACGTCTCCTGACGAGCCGGACAGCATCAGCAAGTTCTATGGAACCTGCGGCGACCAGTGCCGCATACTCGCCTACACTGTGCCCGGCTACTGCGGCAGGGCGCACCCCGCGAGATTCCAGCACGCGAAACGCGGCAGCGCTTGCGACAAGCAGCGCCGGTTGGGTGTTTATCGTTCGAGTCAATTCGCCTTCAGGACCTTCGAACATAAGCCTGGAAAGCTCGAAGCCAAGGACGGAATCGGCGACATCGAAAGCCTCTCTCGCTATCGGAAAAGATTCGTAGAGGTCTCGACCCATGCCGACCGATTGTGATCCCTGCCCTGGGAAGACGAATGCGGTCTTAGTCGGTAGAGTCATTTTTGGAGTCGGTCTCCCACTTGATAACATTAGCTGCCCAGGTAAGCCCTGCGCCGAACCCGACGACTACGACCAGGTCGTCTTTCTTCAGCTTTCCGGCACGTACAGCTTCATCCAAAGCGATAGGTATGGACGCAGCGGATGTATTGCCGTATTTATGCACGTTGACGAACACCTTTTCAGGCGGAAGCTTGAGCCTTCTGGCGGCAGAATCGATGATCCGGAGGTTAGCCTGGTGCGGCACGAACAGGTCGATATCCTCCGGGGTTAACCCGCACTGCTCTAGTGCCTTTGCGGAGGCATCACCCATTATTTTGACAGCGAATTTGAAAACTTCCGGTCCGGCCATCTTGATAGAGTGCTGGCGAGTCTGTACTGTCTCTTGAGTCGTAGGCATCCTGGAGCCGCCGGCTTCGATCTTCAGAAGCTCCGCTCCGGAGCCGTCGGAACCCAGGAGGACGGACAGTATCCCGTGATCATCATCCGTAGGAGCAAGCACAGCCGCTCCCGACCCGTCACCGAAGAGCACGCAGGTCGATCTGTCCTCAAAATCAATCAGCCTGGTCAAGAGATCGACACCGACCACGAGGACTTTGTTGTAAATACCGGAACCGATAAACCCGGAAGCAACAGACATGCCGTATACGAACCCGGAGCAGCCTGCCGCCAGGTCGAACGCAGCGGCGTTGACAGCGCCAATCTTATGCTGAATGATCGACGCAGTAGACGGGAGCGGCATATCGCCGCTTACCGTCGCGCAGATCACCAAATCGATCTCGCCGGGTGAAATCCGGGCATGTTTCAGGGCTGCAGATGCCGCACGCGAACCCAAATCCGATGCAGCCTCTTCCTTCGGAGCCATCCGTCTTTCTTTGATTCCGGTGCGAGACACTATCCACTCGTCGCTTGTATCGACGATCTTCTCGAAATACTCGTTGGTCAGCACCTTTTCCGGGACCGATGAGCCTGTTCCGATAATACCAGCCCGTCTAATAGTTTTATTCATGAATTTGAACCTTAATATGGAGTTTTGGGTAATAATGCAACAACCCTACGGACACATGGCCAGCCAATTATAATGCTGCATCTGTTGGTTTTACGCTCAAACCCAAAACTCTGTAGATCGAGATTCCAGGTCTATCCGCCCACTGCCGGACACTTCTCTGAACCTGGAAGTGAAGTCTTGATGCAGTTGATGATGTCGTGATCTACCGCTTCTTTCGCGGCTCTGATCGCGTTCGTGACGGCTCTAGCATTAGACCTGCCATGTCCCACGATGCATATACCGTTCACACCAAGAAGCGGCGCACCGCCGTACTGCGAATAATCGAACTGCCGCTTCAGTTTCATCATAGTAGGCTTGATACAAAGCAAAGGTAAAAGCAGTAGTTTATTTTTGCTGAGTTCCTTGACGTTGCCCAGAAGAAAATCCGCAAGCCCTTCGCTCACCTTGAGTGCGACATTTCCGACGAACCCATCAGCAACGATAACATCGGCTATACCCGTAAACAGGTCTCTGCCTTCGACATTTCCCACGAAGTTGAGCCCCGCCTCCGCAAGCGCAGGATGAGTAGCCTTAGTAAGCTCGTTGCCTTTGGTCGATTCCTCTCCAATGGAAAGCAGCCCGATACGGGGATTCGGTTTTTTGAACACTTTCTCCGCGTAAATGCTTCCCATCACGGCAAACTGCAAAAGGTTGTTGACTGTGCAGTCGGCGGTCGCTCCGGCATCCATCAATATGGTATTGCCGCCCTTACATGGCACAATAGCCGCGATGGCGGGACGCTCTATACCCGGAATTCTACCGAGTTTGAGCGCAGCGACAGCCATTGCGGCGGCAGTATTGCCCACGCTTATCATAGCTTCGGCGCGGCCAGACCTGATCATGCCAGCGGCTACCACCACAGATGCATCCGGCTTGGTCCGCACGCTGTTTACACAGTCCTCCATGCTTATACAATCCGGCGTATGGTGGATCTCTATCCGGGACAGTCCTTCCGGCCGTTTGGGCAGGTGAGCTTTTATCGCTTTTTCGTCACCGACCAGGATTATATCTGTGTCGTACAAAGCAGCGGCCTCGACAGCCCCTTTCACGATCTCGGCAGGAGCGTAGTCACCGCCCATTGCGTCGACTGCAATCTTCATTATATAGAGCCTTCTTTTGCGATCCGCATAGCGCGCAAGTTACTCTTCTGTCTTTCTTTCCTTTTTCTCGATTACCAAACGGCCGTTGTAGAACCCGCAGGACGGGCACACATGGTGCGATAATCGGGGTGCATGGCAGCGCGGGCAAGCCGAAACGTTCGGCGCCGTGAGCTTCCAGTTAGCTCTACGCTTGGCCTGTCTGGCCTGTGAATGTCTTCTTTTCGGAAGTGGCATCTATATACTCCTTTTATAGCTATCAATATTGTTGTCGAGCTACTCTTTTTATACTTCGGGGCGAAAAGCGGTCCCGAAGCACACATTAATGTTTATTCTTCTTCATTCTCCTCTTCAAGCATACCTTGAAGAGCGGAAAATGGTGAGTCCTGAATGTTTACAGGGCAATCGCATGGCCCTTCGTTCAGGTTCTTACCGCATGTCGGACAAAGCCCCTTGCAGACATCGCTGCACAGCGGCTTTATCGGCAGTTGCACCAAAATCGCCTGCCTGACATACTCCGACAGATCGAATATGTTATTTTCGAAGAAGCTCGATACTTCCTCTTCTTCTTCGAAATCTTCCTCTTCCACCGGCTCGACAAGGATATCCCTTATCGGAAGCTGCTCTTCTACCTTCACTTCTACAGGCATAGCCAGCTTTTCGAGACACCTGCTGCAGTCCAGTTCGACAGCCGCGCTGAAACTGCCTCGAACTATTATCAAACGCCCCGTATTAGTAAAATCGATGGCGCCTGTTATCGGACTGGTGCAGCGAAAGTCTTCGTTTTCGAAGCACTGCTCTCGTATATCATAATGATATGTCTTGCCGAGATTGCCTGCAACCTCGCTCAGATCGAGCTTCATTATATTCATCCTACGCGCGGGAAGATTTGCCTGTTACAATCTCAACCGTGTCGCGCGCGATCATCATCTCTTCATTGGTCGGTATCACGAAAGTGCGTACCCGGGCCGTATCTACGCTGATATCGGCTTCATTTCGGGTCTTGCTATTCTTTTCCTGGTCCAGTTCTATTCCCATGTAGCCTAAACCATCAGTCGCCTTTTCGCGGACGATGGGACCATTCTCACCGATGCCTCCTGTGAAGACTACGGCATCCAGCCAACCCATTGCGGCAGCATAAGCGCCGATATATTTTCGCACACGATAGCAGAATATCTCAAGGGCGAGAGTGCATCTTTCATCTCCTGCCGCCGTTCCTTCTTCAATATCGCGCATATCGCTGGACTTCCCGGAAATCCCCAAAAGCCCGCTCTTCTTGTTTATCAGGTTGTCTACTTCATCGACACTTAAGTTCAGCTCTCTTTGCACGAAGAGCAGAATAGCCGGGTCGAGGTCGCCTGACCTCGTTCCCATCATAAGCCCTTCAGCCGGAGTCAGCCCCATGCTGGTGTCTATGACTTTTCCACCGACGATTGCGGCCATGCTGCAGCCGTTGCCGAGATGGCATGTGACCATCTTGAGTGTCGACGGATCAGTACCTTTCGCGGCCATAAGCTTGGCTGCACGCGCGCTCACATACTTGTGAGACGTACCATGGAACCCGTAACGTCGGATACCGTGGTCGGCATACATTTTGTACGGCAGCGCATAGGTATATGCATAGTTCGGAATCGTCGAATGAAACGCCGTATCGAATACTGTGACCTGCGGCACTCCAGGCATCAGTCTAATGCAGGCCTTTATGCCCATCAGGTTCGCCGGGTTATGAAGCGGCGCAAGATTGCTTACCTTGGCAATCTCCGTAAGTGTTTCTTCCGTAACGAGCACGGATGAAGTGAACTTTTCTCCGCCGTGTACTACTCTATGGCCGACTGCAGCGATCTCGGAAATACTCGAGATGGCACCATCGACAGGATCCGTCAGCACCTTGAACACGAGGTCCATTGCGACATCGTGGTTCGGCAGCGGCGCATCGATCACTTTCTTGCCGTTTTTCTCGGTCTCATACTTGAGCGCCCCTTCGGCAAGGCCGATGCGTTCCGCGAGACCCTTAGCCAGGACTTCTTCCGTGTCTGATTCGATCAATTGATACTTAAGGGATGAACTCCCGCTGTTTAATACAAGAACTTTCATTCTTCTATCGCCTGAACTGCGGTAATGGCAGCGACATTGACTATGTCAGACCAGTTGCAACCGCGTGAAAGGTCGTTTACCGGCTTTCGGAGCCCCTGAAGGACAGGGCCATAAGCCTCCGCCTTCGCGAGCCGCTCCGTGAGCTTGTAAGCGATGTTCCCGGCGTTCAAATCCGGGAATATAAGCACGTTTGCTTTACCGGCAACCGGGCTGCCAGGCGCCTTGCGCTCCCCGATCCACGGAACAAGCGCGGCATCGCCCTGCAGTTCGCCGTCGATAAGGAGATCAGGCCTCCGCTCCTTTGCGATCTTAGTCGCGTCTATAACTTTGTCGATAATCGGGTCGCTTGCGCTCCCCTTGGTCGACAGCGAAAGCATTGCTACCTTCGGCTCGACACTGAATAACTGGCGCATGGTCTTGGCGCTTGTGATCGCGATCTCCGCAAGCTCCGTAGCGTTCGGATTGATGACGAGTCCGCTGTCGCTGTAGATAAACAGCCCGTTTTCGCCATATTCGCAGTCCGGAACGATCATAACAAAGAAGCTCGATGCAATCGACACGTCAGACGCGCATTTCAGCACCTGGAGCGCAGGGCGGACGGTATCCGCTGTCGAATGGACAGCGCCGGACACCTGGCCGTCAGCTTCATTGTTATAGACCATCATAACGCCGTAATAAAGCGGGTCTTTTACGGTTTCCAGCGCCTGCTCAGGCGTTGTACCTTTCTTCTTTCGAAGCTCGTAGAAGAGATTGGCGTATTCCTGCAGCTTGGGAGATGTCTCCGGGTCTATGCAGTTCAGTTTCGATAGATCGACACCTGCTTCGGATGCCGCTTTGGCAACCTCGCTGCTTTTACCGACAACTACGACTTTTGCGATCTCACGAGCAGTTATCTCCTGCGCGGCTTTTATCACCCGCGGGTCGCCGCCCTCGGGCAAAACGATAGTCTTCTGCGCAGCCCGCGCTTTGGCATAAATGCCTTCCATTACTTTCATTGCCGAAAACCGTACCTTTGATTATTATTTCAGATATTGGGTTCCAGGGTACACAAAACAAGCCTTGCTTCGAGACGAACTACGGTCTCGAAGCACAGAAACCCTGAACCTGCAATCTTGCTGACCTTATCTTCTTCCGAGCTCTCTTGCCGGTGGAAGTACCGTCTCCTCCGACGGCTTCGTGTACTGGATGCGCTGATCCAGCTTCTCCCGGCCTCTCTGGATGGTCCCCATCAGTTTGACCGTGAAATTTTCGAGGTTCGCCAGGACCTCTCTCGCATACTCGTCCGCACCGCGTCTGATCTCTCTCGCTGATGCTTCCGCGCTCGCCACGATCTCTCTTGCCTGCGCTGTTGCAAGCCTGTTGATCTCGCTTGTCTCGACGAGCTTATCAGACTGGGATTTGGCATCCTCTACCGTTCGGGTTGCTTCTCCCCGCGCATTATCCAGTATGATCTTCGCCTCTTCCTTGGCTACTCTGACTATCTTGTCCGTGTCGCTGGCGAGTCTTGTAGCCGTCCGGACCTCATCCGGTAGTGACGCTCGAATCTTATTGATGAGCATATGCAATTCTTCTGTCCTTATGCCGTATGCTCTACCCCATATTTCAAAATAGTTGCTTTCCACTGCATCCTCGAGTTTATCGAGGAGCTTAAGTATATCTTCCTCAGGTCCTCTCTGATTTATGAAAGGATACCTTTGTATCGGTGCCTGCTCTTGGTTCATCTTATCTAGACCTCCTGCAGCTTGCGAAACTTCTCTTTCAGTTTATATTCTACGGTTTCGGGTACAAGTCCCTTGACCGAGCCCCCAAATCCTGCAATCTCCCTTACAATACTTGAACTAACGTATGAATACTCTGCGCCTGTCATCATAAACACAGTCTCTACCTCAGGAGTGAGGTTCCGGTTCACAAGCGCCATTTGAAATTCGAATTCAAAATCCGACAAAGCCCTGAGGCCTTTTACAATAACTCCGGCATCCTGCTGCCTTACATAGTCCACTAAAAGTCCATCGAAATAATCGACCCGGATGTTTCGAAGATGGCTCGTCGACTCCCGCAGCATCTCTATCCGCTCCTCTAATGAAAAAAGATGCTTCTTCGCCGGGTTCGGCGCAACAGCCACTATAACTTCTTCGAACACCATTGCGGCACGCTCGATCACATCGATATGCCCGCTGGTAACCGGATCAAAACTACCGGGACAGACTGCCTTCACGATAAACAACTTAACGCGCAGAGCGGTAAACTCTGCACTTTTCCCTTCTCAATGTAATAGTTCATTCATATTGACGTCACCCTGAACTAAGGAGTTTCAGGTATTACCTGAAACTCTCCCCGGAAGATTTTCGGCTATAGCCGAAAATCCATAGATTCAGGGTCCATTCTTTTCCTGGATGCTGAGTCAAGCTCAGCATG
>JBDKSP010000031.1:0-11702 GCA_039680575.1 Armatimonadota bacterium
CGCAATGGGTCTTTACGATTACGGGACATTCCTCGATTACTCTCCATCCAACAGATGCTATCGCACCTGATAATACAATACACTGGAGATTACGAGCTTATGGCTCCAAACGTTACAACTGACCCACTACCATCTTTTCTGACTGCCAGGACTTTTTCGGTAATGTCCCAACTCATATGCGTTTTCATCGGGCTGTTCGAGCCGGGTATGCCCATACACATAGTCGTGGCGGCTTTATACCTGCACACTTCTCCGGCCTTGTATTTGTATGCCAGATTGACTCCTGATGCCTGCGCAGAAGAAATAGTGCACAGCAGGACCGCTAACAGCAGCCCAATGGATAAAACCTTTTTCATACGACTCCCCTTGATGGATACTCCGCGACAATGCTATTGCTTCGTGACGGTGATGGTGATGTCATAAGTAACATTCATACTTGCTGGAAGTTGTTTATACTCCTTTGTTTTGGGAAATGAAATACTAGAGTTGATCTTATAGTTGCCTTCGGACTTCAACAGCTTCCCCTGCAAAGGCGAAAAATAGTAAACCGTTGTGCCGGCAACCCCGATCGTTCCTTTAATATCTTTTAATGCATCATTATAATATTTATTAAAATCCTTCTCCTTTTCAATAGCTGCCAATACTGTTGCAATATCCAGTTTAGCATCCAGCAAATTCTTGATTTTTGCTGCTGTTTGATCCCCTACCTGCTCAGAATCGGAAAGCAGCGTACTTTTCGCATTAACTTCGGCTACTCCATTAAGAATCGAAGACTTATTATCCCAACTCTGCCCTACACTCACAGCTTCTTCCGGCAGAACCACACCATGAATGCTGGAACCCATCAAATCAAATCCACCGGTCACTTTATCCAGAGAAGACGATGAATCATTGTTTTTGGAGACTATTTTCCCTGATTTTGCGATGGTAATAATATACGTCTTGTCCGGTATGCTTCTGATATTGCCTACATCTTGAATTAACTTATAGCTCGCCTTCATGTTTTTCAGCATGATAGCGAGTTCTATGCTGCCATCTTTTTTTATTCCAATGACTTTTTCTGCTATATCCCCGTTTATATTCGCAGTGTAAATTCTATCAGAGCCCGGTAGACCCGTAGTTATACTCATCGTGATTTTATATTTGCATCCTTCGGAGAGTTTATACTTATACTCCAGATTTACACTCCCAGCCTGCGCGACCGATATGGTGCAAAGCAAACCTAACATAATAAACCACATAACTTGAAATCGTTTCATCTGCGAAGTCTCCTTATATATGCTTAACTGCTATTTCTCTATGGGTTCATTCATCGGCTGCGGTGCTTATTCCTTCTCAATACTTCTTGGTCTATATACAATGTGAGCGGATTATTGTTTCTTGCTTAACCTGCATAGTCTGTTTTATGATAGAGCTTGATCGAAGGCACAAACCGAACGAGTTCAGCCGTATACGGTAATAGCTTTGGGATTATTCTGATTGCGCAAGGAGTAATATAGTGGTTTCTCGATACATGATTGTCCTTTCTCTGCTAATAGCATTAGTTGCACCTGCAGCGGCTAACTCGACAAATGCTCCTGTGAAACCGGTCGAGGGACGAGGATTATGGGTAGACGCGATGTCTATCCCCGCTGATGACGACAGCATGGCAAAATTCGTCGAATCGATCGCTGAAGCCAACATAAACGTTATTTTCCCTGAAGTGATCCGGCGTGGTTATACGATTTACCCCAGCAAACTGGACGAACAGAACGAAAAATGGAAAGGTTATGATCCGCTTGCAGCATTAATCCGCGAAGCCCATGCGCGCGGTATAGAAGTACATCCCTGGATTACCTGTTTCCGCCAGGGATATTCAGAAGATAAAGGTCCGATACTGCGGGCTCACCCGGACTGGATCGCAGTCAATAAATGGGGAGAGGCCTTGTCTGCACTCGGAGGCTATTGGATATGCCCATCCATCCCGGAAGCACGGGATTACATTGCCGGCCTTATAAAAGAGGTCGTAAGCGGCTATGATGTAGACGGTGTCCATCTCGATTACATAAGGTTCGAGAACCAGTTCCCCTCCCCTTACTGTTACAACGATAGCTGCAGGTGTAAATTCAAGGCTCAATACGGAGTCGATCCAATCGACATCGATCCACTGACAGAGATGCAGGTAACATGGCATCTATGGCGTGAAGACCTGATAAACACGTTCGTCCAACGAGTGGCAAAGGAGTCACGCGCGGCTAAACCCGGTATGAAAATCTCCGCGGCGGTCGGTTCTATGCCTGATACCGCCCGAGAGAGCATGCTGCAGAACTGGCCTCACTGGGTCGATAACAAGTGGGTGGATTTTGTGTCTCCTATGGCGTATACGGGTAATTCGGACACTTATCGCAAGATGATTACCTCGGAGAAAGCCGCAGTCGATGACCGCACACTCCTGCTGCCGGGTATAGGACTTCACACACAAAAAACCACGGCTCCAACACTGGAACAGATCGGGATATCGCGTGATATGGATACTGACGGGGTAGCGCTGTTCGCCGCCGCTCATATGAAAGAAGATCTACGTGCAGCGCTGGCAGCCGGTCCGTTCTCCAACAAGGCGGAACTGCCATTCAGAGACACTGCTGAGCGTGTAAAGACTCTGCTCGACTCAGCAATCGCTTTATATGAAGCAAAACCGGCAGAGGCATCATCATATCTAGGGGATGCTGCCAGGCTACTAAGATATCTGGCTTACCAGGTGACTAACACCGGTTATGTCAAACCGACCAGACCGCCGATCGTTATCCCTGAAACAGTATTGCCTCTGCCTGCCGTTGATGTAAAACGTGCGGGGATACCTCCGGTTATAGACGGTAAGCTGAATGATCGGATCTGGACCTCAGCCGCAAAGATCGAAATAGCGCATACAGATATGGGAAAGCCGGCACCTGTTTCAACTGTAGTCCGTCTAGCATATGACGATACTAGCCTGTATATCGCCTACTCAGCCGATGAACCAATGGCGAAGAACATCAAAGCAACTGTCACAAAGAGAGACGGTCCGGTGTTTTATGATGATTCGCTTGAAATGTTTATAGACCCCTGGAATAAGAGAAGGGATTATTATCAACTCTCGGCGAATACGCTGGATGCCGAGTTCGATGCCAGGGTAAACAACTCATCTATCAACCTCGACTGGCAGGTCAAAACCGCAAAGAACGAGACCGGATGGACTGCAGAGGTCGTTATCCCGTTCAAGACTTTCGGAGTCGAGCCACCGAAGCCCGGTGATGTGTGGAACGCCAACTTAGGACGAAACAGATGGGTAACTGGTGAACCGCAGTATTTGATCTGGTCAGTACCGTACGGCAGCTTCCACAGGCCGGAAAGATTCGGAATTATCAGGTTCAAGTAAGATAGACATCATCCTGAACGGTAACGACGTCACCCTGAACTTGATTCAGGGTCCATTCCCAGTTTGCCAATTAGCCCCTTTTCAGTGTAAACTCGTCTTGTTATATGAGGAGGACTTCAAGTGGATAAACAAACCGGAGCTATGCATGGCAGCCTGAGAGTTGCGCTTGCGCAGATAAACGCTTGTGTGGGCGACATCGATGGAAACACCGATAAGATAATAGATTATATCGATCAGGCGCGGAAATCAGGAGCAGACATAGTCGCCTTCCCTGAGCTTGCTGTTACCGGCTATCCACCAGAAGATCTTCTTCTGAAGCCTTCATTCCTTGAGGATAATATCAGAGCGCTTAACCGGATCATCGCGGCATCCGCTGACATAACCGTCATCTGCGGATTCGTCGATATCAACGACGATATATATAATGCCGCCGCCATTATCAACGATAAAAAGCTTGCCGGAGTGCATAGAAAAGCTTTCCTGCCGAACTACGGGGTTTTCGATGAATTCCGCTACTTCAGGAAGGGTACGCAAACATCCATATACAGGCTGGGCGGTCCCATTTTCGGCGTAAGTGTCTGCGAGGATATTTGGTACCCGGACGGACCGCACCGTGCTCAGGCTCTTGCTGGAGCGCAAATACTCATCAACTCCAATTCTTCACCGTTCTATTCGCTCAAATGGAAATGGCGCGAAGGTATGCTCTCCACCCGCGCAGCGGACAATTCGGCTTATGTGGTCTATGTAAATATGGTCGGAGGGCAGGACGAGCTTGTCTTTGACGGCCACTCGGTCATATTCGACCCCAAAGGCAAGATGGTCGCACGTGGAAAGGCATTCGAGGAGGATTTGATATTCGCAGACCTCGATGTGGGTGTTGCATGGCACACGCGCCTTGCCGATCCTAGATGGCGGCAGGAAGCAACCACTACCGATGAGCTTGATTTCCCGATATCGCGCGTTAATCTAGTCCCGAATGTGAGTACACCTAAGCCATCTCTTCCTGTGCGGGATGTCCAACCGCTCGACCGTGTTCCTGAGGTGTATCACGCACTCGTTCTCGGCACACGCGACTACGTTCGAAAGAACAAATTCGGGCATGTGGCAATCGGACTGAGCGGCGGGATAGATTCCGCGCTGACAGCGGCTATCGCCGTTGATGCGCTCGGTCCAGATGCAGTCACCGGCGTCTCGATGCCTTCAGTATATACATCAACGGGCACCAAAAGCGACGCGGAAATACTTGCGAAGAACCTCGGAATAGAGCTTCACACGATTCCGATAACCGATGTTTTCGAAAGCTATAAAAATGCGCTGAAAGACGTGTTTGCAGGTCTTCCAGAAGATACTACCGAGGAGAATCTTCAGGCAAGAATTCGCGGCAACTACCTGATGGCACTCTCCAACAAGTTCAAATGGCTTGTGCTTACTACAGGCAACAAGAGTGAGCTTGCTACAGGCTATGCGACACTTTATGGGGACATGGCCGGAGGATTTGCGGTCCTCAAGGATGTTCCGAAGACGCTCGTATACGAGCTTTCGAACTACAGGAACACCATAAGCCCCGTGATACCTGAATCTACGATCGAGCGGCCTCCGTCAGCGGAACTTCGCCCCGATCAGCGTGACGAGGACTCACTGCCGCCGTACAGCCTCCTGGACCCGATCCTGCACCTTTACATAGAGCAGGACGCATCTCCAAACGAGATGATCGAAAAAGGATTCCCTGAGGCAGTGGTACGAAGAGTGGTCGCAATGGTCGATAGAAACGAATACAAACGCCGCCAGGCTGCTCTGGGAGTCAAAATAACACCAAAAGCGTTCGGAAAAGACCGAAGACTGCCGATCACGAATGCGTTTAGGGAATAAACCAAAGATTAGGGGATAATTTTAGTGAATTACAAATTCCCGATCAAGAAATATCTTGTGAGTGCAGCTATCGCAGCCGTACTCATTTTTCTACTGTTCCTAATCGGAGACTTACTTCTGAATAGAGCTTTCATTACCAAGACTGAGCCGGTAGACCTTGCGACTGTTTCAAAGTGGTCGCTTGTTGACTTTCCTCATAGTGCAAAGTTGAAACACTCACTTGGAATCCGTCATGGAGTGGATTCTGAGCTATATGCAGAGGTAGAGATAGACCGAAGAGATGTTGATTCTTTCGTCGTTTCTTTAAGAAAACCAAACAACGCCACGATTTCACGGAAGGACAGACTGCAAATCACTAACTCCACTAGAAACTGGCGAGAAGATATGCCGGTTCCGGCATGGTGGAACCCAGACTCGGCAAAATATTTCATTGCTGTTGCATCAGCTCCTGCAAAAGTAATGATTTCTCTCGACGACGCCAAAGAAGCGACCGTATGGGTGCATATGGATACGGACCGGCCGTAATCAACTCAGTAAAACAGGTAAGGCGAGGAAATAAACTTAGCCTGTGCAGAAAAAGAGATACTTCTTAGCTTATCAGCTCTTTGATGCAGGCTGGAACGATAAGGAGCAGCAGTGGAAGCTCTCTTTTCAGCGCATAGCTCCATCCAGCTGCAGAAAACTTTCTTGGAAAGACCAATATTCTATTTGGCAACCACTTGCGCACTCTCTGCGTGTAGGACTCATAATCCTCGCCATAGCGACTCATCAGTTCACGTTCTTCGCTTCTGGCAGCCATGCCGTAGACCGCTATGCCAAACAGAATCGTCAGTGGAAGCAGCCAGATAACTTCTGTAGATATATTCAAGCCGATGCAGAGCAATATATTTCCCAGGTAGACTGGATGTCTGAGAATCGAGTACGGTCCGCTTGTGCAGAGTGCCAGCCCATTGCTTTTCGCAATATTTGTGTGTCTTCTTGCCCAGACCCTGAGCATTAAACCTGCGATAAAGAAAATCATCGTTCCAGGAAGAAGCAGTGCATCGTTTTCGCTCTCATATGAGAAGCTCAAAATAGCTGTAATGAGCGGCACGGACATAATCAGCCAGTGACATCTGCGGGCAGAATCCTCCAAGCGGGTATCAGGATGGGCTCGTTCATTCAAATAAAGAGCCAGGCAGCAGCCGACGAGAGCGCCGACAAATACCTGATATGGGTAATGCGCACCTATCATAACTCTGGAAGCTGAAATACCTATCGCAATCGAATACCATAAATATGATAACTTGGGAAATCTTGCCGATAGAAGGAATGCGAGCGCGAATGAAGTTGCCGCGTGACCGCTGGGAAACCCGCCATGGCCTCCCGAAGGACGATTAAGCCAGTAGCCATAGATCTTCTTCATCGCGTGGACCACGACAGTCACAAGCACAAACGTCCATATCGCAAGTTTCAGATCTTTTTTGCAGTGGTTTCTTATCGCTACGACAATCAGAGCCAAAAATCCCAAAGCGATGAACAGCTCATTTCCGAGATTACTTAAGAATGCTGCGAGGATCATTACTGCGGGGGCAATCCTGTGCTGCTGTGTGGTAATAACTACGAATATCGTGATCAGAAAAGCAATCAAACCACCCCAGTGCGCAACTGTTGAATGCGGCTTCGGGCGGTCTTCTACAACTATAACCTGCAAAACGCGACCTCCTGAATAATAAGACGCATCATGCAGTGTGCTTATTGCCTGGTCAGATGACAGCAATGCACCACAATATAAACCACCCTGCGGATAGACGACATATTCTCCCTCCGCAGGGTGGAATTATTATTCAAATAAGCTGCTATCAGCCAGCCCGCGCAGGAACGTGGCGAAATCCTTGGCTAATACCACTACGTTAGGTTCGCCATCGGCAGTTTCAACATCAACATAAATCACCTGTGGCTCACCTTGCGGGCCGCATAGCGGGAAGCCTGTAACCCAAGGCTGCTTCAGCAGATTTTACCATCTCATCGTTAAGCGGCGGACATTTGTAAGTGTTTGAATCCTTAAGCAACTCAGTCTCCTGTAGTCTACTTCAAACGGACCTGCCAAAATCAGCGAAGTAAAATGAAGGACGAGGATTGCTTCTCGCCTACACCCAACTTATTTTGTTTTGATTGTCCCTGAACTGTGAAATCTACGTTTCGTGCACTGGTTTGAAAGTGACTTCACAAACGCTTCTTCTTCCTCCAGCCTCTCAGCTATCCAGAGTTGGATTAGTGTTTGATATGGCACTCCAAGTATCCTAGCACGATTTTTAGTTCCTTCCAGTACCTGATGTGAGACACGTAATGATATTTGCTGTGTTAACCTTTTATCCCGTTTCTGACGAGCTTCAGATACATCAATCTCTACTGCACTATCTTCCTCAAGATATTGCACAGCACTATTCTTATCCCAGAACTCGATCTCATCTTCCAGTGAATTGAACTCGGGGACTTCTTTTGTTCTTTTCTTCATATTTCCACTCCGACTGGGATGGTATAGTATCACCCAATATTCCTTAGCTTCTTGAACCTACTTTTCTCACGTCTGTCCATTGGTCTGGCAGTAATGACTCTAGCAATATTGCCTGATTCCATATCAAATACAATAAAGAGATATTCTCCACCATCCTCATCTTGGGCAAGAGCCAGGTAGCGATCTCCCTTTTTCCAAACAAACGGAGCAGGATCATCATTAAGCAACGCATCTTCTACTTCCTCAGTATCAACACCATGCTTATCTGCTAGCTTATCAACGATCCAATTTATCCAATGGAACTCATCAATACGTAGTGTCATTTTGCTACCATTCTATACATTGTATACGCATTTAATATACCATATACCAGTCACTTGTCAACCAAGCAAAATGGTATACTTGTTGGATATCAATTGTAGCCCCAAAGGGATTCGAACCCTAGATTTCACCTTTATTTGCAAACATTTCCACCCTATGTCGAAAGGACGATGGACGTTTCCGGTAATCCCGAAGGACTGTATAGACGACATATTCTCCCTCCGCAGGGTGGAGCTATCAATAATGATATTTTCTAATATTCTACTTCCGTCCAATTCTCTTTCTTAGCCGATTTGAGGACTGCTTCTACGATGGCTATCTCCGCATGCCCGTCAGCGAATGTCGGAAAGTCGGGCTTTTCTGCTCTTGGGTCTTTACCTGAGCTGATGAACCCGTAAAAGCTCGACATGAAGTTCTTCAGGCCATCTGGGTAGCCTTCGGGATGCCCGCCGGGATATGAAGTCTTTCCACGCGCGCGGTCGGAGAGAATCGATGGGTCGCGCATCATAACCTGGTTCGCCGCGCCGCGCTGCCCTATCCAGAGCCGCTCGACATCTTCCTGATCGAACGCAAGCGCTGCTTTTTCGCAGTCGATCTCATAGTAAAGGCGGTTCTTCCGGCCTGCGGATACCTGGCAGACGGTGAATACGCCGCGGGTGCCGCCGTCCATCTCGAAGAGCACTGTGCCGTAATCTTCGGTCTTTACAGAGACTTCCTCATAATCTTCAGGCGTAAGCTCCTTACCTGCGTAAGTCTCGATTGCCTTCTTTGGCTTCATTCTTGTTTTGTGGATTATCGCAAGGTCGGCATAGACTTTTTTGAACTTTTGGCCGGTGATAAAGGATATGAGGTCGCACCAATGGCTTCCTACATCGGCAACAGCCCTCGACTCGCCGCCGAGTTCGGTCTCTATCCGCCAATTATAGTCTGTATTGAGGAGAAGCCAGTCCTGGAGGTAACTGCCGGTGATAACCATCGGCTTTCCTATCTCGCCGGACTGCACTTTCTCTCTTGCTTCCTGATTGAGCGGATAAAACCTGTAGTTGAAGTCCACCGCGTTCACAAGCCCCATCCTTTTTGCAAGCTCGACTAACTCGGCAGACTCTTTCGAGTTCATTGCAAGCGGTTTTTCGCAGAAAACATGTTTTCCGGCCATGAGAGCCTCGACCGCAATCGGATAATGGAGCGTGTTCGGCGTACAGATATGGACTACCTTGATCTCCGGGTCCGCGAGGAGTTCTTTATACGTCCCATATGCCTTCGGTATGGAAAGTGCAGCGGCTTTTTGCTCCGCAAGCTCTTTACCGGCTTCCGCGACGGCTGCTGCTTCTACGTAGCCGAGCCGCCGTATTGCCTCTATATGCGCCGGTCCGATAAATCCGGTACCGATAATTCCAACTTTAATCTTCTCCATCCTTACCTCTTCGTATTTCCGAAATGATTCCAGTGCAAGACAGATTCCAACGGCTTTTTCTCCGGATTCGGAGTTACCGCGGCATAACCTACTGCTATAAGGCTGATTAGCTTATAGTTTTCAGGGACATTAAGCGCCTCTTTCACCTCTTCGCTGTAGGGTTTCTTATCACCTGCAATCCAACATGAGCCAAGCCCATACGCGCGAGCAGCGTTCAGGATATTTTGAGTTGCTGCAGAGCCGTCTTCAAGGAAGTACTTCGTATCCTCGCAGAAAACGACGATACAGACAGGCGCTTCTGTTATGAATTTACCATGGTCTGTTATATCTGCCAGTTTTTTGCGCACTGATTCTTCCGTTGCAGCTACAAAAACCCAGGGTTGGATGTTTATGGCAGTAGCGGCAAGCCGTCCTGCATCGATGATGTCTTCTATGATCTCCGGAAGTACGGGTTGATCGGCATACGCCCGCACACTTCTCCTTGTTTTCAAGCATTCCATAGCATCCATGTTCTTCCACCTCCAACTGAGAAACACTTCTACGTCCGGCTGCTTCAGACCTTCCATTTTATGGGGTCCAGGTTTGATAGAGTTTAAAGGGAAATAGTTTTGGTGGGAATTGGGATTTTAGTTTCTGGCTGCTCATTTGGGATTTTGAGGCTGTCTGATTCGATGTGCATCAGCGCGCCACACCACGGACAAATATATGTCTCGGCGCAAATGTAAGAGAACTCTCCCGCAAGCTGAGTGCCGCAGTTCTCACACGTCTGATACCAATCTGCTTTGGGTTCAGTCATGGCGATCATCACCACACCAATGTAGTATCCACCAGAGAACGGATTCCCTGGTGGATCAAATAGTAACGTCGTTTTATGCAGCTACTTCCTGCATAAGCTCATCTGGTATATCGAAATTCGCAAAGACATTCTGTACATCATCATGATCATCAAGCATCTCCACCAGCCTGAGTATCTGGCTGGCTTCCTTGCTTCCTTCCACGCGGACCGTGGTTTTAGGGATCATAGTGACATCAGCTTCGATAAATTCGATGCCTGCATCGGCAAGCGCGTCGCGGACCGACTGAAGGTCCTCCGGCCTGCTGAAGACTTCAATGATATCGCCATCTGTGCGAATATCGTCCGCACCGGCATCCATCGTAGCCATCAGGACTGTATCTTCATCCGTGTTTGCCGTCGGAATCGTGACCATTCCCTTTTGATCGAACATCCAGGAAACGGATCCGGATTCCCCCAGGTTTCCGCCGCATTTATTGAATATATTTCTGAGATCGGCAACAGTGCGGTTGCGATTGTCTGTGAGGCACTGAACCAGAACAGCCACACCTGCTACACCGTAGCCCTCGTATGTGACTTCTTCGTAACTCACGCCTTCAAGCTCACCGGTTCCACGCTGGATAGCTCTTTTAATGTTATCCGCCGGCATACTGTTCTCACGAGCCTTCTGGACCGCGAGCCGCAGCCTTATATTAGAATCGGGATTTCCTCCGCCTGCTCTCGCCGCGACGATGATCTCACGAGCAAGCTTGGTAAATATTTTACCTCGTTCTGCGTCTTGTTTGCCTTTACGCAGACGTATATTATGCCACTTGGAATGACCTGACAACTGGTTTATACCTCCTGCTTGGATCAGTATATCAGCTTTTATCTGTTGAGTCAAGACCAAATGTGACCACACGGTGAACATAATGGATAGTTGGTAGACTTAGCTTTCGTTATATCCTTCCCAATCATCCATTATAAAACCGGTAAGACTCCCAGTATGACTTTGTGGATATCTACGGCAAAATCTATATGAAAGACGCTACAGCGATAATAGCAAACCCGTCGAAAGACGGGGACGCAAAGCTAATGGGCCTAAAGGGATCTTCCTCCTATGGTCGCCAGGCTGCCGAAAGTAGGTATGATACGCTTCGTCTTGAGACGCCGTAATGGAATCGCCTCCCGGCTTCTCAAGACGGCGCGGATCTTCGGCATGCCTGGCTTTTTTTGCGTGGGAGGTTAGAGAATATGACTATACCTGAAGCAAGACCATACATAGGCCGAAACTGTAACGTTATCTACAGAGTTTCAGGAGATAAAGTAACAGCCTTACAGTTATATAAACAGTTCTCTGATATAGCTTTATCTGTTGATTTTACACTTACACCTGAAACTCTTCCGGAAGATTTTCGGCAACAGACAATATATG
>JBDKSP010000032.1:0-20089 GCA_039680575.1 Armatimonadota bacterium
CTGCCAAATGCCGCTTTTCTTTGGGCAAAACTACGGTCAACAAGATTCTGGAAAATGCCCAGCTTGACTTGAATAGCAACTGGTGGCGCGTCGGCAATGTCATTGAACTGAGAGACAGGATGTGGCTTAAGAAGCGCAGCCTTCAAATTCCTGAGGAATGGCTTGATAGATGGAGAGCTGACCTGAAAGACAGTGACGGCTTGAGCCTGGAGACAGTTGCGGAAATATGCACACTGAGCCAGCCGCAGTATGATGCAAATATTGCATGTGACGAGACTCTCAATAGTTCAAGTGCAATCAGGCAAAACTATATAGCAAACAAAGATATTTTAGGCTTCTATGCCAGGCTTGATTCAAGATCTAGGAGACTGCTAACTACAAATAAAGGTCTGGATATTAGTCAGTTACCGTTTGAGCTGCGCACTTTTGCATATACATTCACCCAGGATGCAAATCTACTGAAGAATGACATGAATTGTGTGCTCAAATTATCAAAAGAAAACAACACAATAGAGGATAGAACAATTTATAGGTTTGTTTTTTACGGAGCTGATGGGCTGGAAGATATTACGTATCCTATTTACCTCTGAAACAAGATCAGTTAGTCGGCATGTATCGGGGCTCTCCGTCCCGATACATGCCAGAGAATGCTATTTCTTGATGAATTTCCAGAAGTTACCGCCGAAGAGGTCGGAAATATCTCGCCTGATCTCATCTTCCGTAATTTGCCAGCCTGTGGCGGCCAAATCGAAGTATTTCTCCGTCAAGACTTCGGCTATGACCTTCCGTGAGTGCGCCCATTTGTAGATTACCTGGTCGAGCACTCTTGCGTCCGAATGCTGCGGAATGACGCTCAGTCCCAGCATCTCGAACCTCGTCCGGGTCATATCTTCTATGATTCCGGGGCTGTTCAAAAACCACCAGCATCCGAAAATCATCAGGTTTCGGAACTTTCTTGCTGCTATGCAGAGCTCGTGCTGGTTTTCGCGCGAGAGCATAGTGGCAAGGAACTTGACGTTCGGATAAGTGGAGCAGAGCCGCTCTATTGCCTGGACATTGCCCTTTCCGGCTGCGTCTCCGGCGAGCTTCAGGCTGGGGTTTACCTGCCTTCTTACGCCGATCATAACTGCAACCGGGATTTTGGTTTCTTCAGCAACAGGGATTACACACTCTGCAATGAGCCTTCCGCGTGCCGAGTCCTCAGGGAAGTCAAAGGTCGGAGGCAGCGAGACCGCCATATAGAGCGCGCCCATCCGGTCTATCCAGTCCTTGAGGAACCGGCGCACTTCCGTAACCGTCGAGCCCGTTACAGCTTCGCTGACGTCGTAACCCCAGCTTTTCATCATCGGGTATGCCGTCTCCCAGGAGTTCAGCATCACATCGAGCCGTAGGGCTGCGTGGAACCTGGGGTCGTCCTTCCGGCCGTTCATCCAGACTTTGCGCTCGGCATCGTCGAACGGGTCGTTTGTCATGACGGCGCTCGTTATTCCGGTCAGTTCGAAAGCCCGGTTTACGTATTCATCGGCATCTATTTTGCTGAAATACTCCCGGTAGGTATTGAGGTCGCGCGAAGAGACATCAAGCCCCAGGGATTCCAGTATGGTCAGGACGCCGCGGCAGGACTCGCTTATGGGCGAGTGGTCGATGAACAGGACCTTCCAAACATGGTCGGCCTGCTGCTCTTTTGAAAGCGCCCAGAATGCGTCATACGGCAAGTCGCTCCATCGCATCGCCTCTGCTACCAGGTAATGGTAGGTCAGAAGGTCGTCTATTCCCCAGAGGAGGAGCCCTCCGAAGTCCGGCGCGTAAAGGTGGGTGTGAATATCGGTGACTTTGGTCTCCGCCATCACCTTAAGCACCGTATTTTTGATTGTCTCTCTATCTTTCATTTCTGATTCCTGATAACTAACTTGAATGCGTCGCGTTCGCCCTGCGACTTGCTTATTTCGGCGAATACCTTCGGAACGTCGCACAGTTTGATTTCCGTCAGCCAGTGTTTCACCTTGAACTTGCCGGATGCCAGCCAGGAGAGCGCCAGTGGGAAATCTTCGACCGCAAAGTTGCACGAAGTCGTTATTTTCCGCTCAGAGCCGAGCGACATGAAGTTTACAGGGAATTCTTCATCGTGAACGGCCATATTGACGAGCGTTGCGGCCTTTCCGAGGAGCTTCACTCCGAGCGCGAAGCTATCTTTTGTGCCGATGCTGTCAAAAACGCTGCCGTAGCCTTCCGGCGCGAACCCGGCAAGCTCTTTTTGAAGCTCTTCCTGGGATTTTTCGCGTACATCGACTACATGATCGATCCCGGTGCTCTTTGCCATATTGAGAGCGGTGTCCATCCTGTCCGTGATGACGACTTCGCTCGCTCCCATAGCCTTCGCGGCCTGCGCTATTCCGTTCCCCGCAGGACCGGCTCCCATAATAAGGACCGGCCTTCCGGGTGCGATATTTCCGTTCTTGGCGACATGGACGCATACCGCCAGAATATCCATCATAGAGGCTTCTTCGAAGCTGATATTTTCAGGAATTTCATAGCAGTTTGCTCCCCAGGAGGGGACGTACTGCGCGTAAGCGCCGGGATAGAACGGCTGCACTCCCCAGCCCTGTCCGTGACCCATGTGGACGGTCTTGGCGCAGAGTTCGTGCCGTCCGGCCTTGCAGTCCGAACATTCGCCGCACGTTTTTGAGCAGACCGGAGACACCCGTTTACCCAGGAGATGGGCGTTTTTCTCGTCCACTACAGCTACGACCTTGCCCGCGAACTCGTGACCGAGCACGATATTCGGCGGATTGTCCATATGGCGGCCGAGCGTGTGCTGCGCCCAGGGGTTTTCGCCTGCATAATAGCGGAAATCCGACCCGCAAACTCCGCAGGAGTCGACTTCTACTAAAACCAGGTCGGGATCGCCGTAAGACTCTACCGGCCATACCGGAATTTCCCTGTATGTAAGGGTGTTCGGTTTCTCAAGCACTACGGCTTTCATACTGGATGGAATGTTGTTTGATGTAATCATTATTTAAACTCCCGAAAATGCGGAGAACCCGCCGTCTATCGGCACGACGATCCCCGTAACGAACTTCGACGCATCAGAGGCAAGCCAGATAATCGTGCCGTTTAGGTCCGACGGCTCACCGAATCGCCCCATAGGTGTGTGTCCGATAATGCTCTGCCCACGGGCGGTCAGTTCACCGGAGTCTTTGTCCGTCAGGAGGAACCTGTTTTGCTCTGTCAGAAAGAATCCCGGCGCGATGGCGTTGACCCGAAGGTTGGTGTGCCCGCTCTGCGCGAGGCATACGGCCAGCCACTGGGTGAAGTTGCTGACTGCAGCCTTCGCCGCCGAATAGCCGACTACCCATGTGAGCGGTCGGAACGCGTTCATGGATGATATGTTGATTATCGCGCCGCCGTTTGGCTGCGCGGACATGCATTTGCCGAAAACCTGTGAGGGAAGGATCGCTCCGCCGAACAGATTGAGGTCTACGACGCTTCGAAGAGCGTCTGCCGGCGCATTGAAGAAACCCTCGGCATCATAGCAGGTGGCATCAGGCCGGTTGCCGCCGACAGCGTTGATAAGAATGTCGATCGTTCCAAACTTTTGAGTAATGAGTCCGCAAGTCTCTTCAAGAGACTCCTTGCTCATTGCATTTACTTCGTATCCAGATGCTTTCGCACCGGCTGCAGTAATCTTATTGACGGTAGACTCCACCCGTTCCTTTGACATGTCGCATACCACTACGGTCGCGCCTGCACCGGCGAGTCCTTCCGAAATAGATGTCCCCAGGACACCTGCTCCGCCAAGAACAACGGCTGTCTTGCCGCCGAGAGAGAATAAATCCATACCAATATCAGCCTCATTTCCAGTTTTGCAGCACAGCCTGCACTGCCTATTACTACTTAGCCATTCTAGGCCATATTGCCTCCCAAGTATAGGGGCTTATTCGTAAAATTCGCATTTCTTCTGCCCGCTAAGCTGCCGTTTAATGTCAAAATTATGGATTGCCACTTGACAGACCAGCATTTAGTTCATATATTGCATATGTAATGGTACACAATACCTCACCGTCAAAGGAGTCTGTGATAATGAAGAGAAATCTCGTGTTAGCAGCAGTTTTACTCGGTATTTTCCTGCTTGTTCTTCCATCTCAATCAGCTGCCATATTCGTCAAGGCCGATGGAGATGATTCTCTGAATGGATTAAGCTGGGAAAACGCAAAAAAGACTGTGCAGGCAGGGATAAACGCTGCTGTATCTGGTGATCAGGTATGGGTCAAGTCAGGGATTTATATTGGATGTATCACCCATAAGAGCGGTGTCGGTCTCTACGGGGGGTTCCTGGGAACCGATGGAGAGACAGTTGCAACTAGAAACTATAAGACAAATATAACTGTTCTTGACGGCAATCAGGCCGGGAATGTCATTACAGTTCCACAATATGCCTCCAGTTCGACCATCATCGATGGATTTACCATCAGAAACGGGGTAGAGGTTAGTTCAGTCTTAGGAAAATATAGCTCAATTTGAGCGTGAAACCTCCCATGCCGATAATAAGAGTATGGGAGATGAGAGTAGTCTGTTAAGGACAATCATAGCTGAGCATTGGGATGCTCTGAAGCCGATTCTGAGTCGTTTTGTTCCCAAAGATGTCGAAAGTGCTGTTGTGAGCGCGGTGGAGAAGATGCTTCGATGCGGGACCGAAGCTAACGGTTTCGCCCAGTTCAGGTGTCCCGACTGCGGTCACAAGCTTTCTGGTGGTTGGGTTGTTTCTAAGCGACAGACGATCGAAGTTCCAGAGACTCCAATTGAGATAACCGACCACATAACCATCGCTCGCGTGCGGGTGCTGTGTCATCGAAGTTGCTATCGATTGCTGAGCCTTATGTGAAGAACGATTCAGCGCCACAACGCGTGCTTGCGGAAAGAATCGACAGGTATCTGGGAGAACTCTTTACGTTCGTAGGATACCACGGATGTCCGTCCGGCAACAACGCAGCCGAGCGCGCGATAAGACCGGCGGTGATTGCACGAAAAGTAAGTGGCGGCACCCGTTCCGAAAACGGCTCGACAACCAGAACGGCTCTGATGAGTCTGTTCGGCACCTGGACACTTCAGGGCAAGGATTTGCTCAAAGCCTGCAGCGACATGATAATCCGCTCCCAAATGACGACTGCAATCTGCACCCAGTAAATCGTACTCAGTAAGAGTGAACTCTTACCTGCTCTCTTTACTCAACCCCGGCAGAATGCTAAACTTTTAATGGCATAGTTTCTCGGGAGGGACTTTTTTGATCTTGCAAACCAATCATCGCTCTAATACCGGCTCGGTCAAGTTTGCGTTTCTGCTGCTCATTGCAGTGGCGGCAGTCGCTGTCTCTTACGCAGGTAAGTCCGGTCCAGCCCATGACAAACATATAAAGATCGTCAATCTGGATATTAACGATAAAATCGAGATCAAACCTGCGCTTGCGGCAAACGGACAGGAGTCATTCGACTCCGCAATGAAGCGGATACGCCCATTTGCCGCCATCAACGGGACTTATTACGATAAGCGGATGAGGCCGCTTGGCGATATAGTCATCGGCGGCAAACTGGTCAACCGCGGGAGCCAGCGGAATGCTATAGCGGTCACAAAAAGCGGCAGGGTGGAGTTCATTCGCAGGGGAAAATCGCGGTTCAAATGGTCCGGCTACAGCGCGGGGCTCGCCGCAGGACCGAGACTTGTACACGAAGGCAAGATTGCGCTCGATCCTGTCTCTGATGGGTTTACAAAAAGAAGCCTTACCGTCACAGCGTGGCGCGCGGGTGTCGGGAAGACCGCTGATAACGAGTTGCTGCTGGTGGTGGCTGAAAAGTCGATAACGCTGAAGCAGTTTGCCGATATTATGCTGGAACTGGGAGCCGTGGAAGCTATGAACCTGGACGGCGGCGGAGCCTGCGCGCTCTACAAAGACGGTAAGTACCTTTCCAAACCGCTTTTGCCTATGACCAATATGTTGATCATAAAAAAGAAGCCCCTCAAATAATTATCCGTACATAAATTAAGGGCAGGGAGAAACCTCCCCGCCCTTTGGTTTCATAAGCTTACCAGCGATCTCGTCGGTCGCTGCCGCCGAATCCACCACCGCCACCGCGATCATTCTTCTGCGCTTTGCGAACGTCGCGGCACGATTTACATCGGATCGGCTCACTGAAACCGCGCTCTGTGAAGAATTCCTGCTCACCAGCAGTAAATACGAATTCACCACCACAGTCGCGACAAACCAGTGTCTTGTCCTGGGCCACTTGCTTACCCCCCAATACTTTTTAATAAATAACTGTGGATCTCAGACTGGTTCAGAATGGGGGATGGTTAGTGTACCCTCAGGGACGTCTTTACCTTCCAATTCTTGTGTCTGAGCCTGGGGCCAATCGACCGTCGCCTTCCAGGACACCCAGCAGTCATAAGTATTATACCGCATATAACCAGGTTTCAAAAGGAAAAACTTCAAATATTGTAAAAAATTGAGCTTTTTGCGTGTTACAGCTCAATCTCCAGCTTAAAAATGGAGCCGATAAGGTATATATGTGCAGTAAGGTTCCTCTGCCAGGTAGCTACCCGCTTCAGCGTAAGCGCGCGCCCTGCATCCGCCGCAGACAGATTTAAATTCGCAGAGCCCGCATTTCCCTTCAAGCAGCGATTCATCTCTCAGTGCTTGGAACAGCTCGGAATCCTTCCAAATTTCGGGGAAAGAAGTCTCGCGGATATTCCCGGCAAGCGCGGGGAGATAGCCGCACGGGTACACATCCCCTTTATGCGAGACAAAACAGACAGCCGTACCCGCAAGGCAGCCTTTGGTCATCGCTTCGAACCCGTGAGTCTCCGGTGTGATCTTGATCCCTTCTTCCGCCGCGCGCTGGCGCATGATACGGAAGTAATGAGGAGCGCAGGTCGCTTTGAGCTTGACCGGCGAGTCTTTGGACCTGTCATAGAGCCAGTTAAGAGTCTCTTCATACTGGCCGGGGGTTATCATCTCCTCTCCGGCTATCTCTTTACCGCACCCGGTCGGGACGAGTAGAAATATATGGAGGGCAACCGCGCCCAGCCTTACCGCCAGGTCCAGAACATCCGGCAATTCGGCAAGGTTCTGCCTCGTGACCGACGTATTTATCTGAAACGGGATGCCTTCGGCCTTGATGTGCTCGATACCTCTCAGTGCTCCGTCGAACGCCCCGCTCTGGCGGCGGAACCTGTCATGACTTACGGCTGATGCGCCGTCTATGCTCACGCTTATCCGCTGGACTCCAGACTCTTTCATCCGATGCGCGGTATCGCGAGTCACTAGAGTCCCGTTCGTCGCGAGTACCATCCTGAGCCCGAGTGATGTGCCGTAATTAGCGATCTCGAAGATGTCTTCCCGCACAAGCGGCTCTCCGCCCGAAAGGACTACGACAGGCCGGGCGAACGATGCTATGGAGTCGAGCAGTACGAAGGACTCTCCGGCTGTGAGTTCGTCCGGCGGACGGGAATCGACAGCCGATGCCCGGCAGTGGATACATTTCAGGTTGCAGGCAGCAGTAGTCTCCCAGAAGACAAGCCTGGGAATAAAATCTCGATGTTCGATGTGCTTCATTGCTACAGTTTACCCAAGTCAGGAGCATTGTTCAACTCGTTCCTTCCCCTCGTCCTGTCCTCGACGAGTGAGATCAGCGGGAACATGTCGTTGTAGTGCTTCTGGATGAATATATATATCAAATCACATTGAATCTACACGTAAAACGATAGATCCTCTACATAGAATACCAGTAGAACCAGATAATAAATCTCGATACTTCGGCGCGATTTTTGCGCCGAAGCCTGCTTATTGGATTAGTGAATGTCGTGCTTCGGGACGAACTGCGGTCTCGAAGCATAAAATAATACACGCAGCCCGACATTATCGATACTACTCATGGGGCATGGATGCCCAAGAAACAAGACCTGGGCATGATCCCCAGGTCCATCAAGTCTCCACCATTCGCGTTAATTCGCCAAATCCGCGTAATTCGCGTTTCAAAATGACGGATAGTGAATGTCGATGAAAAAGCGGAAGCTAACGCTTCCGCACTCCAAAGGAATTAGTGGAGACTCGTGCTTCGGGATGTTATCCCGAAGCATAAAATTCTGTTCCCTGTGATCTGTTCCCTACTCTTCTATCCTGAGCGTCAGGCATCTTGCCGAGCCGCCGGCTTTCAGGAACTCAGAGAGCGGGATCTCTATGCATTCATAACCGCGTGAGGCGAGTTCGGCGCATAACCTCTTGCTTGTGTTGTTCATCACGACATACTTGTCTACAACTACAGCATTGCAGGAGAAGTCACGCGCTTCCTCTTCGGTGACTCCGATTGCATCCGGGAACCGGTTCCTCAGCACCGCGAGCGAATATTCATCGAACGCTCTGGGGTAGTACATCGCCGTATCGCCAACCGGGCAGAGGCAGGTGTCCAGATGATAGAACCGGTCATCGACAAGCCTTATCGGCAGCACTTCGCTTCCGATAAGCTCCGATACCTCAGTAAGCGCCTGCGGAGCGCTTCTATAGAAATAACCGCCGAACCATGTGTCTTTTGCCTTCAGTACATCGCCGGCTCCTTCGCACAAATAGCCATCGCGAAGCCGTTTGATCTGATAACCGCGGTCCTCGAACCACTTTGTGAAGTACGCCGACTCACCCTGCCGCTCCGGGTGTTTGAACACGGACGGGATGAACAGCCTGCTGTGGACCACACCGGCATTGGCGGTAAAAACCAGGTCAGGAAGCCCTTTCTCAGGCTCCATCAGCTCTATTTCTGTATTGGGAAGGGACTTCAGCGTTTCGTACAGCCGGTTCCACTGCTCTTTCGCAAGCTCAATGTCCACAGGGTGGTCCCGGTCCATCCACGGGTTGATCTCATAGGACACTTCATAATATGTGGGAGGACACATCAGGAATTTCGTCATACCTGCTCCTCCCTGAGCTTACCGGCAACCTCCTGCATGAAGAGCGCCGCGTCAGTGACCACGCCGACAGCCTGGTGGGTGCCTCTATCCGAGAGCTTAGTCACTACCGCTGAATTGATGTCAACGCAGAGCACGTGAACCGAAGCAGGCAGAATATTCCCTGTGGCTATCGAGTGGAGCGTCGTCGCGACCATCAGCGCGAGGCCGAGCCCCGGAAGCTGCGCGCGCATCGCGTCCTGCGCTTCGAGGGTATCCGAAATAACATCAGGAAGCGGGCCGTCATCCCTGATCGATCCCGCGAGCACATAAGGTACTCCTTTGAGCACGCATTCCCTCATGATTCCCTTCGTCAGCACACCCTGGCGCACCGCTTCGGCGATGCTGCCTATCCGCCTTATCTCATTTACGGCTCTCAGGTGGTGCTCATGCCCATGCGGCGCAAGTTTACCTTTTTCAATACTGACGCCGAGGGCTGTACCGTAAAGCGCGCTCTCGATATCGTGCAGAGCCAGCGCATTACCGGCAAAAAGCACGTCGATCCAGCCGTCACGGATCATTCCGGCAACAGCTTCGCCCGCTCCGGCATGCACAATCGCAGGACCGCCGACAAGAAGCACCTTCTTACCGAGCTTTTTCGTCTCCCGGATCAAACGGGCAGCCTCAGCCACCATCAGCGCCTTGGGTTTTTCGCTAGAGACCGCGCTATTCATGAATTCGAACGTTCCATGCGCCTCTCTCCGGCTCGCGGGCTCGACATATATTCCCTCATGCCCGACAACAACCTGCTGGCCGGGTAGAACATGATTCATTGCAACCGCGCTCGCCCGGCCGTTTTCAACCACAATGCCGCAGTCCATCTCGATGGGCTCGACCTGTATCCATTTGCCATTGACGCGGATGCTCGTCGGAAGGTTCGTAGTGCAGTAGAAGTGCTCAGGGAAAACTCCCTCCTTGGGAGCGGACACAAGCACTGCATCCTGTTGATCGACCCGGTTGGCTCCTTCCTGCTCTATATACGCGAGCACATTCTCAAGCTGCTCGCGCGTGGCTGCCTCTACCCGGATTCGAGCTAGACTGTGGTCGGACCGCGTCTTTCCGACAGTAAACTCCTCGAATTCAAACTGGCCTCCCTGCGCCAGAATACTGTCCAGCACTCTCGGAAGGCTCAATGAGTCTATTATATGCCCTTTTAACTCTACGACTTCAGACGGCATCAACTAATCTCCTTATCGCACTGTGATATTCATCACAATATCTCCCTGAAATAATCTGCATCACGCTTCAGGATGGCACCACGTTCCTCTTTCGGGAACCTCCAGAGCGACTCATCCTCAAGGCAGAAATCACGGTCGTAACCGGCCTTTTCAAGAATGGAAATAACCCTGGCATGGTCGATATCGCCCTCTCTTATCGGGCTCATATACTTTGCGTACTCCCAGCCGAGCTCTCTCTGAACGTTTCTAAACTCTGCCGGGTAATTGATATTTTTCACATGCGTGTGTTTGGCCTTCGGCGCGAGGTGCTCCAGGATCTCATACACCTTTTCCAGAGGGAAACCTGCCCAGTAGAAGTTCCCTGTGTCCAGAGTAAGCCCCAGCCTCGGAGATCCCACCTTGTCCATCAGCATGTCGAGGAATTCCGGCTGGTTCCCCTGGAAACTGTGGTTCTCGATACCCATATCGACATCCAGTCCGTCTGTAGCTTCGAGGACTCTGTCCATAGCTCCGGCAAATATCTCGACCCGCTTTTCAAGCGGCAGCTCGTTTTCGCCCTGCATAGCCGCATCTATCCTGACTGCAGGCACTTTGAGCTTGGCAGCCGCATTAATCGTCTTAATGACCCAGTTGATTTCTCCGTCGAGATCATCCGCCCCGAAGTCTGTGCCCATAAGTAATGCAGAGACCTTGGCGTTTGCCTTAGCAAGCTGATTTTGAAGCTCCGCAAGCCCTGCATCGCTCGATATATTAGGCCGGTCATTCCCGCCAAAGATAGGGAACACCGTGCAATCCTTTTCTACTATCAGCTCGACAGCATTGAACCCAAGCTCCTTCAGCCCTTCTGCAATGGATGAAAACCCACCCAAAAAGACTATATCATCTCTAACCGAAGCATACATAATGAAACCTCCATAACTGCGAGAAGTGTTGTTCTTCAAGAGATTACTTCAGCGGCCGGAAACATTGTTCCTCTTACATTTGCAGGTCGGAATATATCCTATGTGGAGACTATTCACAAATTTGCACACATCTTCACATTGGGTATTATATCATGGATTAAATAATAACGAAAAGGACGTGTAACAGTTCACTCATCCATAGCATGTAAAAAAGTTAAGCATTGTACGAATAGAAGAAGGTACAAATTGATGGCTTGCCGAAGTAATATGTATGGATACACGAACGAGAGAGGAACTGATAGCGGAAAACGAGCATCTGAAGGAGCGTCTTGCAGTGCTTGAGGCTGAAGTAGAGATCTTCGGGATGACATCCACCCCGTGGGACTACCGGACCACGGGGTGAAGCACGAGTCTCCATCAATCCCTTTTTACCTTGCTTCGGTTTGCTTGCCACCGAAGCCGACACCGTAGGTGTCGAGAATTTGATAATGCTTTTCGCGTCTTTTGCGCTTCTTCGCGCATTTCGCGATTCAGAATCTTTGGACCACCTCGAAATAAGATGCGTTTGCCCTCGGAAAAAGGCGGCTTGTGCTATGCTGCGATTTATGACATAATCATAATAGACAGTAAAGGATTATGAGTTACAAGGGAAAACCATTGGTTGCTAATTGCAGCCGGTCCACAGGAAGAGATAATTGGAGCGCCAGTTGGATATGGTGTGAAGGAGAAAGCCGCCCGAGGAATTTCTACCTGCACGCAAGAAAAACGTTCAAGCTCGATAACAAGCCTGAACGCGCCATGCTTCGTATTACCGCGGACAGCCGCTACAAGCTCTATATAAACGGCAGCTTTGTAGGGCGAGGCCCGGTTCCTTCCGATCCGCACCGGCTTAGTTATGATACATATGATATCGGCGCTTTACTTACAAAGGGCCAGAATGTAATAGCCATTCTTATTCATCATCTGGGGCAGGGCACATATAGCTACATCCCCGGAAGAGCCGCATTCATCTGCGAAGCGGATATCGAATTTGAAAACGGGAGTGAGAAGATCGTCACGGACGAGACATGGCGGACTCTTCCCTCCGCTGCATGGACATCATCCGGAGCCCGAATGAGCCGAAGGCTCGGCTACCAGGAAGTCTACGATGCCTCACTCGAACCGGAAGGGTGGACAGAGGTAAAGTTCAAAGACGCCAAGTGGCCGCAGGCTGTGGTCCTCGGAAAACACCCCATGTACCCCTTCGACCGGCTGGTCCCGAGAGATATTCCCAATCTTCACGAAGAATTGGTTTACCCCGCCGCGGTAGTTTCTCTGCATGACTGCCCTTCGCTTCCGGAAAACCTTTTACCTCAGGATGTGCCGGGGTTTATGGCAAACGAAACCCTCACTCCGCTTGCTGACGGGCGCGTCTCCAAGCCTGAGAGGTTTATAAGCGATAAGGATGACGCGGTCACGATAACCGTCCCTCAGTCCGGCGGTGTCTCGGTAATACTCGATTTCGGACGGGAAGTGCACGGAAGCATCGAGCTTGCATTTACCAGGTCGCACGGCGGCACGGTCGATATCGGTTACAGCGAAGCCCTCGAAGATGGACGGGTGAAACCGAACAAGGATGATATCCGTTATACGGACCGCCTGCTGCTCCGCAAGGGGAGACAGGTGTGGAGCGGCTTCGAGCCTCGTGGGTTCAGGTACATCCAGCTCGATCTCAGGAATTGTCCCAAACCTGTCGCGATAAGCCGCGTAGTTGTCCACGAGACTTCCTACCCGGTGGAATGGAAGGGCAGCTTCGAGTCGAGCGACGAGCTCTTGAACAGGATTTGGAAGGCGGCCGCCGAGACCGCGCGGCTTTCGATGCAGGATACATACATCGACAGCCCCTGGAGAGAGCATGCCCAGTGGTGGGACAACGCAGCTGTCGCATCCAGAGTCGCGTACTACGTTTTCGGCGATAACATGCTCCTCAAGCAGGGGCTCAGGCACATCGCGGCATCTCAGGACAAAGACGGCGCTATTTACGCGCTCTACCCGAGCGCAACAAAAGAGCTTTTCCCGGACTTCGGCGCAATCTGGGTGACGAGTGTTTGGGAATGCTATGCGCAGGATGAAGACAAGGGGCTGCTGTCCGATCTTTACCCGGCGGTTGTAAAGTGGC
Organism: Armatimonadota bacterium; assembly: GCA_039680575.1. Taxonomy (GTDB): domain Bacteria; phylum Armatimonadota; class UBA5829; order UBA5829; family DTLH01; genus JBDKSP01. The sequence continues at coordinate 13,227 of JBDKSP010000032.1, forward strand.
TCAGGTGGATTGGGCGGTTTACCGACAGTGACGGGCTTCTAGCAAACGTTCGCGGCGATTTATTCATCGACTGGGCTGAGATCGACCGGCGAGGCGAGGTCATGGCGCTCAATTGCCTTTATATAGGCGCTTTACGAGCGGCATGCCGGATGGCTGAAACGCTTCAGAGGCGCTCCGACGCTGAAGAGTGGGCAGGGCTGGCGTCTGCGCTGAAGATGGTGATGGCAAAGTATTTCTGGTCGCCCAACCTGGGGCTTTTCGCGGATGCGCGGATAAACGGCAGGCTCGAAGAGCATTATTCCAGGCAGACTAATATCCTGGCAGCGCTCTATGACATCGCCGATCACTATCAGAAATCGTCCATCTACCGGCAGGTCCTCACTGACCGTTACCTGCCGCCGATAGCGACACCCTATTTTACCTCTGTCCTTGCCGAGGGATTGTTCAGAAGCGGGTATGCAGAGCAGGCTGTGTCCCTTATCCGTAACAAATGGGGCGGGATGCTCTCGCAGGGCGCTACGACGTTCTGGGAATACCTGACGACCGAAGGCTGCCTCTCTTATGGGGCGGCATCCGCACCGGCTTATCATCTTCAAGCCTATATTCTGGGCATAAAGCCTTCCGGCGAGCCTAGACGGGTGATAATAGAACCGCACCCTGCCGATTTGGACTGGGCCAGAGGGGTTGTGCCAACTAAGTCGGGTCCGGTCGCCGTCGATTGGACAATCGGCAAACGCGGAATAATGATGACTGTAGAGGTTCCACGCGGTGTGACGGCGGAGTTGATACCACCCAGGCTGAACCAGCCCTGCAGGGTCATCGTCGATGGAAAAGACAGATATGATATCAATATCGAGATCGGTCCGGGAACGCATAATATCCAGATAATGAAGGGTGTACCGTCCAGGTCACGCCGCCAGCGGAAACCGGAGCCGGAGATACCGGTAGTCAAACAGCAGCCGCCGGTCCCACCAGGCAGAGCCGATATAGAGACGGTCGAGCAGATGATCCACATCCTCGCCGAGCTCGAAAGGGAAGCATCCGCTGTAGTTGTCGAAGAGCAGGTAGCCGAAGAACCGGCTGCTGACAAGCGCAAACGACACCGCAGGCGCGGCAGACGCTCAAAGTCTTCCGCACAGGTCCAGGAAAAGGAAATAACGAGTGAGCCACAGGAGGCTCCCGCTCCTGAGCCGGTTGCTGAACCGGAAGTGTCTGATACCGAGACGTCCCCAGCGCCGGAAAAGAAGCGTTCGTCGAGGCGTAGAAGAAGAAAGTCTTCTTCTCAAACCGAAGGACCCGTAGTAACCGTTCAACCAGTGGAAGTTGCAGCCGAACCGGTCATCGAACCAGTTCAACAACTGGAACTACAGCCGAAAGCCGCCGAAGAGTCCAAGCCCGCCAGACGGCGCAGGCGGCGGCCATCCAAATCACAGCAAGGAGAGGCCAGACCGCAGGCTGAAGAACCATCTGCTCCCGTTGCCGTGGAGGCCGCCGGTCAACCAGAGACTTCGGATTCTGCCGAGGCTTCACCCGAGTCTGTACCGGAACGCAAGCGTTCATCCAGAAGGCGCAGGAGGAAACCGTCCGCGCAGGCAGCCGAGGCTGCGCCGGAAACGGCAGTTGCGGAGGAACCACAGCCGGTCATTGCTGAAGTCGAGCCTCAGGTGGAACAGGCTGAGGACACCAATGTTAGCGGGAAGAAACCTCAGAAACGGTATCGCCGCCGCAGGACCAAACCCTCGACTCAGGAAGATTCGAAGTAAGGTATGCTGTAAATCTCCACCATTCGCGTAATTCGCATTTAAAGCTGACTCTGACAGCTAAAAAGAAGGCCCCGAGGTTCAACCTCAAGGCCTTCTTTTCGTTCTATGCTAGCTATGGGGAGTCAGTCTATAGTAAGTTCGGAAATAATCGTTGTATTGTCTCTCTGGATTACGATCAGAGCGGTGTCGCCGGATTTCAACTGGGCTACAGCTTTCTTATACTGAGCAACATTAGTTATCTGCAGGTTGTTGATCCTGGTGATGACATCGCCGACCTGGATTGCCGGCTGCGCTCTACCGGCGGGAGTACCTGCTTCTACACTCTGGACCATTACCCCGGTCGTCTTTACAGGCAGTCCTAATCTCTCGATAAGCGCAGGCGTAAGCTCCTGTACGGTAAGGCCGATCTGGGCTTTATTCTCAAGTGCAGCCGTATTCGACTCACCCGGAATCTCCGTGAGCTTTATCTGTAGTGTCTGCTGCTTACCGTCGCGCCTGATGACTACAGGGACATTCGTACCGGGTTTGATAGACTGAACTACTCGCCGCAGGGCAATCGAGTTATCGACCTTCTTGCCGTCGAGCTCGATTATGACATCCATCGGCTTGATGCCGACTGCTTCAGCCGGGGAACCTTTCGAAACGGATTCGACCAGCGCTCCTTTCGACACGCCGAGAGTCTTCGCGGCGGCAGGAGTGATGTCTTTGTTCCCGACTCCCAGGAAGCCGCGTACAACTTTACCGGAAGTTATCAGTTGATCGATAACAAACTTTACTGTATTACTCGGAACCGCGAACCCTATACCCGCGTTGGCTCCGGTAGGAGACTCGATCATCGAGTTGATGCCGATTATATCCCCGTCGATGTTTACAAGCGGCCCGCCTGAGTTACCCGGGTTGATAGAAGCATCCGTCTGGATAAGTTCAGGATACAGCCGCCCGCCTTCCGGTATGCTGCTGTCTGCTACGGCTGCTTCTCTCATCACGGCGCTGACGACACCGACCGTCAGGCTGTTTGTCAACTGGAAGGGGCTTCCGATAGCAATCGCCCACTGTCCTACCTTGACTTTATCGCTGTCCGCGAGCTTCGCGGCCGGAAGGTTACCAACATCTATCTTTACAATGGCGATATCCGTGCGGGGGTCGCGTGTTACCTTGCCGATGAACTCTCTCTCGTCGTCGAGCTTGACGGTCACTCTATCGGCGCTTGCCACGACATGGTCATTGGTAACGATATAACTGACATTCTTATCGCTTCTGACGATGACTCCCGATCCGGATGATTTGGCCGAGCGCTTTTCCGTTTTCGGCTCGGAGAAAGGCGAGTCATCGCCAAACGGCCAGCCTCGGAATATATCGAATGACGGCATCGCGGTCGCTGTGATGGTCCGCTCTGCTGTGATGAAGACAACAGCGGGCTTGATTTCTTCGGCAATCGATGTAAATGCGTTCTGGATCGAGATGAGGGCTTCACGCTCCGAGTTCACTGAAGAGTTTTGCGTGTTTGCAGCCCAGGCGCCCTGCTGTCCAATCAGCGCGGCAGCGAGCAGCAGGCTGAAAACGCAAATAAGCAAGGCGGTATTACGGTTTGTGGTTGACATAACTAGATTTCCTCCTAATCACGCTCAAGAGCTTATCCAGTATATTAGACGTTAATGAGAGCTGTAATCGAAACTTGTCAGACAAAATATTTCTGGACCACTTTGTTCTGGCTGCTGTTCGGGAATGATTCCCGTGGGCTGATCCACGCTGATCGAAGCAGGCGACACATTGTTGTTAGTAAGAAACGATGGCAATTGTATCGACGAAGCCTGCAATGCCGGATGCAGAGTCGACGAAACCAACTGGGACTGTCCGGTCGGACCGGATACAAGAAAAACAAGCACGGCACCCAGCGCCACACATCCAGCAGCAACAGGTGTAAGCCGCGCATGGGCATAAGCCCAGACTCTGTTCCAGAGTTTCATATAGCAGGGGACTGCGACTTCGTCCAGCCGTTTGGAGATCCTGTCGGCGAGCCCCGCGAGCGGTTCCGCGTACGCAAGACGCGACAAGCGCTGTTTGACATTGCGCAGCGATTCATACTGAAGCGTGCATGACTGGCATTCATCAAGGTGCCTTCTGATTTCAAGCATCTCGACTCCGGTCAGCTCGCCGTCGATGTAAGCAGATATCAGGTTAGAGACACGACGGCAGTTCATCTTAAACCACCTACCTATTCCATCTGAGTATTATATGTTTTCAGCCGGGTTCTGAGCAATTTCCTTCCACGGTGAAGCCTCGACCTCACCGTTCCTATGGAGCAGCTCATAGCATCCGCGATTTCTTCGTAAGAGAGTCCTTCGATGTCTGCGTATATTACCGCAAGGCGAAAGTCCGCAGGTATAGAGTTCAGAGCGGTCTGTATGCGGGAATCCATCTCCCGTGACATAACCAGTTCCTCAGGTCCGCGTGCTGTATCCGCTATCTCAAACGGCGCCGCCTCACCGTCCTCGGTTGCAATCGGCTGGTCGAGCGAACGAATATGTGCCTTTGGACGGCGTCTCAGCATGTCTATAAAGACATTGGACATTATTTTATACAGCCAGCTATCAAAAGGCAGTTCCCGCTTATACTGAGAGAAAAAGCGGAAAGCACGGATAAACGCTTCCTGGATGAGATCTTCGGCATCGGCATGGTTTCCGGTCATCCTGTAGGCGATGTTATACGCCTGCTTGTGATACCGCTGCACGAGCTCATCAAACGCTTGCCTATCCTCTTTTTGCGCAATGCTGGCCGCCGCCTCGGTCAACTCCACCTTCTTGGCCTCCACTCACTTAGAACTACGCTTATCTGCTATGGAATAGTTCCTGATATTTCTAAGAACAATTATAGCTCAAATCGTTGATAACATCAAGTCGTCGCCAAGTAGCAGATATGTCGGCTATGTGAAAGCTCGCCATGAGAGCTAAGTAACATCCTATCTTAATAGCAGGCCAGCTTGATGTAGTGGCCGGTCTCCGTGCCGGCCATCTACCCCGTGGACCCACCGGACCACGGGGAGTTCTGCAAGAGCCGGACTCTACCCATGGCTGCTACTAGAAACGGAGACTACTTAGAGATAATGCTTTTTGAGCTCAGACATGTATCTTGTCCCGATCCAGTCTGAGTTATCCTCCAGCCACTCTGAGAGTTTTGTCCAGCCGGTCGGCGGCTGGCTTGATACCAGGAGGTTCATATGAAGCCCGTCCACTTCGTCTCGCGTGAGTACCACATCGCCCAAAAACTTGCCCACGATCCTCGACATAAAGAGCGCAACATAGGGCGGAAGGTGAATCAACCTCGCGCTCCGGCCTGTTTTGTTCGCGATCAGCCGCACGAGGTCGATAAACGTATAAATTTCCGGGCCGACTGCGTCGAAGACGACGTTTTCTCCAGGCTCGATGTTTCTTACTACAAGCTCAGCCAGATCCTCGACATAAATCGGCTGGATTTGATACTCGCCGGAGCCAGGCACAGTAAAAATTGGAAAGTGGCGCAGCATCCAAGCGATATTGTTGATGAGTATTCCTTCGTCCCCGAAGAGCACGTTCGGCCTGAGTATCGCGTAGGAGAGCCCTGACTCAGTTATCGCCTTTTCGACGCGGGCTTTTCCGCTGTAATACGGCAGCGGCGAGATTTTCGATGGGTTCGTGATGCTGACATGGACTATTCTTTCGACTCCGGCATCTTTTGCTGCATTTATCAGCCGTTTGCTGTTCTCGACGGCCTTGTCGAAGGTCATATCGCCGTAGCTGAATCGAATCCAGTAGGTATTGACGAGGGTTGTTACGCCTTTCAGGCTTTCGGTAAGCTCGGCTGGCTTGCTAAAGTCGAGCGGATAGGCTGCTATCCGGTTTCCGAACTCGCTGTCCGTCCTGGGGTGCCCGGTAAGTGTTATGACGCGCTTATCCATCGCAAGAAGACGCCTTGCAATGTGCCTCCCGCTGTAACCGAACGCTCCCGTAATTGCTATAAGCTCGGAGTCAGGCATAGTAACCTCCTATAAATTCTCGAAGAGCGGTGTGCTCAAATATCTCTCCCCTGTATCCGGCAGGATGACGACGATCAGCTTGCCGGCGTTTTCCTCCCGCTTTCCGATCTCGACTGCGGCGTGTACTGCGGCTCCCGCGGAGATTCCGGCAAGGATTCCTTCTTCTTTTGCAAGCCTTCTCCCCATCACGAGCGCCTGATCGTCCGTTACCTGGAATATCTCGTCAAGGAGTTCGGCCTTAAGGACCTTCGGGACGAAACCCGCACCTATGCCCTGTAGTCCATGCTGGCCGGGCTGTCCTCCTGAAAGTACCGGCGACCCCTGAGGCTCTACCGCAATGATCTTAACAGAAGGATTTTTCTCTTTCAATGCTTCTGCTATGCCCGTGATTGTCCCTCCCGTGCCGACTCCGCCGATCACCATGTCGACTTTTCCATCCGTATCTCGCCAAATCTCTTCGGCTGTTGTCTCCCGGTGGATTTTCGGGTTAGCCGGGTTCTCGAACTGCTGCGGGATGATCGAGTTCGGAATCTCTGCGGCAAGTTCTTCGGCTTTTTTGATCGCGCCCATCATTCCTTCTGTTCCGGGGGTAAGCACAACCTCGGCTCCGTAGGCCTTGAGGAGTTTTCGCCGCTCGATGCTCATCGTTTCCGGCATAGTGAGGATCATTTTATAGCCGAGCGCGGCCGCTACCAGCGCAAGCCCTATTCCGGTGTTGCCGCTAGTCGGCTCTATGATAGTTCCGCCGGGCTTCAGCCTACCGCTTTCGACGGCATCCATTATCATACTGGCGCCGATCCGGTCTTTTACGCTTCCTCCAGGGTTGAACGACTCCAGTTTGGCTGCGATTTCCGCCTCTGAGCCTTCTACGACCTTGTTCAGCCGCACCAAAGGAGTGTTTCCGATAAGTTCAATTATATTATTTGCGATCTTCATTATGCGATCCTTTCAGATATTCTATAGAGTTTCAGGAGATAAAGTAACAGCCTTACAGTTATATAAACAGTTCTCTGATATAGCTTTATCTGTTGATTTTACACTTACACCTGAAACTCTTCCGGAAGATTTTCGGCAACAGACAATATATG
>JBDKSP010000033.1:0-32348 GCA_039680575.1 Armatimonadota bacterium
GTCAATATACATACCTCCAAGATGATATACTGACTACTTCGACATCAATGCATAAAGTACCTATCTGTAATAAATGTCACTCCGCGCATGCAATTGTCATAAAACAAATTTCAGTGCGTTCGCCCTGTCATAGTGATAGACCAGCCGTCTTTATCATAATGATAGACAGGCATAGCACTGCCACTTGCCCACTGCTATGCCTGTCTTCCGGCTAAGCCTATTCTAAAGGGTTTTGGCGGTTGATGTAACGCGTAAACAATATCGTTTCAGCCAAAACTCAATAGTTGCAGGAAGTAAAAGTACTGCCGTTTAAGACACGAGACTATATCTTTGCGCTTGCCATTAAGGAGTTACCGAGAGAAGTCTGAAGTTTTCCGGTTATTACCGCTTCGACTGTCTCGCCGACCTGCGCTCCCGCTCCGATAATCACCACCATAGTCTCATCGGGCAGATGAGCTATGCCGTCATTGTTGCAGATGCCCTGTCGATCGATCTTCAGAACGATCTCATCCCCGGTCTGGTAATGTATCATCTTCGCACTCCTAACAATACATTAGTCGTGAAACGAACAGTATTTCGGTCCTATTCAATAGCCTTTTGCGGACACTCTCCGGCTGAATACATCTGGACGCCGCGTCCGGCGGTAAGGGAACCCACTAGCACCATGATAAACAGCAGGCCGATTCTATAAAGAATAAAAAGGGCCGACAGGCTGAGGGCAGTCGTTGCGGGTTGAGCGCCGGTTCGCGAAGATGAAATGGCAAGTGCGTCCGCAGGCAAGGTAAACAACCTGTACGCGATGATAAACGAGATTACTAATATTGCTATGCCGATAGCGAAAACTGTCAAGCCTGTGATTCGGGCTGATAGGTCGCGATTTTGCATGCAGTCCTCACGGTCTACGTCATTCTTGGAACTACGTATTTATCTTACCCAACTTCGGTTGAATACTACTTATTATGTTTGCCAATGGATTCCTCCATGGTTTTTAGAAAATTGAGGATTTATGTATGGATGAGTAAGGAAGGTCTACTCCCCGAACGCATTCTGGATGATTTCCACAGAGACGGGTTTTCCACGCTCGAATTTCACTTCGACTACATCGAACCTGCAGTCCGAATCCGATGCATTTTTGGAGGAAAGGTAGTGTTTTGCTGTGATTATGAGCTTCGATTGCTTCTTTCTGTTGACCGATTCAGCGGGGAAGACGGGAAAATCGGAGCGGCGGCTTCTGACTTCGACGAAGACTATCGAACCCCGGTCACACGCGATGATGTCGATCTCACCGTAGCGGCAGCGGTAGTTGGTCTCGATGACCTCATAACCCCGGCGAGTGAGCTCTCCGGCCGCGAGTCCTTCGGCCCTCTTTCCTAGAAGAGACTTTTCTGTGGGCATTCGCCGTTTACTTTCCGGGCTACGGGAGAAAAACTCATTCTATGGATGGCGCACGCGCCATGCTCCTCGATGGCCTTCAGGTGTGCCTGAGTACAATAGCCCTTGTGCTTCTCGAAGCCGTAGTGAGGATACTTTTTAGCCATCTCGCGCATGATGCAGTCCCGCGTTACCTTCGCCACAATCGACGCAGCAGCGATGGATGCGCTCTTTGAGTCACCTTCGATTATGGCTGACTGTTCCACGCCGATGTCCGGGATGGCGTGGTCGCCATCGACCAGTACAAAATCAAAGGCAGCGCCCATGTCTTTGAGCGCCGCCCTCATTGCTTCGTATGTAGCCTGCAAGATATTTATCTTGTCGATGATCTCCGAGCCGACTATTCCGACCCCGACTGCCTTCGCGTCTGTTGTTATCCGCGCATAAGCCCTCTCGCGCTGCGCTTCCGAGAGCTTCTTCGAGTCGCGTATGCCGGTCAGATCGAAGTCCGGGGGAAGGATCACCGCCGCCGCCACTACCGGCCCCGCAAGCGGGCCTCGCCCTGCCTCATCAACCCCTGCTATTTCAGCGTGACCAGATCGCTGCGCTTCGCGCTCGTATTTGAAGAGATCGTTATCCGGCATAGTCATAAGATCAGGCGTTACCTGTCCCACTGGAACCTGTTGAACGGGAAGAAAGTAAACATCGCCCTGCCGACAACCCTGTCGCGGTCGAGCGGCCCCCAGAAGCGGCCATCGCTCGAATGGTTGCGGTTGTCGCCCATCATAAGATACTCGCCCTTGGACAGCTTGATCCGCTCATGGCCGTTATTAGTGATAAGCTGGAGCTTACCTGCATCGGCTGCCTCTAACAGATACGGATCATTAAGGATAGGATATTCGCCATCCGGGTCTTCAGCCATATACGGTTCGTTCAGAATCTTCCCGTTCCGCCAGACATAGCCCGGGTGTATTTCTATTTCAGGGTTCAACATATCAAGATAATCAGCTAGTTGCTTGTTGCTGATACGCTTCCCCTGAACATAAACCCCGTCTTTAGTGAGCTTTACCGAGAAATCGTCGATCTTATAGCTTCTGAAATCGTACTGATATTCATAACCGACTTTACTTGCGATTTTATCTTCGATCTCCAAGCGGGCAAACTTCCTGCCGTCCACAAGGACATATCCCGGCACTACGTATATCTCATCACCCGGAACACCGACAACACGTTTGATATAATCGGTCTGCGCGGATTCCAGCATTCCACTTATTTTAAGAGCCGCAGGAGGAGCCTTGAACACGACAATATCCCCGTGCTGCGGGTCTTTCACCCGGTAGACCGCCTTATTCACGAGAATATGGTCATGCACCAAAAGCGTCGGTACCATAGACTCAGACGGTATGAAAAATGCCTGGACGAAGAACGGCCTTATGATCAGAAATACGAGTCCCATCGCAATGGCGAGGGATTCGGCTATTTCCGCCATGGACTTAGCCGAGGGCGTTCCCCGCTTGAGCAGCGCGAACCTGATCCCTATAAGTACGATTATCGTTACAACAACCGTATACCAGGGCAGATTAGCAAGCCACTCGGTGATGTTGCTCATCTCTTTTCCTTGATTCTTGCGGCCTTTCCGACTCTGCCTCGGAGATAGTAAAGTTTAGCTCTTCGGACATCACCTTTTCTTGTTACTTCGATCTTAGCGATCTTTGGTGAATGAAGTGGGAAGACCCGCTCGACACCTATGCTGTTCGAAATCTTTCGGACTGTGAAAGCGGACTTCAAACCGCCGTCCTTCTGTCCGATTACTACACCCTCGAATACCTGGATGCGCTCTTTACCACCTTCGACTACCCGCACGTGCACACGAACGGTATCGCCAGGTCCGAAGCTCGGAACATCCTCTCGGAGCTGTTCGCGCTCCAGTTGCTCAATTATCTGCATTAACGTCCTCCTCAATAGAGTCCTGAGTTACAGGTTCTAACTTCTTAGTATTCCGCTGTTCTTCTAAAAGTTCCAGCAATATTTTTCTGTCTTTATCTGTAAGGGCAGCCTTCTCCAGAAGCTCAGGCCGCCTCTCAAGCGTCCGTTTCAGCGACATCCTTCGACGCCACTCTGCGATCATTTTGTGATGCCCCGAGATCAGGATGTCCGGCACCCGCCACCCGCGGAACTCCACAGGCCTCGTATAATGCGGATATTCGAGAAGCCCTTCCGAAAAGGACTCCTCGACCGCCGATTCCTCATCTCCAAGCACACCCGGCAAGAGCCTTGCGACCGAGTCTATCAAAACAAGCGCAGGAAGCTCTCCCCCGGTCAGCACATAGTCTCCCATCGAGATCTCTCTATCGACCAGGCGCTCCCGGACACGCTCGTCCACGCCTTCATAGTGTCCGCAGAGTATTATCAACCGGCTTTCGGTAGAAAGTTCTCTGGCGATCTTCTGCGAATAGGGCTCGCCCTGCGGAGTCATCATCAAAACCTTCGACTCTCCAGGCTTCTCGCCCTCACGTATAACTTCGACCGCCTCGAATATGGGGTCTGGTTTCATAACCATCCCCGCGCCCGGACCAAATGGCGCGTCATCCGTGCTTCGATGCCTGTCATGCGTATAATCCCGCAGGTCATGGACCCCAACTTCAAGGGCTCCCTTTTCCTGCGCCCGCTTGACTATGCTGTACCCGGACCCGGCTTCTATAACTTCCGGAAAGACGGTGATGACATCAATCTTCAAAATACAACCCTAATCCTCGTTATTCACGCTTGCTGTGAATAACGCTTTATTAGCAAGAGCTTTATTCGTTTCTCGAATAAAGCGGGCTAATCCGATATCATCCCGTCGATCAGTTTCACGATCATTTTGCCACCGGCCAGATCGATCTCCTGCACGAACTCTTTTACCGCAGGAATCATCGCTTTCGGCGTGACATAGATGTCGTTTCCGGCTCCCTGCAGCACATCAGTCACCTTGCCGATATTCTCTCCATCAGTAGTATATACGTCGAGCCCCAAAATATCGTGCACATAGTATTGACCGGCATCGAGCTCCATAAGCTCCGATTCGTCGATCCTGAGTTCTGCGCCCCTGAGTCCTTCGGCAGAGCTTCGGTCGCCGCATCCCTCGAACTTGATGAGCGCTCCTCCCTGGTGGAAGCGGATACTCTCAATTCGAGCCAAACGGCCCTGTCCGGTCTTGGGCTGAAGCCAGACTTCCTCCTGGTCTTCGAACCTTTCGGGAAAATCGGTCTCGATCTTTACTTTGACCTCTCCCTTGATGCCGAACGGAGCAACTACCGTTCCTATGACTACATCAGGTTCTTTTCCGGAACCGGTCAACCCTCTTTGATCTCCTGAACGATACCGTCTTTTATGGTAATCTCTGCGCCGCTCATCTTTTCGACCAGGTTATCCCCGACCGCGACATCAACTTCGCCTTCTATCGTGCCCTGGACAAACTCGGACCCTACCTCGAGCCCAGTGATCTCCTTCAGCTTGCCATTGACCTCAGCCTTCATACTCTCATGGTGCTGTATTTCCGCTTCGATCTCCCGGCGCAGGCGTCCCGCCTGTTCGATGTCCGCCTTCGCCACCTCGGGCACGTAACGCCGGAGCTGAAATTCGAGCTGCTGGCTTGCCGTGTCAATCCGGGCAAGCGTTTTCGTGAGTTCTTCCTTCAGATTGCTCTTGAACTCCTCGGTGACTATCGCTTTTATCGTTACCGCGCGTTTAAGCTTCATTGTCCTCCACCGGTACATAAAATAAGCTCAGATCAGGGACCCTGATTTCAGACATGTCTGAAACGGCATCCATAATCCGAAATACTCGGCCTGCTTATGATACTATGTCGATAAAGACCTTGTTGCCTTCCTTCATAGCCGCGGCTTTTGCCACGGTGCGGAGGGCGTTGGCGATCTTGCCGTCTTTACCGATGACTTTTCCCAGGTCGCTCTCATCCACATGGACCTGGTAGGTCACGGCGCCGTCATGAGCGACTTCCATGATCTCGACCCGGTCCTGCTCATTTACAAGCGCCTTAACCAGAATTTCAATCAGATCTTTCAAGATTGTCCTACTCCCAATCGGAGAGATTTAAGAGACAGCCGACTATGCTTCCTCGGTCTTTGCTGCCGCTTTCTTCCTTCTCTTGGGCGCTGCTTCAGGTGCAGGAGTCTCCTCAACAACCGGAGCTTCAGTCTGAGCGGCTCCGATTACGCCCGATTTCTTAAGGAGTCCTCTTGCTGTGTCAGTCGGCTGCGCTCCGCGGCCAAGCCACAGTTTAGTCTTTTCCTCATCGATCTTCATGATCGGCGGCTCAGTGGTCGGATCGTAGTAACCCAACTGTTCGATGAATCTTCCACCGCGAGCTGTGCGGCTGTCGGCCACTACTATCCTGTAGAAAGGCCTTTTCTTTGCGCCCATTCTGCGCAGTCTGATCTTTACTGCCAATACATAGCCTCCAATTTAGTGTTCGAATTCCAAGTTTTACCTATTCTCCGGGACCGCTTTTCATCCCGAAGAATAAATTTCGGTTTATTATGCTTCGGACCGCTTTTCATCTACCCGTGGTCCAGTAGGACCACGGGTAGAAGCACGACTGTGTTATTTAAAGAACGGCATCGGCGGCAGTTTCTTGCGTTTTCCGGACTTCATCGATTCCTCGTAGCCCGTCAACTGCCGCATCATCTTCCGCATTTCATCAAACTGTTTTATCAAGCGGTTTACATCCTGAATGCTGGTACCGCTCCCGTCCGCTATCCGTCTTCTCCGGCTGCCGTTTATTATCGCAGGTTCGCGCCGCTCTTCTTTTGTCATGGAGCGGATTATAGCTTCGACCTGGCCTATGTCATGCTCGTCAACCTTGATCCCCTGCAGTTGCTTCAACTGGCCGAAACCAGGGATCATCGAAATGAGCTGATCGAGCGGGCCCATCTTGCGCATCTCCTGAAGCTGGTTCAGGTAGTCATCGAACCCGAACTGGTTCTCACGGAGCTTCTTTTCGAGCTCCTTGGCATGCTCCTCGGTCACTGTGGCCTGAGCTTTTTCGATCAGGCTCAGCACATCACCCATTCCGAGAATGCGAGATGCCATCCGGTCCGGGTGGAACGGCTCCAGGCCGTCCATTTTCTCGCTGGTTCCTGCAAACTTGATCGGCTTTCCCGTCACGCTCTTGATGGAGAGCGCCGCGCCGCCTCTGGCATCGCTGTCGAGCTTTGTCATAATGACGCCGTCTATTGCGATTGCGTCGTTGAACGCCTTTGCAACATTCACGGCATCCTGGCCGGACATGGAATCAACGACGAGGAGCACTTCAGTGACGGGAATCGATGCCCGGATGCGCTTCAACTCGTCCATCATCTCGTCGTCTATGGAAAGCCTTCCGGCAACGTCGAGGATTACATAATCGTGTCCTCCGCTCGCCGCGGCAGACATCGCAGCTTTGCAGACGGCTACTCCGTCCTGCTTGTCGCCCATCGAGAAGACCTTCACCCCGATCTGCTCACCAAGCGTATGAAGCTGCTTGATAGCCGCCGGGCGGTATACGTCCGCGGCGACTAGGAGCGGGTTTTTCCCCTGCTTTTTCAGATTGAACGCAAGCTTTCCGGCGGTCGTTGTCTTGCCAGCTCCGTGAAGGCCTGAGAGCATGACAACGGTCGGAGGCTTAGCGGCTACCGTGAGCTTCGCCTGCTGCCCCCCGAGAAGTGAAATCAACTCCTCGTGGACGATCTTTATGACCATCTGCCCGGGCGACAGGCTTTTCATCACATCCTGGCCGACAGCGCGTTCCTTCACGCGCGCGACGAAATCCTTCACAACGCGGAAGTTGACATCTGCCTCAAGGAGGACGAGCCGCACTTCACGAAGCGCCTCATCGACATCTTTCTCCGTAAGCGCGCCTTTCCCCGTCAGCCGCTTGAACGCATTCTGAAGTTTTTCGCTCAGGCTCTCGAACACCTGTTTACTCCATCCAATCAGCAAAAGCGGGAACTCGAGACGTGACTTAGGGAGCGGATGCCGACATCCGTTCCCAAAAACAATCTCGGTTCCCTACTCTGTTATAGTATATCGGCTACAGGAACCGTTGTCAAACAAACGAAATTGCCTCAAAATGACAGAGTCCTTCGCTGCGTTTGAGCGCATTCCAAATACAGATGGGGGTTCGGGCATGGATACCGCGAATAGAACGGATGCGTCCCTGATGTTTCTACCCCTTCACCCCGGAGATAACGACTCCCTGGATGAAATACTTCTGCGCTGCAAAAAACAGCACGAGGAGCGGAAACATGACGACGGTCGATGCAGCCATGAGGAGATGCCAATCGGTCGTGTACTGACCCTGAAACGCCCAGAGCGCGAGCGCGAGCGTCCGTTTGCCAGGATCAGATAAGTAGATAAGCGGGCCCATGAAGTCGTTCCAGTGAGTCATAAAGGCAAATATCGCAACAGCCGCAAGCGCGGGTTTGACCTGCGGCAAAAGCACCCGCCACCACACCTGAAACGTACCTGCCCCGTCTATACGCGCAGCCTCGTCCATCTCTATCGGCAACGACATAAAGTACTGTCTCAAGAGGAATATGAAAAACGCCGAACCGAACGCCGCAGGCAGTGTGAGCGGCACGAATGTATCATAGAAGCCGAGGTTCGACCATATTTTGAACACCGGGACCATCGTGACCTGCGCCGGTAGCATCATCGTCGAGAGCAGCACGATGAAAAGCGCGTTTCTCCCGGGAAACCGCATCCTGGCGAAGCCGAATGCGACTATCGAAGATGACAGCACCTGAAGCACGAGGCAGGTAAGCGTGATCTTGACCGTGTTCAGGAGATAAAGCTGGAACGGCATCACCGAAAGGGCTTTTGCATAGTTCCCCCACCTGACTGGGTTCGGTATCCACTGCGGCGGGTCGAGAAAGATGTTCGCCGGGTCCTTGAGCGACGTAGAGATCAGCCAGAAAAACGGGATCATGACTATTCCTGAACCGATCAGAAGCAGTGTATAGCCGAGAAAAGATGCTCTCGCATTCCGCGCTCGCTTCATTGTTTCACCTCCGTCTCATAGTAGACCCATCTGCCGGAGAGTTTGAAGACAAGGAGCGTGAGCACGAGCACGATTGCGAACAGAATCCATGCAAGAGCCGATGCGTAGCCCATCTGAAGATATTTGAATGCCTTTTGATACAAGTACAGCACATAAAACAGGGTGGAATATCCCGGACCGCCGTTCGGGGTCATGATAAACGATGCCGTAAACACCTGAAAACTGCCGATTATCCCCATTATCAGGTTGAAAAAGATCGTGGGAGAGATCATCGGGATGGTAACGGTCCAGAATTTCTTCCAGGAGCCCGCGCCGTCTATCTCGGCGGCTTCGTAAAGCTGCGTCGGGACTCCCTGAAGCCCGGCGAGGTAGATAATCATCCCGCCGCCTATCCCCCACAGGCTCATTATGACGAAAGATGGGAGCGCCCATGCCGGGTCTGAAAGCCACGGTTTCGGACCGATGTGCATCAGGCCGAGAATGTAGTTCAACACCCCGCCCTGAGGCTTCAGTATCCAGAGCCAGAGCATCGTGACTGCGACTCCGGGGAGTATGGCCGGGATATAGAATATCGACCGGAACAACCGCATGCCTTTGAGCTTTAGGTTGAGGAGCACGGCGAGCGAAAGCGACCCGATGAGCCCCAGCGGGACGCTGAACGCGGCGTAAAGCGCCGTCACCTTGAGCGACTGCCTGAACCGGAAGTCATCGGTAAAAATCGTTCTGTAATTTTCGAGCCCGACAAACTTCGCGGGGGTGATGAGGTCCCATTTCATCAGGCTGATGATGAACGAGAAGACCATCGGCCCCAGCGTAAGCAAAAGGAACCCGATGAGCCACGGAGCTATACAGAGATAGCCCTCAAAAGCCTCTTTTCGCGCTAATCGACCTCGTTTTTGCCTTTTACTCATCCTGATGCCTTGATGGGTCGGGGGTTCCTAGCCCCGACCCTGTTTCACGGGTATCCATACCCGTTGCTGATCTACCAAGTAAGTGGTGCTATCGCTATTTCAGGATCAACTTCCTGATAGTAGAACTTCGCGCTGGAATGTTTCCAGTCAGAAGGATCATCAACATAACCAGCCCGAAGAGGGTTTTCATGTATATATTTCAGTTTTTGATCAAAGAACTTCTGGCTGTATACCTGTTCAGGGTGAAACTCATCCTGCCAGAACTTATAATCCGCTTGTTTTCCACCTGCTGATCTCATAGCCCTAATCCAGACATCTCTTCCATCTGTATGCATCATTTTTATGATCTTCCTAGATGTAAATCCCTTAAGATCAGCTATAACTCTAGAGAGTGCTCCATTTTCTTGAGAACAGATTAAATGAAAATGGTTAGGCATAAGAACATATGCGTGGATATTTAGCCCCTTTTTCTGTGAACAATATACAAGGCTATCTTCCAGAACTTGGAAATACTCATTTTTACTGAAAACAGGCAGCCAGTAGACTATAGTGCTGGTAATGAAATAAGGATATTCACGCTCGTGTATTCGATACCTTTGTGACACTGCTTATAACCTCAAAACCGGTCCTGTAACTGCAAGGTATAATTATGCCAAAACGGGTCAGGGGACTTGGATGTCCCAGAAACGGGCACGGGGCATGGATCCCCCGTGCCATCAGTCGCTAATCGACCTCGTTTTTGCCTTTTACTCATCCTAATCCTGATGCCTCAACAACTGGTCCACGACCGGCGTGACTTTTTCGCAGGCCGTTTTTGCGGACTCCTTACCGAGGAGCGCGAGCGAGATTTCAGCGTCCAGAATCTCCCTCATCTCAGGCATAATAGAAACCGACGGCTCAGGTTTTCCATATGGAATCAGATCGAGAAAGACTTTACGGTGCACCGGAGGCTTGGCGAGTTTGAGGTACGCACCGGACTCCGCGACAGACCTTCTGGACGGAATGATCTGCGAGTCGATAGCCCTTTCTCTCTGATACTCCGGTCCGGTCATCCACTTGATAAACTCCCATGCTTCGTCCTTATGCTGAGATCGGCTCATTATCGCGTATGCGCCGCCGCCGATGAAGGTAACCCGCTCTTTTCCCTTGGGGAACGGGGCAACATCGTAAGTGAAACCCTTGAGACTGTCCTTGAACACCAACTCCGCTGCCCAGCTTCCGCTTATGTACATCCCGATCTTCCCCATCATAAAAAGCTTCGAAGGACCAATCTGCGCGTTCTCTTCAGAGTTAGGGGCGACATGATATTTGTTTATCAGATCACTTTCCCACTGGAGCGCTTCGTAAGCTGCAGGTTGAGATAACATGCAGCGCTTCTGATCGCTGCTCACAACCTGCCCGCCGTTCTGGAAAACATAACTCTGCCAGAACATGTCCGTAGCCGTCCCCCACTGGTCAAGCCTGCCGTCGCCGTTTAAGTCTTTCGTGAGTCTCTTCGAGACTTCTACATATTTATCCCAGTCCCATGACCAGTCGGGATAAGAGAGCCCGGCTTTGTCGAACATGCTCTTGTTGTAGTACATCGCATAGATGTCTATATCCGTCGGAAGGGCGTAAAGCCTGCCTTTATGCCTCCCCCAGCCATCGACGGCCTGCGGGTAGAAGTCCGAAAGGTCGAAAGACTTGTCGCTTTTGACGAACGAGTCGAGATCTGCAAAAAGCCCCTTCGCGGCGCAGGGATGGGACCACATGGAACTTACACGGGTGACATCCGGCGGACGCCCCCCAGCGGTGGAGATCATCAACTTGTCGAAAATCCTGACGTGCGGGGTAATCTGGAGTTCTACTTTGATTTTCGGGTGGGTCTTCTCGAACCGGGCGATGAGGGAGCGAAGGCTCTTTTCCTCGCTTTCGTTCCCCCAGGAGACGAAGCACAGTGTGACCCTATCCTTGGTCTTCTGCCGGGCGCAGCCGGCCAAAAGTCCTGTGCTGAGGATAACAGCCAGAACTACAAAAACCCATCGAACTACTCTAGAGGTTCGAAACTCGGAACCGGTCATTTGCACTCCTACGGCATCAGTGTCGAGGCGCGGCGCCTGCGGGCCCCGGGCGGGATACCGAACGCAGTGGCGTTTTGGGTGTAGACTTCTATCCCCCGCACCCTCGCGAGCGACTTATAGTAATCTATGTAAGGGAATTTCACGACTTCCCCACGGAAGAGAGCGTATTTCCGCACCATCTTCTCCCAGACTGCGATGTCCGCATCGGTTATCTCGATATAAAGCTCCGGTACGAAGTCCTGGTAATCCTCCCAGTTCTCCGTGTAGTATAGAGATTTAGCCTGATGCGGCGGAAGTATACGTTCGAACCCTGCGGTAGCAGCATAGAACATAGCGTCAGGAACAGCCGTGTTACATGCGACATGGTCTTTGTGCATCGACCATTTCCAGTGAGTCAGTATTACATCAGGTTTGCAGTCACGGATAACATCGCAGATTGCAAGCTTCACTTCATCACTGGATTTGAGCTCACCGTCCTTGTATGGCAGCGTATATAGATCGGCGCCGATTACGTCCGCCGCTGCCATCGCCTCATCCCGCTTCTGGTTCCCATAAACTTCAACGCTTTTAGTCGGATGCCCTTTCTCCCCGAGCGTAGCGTGGCAAATCGCCACTTTTCTGCCAAGGTTCACATGATGCACAAGAGCCATCCCAGCAGAAATTTCAACGTCTCCAGCATGGGCCCCTATTGCGAGGATGCTAACTTTTCTATCAATCATCTTTATTTAACCAGCGCCTTTCTCATGACGACATACCGCCTTGACTCTACAAACCCCGCTTGCTGATACAGTTTTGCAGCCTTATCGTCAGTCCACATAAACCATGCATTGTGCAACCCTTTGTCCCTCATCGCATACAAGCACCTGAAGAGAAGCACTGCACCAATGCCTCTTCCTCTCTCCTTCACAGCAACACCGAACGGGCCGAATCGCTCCCCCTCATGCTGCGCAAACCCTAAAACCCGGTCTTTTTCGGCAGCTATCCATAGACTGTTCGGGAAATCCCTGTCGCTTGAGACCCGCGACATAGTCTCCCTCACGTACCGCTGCCAGTCGCCGGCAAACTCTGCCCTCACGAACTCCAGAAGCGGCAATATGTGGCCGGGATTGAACTGCTCCACCGAGACTCCTGCTTTTGCGAGTTGCTGTTCCTTCTCTGACACCCATTCAGGAGTTTTGAGGCCTGGAAGGGACGCATCCATCGAGAGAGGCCGGTAGACCTCCTCGAAACCGTTTTTCTTGAAGAACCCAACCGCTCCGGGATATGCGTTCACATCCACGCCGGGGGTAAAATAATTCGGCGCGTAGGGTGAAACCCAAACGCTGGTCGATCTCTTCTCTTTTAAATACGGTTCAAGGCATCTCAACAATTCCATCCCGATCCCGTTTCCCTGATGTGACGGGTCTACGGCGATAAGTGTGATCCATGACCGGTCGAAATCCGGTATCTGGTCCTCGATCGGAAGTTTTCTCACGATTCCGAGGACGAACCCGGCCACTTCGCCGTCTTCCACCGCCACAAGCGCACCATTAGAGTCGAAATTAGGGTCCAAGAGCACCTTCCGCTGAAACAGACCGCTTGGAATCCGGTCTGCGACAAGCGTCTTTTCAAGTAAAGCTGCCACTGCCTCGAGGTCGGATGGTTCAAATGGTCGGATTGTCATCTCTAGCTATATCAATACTCTCTGCACAACATCTCGAATCGCGAAAAACGCGAAGAAGCGCGAAAGACACGAAAATCTAAGCCGAAAGACTTGCTAATTAACCGCAGCATATCTTCCCTGCTCATTTACAAAGCGCTTCACTTGTATCTTCGGCCCTCCAAAGTTTATGAGGAGTGCCAAACGGTAGCCGGATGCTTTGAGATAGCATAATGTCTGCATCATATCCTCAGGCAATAGCTCTTTTCGAGCTTTGGTCTCTACTATGCAGTCCCCAACAACGAAATCGACTCTTCTGGTATCTATGTGCTTGCCTTTATACATTACCGGCACATTCTCTTCTCTGGCAAAGTCAACTGATGCAGCTTCTAATTCCAATGCCAGGCTGCGCTGGTAGACGACTTCTTGAAAACCAGGTCCGAGTTCCCTATGAACTTCGATAGCTGCTGCAATTATCCGGCCTGTAATATCTTCGAAGTCATACCCTTTGGTTGATAAAGCACTGCTCTCCAAGTATCTGAGTCCCCCTTTCGCGTCTTTCGTGCGATTTCGCGCATCTCGCGATTCAAAACATCAAACCCTGTACATCCGCATCGCATTCGCGGTAGTAATCTCGGCTGCGGCATCCAAGTCGATACCCTTCAGCTCCGCTATTTTTTCCGCGACGAGCTTCACAAACGCGGGCTCGTTTATCTTCCTTCCCCTGTACGGCATCGGGGTCATATACGGCGAATCGGTCTCGATCAGGAGACTCTCTACAGGGACTGCGCGCACCACATCGACTAACTTCTCGGACTTGGAATACGTGACCGGCCCGGCCACACCGATATACATCCCTAGTTCGATAACGCGCATGGCGTATTCGGTATCCTCAGCGAAACAGTGCATCACCCCGCCGGCAGCCGGAAGCCCTTCATCTTCAATAATTCTGAGCGTATCAGCCCCGGCATCGCGGCTGTGAATAACAACAGGAATGTCAAGCTCTTTCGCCAGCTTCAGTTGACTGCGAAACACAGATTCTTGTAAATCTCTGGGGGACAAATCCCTGTAAAAGTCCAGCCCGATCTCCCCAAAAGCCACGACTTTGGGATGTACGGCGAGCTTTCTAAGCTCTGTAAGGGACTCATCCGTTACGGATTTTGCATCATGCGGATGCACTCCGACTGTTGCCCAGACATTCTCATACTTATCTGCAATCTCGACGGCACTTCTGCTCGAGGGCATATCCCATGCGACGCAGGCTATTCGATCCACACCCTCAGCCTCGGCACGGGCGAGTATACCGTCTATGTCGACTTCAAGCTGACTATCGTTTAGATGAGCGTGCGTATCGAAAAGCGTCTGCATCCTATAATTCCTTCAAAAGTTCTTTCATAAATTCGTCTATGGCGCTGTTTACCAGGTCATGGCGCATATAGAAGCAAAAGTGTTCACTGTTTTCTATTACTTCCAGCTCCGCATTCGGAATTCCCTCATAAAGCACCTGTGCCTGAGCCAGAAACTCTGCGCTGTCCTGCGCTCCGGCTATAACGAGCGTCGGAGACTCTATATCCGGGAGCCATTTGGTGGAATCGAACTCTTGAATGAGGTTTATGCGTGCATTGAGAGTTTTCGATGTCAGCCTGGCGCTGTTAGCCTGAAGCCACTCCCTTTTCCCGATATCAGCAGCCGGTGCAGCCGGTTTCAGTCCCAAATACCTTCTCAGGATCGACTGAAAAACCGATTCAATTCGGACCGGTCCCGGAGACATCCAATCGAGAATCTCATCCGAAGAGGCTTCATGGAGTTCTGAAAACGCGGATATAAGCACAAGCCCGTCGACGCGCTCGCGGTGAATGCGCGCCATGTTCTGCGCGATCATGGCGCCAAAGTCGTGCCCGACCAGCACTGCGGACTCCACCTTGAGAGCAGTCAACAGCTGCGCCAGGTCTTCTATAAGGAGGTCCAATGTATAAGTGGCCATGCTGCGTGCCATTCTGACATCGTAGCTGATGGTTCGGTAGCTTTCCCGTAGACCCGTGAATTGGTAGCTGAACCACTCCTTGGAGCCGACCAACCCTGGGATAAAAACAATCGGGAGTCCGGTTCCATCGCCCTCGCAGGACACTAGCACACCGTTGATATTAATGGAAGACAACGGCTTACCTCTAAAATGGGGATTCGGAACCACTTGTATTTTACATCCTCCGGTGTTTTATGTCAATGCGCGTACGCAATTCGGGGTTTTATATAAAGGACTCCACAGTTGCTCTTTCAGCCAGGGAACGCAAAACCGATATCGACAGTCTGATCAATATGGAGGGCGGGCGGTTTGATGCCTGTTGTTAATTGATGAGAAACATTCTGACCGGATTATTCCTATTGCTACTGTGTACGCAGGCAGCCTGGTGCGAGCCCACGATCACCGAACAGACAATAAAACTCCTCTCACCCGCAATTGAAGTCTCACTCGAGCCCACGCACCCCGTAATAGTCTCGTATAGTTTCACCTCGAGACCCGGCGGCGAATCCTGCCTTTGGGGTGCTGTAGACCGGTGTGAGCCTGAGGTAATCATCTACGACGGCAAAGACGGGAGCTATAAATCCTCACGCTCAGAAGAAGCAAAGCTGGAATATAAGGTCAGGTCAAGTCCGTCTGTTGCTGTATATCACTGCAGCTTCATTTGGATGGATAAACCCACAGTCGAGTTCGAGCTGATCTTCTCGCTTGCGGGAAACAGGCTTACCGTAACCTCCAGGCTGCTCAACGAACTGGGAGACTTCAGAATATCATCCATAAAACTACCGCTCATCTCAGTCAAAGCGTCCCAAACAGGAGCCAGGCTTGCCATGCCTTACGCCTCCGGACGGCTGGTGGATGTGGAAAAGGCCAGTCCCGTCGAGATGACACACAGGATCGATTCGACCAACATCGTCCCAATCGGGATGATCTACCGCGACATGATGCTCGGGCTGGTGTCACTCAGCTCTCCTGACGACAATATAATCTCGAAGATCTGGATCGAACCAAAGTCCTGCGAGCTTTCGGTCGAGTTCGTCAAGCGAGCTAAAGCGGATAAACCACCGCTCATCTTCCTGTTACAGAGCGATTCTTCCTGTACAGTAACTATTGTCGAGCCCAATGGAGATAAACCCCTCGATTGGACAGCAGGCGCGGCACTCGTTAGGGATATCACGCCAAGGAATATAAAGAGCACCTACACCGGCAGCTTCATCTACAGCATTATGCTGGGAAGCTCGGACGGAACAGACTGGATGAGCCAGAACGAAGCACTGGATTTGATCCGGCGCGTCAACCAGCTCACCGGTGGAGCGAAGCAGGTGGTCTACCTGTCCGGCTGGAAGCGCTTGGGCGGTGATCCCGGCGCATCCGGCGCCGGCAAGCAGGTGAGCGGGCTCAACAGTGTTACAGACCTGATCCAGCAGGCAAAACTCGAAAACGCAACCGTCAGCATAACTGACAATTACAACACTTTGGAAAGAGGAAACCCCGACTGGGACGAGTCAATAATCGCCAAAGACTCTTGCGGCGAGCTGGCGGCGGGACTCGGCCCCGGTTACGCCATCAGCCCAGCGAAATATACCAAATTTGCGCGTGAGCGGGCTGAAATAACAGTGGATTCACTCGGTATAGAGAAGACGATACGCCTGGAAAGGTTCTCGGACAATCCCGAAAGACTGGATTTCAACCCTAAATCGCCATCGAACAGACAAATGTGCATAATGGGTAAGCTCGGCATCATCTCGGAGTTCAACAAGCTGGGAATTGATGTCATTTCGGACATGTTTACCTCCCCGTTCACCGGCAAAATAAGCTATTTCAGGCGGATCAACAGAAACCGTGACTCTGCGTGGTCTGCTGAGGAGCGAATACCTTTGGTCTCGATGATCTACCATGGAAAAGTTATCATCAGCGACATTGCGACCACGGACAAAGACATTCTGGACATCATTCTTAACGGCTGGACGGTAAGCGCGGAGTTTGGCAAGTCCACAAAGGACGCGGAGATAACCGACCTGTACTATTTGGTCACTCTTCCCCTGAGCGGGTTTACCGACCGCACGATAACCGGCTACGAGAAGAATGGTTCGGTAGAGCGGGTAAGCTACGGTTCTGGCAATTATGTTGAGGTCGATAAGGAGAAGTCCAGCTATCGCATCGTACAGGGCGGCGTTACCATCGCATCGAATTTCAGCACGATGATGCGCCTTCCCGACAGCCGGATAGCTGTATATTCACGAAGCGGCGGCAAAATAGCGGTGGATGTACCGAAGTATTGGGAGGACGTAAAGAGAATAGAGGTATCACTTCCTGAGGGGACCGAAAAGCCCCCCGTTACGCTGAAAAATGGAAAACTCACGATAGACACCTCGCCGCATGTAGCCTACTGGGTGAGTTACGCGGGTACATAGCCCCAACATAGAGGAGACCAGCCGCCGCTCCATAACACAGCTCTTTTATATGACCGCAATAAGCTCGACTGGCACAAAACTTGCACCAGCCACATGGTAGAAATACTAGTGGGGTTCAGGTGACACCTGAATCTCTAACCGAAGATTTTCGGCAATGGTTGAAATATTCAGTAAGGAGATATTGATGGCAAGAGTATTGAAAGTAGTGTCTGCAGCAGCTTTATTCGTGTTGTTGTCCGCTTCCATGGCACAATGCAGCGTGCTGGCGTCGAGCACTTTTGACAACGATAACGACGGTTGGAAAATCACCGGCGATGCCCAGCAAGGGTCCAGCGCCCCCTATTGGGCGGCATCAGGAGGTAATCCCGGCGGGTTTATTTATGCCACTGATGATGTTCAGGGCGGAGTATGGTATTGGAGCGCCCCGGGCAAGTTCCTTGGAAATATGTCCGCAGCATACGGATACACCCTGGATTTCGACTTGATGCAGACCCCAACCGATACCCAGTTCGAAGCCGATGACGTTATAATCACCGGGGGTGGGCTCACCATGAAGTTGAACACCTCATATAACCCAGGCAATAAATGGACGCATTACTCCGTTAACCTGGCTCAGGGCGCGGGTTGGACGGTCAACGGAGCTGCAGCAGCAAGCAGCAGCATAAACACCGTGCTATCGTCTGTCACATCCATCTGGATCAGAGGTGAATACCGCACCGGTTCGGACACGGGATCGCTGGACAACGTAAAACTGAGCGGGGCTGTTCCTGAACCGGGATCACTTGCCGGGCTCGCTTCCGGATTAGGTGCTTTGATGATGGGTTTCATCAGGCGGCGAAAGTAAGCATCGGGGGAGGCTGTACCTCTCCCTCATCCCTATCTCACAGGGATTGTAAACGTAAAAACACTGCCCTTGCCAAGTTCGCTTTTAACTGATACTTTACCGCCGTGGGATTCTACAAGATGTTTCACGATCGATAGTCCCAGCCCCGTACCGCCGGACGCCCTCGAACGCGCCTTATCTACTCTATAGAACCGCTCGAATATGCGGGGGATGTCTGCGGCGGGAATGCCGGCGCCGGTATCGTCTACACTCACCGTCACGAACCCGTCCTGCTCTACTGCTGAGACTGTCACCTTACCCCCGCTTGAAGTGTAAGTGACGGCATTGTCTACCAGGTTGACCAGCACCTGCCAGATAGCGTCCTTGTCTGCATGTAACGATATACCGGGATCCGCGTCGATCATAAGTGAGACCCCCTTGCGTTCGGCAAAAGGATGGATCTTTGCAGTCGCGTCTTCTGCTACTTCTCGTATACTGAACTCTTCTTCCATGGGAAGTCTCTGTCCGGCTTCTGTTTTTGTAATCTCCAGCAGGTCGTCAGAAAGCCTTACAAGCCGGTCGATCTCTTTTACGATGTTTTCGGAGAATTCCTTTGCGATTTCCGGTTTTTCCCTCCCGCGCAGCGCAACTGTTTCCGCCATCGCGCGGATGGATGCAAGCGGAGTGCGGAGTTCATGGCTTACATTCGCAACAAAATCTCGCCTCATCTCATCTACTCTGCGGGCTGCGGTAACATCATGCATGACTATGACTACACCATCCGAATGGTCACCCTCACCGAGCGATGTCGCATAAATTCGCGCCGTTCTCACAGTCTGTACGGCAATCTGGATTTCCATGGTCACTGGATTATTGGTCCGAATCACTCGTTCGATCAACTCCGCGAACTCGTGGTTCAGCGTAGCCTCGATAATCGTACGCCCTGCAGCGCACGCTCTATCGATTTCCAGCATATCGGCTGCGGCTGGATTGATCACATCAATATGCCCCGATTTGCCGAGAACGATCAGCCCGTTATCCGTCTTCTCGAAGACGGTCTCCATCTTTCGATTGTCCTCCCGAAGCCGGCGGACGGTCCTTCTTAACTCGGCTGCGAGAGAGTTCAAAGTAAGCCCGAGCTCAGTTACTTCATCCCCTGAGCTTGCAGGCAGCGAGATATTCAGCCCGAAATCCCCATGTGCAATACGCCTCGCGGTACTGGTCAGTCCGACTATCGACGTAACTACCCCACTTGAGAGCTTAAGGCTGACGATACCGGCAACTATCAGTGCGATCAGCGCTGCAACTGCGAATGTAGTCCTAATTTGTGAAGTACCGGAAGCCACATCTGAAAGAGGGTCGGATATACGGACGACTACCGTCCTACCGCCTTCCCGGCAGCGGACTGCGACATACATCATGTCATAGTTGAGAGTACCACTGCGGCGGACGGAATATCCTTCGCCTGATGAAAGTGCGGCGGCTATTTCAGGACGCCCGGCATGTGAAGGCATCCGGGATGGATCAAGAAGCGAGTCTGCAAGCACACAGCCGGTCGGACCGACCACCGTAATACGGCGTCTGAGACCTTTTCCGATCCTGACCGTAAGCTTTTCGCGCTGGGGCTGGTCTGTATGCAGCATAACAGCGCCAAGAGCGCTGGCTTCCTGCTGAAGCTGGCGGCGAAACCCCGAAATATACCGGTCTTCCGTTCGATCTTCCAGATAAACGCCGAGAAGCGCCACCGTTATAAGCACTACGAGCAGATGACCGATGGTCATTTTCCAGCGTATACTCCGAAATCGACGCATCATAGCTCCTGCTCGCTGAATTTATAACCCAGACCACGGACAGTCAGGATATAGCGCGGTTCTCCAGGGTCCGGTTCGATCTTCTCCCTGAGTCTTCTGACGTGAACATCGAGAGTCCCTGCATCGATGTATACATCCTCGCCCCAAACACGCTCAAGAAGCGCCGATCGTTCCATAACCCTGCCCCGGTTTATAAGCAGCATGTGGAGCAAATCGAACTCCTTCGGCCTGAGCTCGACCTGCCGGCCATCGACTCTGACAACATGGCTCGGAATATCCATCTCGATATTTCCTGCCCGGAGGATATCGTTTTTACGGACTTCCGTTCTGGCACGCCTCAGCGCCGCACGGACCCTGGCAATCAGTTCGAGCATACCGAACGGCTTGGTGACGTAGTCATCAGCGCCGACTTCAAGCCCAACTACCTTGTCTATCTCGCGCGATTTGGCCGTGAGCATGATTATCGGTATATCCAGCTCTTTACGGATAAGGCGGCAGACCTCTAGCCCGTCCATCCCAGGCAGCATAACATCCAGCAGGATGAGGTCCGGCCTCTCCAGGCGGGCTGCATCCAGTCCGGACAAGCCGTCTGTCGCCTGCACGACCTGGTAGCCCTCCTGCTCGAAATTGTAGCTTATCGTTTGCAGAAGCGGCAGTTCGTCTTCGACAATCAATATTTTGGGCATACGCATCACTCTTGCGATAAATGGTAGATCGAGTCCATTATAGCATCACCTGAAACTCTTTGTTACTATACTTGACTGGTGAATATCAGGTAACAATTCGCGGCATGTAAAGCCATCTATACCAATATCTCTCGGATGCTCTACGAATCGACACTACCGGTAAAAAACAACAGGCCCCAGAGTGATCTACTCTTGGGGCCCGTTCTATTCTGAAAAAGAAGGAGCTATGGGTTAATAGCCACACTCCTGCGATTCTTTTGGGTATTAGGAACATTCCACCAATGGCCTGGCCCACTATCTGATTCATCCCAGTAAGCGTTTGTGATACTCTCCGGCATCTCCGAGAGAGGGATGACCTTAACATGGCAATCAGCGAACAGAATTATCGAACCATTGCCATGCAGTTTGGGGCTACAAGAGCCAAGAAGAGGATCAGTATTCGTCAGGAAAGCACCATTCGGAATCAGATTCTTGTTATCGCACATTGTTGTAGGGCGGCAAACAGCGTCACAGAGACGGTCCATCTCACGGATCATCAATGTACTCGATGCAATCGATATAATCGACTCAGGCTGCTCCAGCAAATTGAAGTTGAATGCATATGAGGTGGCTGCAGAAGTATTATTTGTGACCTCTCTCGCATTCGGGCATTTCCAGACAGACTGTCCTTCGCCTTTCTCCGACACTTTTTCAACATTGGAGTACAGCGCTTCGACCCAGTTAAGACCGTACTCGAAAGGCTTGAACGGAATCGCCGGATCTGTAGATTCTGGTGAAAGCTTTACGGAACTTGCCAAATTACCATTCGGATCCCGATTGGTTGGATACATATCATCCCAGTCAGTCATGTAGCTCTTAACAGCCTTACCCATCTGATTCAAGTTCGATTGACAGGAACTGGTACGTGCTGCTTCTCGAGCCTTTGCAAAAACAGGGAACAGTATAGCGGCCAGAATAGCGATAATCGCTATAACGACCAACAGCTCTATGAGTGTAAAACCTCTTCGTCCTTTCATTTATGAACGCCTCCTTCTCAAATTTAATTGTATAGGTACAAAGAGAACTGTGTCAAGTATGGTTTTCTTAAAATCATCCTCCCTTCTTAACGTCGGACTGAACTGAAAAGACCGGCTCGCGGTCAGGCAAATAGCGCTCCGACGAAGATATAATATCGCCATTTTTTGCATGAGCAAAAACCACCCAGGTATAATAGCCGCCAGGAGACAGACAACGGCGCCTGGACTCTACTGATTTAGTGTTCGAAACAAATCCATCCGGCGATACCTCAACAGATGTCGCTCTTATTCTGGAGCGTGTCCAGCATTGGTAACCATCCGGCAATGAAGAAAATCTGGAGACAGCTGGGCGAAAAAACGGACAAATTAATAACGAAACAGTGAAAAAAGCAGCTCCGGGATACGGTTCCCATCTGAGAACAGGCCTTTTTCCTGTATACACCCGATCCAACGGGCTGATCAACTTTACGATCGGTACAAACCTTACATCAGACAACGTGATAGCCTGCTTATCGATGTGGACAGGCGGAACGCCATTAGAAATTACATGCCCTGCTGGTATTCCCTGAGTATCGAATCCTATAACCACTTCATAATCACCATACGGGACATTCCTGATCTTGAATACTCCCCGGCTATCTGTTGTCGCACCCGCACCGAACCACAGTGGTACAGTATGCGCACTGTTGAACTGCATTGTACTATCAGGTGATGAAGCATCGATATGTGGTTGAACGAGCGCCAAATATATTCCCGGGAGCGGCTTATCATTCGATATGATCCTGCCCTTAACGGTAGCACGCGGTGATGGTGAAATTGCTGGCACCCTGACCCTATCCGCCCTCTTCTCAGCGTATCGTACCGCGCGAGCCGCCCATGATCCCTGCTTTGAACCGTTCAGATTCACTAGATAGAATGTATACTGGCCAAGCGCATTCTGTTCGTTTCCAAGCAGCTCATAAGCATGACCGAGTATCAGGCCTCCCTCACCGGATCTCCAACGCGTGAGTACCGGATCAATCCCTTTGGAACACTGGACCGCTTTTTCATGGTTTTCCTGTGCAAGATAGGAAAGAGCCAGAAGCACTGAGGCAGACCCGTGGTAATTCGGATAGCGTTTGTATAATCGCTCAAGAGTATACATAGCATAATCGAATTTCCAGGAAGAATACTGGCACTTTGCTTTCAGATATAATGCGTGCGCGGCATATATACTGCGTGGATACCTCTTCAGCAACCTGTCACAGAGCATGATCTTGTGCAGATCGTTATACGCTTCAAACGTCCTCCTCCATCCACCATCGCTCATAAAATGAATATATGTCCGGGTTCTGATTGGATGAGACTTCACGGCGGACAGGTACAGGTTAGCTCCATTTCTGGAATCAGAAACATAGATTGCTGCACCTGCAAGGAGAAGAGCACTAAGACTTACTACCGTTATCTTGTATTTGATATTTGAGATACCAGGCAGTATAACGAACAAGCCAAATACCGTAACAATTCCCGACAATGGGATAAGGCATATACTGGCATAAACAGCGGTACGCTCGCTGTATGCAGACTGCATTATTAAAGAACCGATGCAGGAATGTGCTGTAAAGAGTGTTCCGGAGACCCAAGCGCCTAGGAGTCCGCCTCGTAAAATGCCATTTCGGAGCAAATCGCCCCTGAATACCCATGATAAGGCAGCACCTATGAAAGAACCGCACAGAAATCCGCCGGCTAGATCGGATAATAGATAGGGATAAGAGCGCAATTCCGGTGGATATGCAAGGGTATTGAACGTACCTATACCGCCAAATGCTAAATTACCACCTTTATCCAACGCAACTTTCAGTATCAGAATAAAGATGACCCACCCCGCGGCCGCAGCCAATCCACGTACAGCGCTTATACGAATATCCCTCATCCAATATGGTGAAGACATATATGATACAAGAGCTATACTGAAGGCAAGTGCTGTCGCAAATGCCGGAATATACACGAAGGGCGCCAGATAGAAGACTGCTGAGAGCTTAACAACCGCCAAAAAGGCTGCCAATACCAATAATATGGCTATAACAGCTTTGAGAAATACACTGAATATATTACCCCTTGGATATACACCCGCTAGTGTATATCCTAAGAGAAATAGACCGATTACTATTAGCAGTGAAGGAAACCATACTGTTTGCTGAATGGTATTTAGGACATCGCGCCAGATAGTATCAGGCGCGGAGAGTGCGTGAAGCCATTTTGCAGCCTCCAGAATACCAAGGCCAATACCGGCAATAATTAGTCCCAAAATAATTAGAAGAAACCTTTTCAACGGAGAGCCTCTTCCTTGGACCTTGTAATCTGGCAATAGCCACGGGAATCAACCCCTGCAACGATCTTTCCATCGGTAGTAGGATGTACAGTAAACACAATGAATCGGCCTGGATTTACCTTTGTGGATGCAACAGGCGTAGTATTGAGAACACTCGTAGCTGCATTACCAATAACAATTGTTACGGCTATGATTATTGCGATAGATGCGAATGCAGCAAGCCATCTACTTCTATTGAAGGAATCGAAGATCCTTGACGCAAACCCGGATATGAACCTATATTTGGCACGATATCGAGCATCAATGGCCGCCGCTTCACCTGCAACGGCGGTTGTAAAACTATCAGAAGCGGTAATTCCATCGGTAATCGTATGGAGTGAGCGTTCAAGGCCGTCGATAGAAGATTTATATGCAGAATAGGCATCAGAACATGATTCACATTCAGCCAGATGAGCCTGTAATATGAAATGAAGATCCTCTTTGATCTCCTTATCCGCATCGAGAGGTATTAATTTCTTTGCTTGTCTGCAATTCATAATCGAACACTCCTTACATATTCGATCTATCGATATCTTCTGTAAGATATTGTTTGAGCAACGTTCTTGCTTTCGCTAATCTCGACCTAACGGTTCCAACAGGAACCTGCTGCACGAGAGCGATCTCCTCATAGGACAAATCATCATAATGGCGAAGGACAATCGCCTCACGATAATACTGTGGAAGCCGGCTAAGGGCATATTTGACTTCAAGTGATCTTTCCCTTGCTACAAGGAGATCATCCGATTTCAGTTGATTGGCGGGAGTAACCCCCTCGATCTGCGAAGGGACCTCTTGTCCTCTCTTATTATTCCTGGCCCAATTGCGGGCTGTATTTATAGCAACCCTATGCAGCCATGTACCAAAACTGGAATTATGCTTGAATGACTTGATGCATCGAAATGCTCTTATAAACGTCTCCTGCGCTGCATCCTGAGCATCATCCGCATCACTAAGCAGTAGGTAAAGCACGCGGACGGTCCGGTCCTGATATTTACGGACCAACTGCTCAAACGCATCGATATCACCTGATTGACAAGCATAAACCAGCATGTCATCGTCATGCATATAACGTTACCCTCTACAGGAGACAATAATTAGACACGACAAGTTGGGGGAAAGTTCGCGGGGAAGGATAAATACATATAATTATTTATCGACTGTGACAGTTGCCTCGAACCCGGAGTCCCGCAGCGACTTTGCAAGTTCCTCAGCATTCTCTCGGCTGCGAAAAGCGCCAAGCTGAACAACATATAGCTGGCGTCCATCCCGTTCTATATGGTGAACGGCAGGCGCAAAACCGGCTGATGCTAGTTTTGCGGATAATGCATCGGCATTTGCCTTATCTGCAAACAGACCGGCGTGGACCCTATGAAGCGGTTGAGAAGAGGAATCTGCATCTGATTCGGGCTTCGATTCAACGGAAGATGGAATAGCTGTTTCCGCATTCGATGAATCTACAGTATTTGACGATACCGCCGGTGAGGCATCAGACTCACCGGCAGGATTGGAAGATAATTTATTAACAGTAACACTTGAATCCGGAGATTTAGAGGTCTCAGAATGACGATCAGACTGCGCAGGCTTGTGTGGATATATCTC
This sequence comes from Armatimonadota bacterium, assembly GCA_039680575.1. Taxonomy (GTDB): domain Bacteria; phylum Armatimonadota; class UBA5829; order UBA5829; family DTLH01; genus JBDKSP01. The sequence goes on from JBDKSP010000033.1 coordinate 25,740, forward strand.
TTTTATAGAAACATCGTCCCCCGTTGTTACTCTGGGAGAACGGTTGTGAGACGGAAGAGGACTTTCTTCACCATCGTGCAACACAGAAGGCGGCACCACCGTACACGTTTCAATAGACTGGCTATGATTCTTATACCAGGGGCCAATAACAAAACATCCAAGCAAGAACATTGCGACAGTCGCAAGCAGAAAAGCAACTGTGGGAATGAAGTGAGGAGATAACAATTTCCGCTCAGAATTAACATTGTCCGATGTACGGTTACTCATAAATGTCCTTCCACTCACACAGTGCCGAGGAGCCCTAATATACGGTTGAGATCATCTTCGTTATAGAACTCGATCTCGATCTTCCCACGGTCGCGGCCTATACGTATGGATACGCGTGTGCCGAATAACCTGCGAAGCTGATCCTGAATATCGAGCATATTGGGGTCGAGCTCTTCGACAGCGGTCTTCGCTGCTGGTAATGTTTCACGTGAAACATTCTCAGCAACTTTCTCTCTGCATAGACGTTCAGTATCTCTGACTGATAGATGCTCTCCGATAATACGCTGCCATATCGATCTTTGACGGTCTGCATCGTTTACACTCAATAATGATCTAGCATGTCCTTCTGATATCTGTCCGCTTCCCAGACTCTTTTGGATTTCTTCTGACAGGTTCAATAATCTGAGTGTATTAGTTACACTCGGCCTGCTTTTACCTATTCTGAAAGCAACATCATCCTGGTTCAGGCTGAATTCATCTATCAGTCGCTTATATGCAAGTGCTGCCTCCAGAGGTCCTATGTCTTCCCTCTGCAGGTTTTCTATCAATGCTACTACCAGGCTCTGTTCGTTTGTATACTCTTTTATAGTTGCTGGTATTCGTGAGAGTCCGGCTGCCGTTGCAGCTCTAAGCCTTCTTTCTCCTGCTACCAGTTCATATGTTCCGTCACCATTTTTCCTAACGACTATTGGCTGCAATATTCCATGCAGTCTTACAGAACGCACAAGATCCTGAAACTTCTCGTCGTCTATACTCTTTCTTGGCTGATACGGGTTAAATACTATCTGATCGATCTGTATATCGTTCGTTGGCCGATTATCACGTGTTTCACCCGCACCCGGAATTAACGCGCCAAGCCCTTTACCTAGCCCTTTCTTTTCCAAACGCCATCACCTCTTCGGAGAACATTCGATACGCTTCAGCGCCTTTCGATTTCGGATCGTACGCAATTATCGGCAGCCCATGGCTCGGAGCTTCAGACAAACGCACATTTCTCGGGACAAGGACCCCAGACACTTGATCACTAAAGAAGGTCTGGACTTCTTTTACTACCTGCTGCGATAAATTTGTCCTGTAATCGTACATTGTAAGCAGCACTTTTGCTATTTCCAGTTCCGGATTCAGGTGCTGCTTTATCAACTCAACAGTCCTCAAGAGTTGACTTATCCCTTCTAGCGCATAATATTCACACTGTATAGGCAATATTACATAATTTGCCGCAGTTAGAACATTAATTGTGAGCAGTCCCAGGGATGGAGGACAATCTATAATAATCATCTCATACTCGTCTATCACCTGCCCCAGCGCATTCTTCAGCTTTGTCTCGCGGGACATCATCGACATCAGTTCTATGTCTGCACCCGCCAGATCCAGCCTCGCCGGTACAAGGTCGAGGTTCGGAGTGTTGGTTTTGATTATTACATTCTCTATCGGTTCGCTGTTTATCAATACATCGTATATGCAGGCGTTCAACCCGGATTTGACTACTCCTACACCACTCGTCGCGTTCCCCTGTGGGTCAGTATCTACAAGCAGGACTCGTTCACCGGCTACAGCGGCACAAGCCGCCAAGTTGACCGATGTTGTTGTCTTACCGACTCCGCCCTTCTGGTTCACTACAGCGTATATTATTCCCATCCGCTTCTCCCGAAACTGTTGAGCTTATTAATTAACTTCTCCAATTCCTTCGATTCTTCCTCCATGCCGGTACACCAAGAAAGAGAGGCATGAACTACCGCCTCTCCTCCGGTATATCAAATACTTCGTCTAACCGTCATCTGATACGGTCAGCCGCCCTCCGCCGCATCATCATGTCCGCAACATCTTCGCCGCTTACTTTGTAATCGCCGTTAGCGATCCGTTCTTTCAGGTTATTTACGATATCCTCTCGAATATCGGGAATATCCCTCAATGCGTCCTGCGCGACTGCTATTCCCTGCTCCAGCGGTGTCATATGAGTCCTAGCGCTCTTTCGAGGCATATTCTTCGGCAGTATTTTCTCATCTACCCTGGATTCGGTTGCGCTTGCAGCAGCATTACCGCACTCGATGCTTGAAATCTTCATCTTCTTTTCCTTTCCATCTCAGGGCCACCATGCAAAAAAAGGCAGACCTTCGACTCAAGAAGAACGGCAACCTGGCTGGCATCTCTCGCACTATTTGTGCTTAAGGAAGCTCCATTGGCTTTGCGTCCCCTTCTTTCGAAGAGTTTGCCTTTTCGATTTTACTCAGTATATCTTCTATTATTGGCGGTGTTTCTAATATCTTTAGGGTTAATCGAAATATATTTCCAATAATTTTATGGATTTCTGATTACCGCTTTACTGAAACTCAATAATAACTCTGGTTGTCCATAACCTTAGGTCGAGTTTATCATCCCTACCCAGGCATGTCAACTCGTTTGCGACAGCACTATCTTGCCTCACGCTCGTATCGCTAATAGTAAGTTTTCTTTACGGATTCTTTACCACCCGGACCGGGCAGTGAGTTACCCACCTCACCCACCGGGCGAGCATCCTGCAGACAGGACCACGGTTGCCAGGATTATGGCAGCCAATACTAATTTTCTTAGCATCCTAACTATCACCTCCCGACCATGGGTTATTATCCCGATACTATTCGTAATATACCGTAAAAAGAGTCGATATCTACTCGATTACTGGCTCTCCCCGAACAATAATCTCGCCTGTTTCGCGGTCATATTCACGGAAGTAGCATGTAAAATAGTTTCTATGGCAGGCGGCGACCTTCTGGTCGATCCTTATGTTGAGCGATTTTCCTTCGCAGTCGATAGTTATCGACTTGACTGTCTGCGTGTGGCCGGAAGTCTCGCCTTTCATCATAAGCCGTCCGGCGCTCCGTCGAAAGACATGTACCAGCCCCGTTTCAAGCGTCTTTTCTAGCGCTTCCATGTTCATATAGCAAAGTGTAAGCACCTCACCCGACTTATCGTCCTGTATAACGGCGGGAATAAGCCCCTGATCGTTGAAAACGAGCAATTTTACCAGTTCTTTCAAACCTAAATACTCCTGACTGCGACCCCCCGCTCTGCGAGGTAGTCCTTTATCTGTTTTATTGAATATGTCCGGTAGTGGACTATGGAAGCGATCAGCGCCGCATCAGCGCCTCCCGCTGTTAAGGCGTCGTAGATATGTTCCAGTGTCCCAGCCCCTCCCGAAGCGATGACCGGAATACCGACCGTATCCGCTACTGTCCTTGTAAGTCCGATGTCGTACCCGGCCTTCGTGCCGTCGCAGTCCATGCTGGTAAGCAGGATTTCACCCGCTCCGAGTTTTTCGACCTCTACTGCCCATTTTATCGCATCGACTCCCGCTGGCCGGCGTCCGCCGTGCGTGTAGACCTCCCACGAGCCGTCGTTATTCCTCCTGGCATCGATCGCGACGACCACGCACTGCGAGCCGAACCTTTCAGCGGCTTCAGTTATAAGCCTGGGGTTCTTCAGCGCTGCTGTGTTCACACTCACCTTGTCCGCGCCGGTCATCAGGATCGAACGGAAGTCGTCCACCGATTGAATCCCCCCGCCTACAGTGAACGGAATAAAGACTTTTTCGGCTGTCCGGTTAGCGACATCTATGATCGTGCCGCGCTTCTCATGGCTCGCAGTAATATCGAGAAAAGTGATCTCGTCCGCGCCTTCAGCGTCGTAGAGTGCAGCAAGTTCTACCGGGTCCCCTGCGTCCTTTAGATCGACGAATTTGGTCCCCTTGACAACCCTGCCGTCCTTTACATCCAGGCAGGGGATTATTCTCTTCGAAAGCATAAACCCAGTGTAACTTTTAACACACCATCTTTGCAAGACCTCGTCGCAGTATGCGCAACATAGGGTAAGATAACCACGTGAAATGAAAAATCCATTGGGGGAAGTATCGATGGATATAGATGAAATAAAACTGTCGAATATCGATTCTCTTTCGGAACTCAGCGGTTTGCCGGAGAGCATCATGGCAAACGACATGGTAAGCGAACTCGAAAAAGAACTGGTGCGTATGGGCAAACCGGACAAAGATGCCGCTACCATTATACACAAACTGTCAGAGGCCTATGCTAAAGAACGCGAACAGACCGTGCAGGCCTGTTACATGGCTGGATATCTGAAAGGGCTTGCCGACATGGCGCAAAGGATGAAACACATGCTTGCAAACAGGGACGAAACCGAAACCCGCAGCGGTGAAGCTCGAAAAAAAGTGGTTTGAGTTTCAGTTGTCAGCAGGAATCAGTGGAGAGACTGCTAATATTTTATCTCTCCACTAATCCCCATTTCGTATCTTTTTTCGCGCTTTTTGCGATTTACATGTTATTCGGGGCCGCAGTTCGCCCTACCCCGTGGACCTATTGGGCCACAGGAGTAGTAACCGTGGACCTACCAGACCACGGGGAGAAGCACGATTCTCCACCAATAATCCCTAAATCCCTTCACTTCACATCCACGGGCATTCCGCCCGAGCGCATGGACTTGGCGGCAGCGCAGCCGACGGCGACGCTCATCCTTCCCGCAAGCGGCGTTGCGACCGGCTCTTTGCCGAGCAGCACCATATCCAGGAAGTCTTCACATATCATAGGATCGGCTCCCCCATGAGTGCCTTCTGCCGGCCTGATGTCGTAAGTCCTGTCGGCAAGTTCCTTCCATACACCGCACTCACCCGCCAGGCGCGCTGCTGAACTCGGTCCGGGGACGGAGCGTCTCATCTTCAACCAGACCTTGCCTTCCGGTTCTGAGTTTTCTATCCTTCCTTCAGTGCCGATGAAGACGTAGTTGCGATGGTAATCCGGCGTAAAATGGCACTGAAGGTATGATGCCTTGATCCCGCCCTCCATTTCCATTATCACAACGTTATTGTCCTCGACGTTGACCTCTTTTCTAAACGCGCACTGGTTGAGATTGTCGAAACTCCCTTCAGTGCAGGTGCGTTTGTCCGGGCAGTCGGGACATCTGAGGTCGTTCGGCTTGTCTCCGCCGAAGAAATCGAGGCTTCCGAACGCCGCGACCCTCTTCGTATACCGTCCCGTGATCCAGTGGATCATATCTATATCGTGCGAGCCCTTCTGTAGAAGAAGTGAGGTAGTATTCTTTCTGTCAGCGTGCCAGTCATGGTAATAGAACCATCCTCCGAAGCCCACGAAGTGCCGCACCCACACAGCTTTGATCTCCCCTATCGCGCCGGAGTCGACTATCTCTTTCATCACACGGAAGATGTTCATGTAGCGCATATTGAACCCTACCATGAGGTGCTTGCCGGAGGCTTTCCAGGCTTCCAGTATCCGGTCGCAGCCTTCCGTAGTGATTGCAAGCGGTTTTTCGCAGAATACATGCTTTCCCGCCTGCAGAGCGGCGATTGCATGCTCCTCATGGCAGTAGTCGGGCGATGTGACCGCTACGGCGTCGACATCGCTCCTCTCCAGAAGCGCCCGGTAGTCCGTAGTCGTGAAAATGTCGTCGCCCATCCTCTTGCGGAAGTCTGCCAGGTGGTTTTCGTTGATGTCGGCGCCGGCTACCATAACCGCGCGCTTACTCTTCTGCCAGTAATTGGCAAGGCTGCCGCGCCCGCAGACTCCAATAGACCCTATTCTCAGCTTATCCATTTCTGCAGCTTTGAATACTCCTTTAAAAAAGCAATCTACTGTTGCGTTAAGCTCTTCACGGGGAAATTCCTGCAGTTATTTGGCGCGTTGGAGCAGAAAACTGCAAAAGCCCGGAATATTGGCTATCCCGGGCTTTTTCGGCTGTCACAGTTGGTCTTCAGGCTGTTTCTCTGCCGCTCAGGAACATCTTTATCTTCTCAATGAGGTTCGAGAACCATCCGGGGCCTCGGCTTTCGTCCGGCAGCAGTTCTTCAGCGATGAGATTCTCATTCAGGCCGCCGTATTGCTCCACGAACTCCATTATTGCCTGTTTTACTATATCGGGGTCGCGGTGGAACACACCGTACCAGCCGCAGATAAAACACTCTGTGTTCTCTACTCTGTTGAGCGCGCCGCAGAAATCGCATACCTTGAAGTCCCGTTCGGAGAACCGGAGCTGCCCTGATTCTCTCTCTTCGCGGTGCATCGTTCCACCCCTCCCTTTCGTTTAGCATGAATAGGGCTTGCACCCAAGCCCATGAATTATATGCCCGCGCATGTTGGATAATAAACATAGAAAAACAGTGTTGAGGTATGAGTTATGAGGTCAGCTCGATACAAAAATTATAACTGAGTAACATCCTGTCTTAATAGCGGGTCAGCTTGATGTAGTGGCCGTCCTCCGTGGCGGCCATCTACCCCGTGGACCCACCGGACCACGGGGAGTTCCGCAGGAGCCGGACTCTACCCATGATTGCTACTA
>JBDKSP010000034.1:0-18817 GCA_039680575.1 Armatimonadota bacterium
ACCCTGAACTAAGGAGTTTCAGGTATTACCTGAAACTCTCCCCGGAAGATTTTCGGCTATAGCCGAAAATCCATAGATTCAGGGTCCATTCTTTTCCTGGATGCTGAGTCAAGCTCAGCATGACGTATTGTTCACTAATTCTGAACTCTTACTTCTCAACTGATAGTTGCGAGTTGAAAATCTTCGTATTTCTTAAGCATATCGGACTTCAGCGCCCGAATTTCGGGATTTGCGAGGTTCGGATCGATTTTTATCATTTCGAACGCTTCTTTTCTCGCAAGCTCCAAAATCGGAATATCACGGAATATGTCCGTAACTTTGAGCGCCGGCAGTCCACTTTGCCTGGTCCCGTAGAACTCTCCCGGTCCCCTGATCTTCAAATCTTCTTCTGATATGATAAACCCATCCGTCGTCTGTGTCATCACCCTGAGTCTTGCGATTGCGTCATCGTTCGACGCATCTCCGACCATTACACAAAACGACTGGTTATCGCCTCTCCCTACCCGGCCTCTGAGCTGATGAAGCTGTGCAAGCCCGAACCGATGCGCATCCTCAATGACCATAACGGTGGCATTCGGCACATCGACCCCGACCTCTATGACCGTGGTCGCAACGAGCACGTCGATATCGCCTGCCCGAAACGCCGACATCACTGTTTCTTTCCCGGCAGTCTTCATCTGCCCGTGAAGCAGGCCTACTCTCAAATCTGAAAAGACATCATTTGCCAGGTGCTCGTAAATCTCTGTCGCGGCCTTCGCCTGCAGTTTTTCGGACTCCTCGACCAGCGGGCAGACGATGTAAGCCTGCCTTCCTTCGGCTACGAGCTTCCGAACACCGCCGTAAACTCTGTCCCGCTCATCAATCTGCTTCCAGTGAGTGCGGACCGGCTTGCGGCCCGGCGGTAACTCGTCGATTATCGAAATCTCAAGGTCGCCGTAGACTGTCAGCGTGAGCGTCCGGGGAATCGGAGTCGCCGTCATTACGAGTACATCAGGGTTCAGACCCTTATCTCTAAGCGCCGCGCGCTGTAAAACACCAAATCTGTGCTGCTCATCGATTATCACAAGCCCCAGCCTGGAAAATTCGACATTTTCCTGTATGACTGCGTGCGTTCCGATGACCAGATTGGTCTCACCCGATGCGATCCGCTCGCAAGCCTCCCGTTTTTTCTTCGCAGTGACGCTTCCGGTCAGGAGATCGACCTTCACATGGAGCGCGGAGAGCATCTGGGAAAGCCCCAAGTAGTGCTGCTCGGCCAGAATCTCCGTCGGGGCCATAAGCGCGGACTGATAGCCGTTTGCGGCAGCTATCAGAATGGCGGCCATCGCGACGGCGGTCTTTCCTGAGCCTACATCTCCCTGCAGCAGCCGGTTCATGCAGTCCGGGCGGGACATGCTTCCGCTAATCTCACGAATAACCTTCTTCTGAGCGCCCGTGAGTTCGAACGGCAGCGCGGAGTGTAACATCTCTTTTAAGTTTTCAGGGATCGCAAACGATATACCCGATCCGGGCGTATCAATCTCACGCTTTCTCAGCGCAAGCGCAAGCTGCAGCATAAAAAGCTCTTCGAATACGAGCCTTTTCCTCGCAGCTTCAAGCGCCTCTTTGCCTTCGGGAAAATGCATGTTCCGAATGGCGTCAGCTATATCCATCAGGTCCAGCCGGTCGCGTAACTTTTCCGGCAGAACCTCTGGAACCAGGTTCAAATATCCATCAAGGGCGTTCGATACAATCTTTCGTGTCGTGCCCTGAAACAATCCTTCTGTAAGAGGATAGACAGGGACTATTCTCTTCGACGAGAGCGGGTCCTCATCCTCTTTCAGTTCTTCCCACTCCGGGGTCTGGATTTCTATCCCCCAACGGCCGATCTCCGCCGTGCCGTAGACGATGATTTTCTTGCCCCTAAGCTTCAGAAACTTGTCTTTCAAATAATGCTGGTTAAACCAGGTGAGCGTGGCGACTCCCGAACCGTCATCTATCACCACTTTGGTAAGGACCAGCCCGCCTCGCGGCCGGACGTTGTCCGATGCGATTACCGCACCGGCTATGGTGACCTCTTCGCCTCCGCGCAGGCTGCCGATTTTCGCAAGATGCGAGCGGTCTTCGTGTCTGCGCGGAAAATGATAAATCAGGTCACGTACGTTAAAAATGCCCAGCTTGCCGAGTACACGGGACATCCTTTCGCCAACGCCCTTTACATACTGCACCGGCGAATCGAGTGTCTTGTACGTGGACACGGAGCTGGGTCCTCTTTTAGGCGCTGCCGCGCCTTTAGCTGGTATCATCGCCATTTTAGATTTAGATCCCGCTCGCCCTTTCGATTATATTTACCGGAGGGCCTTTTTGTCAAGCCGCCGCAGCTATTTGCGGACATTCCCTATTAGTATAACAGGATGACGCCGAAGTGTAAAATCGGTGAAAAACAACTATCAGGGTGCATACAAAGCTATGGTAGCGATGTTTTTCACCCGAGTCTCGGCTCGATGATCCCGTCCAATGAGCATAGGCTGCCCACTTGGAACGTAACCAGGTGCAGAACCTACTTGCTTTACCTTAAATATGGGATACACACACTATCAAATCGAGCGTTGTCAAATGTGTAACCGTGTGATAAAGTAACAAAGGTCCGGACGGGAATGGTCCACATTTGCAGACCACTTTTCTGGCTTAAAATATACCCCGCCAGCCGACAGGCAGCGCATTTTGTCGGCAGGCCTGACCCGGGAGGTCCGACTACTTAAGGCGGGACTGAAAGCACCGAGGAGGTTTTTAATGCGGTTTGAAGCAATTCAGCAGTCTTTGGTTGATGCGGAGTGCGATATCCTCGTAATCAACTTGTTTGAGGGCGTAAAGAAGCCCGGAGGCGGAACAAGCGCAGTCGATGCGGCGGTAAGCGGAGCCATTACCACGCTTATCGAACGGGAAAATTTTGAAGGAAAATTAGGACAGGTCACTGACCTCACCCCGTGTGCTGGTGTAAAGGCATCGAGGATTGTCGTAGTGGGGCTTGGAAAACAGGAAGAGTTCGATGCGGACGCAATTCGGAAGGCAGCATCCGCGGCGGCGAAACGCGCTCGCGACCTGTCCGCAAAGCACATTGCCACCATTCTGCATGGTGGCGGTATCGGCGGGATAGACCCTACCACCGCAGCGCTCGCAATTGCGGAGGGAACTATCCTGGGCACCTATCAGTTCAATAAATACAAGACTTCTGATACCAAACCCAATCCCATCGAGAAGATAGATATAGTGGAGACGGATGCCGGAAAGATCGCCGCCATCAAGTCCGGCATCGAACGCGGCCAGGCGATAGCGGAAGCGAAGAATTTCGCCCGTGATCTGACCAATGAGCCGGCAAACGCTCTCAATCCGACCGTCCTCGCCGAACACGCGATGTCGGTTGCGAAGGAGTCTGGGCTCGAGTGCCGCGTCATCAGCCGGGATGAGATGAAAAAACTCGGGATGAACCTGCTTCTGAGCGTTGCAAAGGGCAGCGCCGAGGAGCCTAAATTCATCGTTTTGCGCTACCGTGGAGCGAGCGATGCAAAGACAATCGCTCTCGTAGGAAAAGGGCTTACCTTTGACTCCGGCGGACTTAACATCAAGGGAGCCGGGAACATGGCGGATATGAAAGACGATATGGCCGGAGCCGCAGTAGTCCTTGCTTCTATGAAGGCGATAGCCGCGCTCAAACCGAAGGTAAATGTTCTTGGGATCATGCCGGCCACGGAGAACATGCCCGGCAGTAAGGCTACACGCCCCGGCGATATAGTGGCAGGGCTTTCCGGCAAAACGGTGGAGATAAACAATACCGACGCCGAAGGCAGGCTGATACTCGCTGACGCGGTTGTGTTCGCGGAGCAAGAGCATGCGGACGAGATTATCGACATCGCGACACTTACCGGAGCCTGTGTGGTAGCGTTCGGAAATGATATGGCAGCGATCATGGGCACGGACCAGGGCATGGTTGACGGGTTGATCAAGAGCGGTAAGGATGGCGGCGAACTGTATTGGCAGCTTCCGCTTTATCAGCCGTACGAGGACAGCCTGAAGAGCGACGTCGCGGATATGAAGAACTCCGGCGGACGCGAAGCCGGAACGATAGTCGGCGGACTGTTCATCAAAAAACATGTCGGGAAGACACCATGGGTGCATATCGACATCGCCGGCACAGGTTCGAGCAACAAAGAGACCCCGCTGTGCCCCAAGGGCGGCACTGGATTCGGCGTAAGCACGTTCGTCAACTACGTGATGAGCCGCTGATTTGAAAATATGGGGCCGGTGACGGCCCCTTCCTCTTATTTCCACTCCATATTGTATCTTTCGGAAAGTATGAGCAGAACGTATTTTTTGTGATGCTGAATACGACCCTCTTATAAAAACTAAGCTTTGTAATGGGAGATTTTGAAATGCGTTACGTGGTCGTGGTAATCGTAGTTGTGGCGTTAGTGCTTGGTTTGATCGCTTTTCAACATTCACTGCAATCCAAACTGATGCAAAAAGTTATCTGGACCGTTCCATCCGGTGAATACGGCTGTGATGTGGCGTGTACATCTCCAGATAGTTTTGCAGTCCTTACTCATAGCAAAGATTGCTCACTGCTGCGTGAGATAAAGTGTTCTGGCGCCGTAACCAGCAAAGTAATTTTGCCTGGTGATGAAATCTACTCTATTGCAGGGGCAAATGGCCGGTACGTTGCGGTCAACCAATCGGAGCTTAGTGCCTTATGTGTCGATATGAAGAGCAGCAAAGTGCACAGTCTCGGCGAAGGTGTTCTATTCGATTTTGGTATAAGCGGCAACGCCTACCCCATAAGTCCATATGGGCCTTATGCGCTGCTGGCTGTCGAGAAAGACAGAGTGTTGAGAGTAGTAAACTACGAGACTGGTGCAACGGAACGTGACATCGCAGAAGTGAAAAACAACCTGGGCGAATACATAAGGTGGCAACAGGGAAGTAGCAATCTGATATGGCTCGATCCAAAAACCTGCCTCCTCCACTATGAAAAAGGCTCTACCGTAGCCGGACTCTCCAAACAAATAACGGGAACTGGCAAAATGGAGGTGGTTCTTTCTCCTGACGCAAAGAAAGCTGCCGTATTTCCAAAAGGACAACTGCCCGGCATAGACATATCTATAATTGATGTAAAAACAGGCCGTATACTCACCAAGCTCCATGAATCAATTGGCAACTGTTGTATCCAATGTGTCCGATGGTCACCTGACTCTTCAACCATTGCAATAAGTCTACTCAACCCTAAGATCGAGGGAGTCCCTTTCTTCTACATCCTTCGCGCTGGTGGTAAAAAAACAATGGTGTCACTCAAAAATGGGTGGTGCTTCTATAGAGGCTATTCGACATTTGATTGGTTTGGTGATAGCAAGAGGTTGGTTCTGAGTGCATATCGAAACTATGGAAAACAGAACGCTGTAGTCCTGGTTGATATGGACAGGCATCCGTAAAACCACCGGTTTTCTCAAAAACTAGTACAATTACCAGGTATAAAAAGGCGAACAGGTATGCATATTGCGGCAGTATATAATATAGAAGAGCTGTAAAGATCAGCCCGGCCAAGGAGGTGGACGAGATGAAACGAGCAGCGTTAGTCGTTTTTATCGTTGTAGCTCAAGCATGCTCCGCTCCGTTATCCGCGTCCGGAGTCGTCTACCAGAAACAGGTCGCATGCCAAACACCTGTCCACGTCGTTTACGTGGACCTTAACAACAGCGACGTCAAGGTAACCGTCGCTATCTCGAAGGCCGGTCGTGGAAGTTCCGAACCGGCAGCATCGATAGTATCCAGGACTCAACCGAAAGCCGCCATTACCGGCACTTTCTTCGACACCAGATCGCTTCTTCCTACGGGAGATATCGTCATCGCCGGAGTCCGCGCCCATTCCGGGTGCGTCGGGCCCGCACTTTGTATCTCGGCTGATAATCGCGCGGAGATCATCCCGCATAAACTGCGAGACCGAAGCCGGATGTCTGATTACGAAACAGTCCTTGCCGGTGGGCCATCGCTGGTCTATAACGGACAGATCGCGCTTAACCCTGGAGCCGAGGGGTTCAAAGACCCTTCGTTGTTCAGGAGCACCCAGCGGACTGCAGTAGGTATTACTGCAGCGCACAAGATCATCCTGGTATCGGTCAACAGGTCTGTAAGCATGCACCGTCTGGCTAAAATCATGCTTAAGCTGGGGTCAGTCCAGGCTATGATGCTCGACGGTGGTTCATCGACATCGCTTTACGCTAACGGCCGGTTTTTATCGAAGACATCCAGAAAACTGACTAACCTGCTTCTCGTATACGAGAAGCCCGAAGACTATATGAGTGCTATCGGGCAGCTTGCTCCGACACTTGTCACGGAGCAACAGGTAATCGCCCGCGCGGACCGTCCGCGGCACGAAGCGGAAGATTACAGGTATGAACCGGAGAACGGGTCTTGGAGCGACATTCTCGCCAGGTCATCGAAACCGGCGGTAATGCCGTTCGATCTTCGAGCGCCGGGAACGCGCCCGCCGTCCACGGCATGGCTGTCTTTCATCAAATAAAAAGTGAAGTGGCGCCCCCGGCAAAGGGGGCGCTTTCTTATCTCAATCATCCGACATGGACGTTCGGACCTTCTCTTTTTTCTCCCGTGGTGCAAAACCGTCTGTCGTGCCGAATTCCTTCACGCTATCGGCCATGTTTTGCAGCCTGTTGTTGACCAGGTAGTGGACGCTTCCTTCCGGGTATTGCCCGCCGGCATCTCTCTCCCCGGCGGGTACCCCGGTGAGGATTTCTATCCCTTCGTCGATAGTCTTCACCGGCCAGATGCTGAATTTGCCGTCCCTCACCGCCTGGATTACCTCATCTTTCAACATCAGGTGTCTGACGTTCTGGTGGGGGATCATTACTCCCTGCCTGCCGTTTAGACCTTTGGCTTTGCAGACCTCGAAGAACCCTTCGATCTTCCGGTTGACCCCTCCTATCGGCTGAACCTCGCCCCTCTGGTTCACCGAACCCGTAATGGCGACCTCCTGCCTTATCGGAAGGTTCGCCAGACTCGACAGCAGCGTATAAAGCTCGGTGCTCGATGCTGAATCTCCCTCCACTTCTTCATAGAGCTGCTCGAAAGCGATAGTAGCAGAGAGCACCAGCGGCCTGTCCTGGGCGTACATCCCGGTCAGGTAGCCGTTCAGGATCATGATCCCCTTGCTGTGGATGGGACCGCCCATTTCCGTCTCCCGCTGGATGTCTATTATCCCGCCGCGGCCTATTGCCGTCCGGCAGGTTATCCTGGAAGGCCTTCCGAATACGTAGTCCCCGATCGAGTAGATGGAAAGCCCGTTAGCCTGCCCGACAATCGAGCCTTCAGCGTCGATCATAATCACGCCTTCTTCGATCAGCCTCTGGATCTTGTCCTCTATCATCCGGGACCTGTATTCCTTCTGCTCCAGAGCTTTCTCCACATCCCCCGCCATCACATGTCCGTTGCCGTTTTGTCCCGCCCAATAGCTCGATTCGGAGACGATATCGGAGATGTCGATAAACCTGGTGGAAATCCTGTCCTTATCTTCGATCAGTCTCGAACCGTATTCTACGATTTTCGCCACGGCGGACTTGTCGAAGTGCTTCAGCCCGTATTTGTGGCACTGTTTGCTGATAAACTGCGCGTACTGGTAGACATGCGGGTTGTTTCTCTCCATCTCGATGTCGAAGTCGGCCTTCACTTTGAAGAGTTTTCGGAAATCGTCGTCGAGCTGGTAGAGGAGGTAATAAATTTGAGGGCTCCCGATCAGTATGACCTTTACATCCAGCGGAATCGACTCAGGTTTGGGGCTTGCGGTCGGAATAATGCCGTATTGCTCGGCGATATTCTCTACTTTTGCCTCTCTTGCCCTGAGAGCGCGTTTGAGACCATCCCAGGAGAACGGGTTAATCAGCACATCGAGCGCCTGGATTATCAGATATCCCCCGTTCGCCCGCTGGAGCGCTCCGGTACGTATCAGATTGTGATCTGTGGTCAACATGCCGAACCTGGCTCGGTACTCTACTTTGCCCAACAGATTATAGTATGTCGGGTTGTTCTCCATTACCACTGGAGCGCCCTGCGTATCTTTGTTGTTCACGAAAATATTCACTTTATAGCGGTCGAATGCTGCTTCCGCGGCTTCCATGAGTCCCGGTATCTGCTGCATCTGAACCTGCCGCTTGTCCGTCTGCCTGAAATCCTCCACATGCTCTACTATATCGTCCTGAACATTCTGAAGGTAGCCCAGGATGTCCTTGCATTCCGCATCAGCCTCGCAGGCCATATATTTGTGCCTCAGGTCTTCCAAGAGATGACCGACTGCGAATAGGGCGATCTCCTTATCCAGATCGTTTACCCGCTCCTGGGCTTCTTTCTCAAGCTGCCTCATCCGGGAAACGACCTGGTTAATCATCTGTTCGAGCTGGTTGCTTTTTTCCTTGACCTGTTCTTTTTCTTCGTTGGGGAGCTTTTCGAACTCCTCCCGGCCAAGCGGCCTGCCGCCCGCGAGCGGCACTGTTACGATCCCTATCGGGCTCATCTCTATCGAGAAACCGAGCGCTGCTGCCTGCTGCTGAAGCCCCGTAAATATCGCATCGCGTTTCTGCTGAATCGCCTGCATCGTCTCGGCTTTCCGCTTCTCGTAGTTCTCGCTCTCGAACGCCCGGGGCAGTTCGGTGCGCGCGGTAGAGACCACCTGGTCCATATCGTCCGCGAACTCGGTTGCGCGTCCCGGCGACATTCGAATGGCGATAGGCCTCAAGGGATCGGCGAAGTTATAGACATAGACCCAGTCGTATGGCACTGGTTCATTTTTAGCGTGCTGGTTGACAAACTCCTTGACGCTCGTGTTCTTTCCGGTCCCTGTCCGGCCGGTGACGAACAGATTGAACCCATGGGTATCTATGCCGAGCCCGAACTCGATGGATGTAATCGCCCTCTCCTGACCGATAGTTCCTTCGAGAGGCGGTACCTCTTCGGTGCTTTGGAAGTCGAACTGGTCTGGATCGAACGAATGCTTGAGTTCTCCCGGTGTAAGGGTGCGATATTGAACCATTGACTTCTCCTTCTGAAAAGAGTGAATCTCCGTGTTAAACTCTATGCAGCGTTTAATTACATACCCCTTCCGATTTCATGTGGAAACTTGCACCACTCATACCTCGGCCCTTCCTGAAACAATCTGTTCCGCCTCTTCCGCGAGGTGGTTTTCTTCTGATCCGATGCGTGGTTCTATATAAAACTTATTTACTATCGTTTTAGCCACAGCAGCGGTCGGTACGGCCAGGAAGACCCCCACCAGGCCGTATATACCGCCCATTACAAGTATAAAGAAGATAATGGAGAGTGGGTGCTGCCTCAACTTTCCGCCCATAACCAGAGGGACAAGCACGTTGCTCTCAAACTGCTGGATGATTGTGTAAATTACAACCACCCACAGGGCAAAGATAGGGTTCTGAACAAGCGCAATGAGGACTGGCGGCGCTGCTGCGGCTATCGGCCCGAGTATCGGCACCAGCTCAAGCACACCAGCGAGCACAGCAAAAAGAAACGCAGCTTTGAATCCGAGTATCGTCAGGGCGATCCATGTGAGGATAAATATCAGGAACATATTGATGAGTGTACCTAAGATCCATGCCCGCATCTGCAAGGAAATGGATTGAACAGTATCTATGACTTTCTGACGCGGTTCCGGCGGGAAAAGCGCGAGGAACCCCTGCACGATAGGCCGTGGATTCGAGATAGCAAAGATGGTGCTGATAAATACAATAAGCAGACTGACGAGCAGGTTGGCAAAGCTGAGCGCGTATCCGGCAAGTCCGCCCAGAAACGGGCCTATCCGCCGGATTCCTTCACCAGCCAGCATATCTGCCGAGGGTATGCGTTTTGCTGCGCCCGGCATCTCTCTGCGGAGCCATCCCTGCAAGTGATCGATGTATGAGGGAAAGTCAGCGGCAAACCCGGAAAACTGCTCGGCCAGACGAGGAACGACAAACCAGATAAAAAGAAAGATTGCGCTCAACCCCAGGAGTGCGATGACAGACGCTGAAAGGATTCGCGGCACCCTGTACCGTTCCAGCCAGCTCACCAGCGGGTTCAGAATGAGCGACACCAGCACAATTATACCGAAAACGAGTATGATCCCGGCAATGGCATCGATGAATTTGATCGCCAGATAGACGAATGCAGCAAAAAGAACGGCATGCCTCAGGTCCACTGCCGTCAGATGTTTTTCCTCCATAGTCTTGCACCTGCAGAGGTCTTACCCCACCGGAAATAGCGGCAAACGGAAAGGATTTAGACGAAACCACAACTCACGGCTTGACGAGCGGATCGGCAGGGCGCCCGTATTCGTCCAGTGTACCTGCTACTAAAGGTTTTATGACTTTCAGCTTGTTTTCGGCCTTGGCGAGCGCCTTTCGCACCTCCGGCGGAATTGTCCAGTTGGCCGGAAGGCAGATTTCGGAATATCTCGACAAAATAGCCGGGTCAGCAGCTATCGCATAGTCGGAAAGCACATCCACACATTGCTTTCCACCATCCGACAGTGTTTCGTAGGCAGGCAGATACTGATCGACAGAAGCTGTTTTATTGATCAAGTCCCAGGTCGAGACATAGATAGCTTTATCCGGCCTGGGGTTGGCCGAAGGTTTCCTTGCAAGTTTTCCAAGGAAGTGCAGAAACGGCCATTTGTCGTCATCTCTGATGCTTGAGAGGTCCCAGTTAGCTATGACAGCGGCGGCAGCGCCATGTTCGAACGCGCGCACTCCCTGGTTGAAGTAGCGGCCGTTCGTAGCTGCCGCATGGCTTGCCGCGTCTATCTCGCTCGATACCATTTTGCCCTGAGCGGAACACCGGGCATAGTCCATCGAGAAGGCATGGTCGAAATCGGGCGCATCCGCCATAAAAAGCCAGTCCATCCTGCGCATAAGCCGACCGATATCCATCGTGCGCCTATGGGGATTGTCCCAGATACACCCTGCCTGGAGCCCCACGGGGATACTCGATGCTTTATGCACCGTATCAGCGATCGAACCGAGCGCTCTTTCGAGAGTAAACTCGAAATAAAGCTGTTTCGCGGTGTTATGAGCATCGGCCAGTCTGATTTCCCGCCAGGACTTATAGCTTCGACCCCATTTTGCATTGAGGTCCGCAAGGGACTTGTAGTAAGACCTGATCCATGTTGAAAAATCGGCCTGAGCTGCCGGCGAGTAGTCCACATCGGCATCCGGGAAGTAACCGCTCTCCATATAAAGACTGAATGCGGGAGACAGCGCCACGACTGGGCATTCGCCGGAGGCAGTGTGCCTGTAACGCAAGCCGTAATGCTCCGCTGTCGACCTGCAGAAGCTCGTGATGCGCCGAAGGACTACTGGATGTGCAAGCGACGGAAGCGTCGCTCCATCGGTCGACCGGCGGTAGACACTGCCATCCGGGGTCCGCTGGAGCATATCATCGGTCAGCCACTTGGGTGATTGCCCGCCGATGGTCGTGATGTTGATCCTGATGAAGACCGACATTCCGCGCGAGACTATATAATCGATCCGTTTGTCGGCTTCGGTGAAATCGCACCGGCCGTCCGCTGACATGATACTCCACGGCACGTCTATACTGATCGAGTTCATGCCTTTTTCTTTGCTCTCGTCCACGAACTTCTGGAAGAGTGACAGGTCTTTGGCTGTCGGCCACCAGGAGAAGACCGTATCGGCGTAATATCTGCGTCCCGGGGTCATCGAACCGGCTGCGAGGGCACAGGATGCAACAACGAGAACCGCAATTCCACAGGATATGGCGTGTTTTAGTCGCATAACGGGGTACCTTCCTTGGCATTTGTCAACTAGCGAAGCATGTTACTGCACAACTTGATCCAATCTACATTAATATTTTCACTTAGTCAAGCCTGATCTGCACCCAATCAAACTTTGAATGCACACTCGATTGACACGGTGTTGGCCCGATGCTATTCTTATACTTAATGGGTTTTGGCTGAAATGATATTTATTACTCGTTACATCAACCGCCAAAACTCTGTAGATCGACCGGATGCTTCCATAACACATCTTCACCCTCTTTAATTCGTGAAACGAGTGGATTTTTGGCAAAGCATGAGTAATACGGCTAGAGGAGATTAGCCTTGAGACTCTATCGAGTGCTCTTTGTAAGCGGACTACTTATGTTCCTGTGTATCCAACCACGGATACCGGCCGAACGCGCTGCCGGAACAAAGGATATCAGTGACGAAGCGGGAGCCTCGCTGAACCTGGTCTGGAAACGGCCCCTAGGAGTCCCGGTCTCCTTATCAAGCTCCCCAAACGGCAAATACATAGTCTTCGTGAGCAAAGATGGGAAACTCCTGTGCCTGGGAGACGGCGGGAAAACCGTTTGGAAGCTGCTTCTTCCTGGAATCGACTGTGCTGCAGTCGGCACGGATGGTTCCGCAATCGCATTCTCCTATCTGAACCTCATAGACACTACAGCCTATTTTATATCGCCATCCGGTAAGTTGCTCTGGCGGCACAGCGTGAAAGGCGCAGTCTGGAGTGCCTCTGCATCAGAAGAGCCCGGCAGATTCGCCGTCGGCACCGGCGAGCGCTATTGCTACATCTATACGATCTCCGAACGCAGACACCGCTATAGAAGGTGGAAGCTGGCCGGGGTGCCGAACTCCATCAAATTCTCGGCGGATGGAAATTCCGTCATATTCGGTTCCTGGCAGGACGCAGGGGTCGGCGCTTACAGCCTGGAAGGCACTAAAATGGCATGGCATTCCGGAAAACCCGACCGGCTCTACAGTGTGGATATTTCACCATCCGGGGATTTCGCGCTGGTCACTGCCAGACCGAACCGCAATTCGCCTGAATGCTCTGTCCACCTCAAAGATGCCGGGCTGAACGAGCTATGGGTAAAGGAGTTCCAGGGCTACGGGTTGACCGCCGACCTCGACCGCGCTGGCAGGTTCGTCGCGGTCGGCTATCAAAAGTCCATCGTACACAAGGACAAAGAAGTCCAGGAAAACCACATCGTTCTTCTCGACCGCAGTGGGAAGCTGGTATGGGAAAAAGGCGGCATGTTCGGTGACTGGAACCTGCTGCAGGCCTGTGCAGACGGACGCCTGCTGCTCTACGACAACACCGGGCATATTTACATCCTGAGCAGGTCCGGTAAAGTGCTCCTGCGGGACAAACTCCCCGCAACCGTCCGCAAATTCGTCCGAATACCCTCAAGAACTACCGTCGTCATAAGCTGCGGCGACGGCCAGTTATACAGGTACGCCGTCAGGTAATTTTCAGCACGACGATGGTGCGGGCATCCAGCTCTCTCTCGGGCTGTCGCTTCCGCACTCCAAATTCTGTTCCCAACTGCTCCTCCGCTTGACGCTTATCGGAGCTAACACTAAAATATGCTTGGATCTCGACTGATTCGCGGGCTGACTTTGCGGCCCGCTTGTTTTTTGTTTTGTTTATTATGCCTACAGTTGCTTATTACACGCTCGGATGCAAGGTCAACCATTACGAAACGGAGAAAATCCGTGAGAAACTCGAGGAAAGCGGTTTCTCGACGGTAAGCTTCGCTGCGCCTGCCGACGTCTACATCATAAACAGTTGCACCGTCACGGGTACGGCCGACGCCAAGTCCAGAAGGGCAATCCGCCAGGCCATAAGGCACAACCCCAAGGCTTTCGTCATCGCTACGGGCTGCTACGCCGAGCTTGAGCCTGTACAAGTCGCTGAAATCGAAGGTGTCGATCTCGTAGTCGGCAACGGTGAGAAAGACTCGATCCCTGAGAGGCTCATTGCCCGGTTCCCCGGCCTGATTGGAGACGGTCACGCCGTCCGCCCGAGGGTCAGAACCCGCGCGGTCGTCAAAGTTCAGGACGGCTGCAGCCAGTTCTGCGCCTACTGCGCCGTGCCTTATGCGAGGAGCAGGGAGTGGAGCAGGAGTATTCCCGATGTGCTGAGCGAACTTAGCGCGCTGGCCGGATTCGGGTATAAGGAAGTTGTCCTGGCCGGTATAAGGCTCGGCTCGTATAAGCCGGGGCTGGCGAAACTGATCCGCGCGGCGGCTGAGATAGACGGAATAGAACGTATCAGGTTGAGCTCGATAGAGGTTTGGGAGATCGACGACGAGATCCTGTCCGTATTGTCGGAGAGCCCTAAGGTCTGCCGTCATCTCCACGTTCCGCTCCAAAGCGGGGACGGGGGAGTGCTGAAAGGCATGCACAGGCCGTATACGCCGGAGGAATATGCCGGGACAGTCCGAAAAGCGCGCGAAGCCGTTCCCGAACTGGGACTTACGACAGATGTAATGGTAGGATTTCCAGGCGAGTCGGAAGATGCGTCCGAGCGGTCTTTCGAGTTCGTCCGGCAGATGGGCTTTACCCGGCTCCATGTGTTCAGATACTCGCCCCGGAAAGGGACTGAAGCAGCCAAAATGCCGGGACAGGTTCCAGAGTCGGAAAAGACCCGGCGGAGCGAAAAGATGATAGGACTCGGGACTCTCCAAGCCCGGCAGTTCGCCGAACGATTGTTGAACCGCACAATTAATGTCCTTGTCGAGGCGAAACGGCCTGAGGTTCTGACGGGACTAACCGATAATTATGTCGAAGTCCGATTCACCGGGAGCGAACGCCTTCGCGGAAAGATCGTCCCTGTGAGGATAGATCGAGTCTCCGAAGACGGAACCGCAATCGGGGAGATGCAAAGATGACAGATTGTATTTTCTGCAAAATTGCAAAAGGTGAGATCGGGAAACTGGTCTACGAGGACGATAAGGTCGCCGCGTTCAACGATTTGAACCCGCAAGCGCCGGTACATATCCTTATCGTGCCGAAAAAGCACATCGAAAAGATCGCGGATATAACTGACGGAGAAGATGCATGCCTCATCGGGCATATTTTCGCCGTAGCCGGTAAACTCGCGAAAGAGCGAGGCATAGCAGAACCGGGCTACAGAGTGGTTACGAACAACGGAGAGGCTGCGGGGCAGTCTGTCTGGCATATTCACTTCCATCTGTTGGGCGGGCGAGAGCTCGGATGGCCTCCGGGTTAGCTTGACACTGTGCATCCGCGGCGGGTATAATGTCATTTGACACAAGAAGAGAATACTGCGAACGGCTAGAGGGTATGTGGTCCAAACGGAATTGGCTATTAGCTATTTAATTATTACTGCCAATCCTCCTTACCCGCGACGCGTGCTAAAAAGCCGAGCGCATTCAGGAGGAGGGATTATGGTTGGCACAGGTACAGGTAAAGCCTAATGAGCCTCTTGACAGCGCACTGAAGAGGTTTAAGAAAGCTCTGCAGCAGACCGGCGTTCTGAAAGAAGCCAGAGCTCATGAGCATTATGAAAAGCCTAGCGACAAAAGGCGTAAGGCCGAGGCGGCTCGAAAGCGCAAGATGCGCACTGGAAGATAAGTTAAGCACCTTGTGTGATTTTATTGGGCCTGGAGCCGTCGGCTCTGTTTAATGGGAGATACGGGTCCGGGTGACAAACATGTCGCATAAAGAAAAACTACAAAACGATCTTAAAACTGCAATGAAGGCGAGGGATGAGTTGAGAACATCAACGATTCGCCTCGCCCTCTCGGCAGTTAGGAACTTAGAAATCGATAAAGGTCGGGAACTAACAGACGAGGAGACTCTGGAAGTACTCGCGAAAGAAGCAAAAAGTCGACGCGAGAGCATTGAAGGGGCTGAAAAAGCTGGTCGTCCTGATATTGCAACTAAGGAGGCACAAGAACTCGAGATCCTGACCGTTTATATGCCTAAACAACTTGGTGAGGCCGAAATAGAGCAGCTAGCAAAAGACGCTGCTGCTGAAGTCGGCGCTATCGATCTTAAAGACCGTGGCCGTGTGATGAGCGCGCTTATGCCCCGTGTAAAAGGTCGAGCAGACGGAAAACTCGTAAGCCGGGTTGTCGAACGCATTTTACAGAGTTAATTCCCGCAAATATGAAACCCCACTTGCCTCTGCCCAGTAGAGGTCGAAAAAAGAACTTCGAACGAAAAAGCATTAAGCGTCGGAGAGTAGATATCCAGCGGACAGGACTGGCAGTTGCCACTGTTTTAATATTGTCCTTTCTGCTTTGCATACATCTGCTCCCTGATAAGGTCACTCTCGCGCCTGGAGATATAGCCCCAGCAAATATCCGTGCCCACAGGTCCGTCAGATACAGTGACTCCTATGAGTTCAGAAAACAGCAGGCGGAGGCCGCGTCTTCAGTCAGCAAGGTGTACGATTACGTCCCGACAGCCCTGAACCAGTCGCTGCGCGATATAAGCGCGCTGTTCGACGCTATCAGCGCCAGCCGTAATATCCAGGGGCAGTCAGCGGAAAACCGGGCTGCGCAGGCAAGAGCACAGATAAAGAACCGCGTGGGAATGAATGTGCCGCTGCAGCCGATTCTGACGCTTGTGTTGGCGCCGGAAAAAGTCTTCAGCCATGCAAAGGATGTAACTATAACGCTCGTCAGGAAGTCGATGTCCGGAGAAGTGAGGGACGATGTCTCCGAGATTTCCAAAATCCAGTCGCATGTGAGCTCTGCAGCCGAAGTATCACTCGGCAGCACAAGATATGCGGCAGCGGCGGCTGATCTGGCAAGGCTTGTGATCCGCCCCAACATGATATTTGATTTTGAAAAGACAGCGGACGAAAGAGAACGGGCGCTGGAGAATGTGAAACCCGTCTATAAGGACATACGGACTGGTGAACTGGTAATTGCAAAGGGAGAAGTGGTCACCCGGCAGCACATCGAGAAGTTCACGGCACTCGGACTCAGACAGCGGCGTGTGGACTATCGCACGATATTCTCTATTACGGCGCTTGTATCGTTTTTGGTCGGGCTGGTAATCATCTACCTGGCGAGGTATCAACCTCCCATCTACCGGACGACACGGCTCCTTGTGATGCTGTCGCTTGTCGTAACGGTCAGCATACTGGGGCTCAAAGTCGGCGGCGGGATGCTCGGCATCACATCGGGAGTGCAGCTCGCTTACATAGGGATGATGTTCACGACTACCGCCGCGATGGTACTTGCCGCACTGCTCAACCCGCAGGTTGCAGTAATGATCGTTGCTGTGCTCTCTATCGCTGCCGGGCTCGTCACGAACTACGAGATGCGGTATGCTGCTTCGACGCTTATTTCGGGACTGGTCGCGATCTATGCGGTAGCAAATATCAGGGGAATCGGCGACCTGATGAGGGCGCTCGGCGCGATTTCGATCACGAATGTGGCAATTGTCTGGATAATGGGCGGACTGCTTGGTGATTCAGCCATCGATATGGTAAGTTCTTCCTTATGGGCAATATTGCTCGTAGCGCTGCCCGCGACATCGCTTTTCTGGTATATTACATGGCTTCTCGAGCGTCCGTTTAAGGTTACAACGCACATTTCGCTTCTGGAACTTGCCGATACGAACAAACCGATACTAAAAAGACTGGTAGTCGAAGCGCCGGGGACTTACACACACAGTATGGCCGTCGGAAACCTGGCTGAGGCAGCGGCGGAAGCGATAGGCGCTGACGGACTGTTTGCCAAGGTTGCATCTTACTACCATGACATCGGCAAGATCAAGCGCCCGCACTTTTTCGTAGAAAACCAGAGCATAGAAAACGCGCATGACCGGCTGAACCCGACGCTTTCCGGGCTGGTTATAACATCTCACATAAAAGACGGGCTCGAGGTCGCAAGAGAGTCCAAACTGCCGCCGAGCATCCAGGACATAATTTTGCAGCATCATGGGACGTCGCTGGTGCAGTATTTCTTTAACCAGGCGACCGAGCAGATTGAGCCGTCGCCGCTTCTTGAACAGCAGTTCAGGTATGAAGGTCCCAAGCCTCAGTCGAAGGAAGCTGCGATAATAATGCTTGCGGACTCCGTGGAAGCAGCATCCAGGAGCCTTGCGAAGCCGACGATCCCGCTGCTTGAATCGCTGGTCGAAAAAATAATCGCAGATAAATTAGGAGACGGGCAGTTGGATGAATCGGAACTGACTTTCCGTGACATCGGTATCGTCAGGGATGCGTTTATCCACACTCTGGCCGGTACGCTTCATGCCCGGATAGAATATCAGGACTCCGTCTCATCGGAGAACGGCAAGGTAACGGTAAATGGAAATTCTGATCAGGAACTCGCAGGCACTTCCGGTAAAGCAGAAGAGACTGACTGAGACAGCGGAAAAGATGCTGCGCGCCGAAGGCTGCCCGGAGTCATCGGAAGTGAGCATACTTCTTATCGATGATGAAGGCATTACCGAGCTCAATCGCGAATATCTCGGTAAGGACCGCCCTACGGATGTATTATCGTTCTATCAGTCTGAGGATCCTGAAGAGCGGGAAGATGTGCTGGGCGACATAGTCGTCTCTGTAGAGACCGCCAAACGGCAGGCTGAGGAGAGAGAAAAGAGCCTGGACGAAGAATTGGACCTTCTCGTGGCTCATGGTATACTTCATCTACTCGGTTATACCGATTATACTGAAGAGACAGCCCTGCGAATGCAGGAAAGAGCCGCAGAGGTTATCGGACCAGAAGCAGCAAGGTAATTTTGGGATAGATAGGATACGAAATTTAGGGATTGGTGGATGTCGTTCCGAAGCAACAACGTCATACTGAGCTTGACTCGGAATCCAGGAAGAAAATGGACCCTGAATCTATGGATTTTCGGCTATTTTTATGCTGTGGGAACTATAGATTTTCGGCTGATTAATTAACGGCCAATCATATATTGGCTGTTGCCGAAAATCTTCCGGAAGAGTTTCAGGTATAAGTGTAAAATCAACAGATAAAGCTACATCAGAGAACTTTTATATAG
>JBDKSP010000035.1:0-2401 GCA_039680575.1 Armatimonadota bacterium
CTATATAAAAGTTCTCTGATGTAGCTTTATCTGTTGATTTTACACTTATACCTGAAACTCTTCCGGAAGATTTTCGGCAACAGCCAATATATGATTGGCCGTTAATTAATCAGCCGAAAATCTATAGGTATAGTTCATTGTTGGTTCGATCTGTGAAGTAACGCTGTTTACGGCGAAGTCAGCAGTTCCCTAAGCTGATTTACCACTTCATCTCCATCAGGCTTTTCTGGTGGGACCGGAGGCTTCTCATCATCAAGTTCTTCCTCATCCTCCCCATACTCCTCCCAAACGGAGTAGAGGGTGCGATAATCTCCCTCCATAAGCTGTTTACGGACTTGAGCAAGAAGGTTGAGAAGAGGATCACGAGGCATGTAGCCTGCAGACCGAGTCTTATCCCCAGAAGCGCGCTTGCGACGTGATTTCGTCAATTCATAATGGGCGTTGGAATCCAGCATGCAATTGATAGCAACGATGATGCGCGAATCAAATACGGAAACGCTCACACCCAGGTTGTCGCCACCGTCAAACTCGTAATTGGCTATCTCTTCCTGCTGTTCTTTTGGTGCATTGAATGCCATTGCAAGCGTTACCCAGTCGTAGTCGTTGCTGTACATCACATCATAATAGTCGCGCATGAGCGGTTTCCAACCGCCTGGAATGTCATAGCCGTCTACATTGTAAACGAACTCCACGGTCCTTTCGGTCGGTTCCGCTCTCCTGGAAAGGGATGCGACACTGTCCTGCGCTTCATCGTCCAACGGTCTGTCTATCGCTGCAAACTCGTAGGATGTAGAGCTGTGATCTGATGTAAAACCACGCCGCACACTGATTATCTTCATCTCAGTAGTCTCCTATCGCTAATAAGACTCAGGACAACCGGGGTCGCAGCCCCGCCCATCGTCTGCAAATACCCGGCATCCCCCGCAGTGACCTTTTGCTTCACACATTCCGCATTTACTTTGAGCAAACTTGTCGCTTTCCCGGTAAGACCGACAGCTAATCATCGCACTCGAACATGCCCACAGATCGTTTGGATTATCGATAAGCAAATTCCCTGCCCGCATGCCTGGACGAACCAGTTGCGAACACGGATATGCGCTTCCATCGGGCGTAAGAGCAAGTATTCGCTCGCCTGCCACGCACCCGCGGATACCCAGCGCCTGCGCATTATCCGAGGTAATACCGCGCTGAAGAAAACTGAGAGCACAGTCGACCCGAAAGATTAACTCAGGATATCGCCTTATTGTATCACAAAAAAGTTGCTCAAAATCGCGCCATTTATCCGGCGACGGATTCTCTAAAATCCACTGCGACTGATCTGCGGGAGGCTTATAGCGAAGCAGAGTGATCCTTTTGATGCCTGCCTGTGCGATAAGATTGATAAGCTCGTCGAAATGAACCATTACGGTGTTTGAGAGCATCAGATTAGCTCCAACGCCGATGCCCAGGTCGTGAGCGCTTCGAACGGTGTTCGATAACTTCTCGCATTCGGCTACTGGGCCTTCCAGCAGCTTGTGATGTTTCGCGCCAATCTGTAGAACACTAATGGTATCTCTCAGGCTGTGCAGTAGTTCGCTGCTTACGCAGTGATACCCAGTGGTGACATGGACAACCAGCCCGCTTTGGCGTGCATGCTCGCAGATAAAAGCAAGATCGGGACGTAGAAGCGGTTCACCCCCGCCGATGGACAACTGGAAGATTCCCCAATCTGCCAGCATATCCACCAATTGCGCGGCGGCTGTCGTATCGAGTTCATCCGCAAAGCTATGGATGTGTCGTCGGGCATAACAATCCGGGCAGTTCTGATTGCACCGATAGGTAATTGCCCAATGTACAGTCTCCGGTGCAGCAAGTTGCGGTCCTGATGGCCAAGGGATCGGCGATACGGCTCTGTCTACAGGTAAAACACGAGGAGAAACGACCTGCAATATTCCAAGGTCAAGCAACCTCCCTAAAACGCCGGCAGCGCTATTCTGATCTGCAAAGCGCGACATGATTACATCTTCGGCAGCTGAACCTGAGTTATCGATGTAATGGAGCATAGTCGCGGCATCGCGATCTAGCTCAACCAGCGTACCGGTGAGCTTATCGAACACTATGCACCCAAAGTCCTCGATACGTAGGCACACATTCGGCGGTACCGCAAGATAACGCGACATTGATCCAAATACGGATCTTCTAGATTGCTTATACAAGCTGATGAGCCTCTTCTCATATATTCTGGCCAGCATTATATCATAATGCCCGCGAAATAACTCCTCGGTTGATGATTGGAGCAGGGCGAACGCATCTTATTCTAGCTCACGAAAATCTTTTCGAGATAAGAGTTGTCCCAGCCAGCTTTCTTAATACGGACTCTGACGCTGGACTTAGCTGACGTAGTTGCTCTTTTAATGGAATT
>JBDKSP010000036.1:0-2986 GCA_039680575.1 Armatimonadota bacterium
CCCTTAACTGGTCGCCGCAATGCCGACGTTACAGATCGGCGCAAAGCTGTTGATTTTGCCGAACAGCTAAAAGAGCTTACGGATTTCCATTATCCTGATGCTGATGTGATTATTCTGGTCTCGGATACCGGTAGTCCCATAGCCTTCGACTGTGTAGTTATCATCACCGCTCGTGTCTACTACGATGACCCAGATATCGGCGTAAGTCATAGCCGGCTGTACGATGCTAGAGGTCAGATCACAAGAGATCCCAAACGCCTCCGAAACGGCAAGCGCCAGGTCCACATCCACCAAGAGCTTTCCTGTCAGAGCCGCGAAGAGGTCAATATCTATGTCTGCTCTGCTATCTAACCTGATCGAGACATCTGATACAAGACCTGACACTATCGCAGAGATGGTCAGGACATCTGCAAGCAGGCTAAATTCTTCACTTGAAGTTGGAACTATACCGTAAGTGTGTCCGATCTGACCTGGCCTTGCCATACGAAACCTGGGTGAGACAGATCCAGCGTTCAGGGGGCTGATGTTTGTGTGTACCTTCTTGCCACTATGTGCCGTCACGCCGCAAGGCTCCTTCTATCCTGATGGCTTTCAGATTGCGGATGAAAAGCTTATTCCGGATCGCATATACGCCAGCCTTTATTTCTATTCGGACCAACTTCCCAGGTCTCACTGCCACTTTGTTACTCCCTCACTGCTATCCAAGTGCTTGGTCCGCCGTTTACATAGAATATTTTGTATGTGGACGTCCCAAGGTCGAGCACATCCTCGGACGCACCTGCTCCTGGACCAATTGAATACACATCAATAAGCTCACCGCGTAGTTCATCATCGGTGGTCACAAAAACAGGGTACATCGCTACCAGGCGATACCTGTTGTCTGGATCGCTCACACCTGTCTGGTAACCGGAAAACTCACGGGTGCTGGCTGGATGTGATGTTTGTCCGGCATATCCGTCATACCTGTTCAGTAAATACCCGCCCGTCATGCTGGAACAGCCGACCATTACCGGCTGAGGGTCTTCTCCGATCTTAGCCCCAGCTGCGTATGCAGTTGCAAGAGAGGCTATGGTTACCGTATTTGGGGTAGACGAGATATCTGTTACTGTGACCTGGATACGTGCAATGTTCGCGTTGTCTTTTATGATATAGAACTTGCCTGGAGAAAGGATCGAGGCGTCGTTGACGCTTTTCTACCTCGACCCGCCATATATCCCTGAAACTCGCAAATCCGGTAAATACCGGCACGAGATGACCGCGGAGGACCATCAAGAACTAGTGGAGATCCTATTGTCAATCCAGGGGAAAGTGGTGCTCTCGGGATATAATCATCCGATCTATAAACCGCTGGAAGATGACGGAAAGCGTGTGGGTGAAACCCCGAAAAATGGCGTAAATGGCGGAAACCAATCGCGTTAATAACGTTACTTTACGAAGGATAATGAGCACAAAAATGGCGCGCCTGAAGGGACTCGAACCCCCGACCCTCTGATCCGAAGTCAGATGCTCTAATCCACTGAGCTACAGGCGCGCGTTTACTTGGATAGTATACCACGAGATGAAGTCAGGGGCAAATTTCGTGTTGGCAATCGGGTGCATCGCTTATTCAAGGTAACCAAGCTCTATGCTGCAGGAACGACTGCTTTCATGAAGTTAGCAACTTTGTACAGCCAAGAGTTCCCGAGTATACACCAAATTTGCCATGGATTTAGGATACACCCGTCGCAATTATTGCTTATTTATGCGCCAGACTGTTGGATTATCACCTGAAACCTTTAAATAGACCTAATAAACCTCTTATGACCGGTGATTTGATCTCATCCAGCGATTGTTGCTCAAAATCGGGACGATAGAAGATCATTGGTTGGGGATAATTGCTTTCGGTTATATCGACCAATGCACCAGCCGCTTCGATTATTTCCTTGACACGGGATGCAGTCTCTAAGTCTACTCCGTCAAGCATTACAAATGGCAGGTCCGCTTTCTCAATCAGATTTTTTGCTTCCATAAGCCCCAGCCTTAACGCAATTCTGATCTGGCGGATGCTCTTGATGTGGTTAGAGCTTATGGCGAATAGAGTAACACGATACATATCAGCCTCCTATTCATCAGCATTTGCAGACTATTCACTGGAATAATCCGCCCGTATCATCCCGAAGCACAGGATGTTGATGAACACCCCATTTCTTTTGATGTCATGGCGGGAGCAGCCTTCGTAGCGTAAGCCTGCCTTTTGGATCACTTTTGCCGACGTCTGGTTCTGCTCGAAGCAGCATGCGTATATTCTTTCCAACTTTAGCGTGTCGAACCCGAACGAAACTACTGCTTTTGCGGCTTCGGTCATAATTCCACGTCTCCAGTAGGGCTTTCCAAGCCAGTAACCAAGCTCGGCCTTCTCATATTCCCAGGATATTTCATCCAGACTGCATACTCCAATGGGTTTGCCGGTCTCTTTAAGGATAATGGCGAATTCGAATTGCTCTTTGCGCTCCATTGACTCTTCGGCTTTTTTGAGCCACTCGGGGAGAGCATTCTCAGGGTAAGGATGAGGCACTCTGAGCATGTATCGAGCCACATCCGCATCATTTATCAGCGGAAACAGCTCAGGCGCGTCTAACTCACGGAGCGTCCGAAGTATCAACCGCTCCGTTTCGATCTTTATGTTGGCTATGTTGATGTTAGCAGGTTCCATAATGGTGAAATCAGTTTATCAGATTGAGCTTTTTTAAGGCATCCGCTACAGTGGATTCCTCAAAGTTGCAGTCTAGGTATTGCATAGGATCTTCAGGTGATGCCGCTAAATGTTCTAAAATAATTCGAAAACTGGTCGTCGCACTTTTCCAGGTTTCTTCCTGCTTACTTAGTTCAGTCTTAGGAAAATATAGCTCAATTTGAGCGTGAAACCTCCCATGCCGATAATAAGAGTATGGGAGATGAGAGTAGTCTGTTAAGGACAATCATAGCTGAGCATTGGGATGCTCTGAAG
>JBDKSP010000037.1:0-10490 GCA_039680575.1 Armatimonadota bacterium
GTTTGCATTCCGCTTCCTCCAGACATCACCTCACAATGATGCCCTTGCGGTTCCGCTAGTGGTTCCTGTCACCAAGGCCCACAGGGGTCTCTCACCCCTTAGTTACTGCGCCCTGCCGGGCGCACAACGAAAAGGGGGTGAGGCCATCACGGTATCACCCCCGATCATGCTTCATTTTATCTTGAAATCAGCACCCACTTGCCGCTCTTTTCATCACGGTCGAGTCTGGTTCCTACAAGGCTCTTCAGGAGCTTGACATCGACTACCGTTCTGCCATTGGAGTTGACGTACGGCGTGCTCGTCAGCCGCATCGCCTTTCCATTGATTATCGCGGTCCTGTCATTGATGCGGAGCTTGAACTTCCTTCCTTCGATTACGGCAAGGACAGTTTTCAGCCTGGGGTCCCAGGCAACGATAGTTCCGCCTGCTGACTCGATCACATAACGAAGCTCCGAGACTACGACTCCATTTATCTTCTTTGTCTCAAGAGTCAGCTTTACTCTTCTGGGCTCCAAAGACGGCTGCACAGCGGGGATTACCGGCTTGGGAGCGGCCGCCATCATTACAGGTTTAGGCGTAGATACAGCCATTGCTATCTGCGGACGCGCGAGCCTCTGTCCGAATTCAGACTCGGTACTGACGCTCTCAAGAGCGGATTGATCGATACTGACTCGCTGATGCGTCATTGTCGCAGCCGGAGGCGCGACGGATGGGGCCATGGTAGACACAGGCGCTGCCATATCGGTGGGAAGCGCTGCGATTATATTTGATGAGATTCTATCGGACTCAGCAACACCGGGATTTGTCCTGACCGGGTCGGCTGCGGGTTTGTCATTCGCCTGTATTTTGGGAACGTCAACAGAAGGCATCGCAGGTACGGATGATTTGATATCAGGTATAACAGCGACGACAGTCGGCTTTCCAAGCTCGGCTGATACCGCGGGAGGAACAGTCACTCTACTCACAGAAGACCGGGATGATTCTGCGGTAATGCTTTTAGCTGTCACAACCGGACACTCCGGCTTTGCAACCGGAAAATTCGCCTTGCTGACTGAGCTGATCTTATCGACCGATCTTGCCGCAGATGCCTTGGTTTCCCGGCTCATCGGAATTATCGGAGCAGTGTCAGCCTTAGCGACAATGGTCTTTTCCGTTACCGGGCGAGCAGCTATCGCAGGTCTCCTGCCATTCTGTACAAGCACTTCGATCATCTCGGCTTCACTCTTATTGCCGGACGAATCATAGGCGCAAGCCTCCAGTGTATGCTTGCCATTCTCGCACTGGGACGTATCCCACTCGTAAACATACGGCGGAACGTTTTTAATGAGCTTGAGAGTCTTGTCGACAAATACGGAAATCAGCGGATTGTCCCGGCCGTTATCCTTGGCGGCAAGCTCTATGTAAGCCACACCGGATACAACGTCGCCCTTTTTGATGCCGGTAAACTGGAGGTCTGGTGCGAGCACATCTATGGGGCGGTTTCCGATCCTATAGCTGCTTGATGTCGAACCCACCAGCTTGTCTCCGGAGAAGACTTTAATAACAAAGTTATGACCGCCGTTTCCGATCCTCGTGGTATCGATCAAAAATGACACGATGCCTCTGGTTGTCGGATTAGCTATGTGCTTAATACCATAAGCTGCACCATCGACCAGGATTTCCACACGAGTTACTTTCGTAGAAGAAGCTGTGTTATAAGCGGCCGACACTTCCACGTTTCGTCCATTGACAGTCTCTCCTGCGCTTGGAGAAACTATGGTTACGCGGCTGGTTTGTGCAACTGCCGGAACAGGCAGATATGCAGCTAAGAGAGCTATTGCTACAATTATTGATACTGCTCGCAAGATTATCCCCCCTGCTGG
Source organism: Armatimonadota bacterium (assembly GCA_039680575.1). Taxonomy (GTDB): domain Bacteria; phylum Armatimonadota; class UBA5829; order UBA5829; family DTLH01; genus JBDKSP01. Next base: position 1,863 of record JBDKSP010000037.1, read on the forward strand.
GCGATTGGCTTTTGTACAATTCTACTCTTGGCATTCCCAGCTTTACCCGGCAGCCTCAGAGACGGAGAATTTACAGACGCCCTAGTGCTTGATAGGCTTATTCTAACTCTACCATAGCGATCCGTATTAGTCAATTTTTAAAGGTAAGAGTTCACTCTTGGCTAGAGTAAATTAGAAGACAGTAGCTTGTGGCACTCAGTAAAGGTATCGAACCCCCGCAGATTCCAGGTGCCGAAAATGCTCATCAGGACCATCCTGGTCTTGGAGCCTTTCTCTGAGCGAGTTCCTCCGCTTATCTTTCTTGCTATCACCGAAGGTCTTACGGAACGCTCCGCTGCATTGTTGTCGGATGGAACTTCAGGCTCCTCAACAAAAACAAACAGTTCAGCCAGATGTTTCTCTATCCTTCCGGCAAGCGTGCTTTGTGGCTTCTTCTTACCAAGATATGGATCGGTAAGTGTCATCAGCCGTCTCTCAAATACAAGCTTGGCCTTAAGCCTATGCCTGGCTGATGTGCTGGTAAATGCCTTTGCCCGCTCATATACATCCACAACGGCCTCTACCCATCGACACACAGACTCGTCTTTCTCATACTTGTCCTTCAGTTTCTTTAGGTCGCGTAGAAGGTGAACCCAGCACCTCTGGCAGACGACCCCAATCACTGAATACGCCGCGTAGAAGTCGCACCCAGGCCAATCCTCACCCAAGACTCCCTTGGGTTATGTCAGACGCCCGGCTCCTGTTGTAGACGAAGTAGCGCACACTTGGAGTGGAGAAACTCCAGATATAGCCGTTTACTCCGTCCTGTCTCCATCCTGTTTCATCAGCGTGAACCACTGAGCTTCCGCGCACTTCATCTCGTATCTTCTCATAAAGTGGCATCGCCACATCAGCCACCCTCTGCAGTATCCTTGATATCTCTCCTTTGGATATCGAAAGTCCGTATAGGGTGAAGAGCAGTCCCTTGATCTGGCTATTGCACGATGCTCTATCACCCAAACTGGAACATCGGGCAACTCCACTACTTCTCGCGTTCTGGCTACCCATCCACCGGAAAGCTTCCATCCGCAGTCAGGACAGATATCGATGCTGTGATCTACGACCTCCGTCGGAGTCTGTCGATGTCGCGCGAAGCTTTGCTTGCGCTGCTTACGCTGCCTCTGCCATTTATCATCGACCGAAGCATAGAAAGGGTCTTATTGTAGATGCTTTAGGTCTCCACCATTCGTGAAATCCGTTAAATCCGCGTAATTCGCGTTTCAAAATGACGGATAGTGGATGCCGATAGAAAAGCGGAAGCGGCAGCTTCCGCACTCCAAAGAGATTAGCGGAGACTTGTACCATTCACACTAACCTCTATTCTCAAACTTGCCCCTTCTATATCTATAGATTTTCGGCTGATTAATTAACAGCCAGTCATATATTGGTTGTTGCCGAAAATCCATAGATTCAGGGTCCATTCCTTTCCTGGATGCTGAGTCAAGCTCAGCATGACGTTGTGTTCGTTCAGCATGATGTTATACTCATCAACTCCGAACTCTTACTTTTCCTTGGCAGCACCGAGAGAAATATGATAAAGCTCTTCGGTGTATAATGTGTATAATATTGTTTTTGGTAAGAAGGTATTGGAGAGTCCTCACAAGTAGCTAAATAATAGGAGCTGCCGGTGGAAACCCACAGGCCTGTGCTGCAATCATGTGTATTAGCGGCTTATTGATAAATTGTGCGTTATCTTTGCCAAGTGAATTATCGCATTTTTCGGGTGTATAGAGGATTCGAGAGGGGCTTTTAGATGTCCAGCAAAGCAAAAAAAGTAAAAAAGGTGCAGCGTACTATAATCAACAAAGATCAACGATGGTTTGAGCAGATCGATCCTTCGCTTGCTGCCGATGTGCGTGCAAGATTGATAGAAGAGTCAGCCAAACGGTATTTCGATGCGACAAAAGACAGCTCCGACGGCACTTTACCTGATGAAGATGCCAAACTGCTGCTTGAGTATTCGAAAGACGATGACCCGCGCGTAAGAAAGACCGCGGTGAGTACACTGCTCGACGGCGCCGATGTGGATTGGGAGAGCATCGAGAGGTGGGCACTGGATCCTGAAAAAGATGTGCGTGAAGAAGCGCTTTCCCACCTGATGTTCTCCGTCCACAATGAGGAGACCATCGAATGGTATATATGGCTCCTTTCTGAGATCATAGAGCGCTATGCGGACGGTCAGGCCGGGATAGCCATGAGCTTGCTTGCGACACAAAGCGAAGAGTGGCTCAACCTGACATGGCAGGCCGCAGGTGAACTGCTCGACCTGGATAATAAGGATGTTACGATGCTCCTGACCTGCGGTTACATTGAAGATGTAATCCGTGAGTCACGCGGACCGGAAGATCCGCGCGTTGCAGCCTGGATTAAATCCGGTGACAAGCCTAAAAAGAATGCACTGCTCGAAGTGGTAGACTGGTTGACTGATTACGATGGCCACCTGGGGAAAATCGCAGCCGCACTGGTGAATGACCCGGACGAAGAGATTGCGGAGAAGGCAAAGAAATTGGCTGGAGATAATTGCAGGGGAGAGGAACGATAATGGACGACATTGTAGTTGCATCAAGATATATGTTCCCGCCTGAGGGCGATACATCCAAGCTCCTTATAAGCATGCAGGGAGGTGACACTCTCGCCAAAACTGCCATGAAGTGGGTTAACCGGATTTACGATGAATTGGGAATCGAAGACGAGTAAATTACTGAATTTTTGCGATTTAAATTGTTAGCAATGGAGGCAATTGTTGAATACGGATAATGAGAAACTACCGAAGGTGTATGATCCCTCCCAGGTAGAGGATAAATGGTACGCTTACTGGCTGGACAAGAAGTATTTCCACGCCGAAATCGACCCTTCGCATGAAAATTATTGCATAACTATCCCTCCGCCGAACGTGACTGGGTCGCTTCACATGGGGCACGCGCTCTGCTATACGATTCATGATGTCCTCGGGCGGTGGAAGCGCATGAAAGGGTTCAATACCCTCATCCTGCCGGGAACCGACCACGCCGGAATCGCAACTCAGAACAAAGTTGAGCAGCAGTTGGCCAAAGAAGGGCTGACCAGGTTCGATATAGGACGGGAGAAGTTCCAGGAGCGCGTCTGGAAGTGGAAAGAGCACTACGGCGGCACGATCATAATGCAGTTCAAGCGCCTCGGATGCTCCTTCGATTGGGAGCGCGAGCGGTTTACGATGGACGAGGGCTACGCCGACGCGGTGCTGGAAGCGTTCGTCAAAATGTTCGACAAAGGCTACATCTATCGCGGCGCGCGTGTCGTAAACTGGTGTCCGCGCTGCCATACGGGGATTTCGGACCTCGAAGTCGATTATGAAGAAGAAAATTCGCACCTCTGGTTCATCAATTATCCGCTGGCGGACGGCTCCGGATATATCCAGGTGGCAACAACAAGACCAGAGACGATGCTCGGCGATACAGCAGTAGCTGTGAACCCGGAAGATAAGAGATATATGCAGTGTATCGGCAAGACTGCGATCCTGCCGATTGTAGGCCGCGAAATCCCGATTGTGGATGACAGTTTCGTTGACCCTGAGTTCGGTACCGGCGCTGTGAAGGTCACACCGGCGCACGACCCGAATGACTACGAGATCGGACAGCGGCACAACCTGCCTCAGATCGTGGTCATCGGACCCGAAGGCAAGATGACCGACGAGGCTGGGAAATATGCAGGTGTCGACCGTTACGAAGCACGAAAACGGATCGTCGAAGAGTTGAAAGAGAAGGGACTTCTTGCGAAAATAGAGGATTATACCCACTCGGTCGGCAAGTGCGAGCGGTGCGGAACGACAATCGAGCCGCTTCTTTCCGAGCAGTGGTTCGTCAGGATGAAGGAACTTGCCCAGCCCGCGATAGACGCGGTTAAAGACGGCAGAGTGCGCTTCGTCCCGGACCGCTACACCCGGATTTACCTCGACTGGATGGAGAATATCAAGGACTGGTGCATCTCCCGGCAGCTCTGGTGGGGCCACAGGATCCCGGTCTGGAAATGCGCGTGCTGCGGCGAGTATTTCGCGTCGAAAACATCCGTCGATGCCTGCCCGAAGTGCGGTTCGACGAACATAGAACAAGACCCGGACGTGCTGGACACCTGGTTCTCGTCGGCGCTCTGGCCTTTCGCTACTCTCGGCTGGCCGAAAGACACGCCGGAGCTTAAAAACTTCTTCCCGACGAACGCGCTCATCACGGCAAGGGATATCATCTACCTCTGGGTAGCCAGGATGATCTTCCAAGGCCTGCAGTTTATGGATAACGTCCCGTTCCACGACGTTTACATCTATGCGACAGTGCTGAACGAGGAAGGCCGCCGCATGTCCAAGTCGCTTGGGACCGGCGTTGACCCGCTCGACCTGATAGAGCGGTTCGGTTCGGATGCGCTCCGCTACGCGCTCATCCAGCAGGCCGGAATGGGTCAGGACATGCGCTTCTCGGACTCCAGAGTCGAGAACACACGGAACTTCGGCAACAAGATCTGGAACCTCTCTCGGTTCGTCATGATGAACCTGGAGGGGTTCGATTTTGAGAATACCCGCGCCGCCTACGGTGACGGCTTCGGCAGCAAGCAGGCCGAAGCAACGGGGCTGAAGCTCGAAGACAAGTGGATTCTTTCCCGGCTGAACCGTGTGGCAAAGATAGTCAATGACGGATTTGCCAACTACGATATGGATGACGCGGCGAGATCGCTTTATGACTTCCTGTGGAGCGAATTCGCAGACTGGTATGTCGAGCTTGCCAAGCCGAGGCTGCGGACGGATGAGCGGGAGCATGTCCAGTATATGCTCTGGCACGTGCTCGAGACCTCCATGAGACTCCTGCACCCGATAATGCCGTTCATCACGGAAGAAATCTGGCAGGCGCTGCCTCACGATGGCGAAAGTATAATGGTCGCTCCGTTCCCGGAGGCAAATGAGTCCTTGATCGACGACGAAACAGAGCAGCAGATGACAGCGGTTATGGAATCCGTAAGGTTGATCCGAAACCTCCGCGCCGAAGTCGGCGTCGCTCCGAGCAAGAGCGTCAATATCGTGGCTGTCTCGGACAATCCTGAGATGAGAGAGCTGTTGAAAGCAGCTGCGGATGGGATTAAGTCGCTCGCAAGAGTCGAAGAGCTCGAGATAGCGTCCGAATCACCCTACGAGGACAAGGGGCAGTATGTCTCGGCACACACTGCAGGGTTCAGCGTCTTTATGGCGGTAGCCGGGCTGATAGACATCGAGAAAGAGACGAAGAAGATCGCCGCTGAGATCGCATCCATCGACAAAGACCTCGCGCGCGTGAACGGAAAGCTTTCAAATGAGAAGTTTCTTAAAGGCGCGCCTGCTGAAATCGTCGAAAAAGAGCGCCGCATCCAGGCGGAGCTTACGGACAAGAAATCGAAGCTGGAAGAACGGTTGAACGCTGTCAGCGGTTAGATTTCTCATCACGAAATGTAGTGGCCGCACTCCGTGGCGGCCATAGGCTTCTTTGAAGCTGGATATCCCCTTCTCCCGCAAGGGGATATCCGGTAAACAGTCTTCGCAGGCCAATCAGCTCTTAATTACCACAACCACTTCGGCTTTTTCGCCTTTCGGGAGGACCGGAAGGACGTTTCCTGCCACTTTTTCGCCGTTCATCTCTATATCGAGAGGTCCATGCTGAACATGACCCGGATTTTTGACCTCGATCTCATAGGTCGCGCCCCGGTACCGGCGGGTGATCTTGTAGCCGTCCCAACTGCTTGGGATGCACGGGTCGAGCATCAGCCCATCATAAGTCGGGCGGACGCCCAGTATCCAGTCGATCCCATCTCTGAACATCCAAACGCCTGAACCTGTAAGCCATGAATGGCTCGCCTGGCCGAATGTCGGGTGGTCGGGGCTCGTGACGTATTCCGAATAGACATAAGGTTCCATCTTGTAGATGTCCGGGTCTGCGGCCTGGACTATCGGCAGGCACTTTCGGTACCACTCGTAAGCCTTGTCGCCGTTTCCGAGGACGCACTGCGCAAGTATCCCCCAGCTTGCCGGATGGTTGAATATCGCGCCGTTTTCCTTCTTGCCAGGGACGCATCTGGTGGCGAGCCCGACGCCGGGATCGACCTTCGTATAAGCCGGGTGGAGCATCTTCGGTCCGCGAGAGGTGCTGAGCATCTGCCAGGCTGATTCCATGCACATCTTAGCGCGGTCGGGTGGGGCGATTCCGCTTATTACCGCCCAGGTCTGGGTGTTCAGGAAGATTCGGCCTTCCTCGTTCTTGCTCGAGCCGATCACCCCGCCGTCGTCCCGTGTCCCTCGGATATACCACTCGTCGTCCCAGCACAGCTCGTTCAGCGCTGCGGCGATCTTGTCGTATTCGACCCGGTATCTTTCAGCTACAGCAGAACAACCTTCTTTCTGTTCCCTGTTCTTTGTCACCTGTTCCCTACCGAGCAGCCCTATCATCTCTCTTAAGATGAAGCACAGGAACTCGGCTACCCACATGCTCTCACCGATGCCTTTCCGGCCTACATAATCGAGGGTGTCGTTCCAGTCGCCGGGCCCGAACTTGGGCAAGTGGTTCGGAGTGAGGTTCGAAAGGGTGTAATCGACCGCACGGATGATGTGGTCCAGCACATCGGCAGGTTCTCCGCCGTCCTGGAAGCAGACCCCGCGGTCAAGGAACGCAAAATCTCCTGTTTCCCTTAAATAGGTCATCACCGCAAGCGGCAGCCAGAGCGGGGTGTCTGAGTGCCCGGTCTTTTCGCCCTGCCCGGTCAGCTTGAAGTAGTTGTGGAGCGTGCTACCGTCCTGGAACTGGTGCGATATGACTTCGGCTACCCGGTCTGCGACTTCGTTCGGCTGAGAGAGGATCGGTCCCATCATGTCCTGGGACTGGTCCCTGATTCCGACGCCGAACAGAAGCCCGCCGTGATAGTAACCGGCGTTCCGGTTCATATTGAATGTCACCCAGGACTGCCGCATCCCCCAGGCGTTCAGCATAATGTTCATCTCATTGTCCGGGGTCTCAACATGAATAGGAGAAAGATAATCGTCCCACCAGTTTTTCACGCGGTCAAGCTCGACTTTTGCCTTCTCAGGCTCGATATATTTCGAAACTATCTTCTGCGCATTTTCCCGATAGTTTTCGACACCGGTCACGCCGAGCAGAACGGTGAATTCTATGGACTCTCCCGGTCCCAGGACTATCTCGGACTGAAGCGCGCCGCAGGCGTCTCCTGCTGTGATGTTGGTGTTGCTGAGTTTCCCTTTTTCTATTCCCTCAGGGTTGGACTCACTCCTCCACCGTCCGATGAACTCATCTTTCAGCCCGTCCCAGCCTGATACCGGCAGCGTAGTCGTGAAGAACACATACTTGTCCCAGCCCTGGTTCGGCTGCTCAACGGAGACGCCCCGGTTCGTCACCCAGTAGTTCTTGGTGGCATAGAGAGTGTTGTCATTGCGCTCGAAATTTACGATGTTGAAGTGCTGGTCGTTCGGCTGGTTGATGAGGTCTATCAGCGCGTGCCCGAGGCACAGCTCGACATAAGAGAATATCAAGAGTTTCCGCACCTTGTCGGTGTTGTTCGTGAGCTTAACGAGCCATATTTCCAGGTCGTCATCCTGCGGGACGAAGTAAGTTATCTCTCCGCGCAGTCCCCGGCGCTCCGTGGTGATGGTCGTATAGCCCATGCCGTGGTGGCACTCGTAGAAATCGAGCTTGCCGGGTGTCGGCTGCCAGGAAAGCGACCAGTAGTCTCCGTCTTCCTCGCGGACATAGACATATCGTCCCGGCCTGTCCCAGGGAAGGCTGTTATACCTCCAGCGGGTTATCCGGGAGTCGCGCGGGTCCATCCAATAGCTGAATCCGCCGGCGGCGTTAGTGATAAGCCCTGTGTAGCGTCCGTTCGATATATAATTGACCCACGGCGCCGGTGTGTCAGGCCGTGTGATGATAAATTCCTTGCTATCCTCTGAGAAATGTCCGTAATCTTCGAGCCGCATTTAAGTCTCCTAAACAAACCTGTTGTTGACAGGGCAATTGTAGCACAGAGGCAGAAAACAGGGAACAGAGGGAGTAAGAGTTCACACTTAACGAGAGATTGTACATCAACCTGAATAACCAACACGTCATCATGGAAGCACGTCACCCTTGTATCTTAAAACTATGCTAAAGTAAGAATATCTATGGAGCGGCAATAGGCCGATTCACCCTTGGACCATAGAGTCCGTAGTTCAGTAAGGGTCGTTGCCGCTTCTCCTATAATACGAGCCCGAACAGTTGCCTGGGACAAGAGTCCGCATCATATGCAAGGATGGGCCGTTAAGGAGCAAATTAATATGAATACCATTTATGTCGGCATTGATGTTTCCAAAGATAATCTCGATGTTGGGTTGACTCAATCCACTTCGATAAGGCGATTTACCAATACCGCTGAAGGCATAACCCAGCTGAGAGATTGCCTGACTCAGTTTTCCCTGCAGCTAATAGTACTAGTGTTCTGTAAAGTTGAATCATTTTGCTTCTGTACTCGTATATACAGGTATGAAACATCAAGTCTATTTAAGTAACGAGCAACGCTCGCACCTTGGAAATATGATAAGCTCGGGTCGTGACT
>JBDKSP010000038.1:0-24697 GCA_039680575.1 Armatimonadota bacterium
AGTCCCTGCTGCAATGATGATACATACGGATGGGCCATATAAAGGCGGAGTATGGGCATCATTCGGAGTAGGTGACAAGGAGTGGTACAGGTCGCCATCAGTGATAAAGTGCATAGGTAATATCGCCAAAAGGATGAATGACCGCGCATTTATGCTGGACGGAGGAACTGACCGCTATACATACTTCGAAGACCAGAGCATAAAGGCCGGCGCTCGTATAGCAAACCTTTCGAAAGAAGATAGAGCTAATCTTGAAGCCAGAGTCATTGTTACGGATCCTGCTACTAAAGAAGAGCATAAGTTCAAATGGCCTGTTGCAGTAAAACCGGGTGAGGTAACATCGGTGGAGGGATCATTCAAGCCGGTGAAATGGGCAAGAGACGGCTTTTCAGTGACCACTGAACTCATCTCTAATGGCGAGGTTATAGACCGGACTGTCCATACGGCTAATGTATGGATACCAAAGCAGGTAAAGCATTTCGTAACCATCAAGGACGGCGAGTTCATGCTGGACGGCAAGGCCTGGCGGGCGTATGGCATCAACTATATGCCTTCCTCCGGCATCGGCTGGGAAGATAACTATAACTTCGAATATTGGCTTGGCAAGATGGCTTATGATCCTCAAGTGATTGAACGCGATCTGCGGCATGTCAAAGATATGGGGTTCAATTCCATAAGCATATTCTGCTACGACAACAGCGCTGACACACAAAACCTTGTAGATATTCTCCGACGTGCCGATAAGCTCGGACTTAAGGCAAATGTGGGCTTGAGACCGGGCATGCCGTATAAATTTGATTGGGAGAAGATAAAGAGCATCATAGAGCTCAACAGGCTGGCTGAAAATGATGCAGTCTTTGCCTATGACATAGCCTGGGAACCGAGCTTCGGCGACCAAAACGAGCGCAAACACTGGGACTCTGACTGGGAAAAATGGGTCATAGAAAGATACGGCAGCATAGCAAACGCCGAGAAAGACTGGAGTTATTCTATTCCAAGGGATAAAAACGGTAAAGTCACAAACCCGCTGCCTGACCAGATCGATACCGACGGCGATTGGCGAGTGATGGCCGCCGCGTACAGAAAATTTCTGGACTTTCTGCTGTATAAGCAGTACGGCGGGGCAAGACAGTTGATACGCTCAGTGGACCCGAACCATTTTGTGAGCTTCAGGATGGCGGAAGCTGCAAACCCGACATATAAATGGGGTGGTCGGATAACCTACGACTTCCCGTATCTGGCGGCGGGCGTGGATTTTCTCGCTCCGGAGGCTTATGGCCGGAGAGGTAACTGGGAAAAGACGAAGCCCGGCATGTTCGAGACAACCTATGCAAGGTGGGCATCGCCTGGTACGCCTATGATATGGGCGGAATCCGGTCAGAGCTCCTGGGACAACTCACGGATGGAGAATACGGCTGGTTCGCTCCAGCTCGCAGCTGGTGTATACGAGGATTTTTACCGGCTGCTTATCGAATCCGAAGCTAATGGTGTCTTTTTCTGGTGGTATCCAGGGGGATACAGGGTCAATGAGCATAGCGATTACGGTGTGATAGAGCCTGACGGCAGCGACCGCGCGGTAACAAAGGTCATCCGCAAGTATGGGCCGAAGTTCATGGCGATAAAAAAGCACAAGACGCCGGACTATTGGATAGTGTTCGACCGTGACAAGCATACTGATGGAGTGTCAGGCATATACAACAAAGTAGGCGCTGAATACTGGAAAGCGATTGCTGACGGCAAGACACCGGGCTTGAAAACTATCGCTACAGGCTCTGATTCATCAAATTGTCCGCTTACCGCTGTGGGTAACGTGGCTTCTAACGGGTCTAACCCGCTCAAATACCTGGATGGGGCAATAGACTCCGTAAAAGTTATGAATGCCGATGGAAAATGGGTCTCTGTCGATAAAGGCGGAAGCGTCGAGGTAGATCCGAACAAGCCTGTCGTTGCGATGGTCGAGCTTATGAACCTCGGAGAAGCAAAATGGATTGCAGCGAAGGGTAAAGGCAGGGTATTTGTATTAGTAGACGGAACAAACAAGCTGAGCACTCCGCTTCCGAAGAGCGTAGGGCATCTGCAGCCCACTAAAGTGACTAATGTAGCACTGGCAGAGGCCGGTCTGAAGTTGCCGACAGATGTCGTGTTGACGCTTTATGCAAACGGCAGAGCCAGGTTCGGTGAGAAGTTCAAACTGACACTGAAACCGCGCGTGCAGTAAGTAATCCTCCGTACAAAAAATCAGCTCTGGTTCAAAGCCGTGCTCTTTGAGCCAGAGCCAGAGGAAAGGAGGTGAAAGGAGAAAAAGATGTTTCTGGTCTCTTTCTACTTTCTATACGACTCTGCCAATAAAATGGTTCCCAAATTAATTCATACTTTAAGCGCATTTTATGGGCTAATATTTATTTAATTCTGACAAATTTAGTTCACTCGAGCAAGTTCATCGGTGATTCCAGAGCCTGTTTGACATCTCTCAGGAACTCAGCAACACGCGCCCCATCCGTTACACGGTGGTCGGCTGAGGCTGTAATCCGCATCATGTGCCTGATTTCTATTGAGTTATCCACCGCAACAGGCTTGGGTGTTGCCGCTCCAGCAGCCAGTATAACGGCCTGCGGAGGCACTATAATAGCCGAAAACTCTTCTACATCATACATTCCCATATTTGTCACAGTAAACGTACCTCCAGAGTATTCCTCCGGCCTGATCTGACCGCTTCTTGTCCGGGCTACCAGGTCTTTGGCCTCGTCCGAGATAGCTGAAAGGGACTTTTTCTCGCAGGTTCGAACTACCGGGGTTATCAGCCCTTCGGGAATCGCTACCGCTATACCGATGTTTATCTCCGGGTGCAGCGCTATTTTGTTGCCGCCGCCGTAAGACGCATTGATGGTCGGGTGTTTCACAAGCGCAATCGCACAGGCCTTTAGAATTATGTCGTTTACGGAGATCTGATGGTTTTCGGGACGGCTTTTGTTCATCCACTCCCGGATCCGGAGCGATTCATCCATATCGACTTCTATTGTCACATAGAAGTGAGGTGCCTGCTGTTTGCTTTCGGTCATACGCTTGCCAACGGACTCCCAAATCTTGCCTACCGTCATCTCTCTCGTCACAAGCGCCGTTGGGCCAGGGGTTGGCGCGGGTGCCTGCGGTGCGGCAGCGGCAGGCGCGGCTGCTGGAGCTTCTTCTTTCGCAGCCGGGCGAGGCTTTACGCCTCCTTCGATGAACGATCTTACGTCGGACTCGACTATCCTTCCGCCGGGACCGCTCCCTTTTATCTCCCGCAGGTCGACGCCTGCATCCATTGCTATCTTGCGGGCAAGCGGGGAGACTCTGACCCCTTCTTCCTCCAGCCTCGGAGGGGCTTCAGCCGTTGGTGGAGGCGGCGGCACAGGCTCGACCACACGCGGCGCTTCCGGGCGTTCTTCTACTCTCGGCACTGGCGGCGGCTTTACCTCTTCTTTTCTTTCCTCCGGCGGAGCAGGTGGCGCTGCCCCGCCTTTTACGCCTGCCATCTCACCGGCAGGCGATACTACCGCTATCGGCGTGCCTATAGGCACCGATTCACCTTCAGGAATACGGATTTCGGATATAACACCCGAATCCGTAGCTTCGATCTCCACATTTGCTTTATCTGTTTCTATCTCAGCGATAGGTTCTCCCTTTTGCACATCGTCGCCCTTTTGTTTTATCCAACGAAGGACCTTGCCTTCCTCCATAGCATCGCTCATCTTAGGCATTATGATGTCGGACATTTGTTGCCTCCTGCTCCTCTTCTTCCTCTTCTTCTTCAAGCTCTTCGCGGGTCTGGCGCGCTTCTTCGAGCATTTTTCTCTTTATGTCGCGGCACTCGCGGCCAACCACGCAGCGGACGGCGTTCGCAATCTTCTCTTCGTTCGGGATTGCCGACCGCTCGAGGTTCTTGGAATAAGGCATGGGAACATCTTCCAGGGTGACTCGCGTGATCGGCGCGTCAAAATAGTCGAACGCAGCCTCCTGTAGCCTTGTTATTACCTCGGCCCCGGATCCGCACATCGGCCAGTCTTCTTCCACGACTATGGCCCGGTGAGTTTTTCTGAGCGATTCGATGAGCGTCTCGGTATCCATCGGGCGGAGTGACCTCAGGTCTATGACTTCCGCCTCGATTCCTTCCGTCGCAAGCGCATGGGCGGCGGCGAGCGACACGGCAGTCATCCTCAGATATGTGATTATCGTGACATCGCGGCCTTCCCGTTTTATGTCGGCCTTGCCGATAGGTACCGTATACTCTTCTTCAGGGACTTCGCCTTTCGTCGTGTAGAGCATCTCGTGCTCTAGAAAAATGACGGGGTTGTCATCCCTTATGGCCGATTTCAAGAGCCCCTTGGCGTCGTACGGCGTCGCGGGAGCGACGACTTTCAGCCCCGGGATGTGCATGAACCAGGACTCGAAGTTCTGTGAGTGCTGCGCGCCGAGCTGCATCCCCGCGCCCTGCGGCGCTCTAATGGTAAGCGGGATTTTAATTTGCCCGCCGGACATATATCTGAGTTTCGATGAGTGGTTTACTATCTGGTCCATCGCAAGGAGCGAGAAGTTCACCGTCATCATCTCGACGACCGGGCGGAGTCCCAGCATCGCCGCGCCGTTTCCTACGCCGACGATGGCTTCCTCCGAGATCGGAGTATCCAGCACTCTTTTCTCCCCGAACTCCTGCAAAAGCCCTTCCGTTACCCTGTAGGCTCCCTGGTAATGCGCGATATCTTCACCTATGATAAAGACATCGGGGTCGCGCCTCATCTCCTCGCGGAGCGCCAGGTTCAACGCTTGTCGGTACATCATCACAGCCATAATTGAGCTCCTTATGCGTAAACATTCTCGAAAAGCTCGTCAAAGGTCGGCTCATGGGATTCCTCGGCGTAGCTTACGGCGTCGTCGATTATCTCCGTGATCTCGGCGTCGATCGAGTCCAGATCATCCTGTGTTGCCAGGTCTTCTTTCAACAGGTAATTTGCGAATTGTGGGATAGGGTCGCGCTTTTCCCATTCCTGTATTTCTTCTTTCGTCCGATAGGTCCCAGGGTCGGCTATGGAGTGGCCTCGGTACCTGTAGGTTACGGCTTCGATGAACCTCGGCCTCTTGTCGCGCCGCACCAGCCGTATACCTCGCTCCGCTGCTTCTTTCACCGTGAGAAGGTCCATGCCGTCGATGCTTTCGACTTCAAGGTCATAGCACTGGGCGCGGCGGAACAGTTCCGGGATGGATGAAGCCCGGTTAACGGCAGTCCCCATCCCGTAGAAGTTATTCTCGCAGACATAAAGCACGGGAAGGTTCCAGAGCGAGGCCAGATTGAGCGATTCGTGGAATGCGCCTTCGTTTACCGCTCCGTCACCGAAGAAACAGAGGCATACCTGGTCGGTCTCGCGGTAATTGATGGCGAATCCCATCCCTGTGGCAAGCGGCATGCCGCTTCCCACTATGCCGTCGCCGCCCATGAAGTGCCTTTCGACATCGAACATGTGCATCGAGCCGCCTTTTCCACGGGATACTCCCGTGCGCTTACCGTAAAGCTCCGCCATCACCCGGCGAGGCTCTATTCCCTTCGTAAGCGCCTGGCCGTGCTCCCGGTACGCGCTGATTACGTAGTCGTCGGGCTTGAGCGAAGAGATAAACCCCACGGCCACGGCCTCCTGCCCGATGTAGAGGTGAAGAAACCCGCCGATTTTTCCCGCCTTATACAGCTCGCCAGCCCTTTCTTCGAATTTTCGGATCAGGACCATCTGGCGATACATTTCGATAAGCTCACTTTTATCCATGGCGCGTAACTCCTGCCAAAACTCTCTAGTATCAGTTCTTACTACCGTATCTTCCCATTTTAAGGCTTGAGTATGCAGAGCTGATGGTGTTTTCGGAGTGGCGGACGGGGTAGCTGTCAGTTGTCAGCATCGGCTATCAGTAGATAGTTTCGCCGTAGAGTCAACTCTATTTTCCCATTGCATCGAGTGGTGGTATAGTATTGAGTGTCAAATAGGCTGTGTAAATATTAGGCGGCTGTCAATGAAGAGGGCTATATGAGAGTTGTATTAAACGGAGAGAATTTAACAATCGAGCAGGTTCAGGATGTAGCTCGTAACTATGCGCGAGTTGAAATAGCTCAGGATGTACGCGAAAAGGTGAATGCGAGCCACGAACTGGTGCTCAAACTGGTTGAGCGCGGCGAAGTCCTATATGGAATCACCACAGGGATAGGGGAGTTCGCAAAGGTAAGAATAGATAGAGAACAGTCCTGTGAGATGCAGAAACGCATCATCAGGAGCCATGCGGCCTGCACCGGCAATATCATCCCGGAAGATCATGTCCGTGCAATTATGCTTCTCCGCGCTAATGTAATGGCAAAAGGCTACAGCGGAGCAAGATACTCTACACTTCAGACCATCGTCGACATGATCAACAAGAACGCAATCCCCGTTACTTACGAGAAAGGCTCGCTTGGCGCAAGCGGGGACCTTTCATCGCTTGCGATGCTTTCCCTCGTAGTCATAGGCGAAGGCGAAGCTTTCTATAAAGGCCGGAGGATGCCTGGCAAGGAAGCTATGGACCTGGCGGGGATAAAGATCGTCGATCCGACTTATAAGGAAGCCCTTGCGCTCATAAACGGCACGCAAATGTTCACCGGGCTCGGCGCGCTCCTTTGCAAAGATGCGGAAGGGCTTATCAAGAACTCTCAGATCGCCTGCGGAATGACTATAGATGCGCTTAAGGGCATGATGAAGGCATTCGACCCGCGGCTTCACGCGCTGAGACCTTTCCCAGGGCAAAATGCCGTTGCTGCGAACATCCGAAGACTTACGGAAGAAAGCGAGATCATAGCAGATGACTCGACGGACAAAGTTCAGGACGGTTACAGCCTGCGCTGCACCGGGCAGATACTTGGACCGGCTCTAGACACGCTTAAATATGTCCGTGAGCAGGTCACAATTGAGATGAACTCAGCAGCGGATAACCCGCTCTTCATAGCGGCTGATGAGGAGTTCCTGACCGGCGGCAATTTCCACGGTCAGTCGGTCGCGGCGGCTATGGATTATCTCGCTATTCCAATGACGACTCTCTGTGGGTTCTCTGAGCGCCATATAAATAGATTGTTGAACTCTCAACTCTCCGGTTTGCCTGATTTTCTTGTTGGTGCGGAAGGTCTGAACTCCGGTTTGATGATCGTGCAGTACACTGCGGCGGCGCTCGCGTCCGAAAACAAGGTTTATGCCCATCCAGCTTCAGTCGATTCGATTCCGGTCTCGGCTGACCAGGAAGATTATGTTTCTATGGGTGCAGGCGCGGCGCTCAAACTCCGCCAGGTGATGAACAACGCAGCATCCGTCATAGCGCTTCATCTGATGTGCGCGGCGCAGGCCGTAGACTTCCGCTCGCCCCTAAAACCCGGCAAGGGAACAGCAGCCGCATACAAAGAGATCCGCAAGCAGGTGGAATTTTTGAAAGACGACCGCCCGCTCTACCCGGACATCGATACGCTTACCGAGATGGTGAGGAAGAATACAATAGCCGATGCCGTGGAGCGGGAAATAGGCTCACTTGAGATAGTTTGGTAGAGAACAGAAGTAGTGGTCGGTCTACACTCTCGGGCTGTATTTGCAATGCAGCCTTGATGGCATGGATCCCCTGGGCCATAAACGAACTGAAAGCTGATGACTCTGCAAAATAGAGGTTGAAATATGACATATACACCAATCAAAGCGCCGCGAGGCACAGAAATATCCTGCAAGGGCTGGCACCAGGAAGCAGCACTCAGGATGTTGATGAACAACCTGGAAGTGGCCGAAAAGCCGGAGGATTTGATCGTCTACGGCGGGTCAGGCAAGGCTGCACGGAACTGGGACTGCTACCATGCAATCGTCCGTACGCTAAAAGAGCTCGAAAACGATGAAACTCTCCTCGTTCAGTCGGGTAAGCCGGTCGGGGTACTCCGTACTCACCCTTATGCGCCTAGAGTCTTGATCGCAAACTCGCTTCTGGTCCCCGCATGGGCGACCGGCGACGAATTCCGCAGGTTGGAAGGACTCGGTCTCACCATGTACGGTCAGATGACTGCCGGTAGCTGGATATATATCGGCACTCAGGGGATACTTCAGGGGACTTACGAGACTCTGGCGGCATGCGCCGAGCGCCATTTCGGCGGGACGCTCAAAGGCAGGCTCGTTTTGACCGCTGGTATGGGCGGCATGAGCGGCGCACAGCCGCTTGCAGTCACCATGAACGAAGGTATTTGCCTCTGCGTAGAGGTCGACCCATCACGCATCAAGCGCCGGGTCGATACCCGCTACTGCGACAGGATGACCGACAGCCTGGAGGAAGCCCTAAAGTGGGTCGACGAAGCTAAAAAGAGCGGCGAAGCGGTCTCCATAGGACTTGTCGGGAACGCAAGCGAGGTCCATACCGAGCTTCTCAAGCGGGGCATTATACCGGACGTGCTGACGGACCAGACATCGGCGCATGACGAGTTGAACGGCTACATTCCCAGCGGAATGAGCTTTGAAAAAGCTCTGGAACTGAGAAAGAATGACCCGAAAGCCTACATCGCAGCGGCCTATAAATCGATGGCGCGGCACATGGAGGCGATGCTCGGCATGCAGAAAGCCGGAGCCATAACATTTGACTACGGAAACAACCTGAGAGGCCAGGCAAAGAAGGCCGGGGTCGAGAACGCCTTCGATGTGCCGGGGTTCGTGCCGGAATATATCCGCCCGCTCTTCTGCGAAGGGAAAGGCCCATTCCGCTGGGCTGCGCTTTCGGGCGATCCGAAGGACATTTTGACGACGGATGAAGCGCTTTTGGAGCTTTTCCCTGAAAATAAGTCGCTTGAAAGATGGATACGGATGGCCGAGGACAAGGTCGCGTTCCAGGGGCTGCCGTCACGGATCTGCTGGCTCGGCTACGGCGAGCGGGACAAGTTCGGGCTTGTCATAAACGACCTGGTAAGGAAGGGTAAAGTCTCCGCGCCGATAGTCATCGGGCGTGACCATCTCGACGCAGGTTCCGTTGCCTCACCGAACCGCGAGACCGAAGGGATGAAGGACGGTTCCGACGCAATAGGCGACTGGCCGGTCTTGAACGCGCTTGTGAATGCGGTTTCGGGAGCATCGTGGGTATCTTTCCACCATGGGGGAGGCGTCGGCATAGGCTATTCGCTCCACGCCGGGCAGGTAATTGTTGCAGATGGGACTGACGAGATGGATATCCGCCTGGAGCGTGTGCTTACGAACGACCCCGGAATGGGCGTAATCCGCCACGTTGACGCGGGATACGAAAAAGCCATAGATGTTGCGAATGAGCGCGGCGTGAAGGTGCCTCGGGCAGCTCCCTGCTCAGGTTAGCTCCTGCCAGACAGATAAATGTCCAATTCGCTCCATACATTCTTCCAGCTCATTTCATGGCTACTGTAATATTTGGCGTATAGCCGCGTCTTTTGTTAATTAAACAAACTTCAGGAGGCAGATGTAGTGTAAGTCGTATTTGTAGGTTATCATTGCCGTTAATACTCGGTGTTGTAATTTCTATTGCTGCAGTTTCCGGCTGTTCGCGCAGCAAATCCGGCTCTGCCCGTTTGCCGGTGATCAATCCTCCTGTAATAAAAATGCCGTCGCCGAATGCGTATGATTACTTCATGGCTGCCGGTAAAGCACTGAAAAATGCAAACGATATAAAGCGGGCAGCTATGCCGGTAAATCAGTCGAAGACATACTGGGCGTCTGATATCGCCGCTCTTGTTAAGGAAAACCAGACTGCACTTGAAAAGCTTCGCGAAGGACTTAAATGCGATTACCGGCAGCCGTACAAATACGGCATGGATGCAAAATATCCTGAATACTCTGATTATATGAACCTGTCATACCTTTTGGCGCTGGAAAGCCAAGTGAAGAAGGTGAAAGGTGACTGGGCCGGAGTGGTAGATAGCTGCCAGGATGGGTTGCTTTTGACTGAGTTGATTACCCAGGGAGATGGCAACCCTGTAGTAAGAGCTATTGGCGCCAGGTTTCAAAAAATCATGTATCGGCATATCTGGGATGCTATTCCACACCTTACCAGCGTGCAGGTGAAAATGGCTCTTGGAAGGATGCAGAAAATCCAGAACTGCCATTTTCCACTGCATGAGTCACTGAAATGCGAGAAAGAAGCGCAGTCGTTGTTTTTGCAGGACTGTTTTAATGGAAAGTGCAAAGATTCAGATTTGAAGACTTGGGCTAAGTTCGCCGAACCCGCGAAAATCAAGATTTTTAATAAATATACTGATTATATGGACAAGTGCATCAAGAATGTCCAGATGCCTTATGCGACAAAGCCGGTTTTCCCGGAGGTAGAGAAGCCAAAGGGTCCTCAGGCTATTGTCAATGGTGATAGATTCGCGGCTCTTATGCTTCTTATGATTTATCCGGACGAGCGAATATTCTACTTTTTCGATACAGACAGCCGGACGCGTAACAATATTCTGGCAACAGCTTTTGCGCTTCAGGCTTATCACGCAGACCACGGAAATTATCCGGCGAAGCTTTCGGAACTTTGTCCTGATTACTTGAAAAGTGTACCTGATGACCTATTTGCGCTCAAAGCTCCACTAAACTATCGCAGGGATGGCGGTAGATACGTCCTCTGGAGTGTCGGCCCGGACTGTGTTAACGATAATGGCGCATCTATTGTTGATCCGAAGGCGCAGGATGCTTCTAAGTACTTCATTCATAGAGGCAGCAAGGGAGACATTGTCGCAGGTATTAATTATTAGTATGTAATCTTTGCCGGGCAACCTTCCAATCCTTCCCGCTTTGCAATATAATGACTCTTGCAGGCAGCTTGCCTGAAATTTCAAATTCAACGGAGAATATGTTTTGCACAACTTGCCTCCAAGTCTACTTATAGTCAATGCCGCTCAGGTCATTACTCCGACCAAAGAGTGGAACCTTAAAGTTATCAAAAACGGTGCAGTGGCCGTTC
This sequence comes from Armatimonadota bacterium, assembly GCA_039680575.1. GTDB lineage: Bacteria > Armatimonadota > UBA5829 > UBA5829 > DTLH01 > JBDKSP01. Next base: position 10,972 of record JBDKSP010000038.1, read on the forward strand.
GTGACGGGAAGATCGTCGATATCGGGCGCACCGGGGATGTTATCTATAGGGTAGAACCTGGCGCTGAGACGGTAATCATCGATGCAGCCGGAAAAATCGTCATGCCGGGGTTTGTCGATCCCCACACCCATCTTGTCTACGCCGGTTCCAGAGCCGAGGAGTTCGCGCTCAGGCTTCAGGGAGTGCCTTATATGGAGATCGCCCGCAAGGGCGGAGGAATCAATTCCACGGTGAAAGCGACCCGGAAGGCTTCACTCGATGATCTTGTCGATTCGGCCAAAGCTCGGCTTGCCAGAATGCTTGCCTGGGGAACGACGACAGCCGAAGTAAAAAGTGGATACGCGCTGAACCATGCCGGTGAGCTCAAGATGCTGATGACCATCCAGCAGCTTGCTTTGGAGCAGCCTGTCGAGCTTGTGCCGACTTACCTGGGAGCGCATGAGTTTCCGCCGGAGTACCAGGAGAAACGCGGCGAGTATGTCGATCTACTCGTGAAAACTCTTATACCGGAGATCGGCGAACGCTGGCTGGCGGAGTTCTGCGATGTTTTCACCGAAGAAGGTGTATTCTCCATCGATGATTCCCGGCGTATCCTCGAAGCGGCGAAGGAAGCGGGACTTATGCTCAAGATCCACGCAGACGAGATCGTTCATTTAGGCGGCGCGGAGCTTGCAGCGGAGGTCGGTGCGGTCTCTGCGGACCATCTGGTCCATGTCTCGCCCGAAGGAATGGATGCTATGAAGCGCGCCGGAGTGGTCCCTGTGATCCTCCCTGGAACGAGCTTCTTCCTGAACTCGGATTTTGCTCCAGCGAGGGCGATGATCGAGCGCGGCTTGCCTGTTGCGCTCGGGACTGACCTGAACCCTGGGACCTGCACCATCGAGAGCATGCCTATTGTCATAGGGCTGGCATGTCTTAAGCTGAAACTTACACCGGAGGAAGCTATCATCGCGTCTACGATCAATGCCGCGAAGGCATTACGGCGGGATAGCATCATCGGGTCGCTCGACATGGGCAAGCAGGCCGATATGCTGATTATGAAAATATCCGACTACCGGGAAATCCCCTACAGGTTTGGTGTGAATCCGGTGGATATGGTTATCAAGAAGGGAAAATTGGTTCATTAGTGAGGAGATTTTGATGTCGCGGATAGTCGAGTGTGTGCCGAACTTCTCTGAAGGGAGGCGGCCTGAAGTTTTGGATGCAATAGTCGGCGCGATAGCTGGGGTCGAGGGGATTCGCGTCCTCGGCAAGGAGATGGACGCCGATCATAACCGCGCTGTTGTGACATTCGTCGGGGAACCGGATCAGGTGAAGAGAGCAGCATTCGCCGGATGCGCAAAAGCGGCGGAGTTGATCGACCTGAACAAGCACGAGGGGGAGCATCCCAGAATCGGCGCGACGGATGTTATACCGTTCATCCCGGTCTCAGGCGTGAGCGTGGAGGAGTGCATCGAACTTGCCTGCGAACTCGGCCAGGAAATAGCTGAAAAGCTGGGAATTCCGATCTATCTCTATGAAAAGTCTGCCACGAGGCCGGAACGGGAAAACCTTGCTTTGGTCAGAAAGGGTCAGTTCGAGGGCTTAAGAAATATCATCGAAACAGATCCCACACGCCGTCCAGACTTCGGAGAGGCCAAAATCCACCCGACCGCAGGCGCTACTGCAATCGGCGTACGCGACTTTTTGATTGCCTACAACATCTACCTCAACACGAATAACCTGGATACCGCGAAGAAGATCGCTAAACGGATCAGGTTCAAAGACGGCGGGTTCAGATTTGTTAAGGCAAACGGGTTTGCGATTCGAGAGCGTGGGTGTGTGCAGGTTTCGATGAACCTGACGAACTACAAAGGCACACCGATGCACGATGCGTTCGAGTTCGTCAAGCGCGAGGCCGCCCGCTACGGCGTTTCGGTGACGGACAGCGAGATAATCGGGCTTGTGCCGCTTGAGGCGATAGTGAACACGGCGGAATATTACCTCCAGCTCGATCACTTCAGCCATGAGCAGGTGCTTGAGAACAAACTTTGGGGTGGGGGAGCCGCGGAAAGCGTCCCGACGATGTTTATAGATGAAGTCGCGTCGAAATCTCCCGCGCCGGGCGGCGGAAGCGTTTCCGCGCTTGCCGGAGCGCTCGCGGCAGCGCTCAGTTCAATGGTCTGCAGGCTGACGGTCGGCAGAAAGAAGTATGCCGATGTCTCAGAGGAGCTTGCAGAGGCGCTGAGACAGACGGAGCGGTCGAGATCGAAGCTGACGAGTGCCATAGAGGCCGATGCGAAGGCGTTCGATGCCGTGATGGCTGCCATGAAGCTCCCGAAGGACACGCCGGAGGAGATCGAGCTTCGCAAAAAGGCGCTTCAGGATGCTTACAAGGGCGCAACAGAGGTCCCTCTTTCCGTAATGGCGGAAGTGCGGGCTTTACTCGATTGCTTGAAGCCGATTGCAGCCAAAGGAAACGTGAATTCCGCTTCGGATGCAGGTGTCGGCGCATTGATGGCCCGCGCGGCCTGCGAAGGCGCGAACCTGAACGTCGAGATCAACCTGCCGTCGATCAGCGACGAGGCGTTGAAGCATAGTCTCAGCAGCCGCGCATCGAAAATCCGCAGCGAATGCGATTGCGTAGTGCAGGAGATACTCGATACCGTAAGGTCGAGGATGAAAGAATAGCGTATTTGATTGATGCTGATGAACCGAGGTTTCCAAGCCTCAGTCCATGATGGACCAGGGGATCCATGCCCTGGTCCTGATTCTCCGGGGCATCCATGCCCATGCTATCTATAAATATCCATATAAAATCCAGGTGCGGAGGTGGGTCTGGTGCAGCAATTTGAACCTGTAAAGATAGTTATAGATTACGGCACAAGGGACAGAAGTTCTATATGGCAGCAAGCTGGTAAGCTGTGGCAGGCAAATGCAGTGATCGGGCTGGTAATGCTTCTTATCCTCAGCGATTTTTATGTCTTTCTGGCTCTTATTGCGGAAAACAACTCTCATCTTTACATTAATCTGCCATCGGGTGTGTACCCTATTATATGTTATGTAGTGCCAGTCTTTCTTGTTGGAATCTGCTGGTGGAGGATGATAACAAAGGGCGGAGTAGCCGCATGGCTGTGGGGCTTAATGTGGTCAGTCTTAACATTGCCCAGCATAATCATCGTGAATTCTATTTCGAGAAGTGAACCTGCAGTCGGCATAGCTTTAACTGTAGTACCTATTTATCTAGTTGTGTCTCAGATTTCAGTTGCCCGTAAGGTTGTTGCAATTGGAGCAGGGGAACAAGCAGCCGAAACAAAAGAGCAGGCAGCATCTTCTGAAGAACAGGCGCAGATTGAAGCGTTAAACAGGCTCAAGCCCTGGTTCTACACAGCCTCAGGCGCTGTGATCGGTGCTTTTCCGGGTGCTCTGCTGTTCATTGTTATGGCAGCACAACCGATAGATAAAAACACTTGCATGGGACCTATAGCTTTTTGGATTCCGGCGATTCTTGAGTTTTTAGGGTTTATTATAGGCTCGCTTGCAGGAGTTATTATCGGTATAGCAGTGGGCAATCAATGGAAATCATCTCACGCATGGCTTGGGTTTATTGCAGTGCTGGTCGGCGGGTTTCTTATTGGACCCGGAATATTTATAGTTATCTACTTGCCCTATTCCCTTCTTTTTCCTGATCCAAAAACATACCTGATGCCTGCAATATTCTTTCATTTGTTATGTGCTGTAGGTGTGTTTGCAATGCCATTGATATTCAAGTCATTGGCATATCGTGGCTATAACTGACCCATCTTTGCAGTGCCCCATCCATTCTGTGTGTCCCGCGTTTAAAATGGCAAAGGCCGGGAAGAGCCCGGCCACTACGGTTACTGGTGGATGTCGATAAAAAGCGGAAGCGCGAGCTTTCGCACTCCAAATTACTCTATTCCGCTTTTTCCGCGGCTTCGGAAGTCCCGAGCCAGCTTCCGAGGATGTACATCGCAGTGAAATCCGCTAGTACGCCGATCTCGTATGCAAGCCCTATGAACGCCATCACGAAAACAGGGAGGGCGATGGCTGTGCTCTGCAGCAGCCCCTTTACGGAACTGGGGTTCTCCTGCGGGCGAATACGCCTGAGCAGCAGATACGATATCACGAAGATTCCGGTGCTCGTCGCTGCAGTGCTTCCCGCTTGGATCGGAGCCATTCCTCCGAAGCGGACATGCAGGTATGCGAAGATGGCTGCCGCAACAACTCCGCCGATAATACCGGGGATCACCCACCATATCCTAAGCGGCGCTTCATTTTCAGCACAGGCCGCACAGCAGTTTTTGTTAGTATTATGAGCCAATATAGCCTCCAGTTATTATCAAGATTATTTAGAGCCGAATGACGGCGCGGATAACACCGTCCGTTTTCGACTCGGCAAGTTTCATTGCTTTATCGGTCTCTTCAAGCGGGAACGTATGGGTTGCAAGGCTTGCCGCGTTGATTTTGCCTCTATGCACAAGCTCCACTGCGCGTTCTCCAGTCAGATTGCTCCTGCGGACGAATGTGGCTTTAAGCTGCTTTCTTCTGGCTGATCCGGCGTCGAAAGGATACTCATCTTCCTTTGGAATACCGACGATTATAACTCGTCCAAGCACCCGCGCGAGCCTTGCCGTCTCCCGTACCGCGTTAATATCACCCGCGCACTCGAAGACCAGATCGAAACCGCGTCCCGAAGTCATAGCTTTTGCGGCATCATGGACCTCAGACGGGTCACAAGCAACGTCAGCGCCCAATTTCAGCGCCGTTTCGCGCCGGGCGGGGATAGGATCGCACACCAATACATCTCCCGCGCCGCAGATTTTGAGCGACTGCATCACCGAAAGCCCGATGGCTCCCGCTCCGAGGACCGCCGCTCTTTCTCCGGGACGGACCGATGCAAGGTCCGCTGCATAAATTCCGACCGCAAGCGGTTCGAGCATAGCAGCTTCATCCATCGAGATGGAATCCGGGATGGGAATCATCAGCGACGCAGGCCAGACGACGTAATCCCTGAAACAGCCGTCGGTCGGCGGCGTGCCGAAGAAATCTACGGATGGACAGACATTATAGTTGCCCGACATGCAGAACTCGCACCTGCCGCATGCCTTGGCTGGCTCGATTGCGACCCGCTGTCCCGGTTTTGGGTAGGGAACCCCTTCTCCGACAGTTTCAACGGTACCGGCAGCCTCATGTCCCAAAACCAGCGGGTCTGTAAGCACATTTCCGCCGATCCTGCCGTGCCGCCACCAATGGACATCGGACGCGCAGACACCCACCGATCCGACTCGGACCAGTGCTTCACCCGGCCCCGGTACAGGAACAGGTTCGTCGTGTATCCTCATATCAAGCGGCGCGTGCAGTCTGAGAACTCTCATTTTTTCCTCCCGCTAATTATACGACAGCGGGATGATTGCGCGCAAACTAGGGAACAGGGAATAGAAAAAACTATCAGCAACAGTTTGCTATCTTGCGTTTAAGAAGCTCCCTGAACGCCTCTTTTTCGGTTTGGTTGGCAAAAACACGCTTGGGAATAGCGGAAAACATAGATTTGCCGTAGATCAGAAGATAACTCTTGTCATCTTCGACCAGCTTGCTGTAAAGGCTCCATTCCAGCTTCGAGTCTATGCTTTGAGTCTTGAAGTCGATGCCGTCTTCAGTAAACCGGAGCTGATATTCGTCTCGGAATTTGGGCTGGCTGCGGAAGGTTATGCGCGGGATGACAACCATTGCCATAAAGATTAACAGAAGAAACACACAGCCCACAATAATAATCAGAAACTCAATCGAATACCCGAACGTATACCACGCAATCGCACCAAAAACTGCAAGAATAAGGGCTATTATGCCGTCCAGCTTCACGCGCAGCTTTTTAACGCGAATATACCACAGCCGCATAGCTGCGATGTAGTCTTGTTCGGTGTATCTGAACTTGAGCGTGATGTTCTCCGCCATTTCTGTCTCCATTGTCCGGTTTTGGTTGAGATCAATTGCATAGAGTATAAATACAAGACCCTGATGATGTCAATTTATGGTCGCATCTTCCATCAATTGACCGAACTGCGCATCATATAGTTCCTGGTGATTGGGTGTGGGGAGTTTTTCAGAAGAGGTTTTCCGCTTCTGCCGGGCCGCCAGGTCAAGCTGTATCGGATGGAAACGGGCAAGGTCATTCTTCAGATAACTGACCCAGCGGCTCGGCATCAGTATCTATGACGCGCATTATCTCCTATTCGTTCCGTAAAAATTTCTGCCTCCAACTGTACGATTCTACTGCCGATAATAGCGGTACAAGAAAGTTTATCAGGAGGACAGTACAGTTGTCTCAATGCGATTATTGGTGGTTTGCGGGCGCTGTCGAGTGGTGCGACCTTACAGGAAGCAGTTGCAGATGCAATGGATGTGAAGATTCCTGTTCGCTCAAAAAGAGACGCAAGAAATCCGACAAGGTCACGGATAATTTTCAGCAGATGATCTCCGAGATGGATGATTCTCACAAAGAGCCCAAGCACAACCGGATGTCTCACTGATCCCTGATTGAGCTGAATGCTGCTGAAAACAAAGAAATAACCCGGCTCGGGCTGAACCAGGCTTCAATGTTTCGGTAAAAGAGGCTAATTCCTGCCGCAGGTGTCACTCATGGCATCTGCAGAAGCTGCCTGCTGCCTCGAATTCGCCGCGTTCGATAGAAAAGCGGAAGCTGGCGCTTCCGCACTCCAAATATTTACTATTCTGCATTCTATACCATCTCCTAATCCCCAATACGGTTGTATTGACACGGCAGGTTGGTACACTTAAGATTATTAAACTTAAGAATCACCGAATTGGGCATGACACCGGCCGGAAAGCAAGTAAACTATTGAGCTCTAAAATCAATACGCGTAAACTGGGATTCCTGATACCTGTAATTGTCCTTATAATTATCGTCCTGCTTTTCGTGTGGCAGTACAACAAGCAGAAAGCGTCCGAGGATATGTACACCGGCACAATCGAGGCAGAGGAGTCGCTTATCGGATCTACGGTGGGCGGCAGAGTCTCAGAGACGCTTGCTAAAGAAGGCGACAATGTCAAAAAAGGTGACCGGATCGTTACTTTCGAGTCCGTGCAGTTGGAAAAGAGCCTGCAGGCTGCTATAGCAGCCCAACAGCAGGCCGCAGCGCGTCTGAACGACCTTCTGGCGGGTCCACGGCCGGAGGAAATAGAGCGGGCGAGAGCTGCGCTGAGGCAGGCAGAAAGCCAGCTTGAAAAACTTCAGCGTGGGAGCCGTCCAGAGGAGATCGCGGCAGCAAGAGCCGCTATGGAGCAGGCGAGAGACCGGCTGGCGGAGGCTAAGGCAGGTCCAAGGCCACAGGAGATAAACCGTGCGCATGCCAATTACAACGCCGCTGTCGCAGCCCGCGTGCTGGCCGAGCGGTCGCTTGAGAGAACTCAAAAGCTGTACGACCAGGGAGTTATTGCTGCTCAGACTCTGGATGAAGCGCGCACAAGGCTGGAAACGGCACAGGCGGAGGAACGTTCTGCAAAAGAGCAGTTGAACGAGCTTTTGGCAGGGACACGGCCAGAGGAGATACGTGCAGCTATGCAGGCGTACAACCAGGCAAGAGCCAACTATGAACTTGTAAGAAAAGGTCCTCGGCTCGAAGATATAAGAGCCGCCGAGGAGTCGGTCGCACAGGCAAGAGCCACACTTGCAGAGCTTCAGGCGGGATCGCGGCCTGAACAGATTGCTGAGGCAAGAGCAGCGCTTCGTCAGGCGGAGGCGACGGTCGGGCAGGTCAGAGCCAATGTTCGAGAGCGGGCAGTGTTTGCTCCCAGGCCGGGGCAGATTCAAACCCTCAATGTGCAGGTTGGGGATATAATCCAGGCAGGGCAGACCGTCGCGACCATCGTTGACCCGCATGACCTCTATATTAAGATATATGTTCCTGGCGGAAAACTCGGTAATCTCCAGGTGGGAAGCAGGCTCCCGGTCGTGACTGACTCTGGAATCAGAACAACCGGCGTCGTCGAGCAGATTCCGGTTGAAGCTGAGTTTACTCCTCGAAATGTGCAGACAAAGGAAGAACGCTCGCTGCAAGTGTATGCAGTAAAGGTCCGAATTCCCAATCCAGAACTCAAAATTCGCGCCGGAATGTCGGCGGATGTGCGACTGAAGTGAACAGTTTACAGCCGGATGCAGCCATCGTCTGCAGCAATCTTACCAGAAGGTTCGGCGACCTGGTAGCCGTGAATGATGTGAGCTTTCAGGTCTCGCGCGGAGCCATTTTCGGCTTCCTCGGACCTAACGGGAGCGGCAAATCGACCGTAATCCGCATGCTCTGCGGGCTCCTGGCTCCAACATCAGGCACTGCGGCACTTGACGGCATCGATGTCGTAAGCTACCCCGACCGCGTAAAACCTCGAATCGGCTACATGTCGCAGCAGTTCAGCTTGTACCGCGATCTGACTGTGGACGAAAACCTCAGTTTCTATGGCTCTATATATGGACTCAACCGGGAACAGCTTCAAAGGCGGAAAGCTGAAGTTATGGAAGTGGTTGGTATAACGAGCCAAAGATCGCAGCGCGCGGGGACGCTTTCCGGCGGCTGGAGGCAGCGGCTTGCCCTTGCGTGCTCGATGATCCACGAGCCCGGGATACTCTTTCTCGACGAACCTACGGCGGGAATCGACCCGGTTGCAAGAAGGCGGCTCTGGGACCTGCTTTTTGAGCTATCCGCCAGCGGCCATACGCTTTTTGTGACCACTCACTACATGGATGAGGCGGAGCGCTGCACTGATGTCGGCTATATTTTTCTGTCCAGGCTGATTGCGCTCGGAAAGCCTTCGGAGTTGAAGCTCCTTCCGGGTGTTACGCCGCCGGACACCAAAAGAATCGAGATCGTTACCGATAACCCGACCACGGCTCTACAAGTGGCGAGGAACCTCCCCGGTGTCAGGTCATCGACCTTCTTCGGTGAGGCGATTCATCTCCTTGTAGACCGCGCACTGGAGCCTTCAGGCATTTCTCAGGTTTTAAGCAAAAATGGCATACACGTAAACCGCATAAACGATATGTCGGCCACTCTGGAAGATGTCTTCGTTTCCATAACGGAGCAGTTGGAGGTCGGAGACGATGTTTAGGGGACTGAAAGCCATTGCTGACAAGGAGTTTATTCACGTTTTGCGTGAGCCAAGCACCATCGTCTTTGCTCTTTTTATCCCTCTGATTCAGCTCATCATCTTTGGTTATGCGCTCGATACGGACGTGAAGCATATTCCGACTGCTGTCTTGAACCAGGACCAGAGGACCGCGAGCCGTGATCTTATCGACAGGTTTGCCGCGACTCAATACTTCGATGTGGTGGAGTATGTGGGCTCAGACCAGGCGCTCCGGGACGAGATCGTCAGCGGACGGGCGCATGTAGGGATCAAAATCCCGCCGGACTTCAGCGGGAAAGTAGCCAGAGGGACCGGCTCGCAGGTCCTGGTTTTGATAGACGGGTCCGATTCGCAGGTGGCATCGAGGGCGCAGAGCGCGGCATTGTCTCTGGGATTGCAGTTTTCCAGCGAGATAGCAGGGCGTACGTCCACACCGTTGATAGATGTTCGTCCGAGGGTCCTATTCAACCCGGATATGCGAAGCGCGAACTTCTTCGTACCCGGTTTGGTCGGGATCATAATGCAGATAGTCCTTATGATGTTGACAGCGCTTTCGATTGTGCGTGAGAAGGAAAACGGGACGTTGGAGCAGCTTCTGGTTACTCCGGTGGGGCGCTTCGGGCTCATGATAGGGAAGCTCGTGCCGTATGCGGTATTAGGTCTGCTTGAAATTGCTATCGTCCTCATATTTATGTGGACTGTATTCGCAGTTCCGATCCATGGGAGCATACTCCTCCTTGCTGCGGTTGCGCCTGTCTTTCTCTTCTCCGGGCTGGGGCTTGGTCTGCTAATTTCCACGTTTGCCCAAAGCCAGGTCCAGGCATTCCAGGCGTCATTTCTCATTATCATGCCATCAGTTCTCTTGTCCGGCTTCGTTTTTCCCCGCGAGAGCATGCCGGCTCTCATCTATCCGATCACTACCATAATCCCCGTCACTTATTTCCTTGAAATACTGCGCGGGATTATTATACGTGGAGCCGGTTGGAACGAGCTATGGCAGCAGGTCTTCATCCTCATCGGCCTTGGTGTCGTGATCCTCTCTATCGCTGCCGCAAGGTTCCAAAAACGGCTCAGATAAGATGTTAATCATCAGAATATGATGTTGAACAGGTATCCGACTACAAGAATTCCCGCAGCGACGACACCAACGAACACTGCGATTAGCCTGATCTTCAATACTTTGCGGAGAATTATCATTTCCGGCAGCGACAGGCCGATAACAGACATCATAAATGCCAGGACCGTTCCAAGCGCCGCGCCTTTTTCGATAAGCGCGCTCACAATTGGTATGATACCTGCAGCGTTCGAATACATAGGGATACCCAGGATGACCGCAAGCGGAACACTCCACCACGCGCTCTTACCCATAAACGATGCCAGTAGTCCTTCCGGTACATAGCCGTGAATTCCCGCGCCGACCGCGATCCCCGCGATGACATAAGGCCAAACTTTGCCTACGATCTCCCGCACAGCGGTCTTTCCTTCATCGACACGCTCTGCCCAGGCCATCTTTTGTGTCTCAAGAGCACTCTGGCTCATCTGCATCTCATAGACCCAGTCTTCGACGAACCTCTCCAGCTTAAGCCTTCCGATTATCCAGCCTGCGAAAATCGCAATAAACAGCCCTGTTGTGACATAAACGGCAGCAACCTTCCACCCGAACATGCCGAACAGGAGGACAACAGCAACCTCGTTTATCATAGGCGCAGCTATGAGGAACGAAAGCGTGACTCCAAGCGGTACCCCTGCCTGTACAAATCCTATGAAAAGCGGTACAGCCGAACATGAGCAGAACGGTGTCACAATGCCGAGCATTGCAGCCATCACATTTCCCACGGACTCTCTTTTCCCCGCGAGTATCTGCCTGGTGTGTTCGGGCGTGAAGTAAGACCGGATGATGCCGATCCCGAACACCACCAGAACCAGAAGCATCAGGACTTTCGGAGCCTCAAAGATGAAGAAGTTCACGGCTTTTCCAATGTGATCGCCCTTCGAAAAGCCGAAGAGGGAATATGTAATCCAGTCCGCAACAGGCTGCAGAGACCGGTAGACTCCGTACCAAGCGGCTGCGAATACTGCAAACCTCGCAGCTCTGCCTAAAAGCTGAAGGCTGCGTGCTTTGGCTGTATTTATAGTTTTATGGTTTTGATTTGTTACTGCCACAGCAGCTTCCTCCTGTTATCGTATTATCATGCCCTATAGATCAGATAAACTCCGCCGAGAAGCACCAGTGCGCCGCATACGCGCTTGACAATAGCCGCTCCGTGCGACTTTTCGTTCCAGTTCAAATAGCGCTGCACGGCCTCGGTTGATGTTCCTGCTGCCACTATTACCGCCGAATGCCCTACACCGTAAAAAGCCAGCAGCAGAATCCCGTACGGGAGGTTCGTGGATGCCGCCTTGAAACTGGCTGCAAGCACAGGAGCCATATAGGCAAACGTGCATGGACCGAGCGCAACTCCAAAGACAAGGCCAAGAATGAAAGCTGCAAGCAGCCCGCGCCGCTTCATGCCGATACCTCCCGGACCTGAAATTGGTATCGGGACAATGTCCAGAAGGTGCAGCCCGACTAAAAAGAAAACCACAGCCACAGCGTAATTGCCGTATTTCCCGACATCTCCCATTAACCGCCCCATTGCGGCGGTCAGTACACCGATCAGTGCAATTGTCATGAGAATCCCCAGGCCGAACATCAAAGAGATCCAAAACGCCCTGCGTGTAGTCAATTTCCCCTGGTCACTGATGAATCCCACGATGAGTGGAATGCTTGACAGGTGGCATGGACTGAGTACTACACTCAAGATCCCCCACGCAAGTGATGCACTGAGCGCGACCAGAGCTGAACCTTCCACTGCTTTGGTAAGAGTTATCCAAATTTGTTCCAAATTATCTGACTCCCGGCTTGGTTGCGGTATTGCTGGTGTCTGCAGCATCCGCTTTTATAGAACAAGGCGCGCAAGAACCACCTTCGCCGGCAGTATCGAGTAGTTTGGCGACTTCGTTCGCAATCTGCCCGACATTCGAGCCGCCTGAACAGCAGTTTTTATCTTTCATTCCGGTTTACTCCATTTATGTAGTGGGATACCCGCTTACACGAGCATTTTCTTTATCTCTTCGATGCTCGGAACCCTGCCGGCGACCTTGACTTCGCCATCGACGGCCAGCGCAGGGGTCATCATGACACCGAACTCCATTATCTTACGGACATCGTTCACTTTCTCGATTTTATACTCGATGCCCAGTTCTTTGGCAGCTTCTTCGGTGAGTTCCGCCAGTTTTATGCACTTGGGGCATCCCGTACCCAGAATCTGCAGCTTCTTTTCCATGATTTGTTCTCCTTGTGTATCAGGATTGTTGGTAAATTTGCCATACGGCCAAGTATAGGCCAAAAAATATATTATTTATCTACCAGGGACATCTGCTCTCTTGCTTTGGATTCCATTACAGCCTCGATGCAACTGAAGAAATTCATAATGCATGGGACGCGCAGTTTGTAGTACACCTGCTGACCGGCCTTTCTGTCTTCAACCAGCCCTGCTTCTTTCATCAGCGCAAGATGCTTCGAGACAGTCGAGATGTCCGACCCGACAAGATCACGCAGCTCGCAGACGCACTTTTCGCCCTCAGAAAGCGAGTCGATCATCATCAACCTGCTTGGGTGAGCGAGCGCCTTTATGATTTTTGCTCGTGCTTTGTATTTTTCTCTGCTCTTCATTTCAATCGCACCATACATTTGGTATTTTAGCCAAATATTCGATATATGTCAAGCCGAACTGGGTGGAATTCCTCAAAGTAACCCAGCTCAAGACGCAGTGGACTTGGTCATTCGGTTGGTAGCCCCGAAGGGATACGTTGGCCTGACCAAACGTTCAGATTGAGCTGGCGGAACAGGGCGTTTGAGCGTGAGTTGGTGGAAGTCTGAGGTGATCGGCTGGCTTATACAAGCTGGTGTCCCCTTGCTATCCAATAGTGCCAATCTTCCACAGCAGTCTTTGTCTCCTCGTCAACGCGAAGGGGCTCAAGCTGCGAAAGCGGAACGCCCATCCTACGCCCCTGCCACTCTATAATGACAAACATATCATGCATGCAGTCGTCTTCAGGAGCCATGTCGACTACATTTACCTGCTCGTCGATTTCGAGGGGAGATATGGTGTGTTTGGCGATGCACCTGGCCTTGAATGGGAAACTAATATGGTCTTCAAGGTAAACGTGCCAGCCCATGGCTTGTTCTTCGGGGCCGTAAGCATCCACGATTACCTCGTTTTCGATCCGTGCCTCGCGAGCATTATCCTTTTCCATTATGGCCACCTCAGAAGATATCAAGGTTATGGCTGTATATACCCAATCGTCCGGTATCCTCTAAGTCGCTTCTCATGCATTCTGGCGAGCATTGGCATATTCAGGTCTGCGTAGTCATATATGCGGACCTCGTTCTTGCCAGCGTGAAGCCGGTGCAGTCGTCCCGCATATTGTGCGAGGGTACCTTTCCAGGAGATCGGCATTGTAAGAAAGAGAGTGTCGAGTCGGGCATCATCGAATCCTTCGCCGAGATACCGGCCTGTCGCGACTATTACCCGTTCCTCTGTGTCCG
>JBDKSP010000039.1:0-4810 GCA_039680575.1 Armatimonadota bacterium
CTGTATAGAAGTCCCGTAATCATCCTTTTTCGCGTATCAATACTAACAATCCCGCCATTTTTCCAGACCAATCCTATACACCCGATAATCATATACAAGCTCACTGTCTAAAAACGATGCTCCTGCATCTATGCGCGTATATTTGACTACATCCGCTCAAAATGATAGAATATTATGAGCAAGTTAGGTGATCGCTCCGGTTTTTCGGAGAGGAAAGTCCGGGCTCCACAGGGCATGATGCTGGATAACGTCCAGCGGGCGCGAGCCCAGGGAAAGTGCCACAGAAAAGAAAACGGCCCCGGCTTAAGGGCTGGGACCAGAGCTGAAACGGTGGTGTAAGAGACCACCGGCGGTGTGGTGACACACCGGCCTGGTAAACCCCATCAGGAGCAAGGCCGAATAGGAGGGGGTTGAGGCTGCCCGCCGACCTCTCGGGTAACGGCCGCAGGAGGACCGGAGCAATCCGGTTCCATAGATAGATGATCACTCGCGACAGAACCCGGCTTATCGACTTGCTCAGAGCTTTATGGCTTGGCGGATTCTTATTTCTGCCAAGCCATTTCGCATTTCCGGCTACACAGTCAGCATAGAAAGTCATGGGTAGAAACCGGCCACTACATTGAGATGGCCAGCTATTAAGACAGGATGTTACATAGAAGCGGGCTGCTGCACTATGTTAGGTATGTCGGGCTCGTCGAAAATAGGTAGATAGTCACGCCAGGCGCTGTTTCTACCGTTAGTTGCGAGCTTGGTCATACCAATAAACGGGATGAATTTAGGACGTCTAGGCTGACGGTTCAGTGTAAACCCGACCTGAGGCAGAGTCTTGTCCCCTTTTTTAGTGTTACATTTTCTGCAGCAGCAGACGAGGTTCTCCCATGTGGTCGGACCGCCCATCCGTTTCGGGATCAGATGGTCAACGGTCAGCTCTTTTTCCTTTTTGCCGCAATACTGGCAGGTGTAGTTGTCTCTTGCGAATATGCTTCTGCGAGAGAGTTTCAATTCAGGCATAGGCCGCTTTATGTAATGTCTGAGCTTCACGACCGAAGGTGCGTCGAACGTGCCCTTAAGCGCATGCACGATAGTATGGTCCGTGTGCAGAATATCTACTTTGCCAAGGAAGACGAGCGAAATCGCTCTTTTGATATTGCACACATTGAGCGGCGCATAATCGCTATTTAGTACCAGGACTTCCTGGTTCAAATCCCCCAAGTGATCCACTATTCCGACTCCCAAACCAGCAGGCAATAAAAAACCCGCTGCGGTGACGTACCAAGCGGGTTAGACACAAAATGTCTCTCTTTCGAAGTAGTGCTGTGACACACACAACCAATCCTCCAAGAGCCGCAGACTGTGTGCCCTGCTCCCGTTGATCGATCTATTCGATTTGTAACCCATAAAACAAATTGTGCTGCTCATTGCATCTCACTTAAAGAGCTTCAGGTATCGCCTGAAACCCTCCCGCACCATATTAACCAATGTAATATTACCAGAATTTAGCTAAAATTGTCAACTTACGGACCGCTCAAGACAGTGAATTTTAGAATTATGATCTCATATACCAATAAATGGCGCGGAACGCCGGCATTCTCGACGCCCACGCCTTAACTTCATGTCATAAACACTAAATTGGCTACTTCCGCTGCTGTCCCGGCGGTGGCTGAGGATACCCCCGCTGTTGTCCGGGCTGTTGCTGCTGCGGATACCCCTGCTGAGGGTGATTCTGCCCGTTTTGCTGCCCCTGCGGATGTTGCTGGTTATTCTGTGTGCCCGGAGGCGGTACACCCTGCCCACCGCGCATGTAATCAGGCACGGCTTCACCGAGTTTTTCCAGAATCTCATCTGGCCGTTCCGCGAGTCTGAGCATATCGTCTTTTTCTATCGTTCCATGTGTGTAAAGCTCGAACAGAGAACTGTCCAGTGTCTTCATTCCCTGCTGGCTCCCGGTCTGGATAGAGGACATAATACTATGCGTCTTTCTGTCTCTGATCATGTGCCTTATAGCCGGACTGCAGATCATGATCTCGAATGCGGGGACTCTTCCGCCGCCTATCTTGGGTAGAAGCACCTGCGATACGACTGCGAGAAGGTTACCGGCGAGCTGTGTCCTGATCTGTTCCTGCTGATCGAAAGGAAACACATCGACGATCCTGTCGACTGTTCGAGACGCTCCGGTAGTGTGCAGTGTCGAAAACACGAGGTGGCCTGTCTCAGCCGCGCGCACGGCAGCGGAGATTGTCGCCAGGTCGCGCATTTCCCCTACGAATATTACATCAGGGTCCTGTCTCAGCGCTTTTATGACTCCTATGTCGAATGACGGCACGTCCGTTCCGACTTCTCGCTGGCTGATTACTGATTGCTTGTGAGACTGATAATATTCAATGGGGTCTTCAATCGTGATAATGTGGCACTGGCGGGTCTCGTTGATATGGTTAATCATCGTAGCCAGGGTGGTCGTCTTGCCGCTCCCGGTCGGGCCGGTTACCAATATAAGCCCACGCGGCGCTTTGCACAACTCCTTGACGTGATCGTCCAGACCGAGGTCATCGAAGCTGAGCAGCCTGTAAGGTATAAGCCTTAGGTTCAGTGCAATAGTGCCTTTCTGCATAAACAGGCTGACCCTGAACCGTGCTTTTTCTCCATAGGACAACCCGAAGTCCGCGCCCATCATCTCCTCTAGCTCGTGGATAGCTCTTTCCGGAGATATGGTGTTCATCATATGCTCGGTTTGTTCAGGAGTAAGTTTTCCGTACTGCTCGAGACGCTTGAGGCCACCGTGGAGTCTAACTGTCGGGGGATCACCTACAACAAGATGAAGATCAGACCCATCCATCTCGTACATGGTATCAAGAAGCTCATAGATGTTTATCATCCCTTGCATTTCCTGCATATTACCCTCCAAATCCCGCGATTACATTACGCTACAGACCAGAGTTTTGCCCGATTGCTACCATCTGCACGCAGGATAGCACAGCAGATATAAGGTGTCAATATGGATTTTGACTGAATAGCACAGGTGAGCGGCTGTGGAAAAGTGGATATTGCCTGATGAGAAGAAAGAGGACAACCCGTACCGCAGGATGATAACCGGCTCCGTCAGCGATTATCTATAGATTTTCGGCTATTTTTTGACAACCAACCGTATATCGACTATCACCAAAAATCTTCCAGGAGATTTTCAGGTAATACCTGAAGATCATTAGTCATTGGCCTCGCGGTACGGGTTTCCTGCAACTACCTTTTCTTAGAGTATATTCAGACGAACGCATTTTTATTTACCCCACCCTTATAAGGGCCAAACACACCATTGTGTCTCGTTTGCTATATGTGTGGTACTGGGTATATCTACGTGGCACAAAGTGGCACAGTGTAATTCTTATAAAAAAAGGGGGAATACGACTTGTTCTCCGGGTCTTACATCCATAGCATCGACCAGAAATGCAGAGCGGCGATGCCCTCGAAGTTCCGCGATATGCTGAAAAACAGGTTTGTGCTGACAAAGGGGCCGGATGGCTGCCTGTGGGCGCTTAGTTCTGAGCAATGGCAGCTCTTACTGGACAAAGCGTCTCAGTCTATCACCGCCCAGAGGTTCTTTCTCGCATCCGCTGTTGAAAATACACTCACAGGAAAGGGACGGTTCCTTATCCCGAATGTCCTGAGGGAACATGCGGACATCAAGCCGGGGGACGATGTGATAATCATCGGGCTTGGAAACCGCATTGAGATATGGAGCCGCCGCCGTTGGGATACCGTCAGCTCACAGGTAACAAGTGATCGCATTCGCTGCGAGCTGCCGGAAATTTTCCTGTTATAGCATCGTGCTGTTAACTATGTACCGGGAAGCATCAAACCGCCGGATGAACTCGTCCCACTTGGACTACCAAGAGTCCCATTAAGCGATGGGAGGCTCTGTTGCTTGGGTGAGACAAACGGAAAATCCGTCAACCTGGTCCGAACCTTCTTTTTTGAGGTTTTAGCCGTGGCTGATTTAATCTTATAGGCATCGAACGTCACAACCCAGTTTCCAGCGGTGCGCATTGCCTTACTCTCGACTTCAGGCAGTTCGCAGACATTTACGATACCGTTCCAGTCCGAATACTTGAAGTGGAAGAACCTTATTACAACACCATTCTGACGGTCTGTAACAACCTTGACTGGAGAGTTCTTCTTGACTGCACTAAATGTCAGCTTAGGAAATCCTCCTGCAGACTGGTCAGCAGTGGATGCCGCCGATGACGTTGTACCTGGTGTCGTCGTTGCACTTGTTGCCGGAGTAGCGGATGCGGTAGTAGCAGGATTCCCGGCCTGGTTTCCAACACCGGGTAATTCCGGCGGGGCTCCTGTTCCCGGAGTAGCCGGAGTTCCTTGAGCAGCAGGCTGAGACTCGGCTGATGTACCAGCAGCTTGTTCATTACCTTTATTACCACAACCAGTCAATGCAACTAACACCATAGCAAGAAGACATACGCACAATATGGCAATACTGGATTGAAAAATCTTCTTCACAACAATTCCTCCCGGAGGAAATCAGGCAGCCCGGCGGGCCAGGCAGCCCGGCTGAACAATATCATTATATCTTTTATAGCACTTGTGAGGCAAGTGGTAATAGTTCACTCTTGCAAGAATTATATATCACTCTGGACAACTAACACGTCACCCTGAACAACTAACAACACGTCACCCTGAACTTGATTCAGGGTCCATTCTTTTCCTGGATTCCGAGTCAAGCTCGGAATGACGTTGTGGCAGCCCGAAATGACGCTGTGGACATTCCGCATGATGTTATACTCATCAACTCTGAACTCTTACG
>JBDKSP010000040.1:0-25649 GCA_039680575.1 Armatimonadota bacterium
CGTAAGAGTTCAGAGTTGATGAGTATAACATCATGCGGAATGTCCACAGCGTCATTTCGGGCTGCCACAACGTCATTCCGAGCTTGACTCGGAATCCAGGAAAAGAATGGACCCTGAATCAAGTTCAAGGGTGACGTGTTGTTAGTTGTTCAGGGTGACGTGTTAGTTGTTCAGAGTGATATATAATTCTTGCAAGAGTGAACTATTACATAGCATCGAATTCGCCGCTGATCCGGCAAAATAGACGCTATAAGCCGAAACCCTGGCCGCGAAAGTGTTTATCATACGCAAAAACCCTCTCGATACCGAGCTTTCGCACAATTTCGAACCCTATACAATCTACCAGACTGGGGCCATGCCTGCCGGTGGTTAACAAGGCACTGATTCCTGCATTGTGGGTTATCTCATCTACCCACTCGATCACAACCACGGACATTACATCCATCTGAAACCTGCGGACTGCCGGTATTCCAAAACGCTTGCGTAGGAGAGCTGTTGTTTCAACTATAACATAGTTAGAGGTTACAAGGGATTCCTTGTTGTTTATCATATCGGTCCAGACTTGCCCTGCCTCATGATGGTTTTGATCATCCTCATCGAGAACTGCAAGAAAAGCGGATGTGTCGATATACGTACTCAATCCTTGAACGCCTCCTCCAGATATTCGTCGTGCTTTTCCGATAAATCTCCCGTGCCTGAGTGCAGGAATCCGACAGCGCCAATTGCTCTTCTTCTGATCTCCTCGTCATCTGGGATGCGATGTGTTACCAACATCCTGTCAACACACCGGCGTATAACCTCCGCCATTGATACGCCCTGATGTGCTGCAATCTCTTTTAACTCTTTAGCTTGTTTTTCAGTTAGTTGGATTTGTGTGCGTACCATAATGCATCAACCTCTGATTACATTATACCACAATGTGATTACATATATTATTTATCATCGCTCTCCGATTGCTGCCGCGCGGCTATTGCGGTGTTGATGAGTTTACAGGCGGTTTCTGGATTTTTCATACCAAATAGGTATTTTTTGCCTGCATTCGTCTCCAGATATAATCCATAACCTGATTTCATAATATATGCTTCCAGCTTAGAATATCTTCTTATCTCTTTACCATATCCACCGAAATCAGCCAAGGCATGATATTTTTGAATTCCACAGCTTTTAATATCACTAACCGAAACCACAACCCGATGAATACCAAGTCGTACTGTTATCCGTTCGTTAGTCGCTGTGAATATTGATTGCGAATAGGTAATCCATAGAAGGATAGGCAGTGCTATAAAGAACAATGGCCACCATTGGTCCAAGGTCAGTCTTGTAAAGACAGATATAAATACCAGACAGATTATGCCTATAATAACTACCCACTGGTAGTATTGGGTCTCTCTATAATAAAAAGGTTCACCTGGCTTTATATCTTCAATGTATGAGACGGGTTTGGTGGATGTATCTTCAACAATTACCGCCTTACGCGTATACTCCAACAAGCAGGCTAAAAAGAGCGCAATAGGTAATGAGCTAAACCATACATTATAAATCCATTCAGCTCGTTGATCGCCCAGGGCATCAACTATCCATCTTAAGGCTGGCCAAACCGACCAATTCACAAGCAATATTAGAAGCGGGGTTCTGTAATTGTATCTCTTCTCAGTTTCACTTTTGACCCACAGATGATTTACAAGCAAAATAATCAACCACCCGATGAGCAATGTAGCAACTTTCAGACTGAATTCCAGCAGCCAAGTGGCCTCCACGCTAAAGCCTGGCCTGGCATCAATATGCGGAAGCATCTCTCGTCGGTACAAGAGCGGTATCGCTGCTGCATAGGCCACCATAGCAAACGGCACGATCTCCAACCGCCACGGGTGCTCTCGAATCCACTGTCTCATGCCTTATGTTCCTCCATTCGCCGCTTTAGAAGGTCGATCAGGTAATTATCGTCAAACCCCAGGTGATAGGCTTCCACGCGGAGGTGGTCGGCCATCTCTTCGATGATCTTCTCCTTGTCATCTTCCCTGAGCCGGTCTCCGCGCTCGGCAATTACGGTCACGCCGAAGCCGACCCGCATCCGCACGATCCCCTGCGCCTCAAGCTCCTTGTAGGCCTTGTAGACCGTGTTTACGTTGACCCCCAGATCAGCCGCAAGCTCGCGCACGGACGGCAGTTTGTCGCCCTTCTCAATCGTCCCGTCGGCTATCTGTGCCTTTATCTGGTCGATTATCTGCTGGTAAATCGGAGAGTCCGAATCCTCCCGAATCCGTAGCAGCATTGTACTACTCCAATACTAAGTGTTATAGAACATGTATAACAATTATAGGCAAATGTCAAGGGGAAATTTAGAAAAAGGGGATGGTGAAATTCAAGATATAAGGATTTAGGGGAGAATGGTGCAAATCTACCCCTAAATCCTGACTTTCTCTATATTAGTTACCGGATGTCTTCCAGTCTTCTTGGAATAATCATCCTTACGTACTTTCCTCCGTACAAGTAGCCGGAGCTGATTCCTGTCACCGTCACAAACTGGCTGCTGGTAAATCCGGAACCAGGCCACTGGACATACACACCCGTGTTTTTAGTGCCGCTGGTTGATGAACCGGGCCAGAGGCCGCAGCCGTCATCTATGTAGAAATAAGCGGTACCTGTAGTTGTCACCTTGCCGCTTATGGTAACCAGTGTACCAGTATTGTTCAGCCCTGTAGCTGCGACCCACTGGCTTGAGCTAATAGCACTCCAGGTTGATCCCTGCAGGCCGAATGCCGCTCCACCGATTGTTTTGGTCGTCATATAAACCGGCGATACGGGATCGAGGATATTCTCCTGTCTCAGACCTGCAGCCACAAGCTCCAGCTCACCGCTTCGGACTCTCAGCCTGCCATGAACCGCCAGCGGAGCCCCTTCGGTCACTGCTCCCGGCCAGGCGATACGTATACCCTGGAAGCCGTCTCTTTCCTGAGCATAGAAACACCCCTGATATACTGCGCTCACAACTGCGTTGGAGAGCATCGCGCTTTGCCCACTGGCCAGGTTTTTGAGACTCCCTACACTTCCCATAGACTGGAGAACATCTCCCCAGATCTCGATATTATCTATATTCCAGCCGTTCAACGTAAAGCTGCTGTCTGTCGTGCCCATTCCCCACCGAATATAGACGTGGGGCTCATAATCAGCGACAGTAGATATGTCATAGGTCTGAAGCGACCAAGCGTTCTCGGATATGATTGTACTGTGATTACTCCAGACTGTAGTCCAATTGACGCCGTCATTTGAGACCTGTATGTTGGCATGATCACAATTTGATCCTTCAACCCCGAGCCATCGGCGGAATTCAAGCGTAGTATTCCCCAGATTGGAGCAGTCAATAGCTGTCGTAGTCAGGTAATGGGTGACCGTCATACTGTTCTGGTAGTCACCACTCAGTTCATATCCATAAACGCAGCTGCCGTCATATCCGGCAGTAGGGTCAACGCCATTCTCTGATCCGCCACCTGTCGGCGTTCCAAACGCCCAACCGGAATCACAAGCCCATCCAGGGTTACTGTCCAGCGGGAAGCTGTATATCAGCGAAGTTGGCGGCGTGATACTGAACATGTAGTATCCTGAGCTTGGCGAGACCGACTGCTTCCTCTGGTTGTATCTGTCTGTCGCCGTGATCTTGTAGGAATACCAGTCTCCCACAGTGGTCGAACCAGGAATACTGGCGGTATAATTGTTCGGTGTCGCAGCGTCAGTGGACTTGGTCATTGTGACCGAAGTCGTCGATCCGCTGTTTTTCGAATATGTCAGCACAACCGACGAGACTCCCCAGTTGTCGGTTACGGTCGCTGTAACAGGATACGGTCCGGCATCCGAAGTATTGCTGAGCGGTGTATGCACTATCACCGGCGGTACTGTATCCAGAATAACGTTGAACGTATGGCACACGGTCGGAGCATTCGCTGGTGAATAAGCCGTTCCTGCCGAACTCGCAGCCTCGATATAATAGCTCACCAGCGTACCGCCCGATTGCGCCGGGATATAGCCGACATAAGTATTTCCGCTGCTGAACGTCATCGTAACCTGGTTGAAACTCCCGTCATTTGCTTTCCAGTTGAGTATCGGGCTGCCCGATAGCGGCTGGTCACCCCTCGCAACGACAGTCGCACTAATCGTGTAAGGCGATGTAGTCACATCCGTATTTGAGCAAGTAGTATGACGGATATATGGTTTTGTCAGGGAACCTGATATCTCTATATCATCGATGTTCCATCCGGGGTAATTTACGGTTTTATCAGTAGATCCCATCCCCCATCGGATGTACACATAGGGCTGCCCATCAGCATATGCTGAAATGTCATATGATACCCGCGTCCAGGCGTTGTCAGATATAGCTGTAGTAGAGTTGGAAGCAATAGTCGTCCAGGAAGTGTTGTTATTCGACACTTGTAAGGTCGCCTTGTCGTAAAATGAGCTGTCTACTCCCAGCCAGCGCCAAAAACTGAGTGTTGTTCCCTCCAGCATGCTGCAGTCCAGTGCCTGGGTAGTCGCATACTTAACACTCATCAAACTCTCATAATCACCGTTCAGATTATAACCCAGAACATTCGGTCCCGTGCGTCCTGCGGTTGGATCATGGTTATAAGAACCGCCGCCGGTAGGCTGACCTATAGCCCACTCGCCTTCGAGTGTCCATGCCGGAGTTATATCGAAGTTATAAGTATAAGCGGGGTAAGTGACATTAATAGAAAACTGCTTCCTGGCTGTTCTTCCGCTGTTGTCAACACACTTTACGGTAAATGTAGATAATCCGGGAGCCGCGGGTGAACCGGAAATCACGCCAGCGGTGCTGAGTGTCAGCCCGGATGGCAGGCTCCCGCTTTCTATGCTCCATGTATACGGAGTGTCACCGCTGGAAGCGCTCAAAGTCATAGAATATCCGCTGCCCGCTTTTCCACTCGGAAGCGATGCAGTATCTATATCGATACTCGTTTGCGATCTTGGAGTTACCGTCGGGTCGCCGTAAAGGTTAAAAACCAGATGATTAGCCCAAATGAACGAGAGTATAGAATAACTCGTCTTCATATTGAAAAATGCGTCGCCGCATCTCTGCCGCTCTTTCGCAAGCCGTATCGCGTAACGATAAGCCATGCCGCCATTTGAAGCAGTATTCGTAAAACTAGTCTCACCGGGATAGTACCAGGAGACTCTGGATGCTGATACCGTTGCTATGGCACCTTTTCTGAGCAGATAATAACCCAGGTTGTTCGTATACTCCGGCTGACCATTCAGGCAGGATGCCTGGAATGTGAATGCCGGTTTGCTGTCATCAAGATATGTGCAGTAGGAACTCTGAAATACAGAGCTGGCAGATGTTGCACTCCCATGTGTAGTCCAGAACACGAACCCGTAACCTTTAGCCCACTCGTTCTTTACATTATCTATCGTGCAGGGAGTCAATTCGGGCACAGGATCGGCTGTGTAATTTGCATCATAGATCCTGTAGCTGTCCAGGCTTGCCGCAACTGCTACATTCTGCCTTATCTGATCACCCAATTGCCACATCGGGGTACTTGTGTCCAGCGGCTTCATCGGAAGAAGCATCCTGTCCGCCCACTCGCCGACCGCGGTATTAGTCTCGTATGTAATGATCTTCTGCAGAATGCTGTCCAGATCGGTTATCGATCCATAATACGGAATTCGCCCAATAATCACCTCTGGGATTATGTCTATGCCGCCTATACCGAAATCACCGACCAATTCGCCGTACTGCCCATCGCCGTCTAGGTCCCAATTGCCGGTCAGGTCCGCGTAATAGTAATCCGAGGGAGCATCTTTATAATCAGACTGATTGGCACGTGGCCAAAGCATCTTCATCGGCACGTCTCCGTCGGAAGGGTCAGGATCGCCGATCAAAATTGCATACTGAGCTTTCGCAGCATAGTTATTTTTGAGCCAATTCCTTATGTTCTCCGCGGCTGTATTTCCTGTCCCGCCGCCCCATTGGCTCTCTGTAGCTACAGTGACACTGAACCCCATATTTGTCTTGTGTGTCACGAAGGATGAAAACTTGCTGCTGCTGTTTACAATGGATGATGTGGTTATAATTGCAAGAGGAGTCGAAGCTGCGGCAGCTTCGGTCAGTGAGGGTCCCTTACTGCTGTACCATTCACTTGCCTGATCCCCGTTTACCGCGAGTTTGCTCAAGCGATCGGTTGCATCCGGGTATGTGGCCGTGCTTTGCAGTGTCAAGGTCAGGGTATCGAAGATTATCGCAACATCACCACTCACCAGATGCATCAACTCGCCCGTCTTGGGGTTATACCGGTAAGGCCAGAACTCGACAGGCACAAGTTGATACTTTCCGAGCTTACCATCAAAGCCTAGCATAGCATAATCGGAAGGATAAAAACTGTTTTTGTTATAGACCAGGACATTCCGGCTATTCTCTATCTGCACACCGGAACCCCAATCCTCTATGACCTGATCATCGATGCTGGTAACTGCAGGAGGCACGGGAGAAACATCAAAAACACCGGGGACTTTCTCTTCTACAGCATTTCTGATCTCGATTCGGAGGGTCGTTACATCCGCATTCGGGGGCAAAAGCACATACTGTCCAATAAAAGGAAGCGCCGGATTGCCGGAAGTCCCGTTTGTAGAGAATTCAGGGATCTTCACATTCACCTGTCCGCTTCCCGCGTCCACAATTTCTGCGTTCCCGCTTACAAAGGGAACTACTACTTCACCGGCCAATGCAGCAGTCGATAAGATTAAGGTCAGCACTGCAATCAGCAGCGCTAGTCTCTGCAATGACATTTGATATTACTCCTTTTCATGGTCCAGAATGCAGCTCACAGCTGCTGCTCTGCATCCCTCATGAAACAATACGCTCGGCCATCTGCCAGCAGATGTATTCCCACGATTGTATAATTCCATGTTACACCACGAATGCATTATATCATGAAACTCTATAGCTGCTTGGAGTGAAAAGGTGGAAAGGCAGATGTCAGCTACAAAAATCCCCCGGTGGATGTTTCCAACCGGGGGATTTATCGTCTTTATCCAGTATTGATTAACCGGCAGCAGCCGGTTCGTGCTTCTCTGCCTGGGCTTCAGCCTTCGTGAAGAAGACTTTTCCGTCCTCCAGCACCGCGCGTATCGTATCGCCGGCGCTGAACCGGCCAAGTAGTATCTCTTCGGAAAGCGGGTCTTCGATCATCCGCTGGACTGCTCTTCTGAGCGGTCTTGCACCGAACTGAGGATCGAAACCTTCATCCGAAAGCAGTTTCTTCACGTCCTGACTTACCTCAAGGTCCATACCCTGTGTAACGAGCTGGGTCCTTACCCTTGAGATCATCAGGTCGACAATCTGCAGGATCTCGTCGTGCATGAGCGAGTGGAAGACGATTACTTCGTCAACCCTGTTCATGAACTCAGGTCTGAACACCCGCTTCATCTCGTCCATGACCCTGTTTTTCATACTCTCGTAGGCACGCTCACTCTCATCAGCCTTCATCGCCGGTCGGAAACCTATTTCCGTGCCGCCGGCTATGGACTGCGCGCCGATGTTCGACGTCATGATAATGACCGTGTTCTTGAAGTCGACTATCCGGCCCTGGGAGTCCGTCAACCGTCCATCCTCCATGACCTGGAGAAGAATGTTGAAGACCTCAGGATGCGCTTTTTCGATCTCGTCCAAAAGCACTACGGAATAAGGCTGGCGTCTCACCGCTTCGGTGAGCTGTCCTCCCTCATCGTATCCGACGTATCCAGGAGGAGCGCCGACGAGTCTGGAGACCGCGAACCGCTCCATGTACTCGGACATGTCGATTCTGATCAGGTTATCCTCGTTCTCGAACAGGAACGCCGCAAGCGCTCTTGCAAGCTCGGTCTTTCCTACACCGGTCGGACCGAGGAAAATGAACGAACCCATCGGTCTCTTCGGGTCTTTGAGACCTGATCTCGCGCGCCTTACAGCCTTCGATACCGCAACTACCGCATCGTGCTGTCCAATAAGTCTTGCGTGCAGCGCATCCTCCATCTTGAGGAGCTTCGCGGTCTCGCCTTCGACCAATCTCGAAACCGGAATTCCGGTCCAACTGTAGACGATCTGAGCGATCTCGTCTTCCGTAACTACGTTCGGCAGGTTTGCTTTGCTCTCCTGCCACTCCTGTTCGAGAGTCTCTATCTGCTGCTTCAGTTCCTTCTGTCGGTTCTGCAGCTCAAGCCCTTGATCATACTGCTCGTTCGCCGGAACTGCATGCAATTCCTTGGTCACTTTGGCAAGCTCCTGCTTGGCTTTCCTCAACTCCTTCGGAGGAAGCGAAAGCTGGAGCCTGACTTTCGATGCCGCTTCATCGATAAGGTCTATGGCTTTATCAGGAAGCGATCTGTCAGTAATGTATCTGTCCGCAAGTCTGACGGACGCCACGACAGCATCATCTCTAATCTCAACGCCGTGGTGAGACTCATATCTATCTCTAAGCCCCTTAAGGATCTCGATAGCCTCCTCGATGGAGGGCTCCCGGACCTGAACGGGCTGGAACCGTCTCTCAAGAGCAGCGTCGCGCTCGATGTATTTTCTGAACTCGTCCATCGTAGTCGCGCCTATGCACTGAAGCTCACCTCTGGCAAGCGCGGGCTTCATTATATTGGATGCGTCAATCGCACCCTCAGCCGCTCCGGCTCCGACCAGGGTGTGAAGCTCGTCGATGAACAGGATCACTTCACCGGATGCTTTTCGCACCTCTTCCATGACCCGCTTCATCCGCTCTTCGAATTCACCCCGGTATTTGGTTCCGGCGACCAACCCCGCAAGATCAAGGGCAACGATTCGCTTGTCTTTCAGCATCTCCGGCGTGTCACCGGCGACTATCCGCTGCGCAAGACCTTCGGCTATGGCCGTCTTACCCACACCAGGCTCGCCGATAAGGGCAGGATTGTTCTTCGTACGTCTGGACAGGATCTGGATCACACGCTCGATCTCGCTGTTTCGACCGATGCATGGGTCCAGCTTCTCGTTTCTGGCAAGCTCCGTCAGATCACGGCCAAACTCATCAAGAGTAGGCGTGCGCGACCTCGTCCGGCTGCTGCCGCCGGCTGCCGGTGTAATGGACGCATCACCACCACCATCCTGCAGGCTCATGACTTCACGCCGTGTCCGTTCCAGATCGACTCCCAGCTTGGACAAAACCCTGCCGGCGAGTCCTTCCGCTTCACGGATGAGCCCCAGGAGTAGGTGCTCGGTTCCTATATAGTTATTATTTAGTTGTCTCGCCTCATCATAGGCGAGGTCAATGACTCGTTTCGCGCGGGGTGTCAGTTGCATGTCCTGTCCGAGTCTGCCGTCTCCTCTGGAGACCTGGCGCTCTATCTCGGACTTGACTCTGCTCAAGCTCACGCCCATGCGGTCGAGGATTCGTGCTGCCACACTGTCGTTTTCTCTGACCAGCCCGAGGAGCAGATGCTCGGTCGAGACATAATTCTCGCCCAATCTGCCGGCCTCTTCCTGAGCAAAGAAGACCACTCTCCTGGCTCGCTCAGTGAACCTCTGCCACATTTATCGTTTCCCTCCTTTGCTTAGCCCATATTATTCGCTGGACGAATAATACAAGCCAGGGATTGCCGGAACATCATATTCCGGGTAGTTCTATAGTTATCGGGGCCAACCCCCAACCCCACAGGTTTTCTCTCTAAAACTTCACTACTATTATACTATAGATTTTCGGCTATAGATGGTTTACAGATTATCCTTCCACATCAGGACGGTTTATAACTGTACTCCTCTTATCCTTCTTCTTATCAAAACTGCTCTTTTTCTATCGACCGCAATCGCCGAATATCTGGACTCGTCCTCGACATACATGACCCGCATAACAACCAGGAGCTCGTTCAACTCTTTAGCGGAGCATCCGCCGGCACAACCCAGTGCTCCTGCAAGCCTGATTGGAGACAGGAGCCTTAGGGCTTCACCCGCTGTTATGACCTCGGCGTTTCTAAGCCTCGCCAGACTCTGTCTTGCGGCCATAACAAGCTTCATCCGCCTCATGGTGAGGATTTCATCTCTCGCCCGGCGTTCCTCACCTAAAAGGTGGGCGGAAACTCCACGAACCCGCTCAGCAAGCTCTCTTTCTGGTGCTCCAAGAGTCACTTCGTTCGAAACTTGATAAAAATCTCCAAGACCCTTCGAACCCTCACCGAAAAGCCCCCTTACGGAAACTCCCAGATCGATTGCAGCCTTAAGCGTACTCGCCAACCTGCCGGTCATCGCAAGTCCCGC
The DNA here is from genome assembly GCA_039680575.1 of Armatimonadota bacterium. Lineage (GTDB taxonomy): Bacteria > Armatimonadota > UBA5829 > UBA5829 > DTLH01 > JBDKSP01. Next base: position 10,259 of record JBDKSP010000040.1, read on the forward strand.
AAGATGCATCATAGCCGAAATCCTGAGCCCTGTCCCCAGGTTAGAGAGACTTGCCGTAAGATAACCGAGCCTGTTCGAACAGGCGAATTTCAACTCTTTTGCAAGCTCATCGTCGATCTCATCGACCAGTCTCCATGCCGGAAGCGGCTGAAGGCCGGGAAGAATCGTCTGGACCCGAAAGTGGTCCTCCTCATTTACCATTATGGCAATCCTGCCGCCCGACTCAAGGAATACAATCCCTCCCCTTCTCGGTCTGACCTGTTGAGGACTCGCAAGATGCGCATCTACCAGGAAGTTGCGGTCCTCTTCATCAATCCGCGCAATATCCACCATGCGCAGGTCCGGCCACCGCGATTTCAACCGCTCGATGGCTTTTTCTGCCAATTCTGCAACGTTTTCAAGGTCCTCGATCCCCGCACGCCCTGGAAACGGGATACCGGAAAGGTTCCTGGCCAACCTGGCTCTTGTCGAAACGACAATATCCGATTCCGGCCCATCCGCCTTAGTCCATGCGGGCAGTATATCTCTCCACATTCCTCTTACCCAATCGGTAACTTTCCGACGTGAGCCCTCCAGCCCTGTATCGACTCTATGGCTGAAGCGAGGTCGGAAGAGAATCGCTCGTAACACATCTCGCAGCCTACTGCGGCATTAGTCAACACTTCCGCCAGAGTAGTGCCGCAGCCCGGACAGCCAATGTCAGGATCGATCCCGGCAGCGCGAGCCCTGTTTATCGATGCCGCTGATACCAGGCCTGCCAACCTTCCCGAACCGTCGAAATAGAGCTTTTCATATGCCGGAGCACATTCCAAGCACACAAACGTTCGGTCTAGAAAATGGCCCGACCGCCAGCAACTAAAGCTGACGGTCGCTTTTTTAGCCCGACAAATTTGACAAATTGGTTCGTCTCCGGTCACACCGGCTAGCCTTCCTTCCGAACAAAAGTGCGGTAAGCGCGGCTCAGCTTCATGGTTGTATCACCCGGTTTACCGGTCCCGATCTGCCTGCCGTCTACATTTACTACGGGTATGACCTCGGCGGCTGTTCCCGTAAGGAAGCACTCATCGGCGGAATATATGTCAAAGACGGTCAACCAGGATTCTATAACCTCGTAACCATCCTCTCGTGCCAGGTCCATGACGGTATTCCGGGTAACTCCTTCAAGGATTCCGGCTGCCGGAAGCGGCGTGTAGACCTTTTTGTCTTTGATAATAAAAATATTATCGCCGGTGCACTCGGCTACATAGCCCTGCATATTCAGCATAAGACCTTCGCCCGCGCCCTGGCGGTTAGCCTCCATTTTTGCCTGAATATTACAAATGTACTTGCCCGTCGATTTCACCCTCGGCTCTATGGACATAGGTGACGGGACTCTGGTCGAGCAAGTAATCACCTTGAGACCGTTTTCATACATCTCCTCGGGATAAAGTGCCAGTTGACTGGTCATAATCAGCACGTTCGGAGTTTTACAGACAGCAGGGTTAAGCCCGAGACCGTTTCCTCTTGAAACGTTGACCCTGATATATCCGTCCACAACCTCGTTTACTTTGACGAGCTTGATAACGCACTGAATAAACTCCTCCTGGGACATAGGCATCTCGATACCGATTGTCTTTGTCCCGCTATAAAGCCGAGCGACATGCTCTTTCAGCTTAAAGACTCTCCGGCTATAAGCACGAATACCTTCAAACACTCCGTCTCCATACAAATAGCCGTGATCACTGACCGAGATAACGGCTTCACTGGTAGGGACAAGATTACCGTTGAGATAGACTACTGGCTCCATCGACTTGCTCTCCATAAAGCATTCACAGTATACCATATACTGCTCGTTTTGGCAAAGAGCTGTCACCACTAGACCAATTTTCGCCATTAATTATGTACCGAAATGAAGCGGCTGGCGCTGACACTCTATGCTTGCCATTAGGATAACAGGAATATTCGCTTGGTGCAAGTGGGATAAGTGGTTTCAGAGGTCTGGTCAGGGAACGGATTTGGTTCCATTCCCTGACCGGGGAGAATCATTGTTTTCTTCGAAGAACCAGGCCTACGGCTCCGACAAGTGCGGAACTGAGCGCCAAAAGCGATCCCGGCTCAGGAACATTGGGACCTGTGGTTTGACCCCTGAGGTATGAATACTGCGAGTCCGGTGAAGCTGTACCCGCCGCGACGGCAGAAACTACACAGTCATTGCCCGTATCTGAAACCGCCCATAAACAGACGCTTTCAGCAGGCATAAGCCCCAAATTATTGCCGTCATCAGCATCCTGCCAATATATTACGGGGTTGGTACCATCAACCGCAGCGACCCAACCGGAGCTTATATATTCTCCGTTTGTGTCTTTTATGGCCTTCACGTTTTGCCTTGAGACCATAACATTGAGCGGTGTTGAAGGCCAGGCAACGCCGAACATTTTCAGGCCTTCCCCTTCGTTAGGTTCGTAGGACAAGTTAGTTATAAGGTATGAATATAAAAAACCCGCCGTATTGAGCCCTGTTACCTTGCGTGTCCACTCGTTGTTATAAACGGTCTGCTGGACTTTTAGTACCAGTTTGTCCTTATTCTCATTAAGCACTGATGTCGACGGATTAAACCATACAGCACCGTCGTTCAACCAGAAAGAAACATCCTCACTGGTAATACCTGAGCCTGTTGCTTGTGAGAACGCTGCAGAAGTAATGGCAAATAAAACCATTACCGACAGCAGAAGATACTTAATTGGTCGCATACTCTCCCCCCCTTCATATGTAGCATTTACCTGCATAATCCGTGCCACGCGGACACATCCCAGTGAAATATCGTTACTTTTTGATGGTATATTGAATGGTGGAATGCTTGCCTGCATGGGAGCAAAATGTTATTCTGGATTCCAGAAATAATACGATCGGTTTTACGTTCAAAAGAGCGACTGGGGAGTAAAGATCATGTCAACAGGGGCTGCAGGCGTGCCAGAGGCGAAGTATGGGGTTGCGTCCTGGCCGGAAGAGCGGGGAAATCACCGCGCGCTGGTGCAGGTGAGCGAAAAAGCATACGCTGTTTCAGCAAAAATCCCATGGCGGCGAAGAGACAATGCCAAATTGAAAGCGATCCGGGTCTTTGACTCGGCTACCGGAGAACACGTAACAAACGCAGCCCGTTTGGACATCAACCAGGACTTCGGAGAGATAGCTTTTCAGCCCGCTACGGTACCGGGAACCTATGAAATTTATTACATGCCCTACATTCCGCCGAAGTCCAGCGTAGGAGATTCAGGCGTTTACCCCGAACCGGATGATACTGCAGACTCGGAGTGGCTTCAGGCTGTGGTGGCAAAGCAAAGTCCCCTTCCGCAAGTCGAACTTATCGAAATACAGGCAAGAAGCGAGTTTCACCGCTTCGACCCAATGGAAGTGGCCGCAACTGCAGACGAAGTCAGTGATCTCGTTGCCAAATATGCTGATAAGCCCTACCTGACCTTCCCTGAGGACCGCAAAAACCCAATTCGGATGTTCGGCTATCTTCCTACGCGCTGGATTAAGGCCGGTCCAAGCAGCGAATTCACTGGAGATGCCCAACCGAATGAGTTCTATGCTTTTCAAATCGGTGTTTATGCCGCGCGGGAGGGTATATCCAACCTTTCCATACGTTTCGAGGACATGAAAACCCCCGATGGTAGGACCATCCCCGCATCTGCCCTCCGCTGCTTCAATCTTGGTGGCGTGGACTGGCTCGGAAGGCCGTTTGATAAGAATTTCAGTGTCAGAAAGGGCATGGTCGGCGCATTATGGATAGGCGTGGACGTTCCAGAAGATGCGAAAGGTATCTATACCGGCAAACTGACGCTTCTTCCCGATGGAGCAGAGCCTGCAGATGTAAAATTGCAGCTCTCCGTCGGCGGTAAAGCGCTGGAAGACCGGGGTGACAGCGAGTTATGGCGCCACTCCAAGCTGAGATGGCTCGATTCCACCATTGCGATAGATGACGATGTGATTCCACCCTACACCCCGCTCAAGTCGCGTGGAGATACAATCGAACTCTTAGGGCGAGAGGTCACTTTCGGCGAAACGGGACTGCCGGAGAGCATAAAGAGTAACGGCAGAGCGATTCTGGAGCAGCCGATGAGCTGGATTGTCGAGACAGAAGCAGGACAGGTCTCATGGAAGCGCGGAGAAACACAGGTTTTGAAAGAAACGCCCGGTATCATATTAAGGCTTTCCACATTCGAAGGCGGGCAATTTTCCGGTAAATGCTGGTCCAAAACCGAGTTCGATGGCTGTGTCACCTTCAGGGTAGCTTTAAAAGCAAATTCAACTGCACATATAAATGATATCCGGCTTGAGATACCCTTCGTCAAGGATGTCGCCAATTACATGATGGGGCTCAGCCGCGAAGGCGGTTACTGTCCCGATGAATGGAAGTGGGTCTGGAATATAGAGCGTTCGGACAACATGGTCTGGCTCGGCGACTTCGACGCAGGGCTTCAGTGCAAGCTCAAGGACACAGAGGACACCTGGGAGACATTCAACCTCAAAGAATCCGGCATCCCGAAATCCTGGGACAACAGCGGCAAAGGCGGAGCGGTTATTAAAAAAGAGGATGATCGGACACTTTTGCGCATCTACTCCGGTGAGCGCACTTTGGAAGCCGGTGATGAGCTCCAATTCCGGTTCCGGCTGCTTATTACCCCGTTCAGGCCGATTGACGCTGAACACTGGGACTGGCATTACGATCAGATGGGTGTTGTCGAACCCGGCGAATACACAAACATCGCGCATATACATCATGGAATACGCGAGAACCCGTATATAAACTATCCGTTTATCGAGTCTGACAGGTTGAAGGCATGTGTCCAGAAAATACATGATGCCGGTCAGAAGGTAACGCTTTACTATACGGTGCGCGAGTTAAGCAGCCATACGCCGGAATTATGGGCGCTGCGCAGCCTCGGAAGCGAGATATTCGCGGAAAACGAAGCGGTTTCCTATACGGACAAGGGCGCGTTTGCAAGCACTGCGGGAACCGGGTACTCCTGGCTTCAGGAACACCTGGTCAGCGGATACGCTCCAGCGTGGCTTCAGCCGCTCTGGGACGGTACCTTCGACGCCGCTATCGGAACAACCGGCCTTTCCCGCTGGCACAATTATTATATCGAGGGAATGCGCTGGCTGATGGATAACACCGGCATCGACGGCTTGTATCTGGACGGCATCGGCTACGACCGCGAGATAATGAAGCGCATCCGTAAAGTTATGCTTCGTACGCGGCCGGACTCGCTCGTGAAGTTCCACTCAGGTAACAACTATACCTACCTGGATTCCAGAGTGAGCCCGCTGAACCAGTATATGGAGCACTTGCCATATTTCAGTGACCTCTGGATTGGCGAGATGTATGATTATGATAAGTCGCCTGATTATTGGCTGGTTGAAATATCCGGCATTCCGTTCGGGCTGACAAGCGAAATGCTGAATTACGAGAACGGCGGCAACGCTTACAGGGGTATGGTGTATGGGATGACCGGCCGCCAAAGCCGAACTTACCGTTCTATGCTCAGATTCTGGGACGAGTTCGGAATCAAGGACGCCAGGATGATCGGTTACTGGGACCCGTCATGCCCGGTAAAGGCGATGCACGAGGACGTTCTCGCTACAGTATATATAAAGAAGCATAAGACTCTGGTCTCGATTGCAAGCTGGGCAAGTGGACCGGTGGATGTTAAACTTGGAGTCGACTGGCAGGCGCTCGGTCTGGACTCGTCGAAGACGAAGGTCTACGCTCCGCCGATTGAGAATTTTCAGGATGGAAGAGAGTGGACCCCGGATGCGGCGATCAACGTCGAACCGGGCAAAGGTTGGCTTCTTGTTCTTGAATAGCAGGTTTTTGTGAGGCAATATGAACAGTTTTTATCCTATGAACAGGCTGCCGCTCCACGAAAACGCATTCGGAGCTCTTCCCCTTGGCGCAATCAAGCCAAAAGGATGGCTTGCGCGCCAGCTCCGCATCCAGGCGGATGGGCTGACCGGCAACCTGCCCAAGTTCTGGCCGGATCTTGGGACCAATAGCGGCTGGCTGGGCGGAGAAGGAGAGTCATGGGAAAGAGGACCTTATTATCTGGATGGACTCATCCCGACAGCATTTCTTTTAGATGACCCGGAGCTTATAGAGTCCGCCCAAAAGTGGGTCGACTGGACTCTTGAAAACCAGGCTGAGAACGGCTGGATCGGCGCGAAGAAAAACACCGACTGGTGGCCTGTAGGGGTCATGCTCAAGGCGCTCACTCAATATGAGGAAGCGACCGGAGACGCGCGGGTTATCCCCGTCATGCAGAAATTCTTCGATTATATGCTCCAAACCCTGGCTGAAAAGCCGCTGGAGTCTTGGGCGGTCTACAGATGGGCAGATACGGCAATCAGTGTGATCTGGCTCTATAACCGAACGGGAGACGCGAAGCTTCTGGACCTTGCGAAGCTCCTAATGCGCCAGGGCTACGACTGGGCGAGGAATTTCGTCAGCTTCGAGCACAAAAAACGTTCAAGAGAGATATTTCTGCACACGACCCATGTTGTAAACAACGCCATGGGGATAAAGACCCCTGGGGTCATGTTCGAGCTGACCGGGGATGACTTCTTCCGTCAGGCTGTGTATAAGGCTATAGAGAACCTGGACCTCTATCATGGGCAGGTCACTGGAATATTCACCGGGGATGAGCATCTGGCGGGCAAAAACCCTTCTCAGGGCACCGAACTCTGCGCCGTAGTCGAGTATATGTTCTCTCTTGAGAAATTGATTGAGCTTCTGGGCGATACAAGTTTCGCGGACAGGCTGGAAAAGATCACTTTCAATGCGCTTCCGGCGACATTCAGCCCGGACATGTGGGCGCATCAGTATGACCAGCAGGCTAACCAGGTACTATGCAAGGTGTCCGACGATAAAATGTGGACGGATAACGGCCCGGACTCCAACACATTCGGGCTGGAACCGAACTTCGGCTGCTGCACCGCCAACATGCACCAGGGCTGGCCTAAATTTGCAAGCCATTTGTGGATGGCTACACCGGATGATGGGCTTGCGGCAATCGCGTATGCACCGTGTATCGTTACAGCGAAGGTTCGAGGCGGCATAGAGGCGTCTATCGAAGTCGAAACCGATTACCCGTTCCGCGATACTATTCAGATGGCTGTCCATGTTCTGCAGCCGTCAGAGTATCCGATCAATTTCCGCATACCTGAGTGGGCTGAGGACGCGGTCATCTCCGTAAACGGCGAATCCAAGGCCGCCGTGCCGGGCGAATTTGCATCAATCGAGCGTGTATGGATGGACGGCGATAAGATCGAGATCAAGCTCCCGATGTCTGTCAAAATAGAAAGACGGTTCAACAATTCCGCGGCGATAACCCGCGGCCCGCTTGTATATTCTCTCAAAATGGGGGAAAAGTGGGTGAAATACAATGGCGAAGAGCCGCATGCGGACTACGAAGTATATCCTACCGCTCAGTGGAACTATGGTCTGCTGCTCGATACCCAATCGCCGGAAAAATCCGTTAAAATAGTACCGAAACCGATAGGAGACCCGGTCTTCTCACCCGAAGGCGCACCTGTGGAACTTAAAGTAGAAGGAAAGTTAGTGCCTGAGTGGCAGATGCACCGCGCCGCCGCTGGGACACTGCCCCAAAGCCCGATAGCTTCGGATGAGCCGGTCGAGGAGCTGACTTTGATCCCCTACGGCTGCACGGACCTTAGAGTAACAGAGTTTCCGGTGATTGAATAGCTGTCAGCCATCAGTATTGATGGTGCGGGGGTTCCAAGCCTCGCACCAGTTTTACGGGCATCCAGCGAGCATAAATGCACGCAGCCCGTTACAGCTCATGGGACATGAATGTCCAAGAAACAGGACCTGGGCATGATCCCCAGGTCCATCGAGTCGGGGTTATAGCAGTTGAGACGAGTTTGGTTAGTCATTTTCTTATTAGCGATAATAATGGGGTCGATGCTTTTGGGTTGTTCACAGACGGACAACGCCAGGACGGCACAGCCGGAGAAAACTGCTCCCCTGCCCCAGCGGATCATCTCGCTGACTCCGAGCAATACCGAAATACTCTATGCGCTTGGGCTTGAAGGCCGGGTTGCCGGAATCACCAAATACTGCGACTATCCGCCGGAAACTGCAAAAAAGACTAAAGTCGGTGAGTCGAGCGTGAGCCTGGAGAAAGTGGTCGCACTGAAACCTGATCTGGTGCTCGCGCACAGTGTTTTAAACGACATTGAAATCCGCAGGCTGAAAGCTCTCGGTATAAAAGTGCTTGATACCGACCCGGAAACATTCGCGGAAGTAATCGCCGACATCAGAAAAATCGGCAAGGCGACCGGAACAAACGAGCAGGCTGAAAAGCTGGCCGGATCGATGGAAAAAGCGATAGACACAGCTAAAAATAAGTCCCACAGAGGGCAGAAGGCTAAAATGCTGGTAGTCATCCAGGCAAGCCCGCTTTGGGTAGCCGGACCGAAGACATTCGTCGACGAGATGATAAGTTATTCGAATGGCGAAAATATCGCCCGTGACGCTAAACCCGGGTTCAACCAGTTCAGCTCGGAGATTGCCTTCGCGCGAAACCCGGACCTGATCATTGTCACGAGGCCGGAGGACAAAACTTACTTCAAAAAAAGCCCTGTATGGAAAGAGACAAACGCCGTCCGAAGCGGGCATGTCGAGGTTATCGACCCGGACCTGATGCTCAGGCCCGGACCAAGGCTCGTTCAAGGGTTGAAAGCGCTGTCAACTATCAGCCATTCAGCAGGTCGGTGATCTGGCTTAGGACCGGCAGCACTACATCTATTCCATGCGTGACCGCATCCGGGCTGCCCGGAAGGTTTACGATCAAAGTTTTGTGCTTCAAGCCGGCTACGCCGCGTGAAAGTATGGAGTTCGAGATGCCCCCGGTACTGCACCTGCGAATTTCTTCGGCAATACCGGGAATGGGACGGTCTATTACCGATAAAGTCGCCTCCGGGGTTATATCACGCCGAGAAAGCCCGGTCCCTCCGGTGGTGATAACAACATCAACGCTGAAATCTCCGGCAGAACAGTCCCTAAGTACTCTCGCGACGGCTTCAAACTCCCGCTTGACCGCTCTTTCGACGGCGACATCGATCCCTGCGGATGCCAGTTTCGACGCCACAACCGAGCTGGATGGATCGGTGAACTCTCCGAGCGCACATAGATCGTTTACAGTAATAACCGCAGCTTTCACTATTTTTCAGCCTCCCATTCCTGTCCTGATATCCTGGCGCGCCGCTCGCAGATCTTGAAGAAGCTGCAGCCACCACAAATATTATTCCTTACCGGCGGGATTTCCGTGCCTTCTGTAATTACCAGCATTTCGGCTGCCACTTTACGGATCATCTCTTCAAGTTCGAGCAATTCTTCATCGGAAAGCTCCGCTGTGGCTGACCGACCGTTACTGAGACATTGTATTGTAGCAACAACGCGCTTCCCGGGATAATTCTTCTTTACCAAAAGTTGATATATACTCATGGCAAGATCGTTTGCGACTTCTTCGTTTGTAACATCCCTCCGCCCGGTCTTGTAATCGATGACTTCGAGTGCCCCATCCGAACGCTCGTCCAGCCTGTCGATGCGGCCGACCAGCGCAAAGTCTCCCATGTCATACTTCAACCGGCATTCAGTAAATAGTGTCGTCGATTCAACCGACTTTAGGTTCTCGTAATACTCTTCGAGAATCTTCGCTCCGAACTCGATATATTCTTTCTCTTCCTCACGGGAATTGTACCCGGCTCCGACCCAGGTATTCTTCATCCGCTCGACGAGCTGCTCCGGGGTCTGTGTCTCATGACCGCCCGCGGCGTGGAAGTCATTAAGCGCGCGATGGAGCGAGCCACCGAAGCTGTCGCCTATGTTTGGCGAGTAATAATACCGCCCAACGCGGGTTATATAAACCAGCTTGTACATAAGCTGGCATCCGAGGTACATCCTGAGCTTCGTCGGGCTGATCTCCGGTTTTCTCGGCTTTCCGACTTTCTTATGTTTTCCCGTCTGCAGTATCGCCATTTTTCTCGCTGTAGAAACTCCAATCGCACTATTTTACCATGACATGGTGAGCCGGACGAATTTTCCGAGCCGGAGCGTCGTTTGACCCTGCGCTGGATTCGTGGTACTATTTTCGCTGTGACAGAACGGGGAAATATTTAGCATGGATAGACCTATAGTAGCTATAGTGGGCAGGCCGAACGTCGGCAAGTCCACATTATTCAACAGAATAGTAGGACAGCGGCTTGCGATAGTCGAGGATGTGCCTGGTATCACCAGAGACCGGCTCTACGCCGAAGCAGAGTGGCGCGGCAGGCAATTCGTCGTCACGGATACAGGCGGCATCCTGTTCAACGAGACCGATCCTCTTACGGTCCAGGTCTCGCAGCAGGCACAACTTGCGATGGACGAAGCGGACATTATACTCTTCGTAGTCGATGCAACCGCCGGCATTACGGGGACTGACGAGACACTCGCAGATGAGCTCAGAAAGACCAGTGTCCCGGTAATACTCGTAGCCAACAAGGTGGATAACGAGAAACTGGAGCAGGAATCAGTAGAATTCTATCAACTGGGACTTGGTGAGGTGTATCCGGTGTCCTCCGTGCATGGACGGGGGCTCGCGGAAGCGCTCGATATGGTTATCGACGCTATGAAATTGCCTTCTGAAGAGGAAGCGTTTCCATCCGAGGCGATACGGCTTTCAATAGTCGGCAGGCCGAATGTCGGCAAGTCGTCCATCGTGAATGCGATTCTGGGTGAAGAGCGGGTCATCGTCTCGAATATACCAGGCACCACCAGAGATGCCATCGATACGATTTTCAAGCACGGTGGTGAAGACGGCCAGGAGATCGTCCTTATAGACACCGCCGGAATCAGAAGATCCGGGAAGATTCAGGGCTCCGTCGAGTATTATACGGTCCTTCGCGCAGTAAGAGCGCTCGAGCGGAGCGATGTAGCGATGCTCGTGATCGATGCAGAAGATGGCGTGACCGATGGCGATAAGCGTGTTGGAGGTTATATCCATCAGGCCGGCCGGGGCTGTGTGATAGTCGCTAACAAATGGGACCTGAAGAAAGGCAAGATGAGCTACAAGGAGTTCACAGCCCATGTAAGGAAAGAAATGGCGTTTCTGGCCTATGCTCCGGTAGTTTTCGTGTCCGCAAAAGAAGGATGGGGGCTTTCCGCTGCTGTCGATACCGCAGTCGAAGTCACCGCCAATCACGCGCGGAGAATTCCGACGGGTGAGATAAACCGGATCATACAGGACGCGGTTGATGATAACCCTCTCGCGCGGAAGGGCAAGCAGCTCAAGGTAAAATACGCGACAATGCCTGCAGTCAAACCGCCGACTATCATACTTTTTGTCAATGATACCGAGCTTGTGCATTTTTCTTATATCCGTTACCTCGAAAACCAGATCCGCAAGGTCTACGGTTATGAAGGGACTCCGATAAGGATCATCCCGCGAAGAGCTGAAAAGGAAAGAGATTAAATGAAGGAGTTGGTCGTTCTTGCAGTGTCGTTCCTCTGTGGCTCGCTGCCTATCGGCGTAATAGTCGGCAAGCTGGCCCGAGGAATCGACATTCGAGACTACGGCAGCGGCAACATCGGGGCGACTAACGTGCTCCGCACGCTTGGTTTGGGTCCGGCCATCGTAGTCTCAGTGGGCGATACGTTGAAAGGGCTTGTCCCGGTGCTTCTGGCCATGCGGCTGATCTCAGGCAGCAACCAGGCGCTTTTTGTCGTCGCGGCCGGGCTGCTCGCAATTGTAGGGCACAGCGCCTCTCCTTTCCTCAAGTTCAAAGGGGGCAAAGGAGTCGCTACGAGCCTCGGTATGATTATCGGGATGAACCCTGTCATCGCCACAATAGGCTTCGGTCTATGGGCTTTGATCGTTGCCATCACGAGATACGTTTCGATAGCTTCTATCATCACGCCGTTCGCGGTAACCGCTTTGATGTATTTTTCATCCGCTGTCTTCGGCAGAGACGTTCCACGGGAATATATGATCGTCACTCTCGCGGCTTCCCTGCTGATCCTTTTGCGTCATCGGTCTAATATAAAACGTCTTTTGAAAGGCACTGAACCTAAGATCGGGCAGAAAGCCTGACTTGCAGGAGAGTGATTGACCTATGGATGGATGTAGTCCCTATGTTAATCTGGCTATGAAAGCGGTCACTGCTTATGTGACATACGGTAAAACAATTACACCCCCGCCTGATCTGCCTCTGGAATTCCAGGAAAGAGCGGGAGTATTCGTTTCTTTTAAGAAATATGGTGAGCTTCGCGGTTGCATCGGCACAATCGAGCCCGCTCATCAGAATATCGCACATGAAATTATAAAAAACGCGATCAACGCTGCTACCCGTGACCCACGGTTTTTAGCCGTGGAGCCGGATGAGTTGAGTCTGCTTACCTGTTCCGTGGACGTGCTGTCCCCGCCGGAACCGATAGATGATGTGTGCCTTCTTCATCCCGCGAAATACGGCGTAATTGTCCGGTGCGGCAAGCGCCGTGGGCTGCTTCTTCCCAATCTCGAAGGAGTCGATACAGTCGAAGAACAGATCGACATAGCCTGCAGGAAAGCGATGATCCAACCGAACGAACACATCGACTTATACAGGTTCGAAGTAAAGAGATATTACTAATTTCAATAAAGATGTCATTCTACCCGTATTGTTCGTAGGAAATACGGGCAGAATGACATCCCCTTTATTAATATTCAAATCAACCGACCACTAGGCTCCAGATTTTCCATCCTCCCACCGATAATTCCTTTGAACAACACCTTGCAAGGGAGGAAACCCAACCAAATGCATTGGTTTACGGATGCATTCACATTTCTTTCAAAGGGCGGACCGGTAATGATCCCCCTTATGGCCTGCTCGATCATTTCCGTCGCTGTAGCTATCGAACGTTTTGTCAAACTTAAGGCGGCTACGGCCGACACTTCCGATCTTGCCCGCCGTACAGAGGACATGCTCTATAACGGTGAATCCGAGCAGGCGGCAACAGCGTGTGAGGCAAGTGCCGCTCCTGTCGGAGCCGTACTTTCAGCAGGTATCCGCAGCAGGCGTATGGGAATAGAACGGGCTCAGAGAGCTATGGAAGAGCAGGCTCAGAGAGAGATAGCAGGCTTCCAGGTCAGGCTGGGGATATTGGATACGATTGTAACAATCGCACCTCTTCTGGGACTCCTCGGCACGGTAGTCGGTATGATCCGGTCATTCCACGTGATCTCATCCAAAAACGGCATAAGCACACCTACGGCTATTACAGGAGGAGTCGCTGAAGCGCTCATCGCCACCGCGACCGGTCTGGCTATCGCCATATTTTCGGTAGTTACATACAACTACCTGAACGAGCGTGTAAAGCGCGCAATCGAGATGATGGAGATCCGTGCGACACAGCTTGTCAATGTGCTTGCCGATATCGAGGATCAGAGAAATGAAATTAAAACAATTTCAGCCTAAAAAAGCCCGTATAGAGATCATTCCGATGATCGACACTATCTTCTTTCTGCTCGTGTTCTTTATGATCGCATCACTTGCAATGACCACGATGAAAGGTATGCCTGTCAATCTGCCAAAATCGTCCAGCGCTCAGGACCGCCCAATGGTCAAAGTGGTGCTTTCTCTGACCGACAGCGGTAATTACTACGTCGATAAGAAGAAGGTAGATTTCGAAGATATTTATGCGGACCTGAAAGCGAAACTCGCTGAGAATCCCAAGCTCGTTGTAATAATCAATTGCGACAAGAAGCAATCGTGGGCCAGAGGAATAGAGCTGGCGGACGAGGCAAAACGGGCTGGAGCCCAACTTCTGACAATCGCAACAGAGCCCAAACGCAGTCCTGTCTGATGGACTGAATCAAATTATTGGTCTGGTCCGGAGTACAAGAAGCCGGCAACTGATTGCTGCTGGCTGATAGCTTAAAATGCGTGATAAACTACTTACATATGCAATCGCGGGATCGGTAGTGATCCACCTTGTCGTGCTCGGCTTCATCGGCAAAACATCCGCCGCGAAGCCGATTACCGTCGATCAGCTAAAGGTTGTTCAAGTCGATCTGGCGAAGACCCCCGATGATACCGCCATACGTACATCTACACCGGAGTCGTCAAAGCCGGAAGTCGCTCAAACTCAGCCGGACACACCCTACATTCCGCCGACATCGAAAATGATCACAAGCATTGACCGTCCGAAACCCGGACAGGATCGGCGTATGCCTCCGTCTTCATCTGCGAGAAGGATTACAGGGCGGATTGCCTCTTCGCGCCCGGCAGGAGACCCCGGAGGCGCTCTTAGAGGAATCACCGCTCCAAACGGACAGGACCTCGGATATGTTCCAACCGGCCGCACCCCGGTCGGGTGGGTTCCAGGCGCTGATAACGGACGCGGAATAGGTTCGGGAAGCGGAGCCGGAGTAGGCCATCCGGACCCTGAACCTGATGCGAGGCCGGGTCACGGACTTACACCCGCACCGGAGCCTGAACCGACTCCTCCCCCTCAACCGAGGATGGTAACCGTTACAGTGTGCGCGGTCTCAGGGATGCTTCCGGGACCACACTGCAATCGAACGGACTCACGGTCGTTCAGGGAGGGCAATGAACCTTCCAGTAGATGTACTATATGCAAAGCACCTGAACCTGTGCATGTCAACCGGCTGGCTGACCGGGCGGAACCTGAGCTCATCAAGGACTGTGAGCCCAAAATTCCAGAAATCGATGAGTCCGGCGACTATATAGTAAAAATCAGCTACACAGTAGATACGGACGGCAGCGTGAGCGACATCGAGATCGTAGACTCATCAGGGATACGCGCAATTGATAAGGCCGTAAGGAATGCAGCTTCAAAGATGCGCTACAAGCCAGCCGTGCAGGACGGTCAACCTCGAAGCGTAAGGATAAGAAGAAAATACCGAATACGGATATAGCTCTGCAGGTAAGAGTTTAGAGATAATAATTACAACGTCACCCCGAAACAAGTCCAGGGTGACGTTGTTTGCAACTCTATCCCTTAGTTAACGGCTGTTAATGCCTCTATACTGTCACTGTCCTTCATGAGGATCAAAGGACAGAGGTTGTCATTATCTAACCTATAGCAACTGCAGGCTCCTGTAGCCTTGACCAGTGCTCCTTTGACTATATCTTCCGGCAGTGTGATACTGCCATAATATACTTCTACAGTGGCAGAACCATCACTGATGTGGAGTTTCTTATTAGCAGTATCAATATCCTCTACTGTCCCACATACTGTTATGAGCAGGCCTATGTTGTTCAGTCCAAAGCTGCCTTTTACACCCTTCTGGCCTGTCTTGGCTGCTGAATCATAGCTGTAATCTCCACCGCCGATGTATTTGCAGAC
>JBDKSP010000041.1:0-22692 GCA_039680575.1 Armatimonadota bacterium
GTTTCTAGTAGCAGCTATGGTAGAGTCCGGCTCTTGCAGAGCTCCCCGTGGTCCGGTGGGTCCACGGGGTAGATGGCCGGCACGGAGACCGGCCACTACGTCAAGCTGGCCTGCTATTAAGACAGGAGGTTACTTAGCCGAGAGCTTCCCTTATATACACTCCCATTTTGCAGTAAGGAAGGTTCATTCGGAACTTATGGCCTGATTCGTCGACGCTGGATAATAATCGGTCAAACCACTCGTCAAACTCCGCGCGAGTCATCGGCTGGAAGCGAACGTCCTCCGGTTTGCATTTAAACAAGGGCTCTTCCCCGAACTGGCTGAAGGGTGAAACACATTCCGCCGGTACCGGCATTGCGAATGTGTCCTCTGTTACGCACGATTTTGCCGATTCCAACAACTGCTTTACGCTTTCTATATCGCTACCGGGGTAGCTGCCTTCAGCCATATCCTCTGCGGCATAGAAACTGAGCAACTGGCTCGCCATCGAGCCGTCCAAAGGACGGTCTACCAGAAGAAACCATCCGTTGTACTTCTTAAGTCCACGGTCTACTGCTTTCCGAAAGTGCTCATGGCAGTAAAATCCGGCTGATTTCGATCTGCCGGAGCATTCCAGATTGAAACATGCTCTTGGTGCGCCGCATTTTTGGCAGGGCCTCGGCCAAAAGACTTCCCAGAGAGCATGAGCAGCCGCTACGACGCCTGATAAAGCCAAAAAGGCTGCAGCAATGATGGTAACATCAAGCATAGGGGCTAGGCCACCTGATTTCCGCCTGAATCCGAATATACAGAACCCGGCAAACTCCAGAATGACGAATGCAGCCGCGAGACTAAAGCAACCGGGAGCCGTTTGTTTAGAAACTGATGCTTTCTGCTGGCTGAAATTTCTTTCGCGCTGCCGCCCAGCGATGATCTTTTTAATGACATAGACCAATCCATACGCTAGATAGGGGGCTGCGAGGGCGTAGGCATCCGCCCATTTGCCCATGTATGCCTTATACAGTATCCAGAGCGGAAGCAGTATGAAAATTGTAACCGGCCAACTCCACCGGTTATATCGCCATTTCTCATACCAGGGAGGCATATCCCAGAACGATAGTTTCTGCTTATCACTCATTGTCGCTACCGATAAATAAAAACCCCAAGTTACTGCTTATAATTCGCAATCGCTTTCTTCAGTTCCGCTATGTGTGCCGGGCTTGTTCCGCAGCAGCCGCCGATCAACTGCGCTCCGGCTTTTACGCACTTTAGGGCACCCTCTGCGAAGCCGTCCGGGCCTAAATTGAACCGGGCATGACCTTCGATCAGCTCAGGGACTCCTGCGTTCGGCTCGGCGATTATCGGTTTATCCGTAATCCCGCGTATTACAGCGATCACTTCGACCATCTGCTCGGGTGTCATCCCTCCGCAGTTCGTTCCGATTATGTCCGCCCCGGCTTCGTCCAGCCTGCGGACGCACGACTCGACATCGTTTCCCATCATGGTCCGCGGCCCGGCGGCTCCGGGGTCGAACGACATGGAGGCAATTACCGGAAGAGATGTCGCGGACTTGCAGGCTTTCATAGCGACGACTGTCTCGTTCAGGGCTGTCATAGTCTCTATGATGATAAGGTCGGCGCCTGCACTCTCAAGCGCCTTCGCCTGCTCGGAAAAGACCTCGTGGAACTGATCTTCGGTGTAGTCGCCGTAGGGCTCCATGAACTGGCCTGTGGAGCTGATGTCTCCGGCGACATAAGCCTTATCCCCGGCAGATTTCCGGCAGATTTCTACACCGGCGGTGTTGTATTCGGCGATTTTGCCGGACTCACCCGACCGTTCTAGCGCGATCCGGTTTGCCGTAAGCGTATTTGTAATCAACACATCGGCTCCGGCGTCTATGTACGCCTTGTGAACGTCCATTACGGTTTCGGGTGACTCTAGATTCGCATCTGGGCCGGGGTGTACACCTCGTTCTTCGAGCTGAGTGCCCATGGCTCCATCGAATATCAGTATCCGACCCTCACGGATCGACTCGAGAAACGGTTTCATCTTCTCTCCTCAGGCTGATTATTTTCTGCGAGTATAGCGCGCGGACTGATTGAATGTCAAAATGGCTGTTCCTGAGTCACCTTTTATCCGCCTACATGTAGCCTATAGGGTGACAAAAATGCCGCTTAAGGTGATATCTATTCACCCATCAAATCATGACAGCTAGCGATAATGATAACAATTTACAAAACCGTAACTTTATAACAAGGAAGATTAGCCCAAACGTGGCGAAGTAGCATGTACCGAGCGGGGGTATGGATACCCCCCTCCATGGTAAAACATGGTCTGGCTACTCGGGTATCTTCATTTACAAAATTAAGCGGATAGGTTTGCAAAAATGGAAATGAAGAACACGAAGAGGCTTCTGCTTGTGGACGACCATCAGATGTTCCGTGAAATGCTGGCACACATGCTATCGGCCCAGAAAGACATGGAAGTCGTTGGTACAGCTGGAACAATAGCTGAAGCGATCGATAAGATCGAGAAAACATGTCCTGATGTAGTAATCATCGATGTGATGATGCCCGACGGGTCGGGCATCGAGTTGGCGCAGTCATTCAAAACAAGTTACCCCGGCACGGCAATCATCTTCCTTACTGCCTGCAAAAACGAGGAAACGATTATTCAGGCAATGCGCGCAGGTGTAGCGGGTTATGTCATCAAAAACAGCTCGAGTGAGCAGTTGCTGGATGCCATAAGGACGGTATGTTCGGGCGAGTACGTCTTTTACCCTGCCCTGTCCGTATCGATATTTCAGCAGTTCGCAACTGCACTGCGTTCTACCGAAATGTCCGATACAAACTACTCCGGCAAATTGTCGAAGAGAGAGACCGAGATTGCAACACTCATCTCGCAGGGGCTGACTTACAGGGAAATCGCAGAAACAACCTGCGTAAGCATCAATACCGTGAAGACCCACGTGCGAAGGATATACGAGCGTCTCGGTATATCTTCTCGCCGTGACCTATAGATTTCCGGTAATTGCTAAAACTCTGTAAGTGCACTAGTCTTCCGGAATAGCATCTGATTATCTCTCTTGCCGGGAAAGAGTGACCGTCTTACGGCGAGTGCGCTTGGTTGCGTCTCACTCACGCTCCTGTTTTTGTGTTTCCTCACCCTTTATAAAGCCCGGAGAACCGGCGTGGTCCGCAAAAAAGGGTTACTAAATTTCACCATTACAATCACCCCGAAAATCAGCCGGTTTCACGACAAAGAACCTCATCTGATATACCCAAAATGGTAACACGGTAGAAATACCGGGTTGGCTGAATGGATGCCGCACAACCCGAACTTCCCCTCTCCGCGGCTCATGCACCAATCCGTCTAGTTTTACTCGTAACTCATGAAATATGGTGAAATCACGGAGGATCGCCTTATGAAATTACGAGCGCTCGTCATTGATGACTCAAGAGTAATGCGCAACATGGTAATGGAGTCCCTCCGCCGGACACAGTTAGCGGACTTCGAGTTTTCAGAAGCCGAAGACGGTGCCGACGGGGTCACGAAATTCAACCCGAAAGCCACAGATATTGTCTTCGTGGACTGGAATATGCCCAAAATGAGCGGCATAGACTTCGTCCGCAAAATCCGCGCCACCCACAAAAACTGCGATGTCCCGATCATAATGGTGACCAGCGAAAAGACGATGGGCAAGGTCGAAGAAGCGCTGGACAAAGCAGGCGCTAATGCTTACATAGCTAAACCGTTCACCATCGAATACATGCAGAAGAAAATCAGCCCTATCGTAAATGAGCTCGAAGCAAAGGGCGGTTCGAAACAAGGAAAGGGATTCTTCGGCAAACTGATGGGAGGCTAGCAGCTTAAGCCGGTCAGAAAGAAAAATCAACTAAATCAATTTTGATCATAGCCTGATGGAGTGACATATGGCAGATTTAAAAACAAATACACAGCAGATACCGGATGAGCTTTCAGAGTGTGTCAGGCAGTCTGTTTTAACAAATATTGAAATGATGCTGGGCGTAGAGTTGTCCAGTCGAGATAGTGATGGGGTTGACCTGCCGTGCGAAGGGATAACAGGGATAATCTCCCTGATAGGCGATGTTTCATGGTCTCTTATGGTGTGTTTACCCCGCGATACAGCCACGGCTGTTGCGGTCGGGTTTGTCGGCTTCGAGGTTCCGTTCGAGAGTGCGGACATGGGCGATGTAGTCGGCGAGTTGGCGAACATCCTTGCAGGTGATATATCGGCAAGGCTGGACGCGCTCGGGGTCAAAGCGGCTCTGTCGCTTCCTACAGTGCTTCGCGGCAAAGATATAGACCTTCTGTTGCCTGAAGGAACACCCAGTGTGCGGCATATTTTCAGTTCATCTTTGGGGCAGTTCTCTGTGAGAATAACCGCAGGCGAACCCAGCCATATGAGAAGGTCGGGAGAGTAAGGTTATGAGTATTGTCGACGAAGGGATTGTCCAAAAATTCAGGAGGATTGCCGCCGATATCGCGGGGCTGGATAGATCGAACCGGGAAGGGATAGTCCGCGTCGGCGCGGTCATGGAGCAAGCCATTTCGGAGATTCCAGAGGATATGTCCCGCCTGAGAGAGCTTCTCACACTGGGGCTCGAAGGACTACAGGTCCTCTATGAAGACAGCCATACCGATCCCGATGCTCTCTTCGCTGCCATCGGGCAGGGGGTTTCATCGGTACTGAACTATCTCTCGAACGAAGCCGGCGCTGAAGAGGAGACTGCGGTAAATGCAGCCCTAAACGGGATGCTGACCCAGCTCGGCAGGCAGGCCGATGAAGAATCCTCGGCGACTGAGGCGTTATCGCTCGATGATGTGGCAGCACTCCTGATACAGCTCGATCCATCCGATTCCGAGGGTGTGACAAAAGTTGCAAATGAGCTCAAGTCAATTACAGCAGATGATTCCTATAGCGCTTCAGTCAGAGAGAAGCTGTCAGAGGCAGTATCTCTCCTCGATGCTATGGCTGAGGGCGGAGACACAGACTCTGCTGAAGTTTGGGAAAATATTGGTTCCATCATCGAGTCCGCTATGGCTCTGATAGAAGACCCGGAGCTTATTATTTCAGCTCAATCCAGCCCTCAACCAAACCCAGAACCGGAACCCGAGGCTGCGCCCGCAGTCCCAACGGCAGCCGCTCCTTCCGTGAGCACTGCGCAAGCTGAGATGCTGCCACCAGACTCGGACCCGGACCTCCTGGGCGAGTTCATAACGGAATGCCGCGAATATATCACCGGAGCCGAAGCTGCGCTCCTTACCATAGAAACGGATCCCGAAGATTCGGAAGCGGTCAACACCGTTTTCCGGGCGTTCCACACTATCAAAGGCACATCCGCATTTCTTGGACTTGATCGCATATCCGAGCTCGCCCATAAAGCTGAATCGCTTTTGAGCCGTGTGCGGGATCACGAGATACTCTGCACGGGAGGCTATGCCGACCTGTCTCTCAGATCGACAGATATGCTGAAGGACCTGATCCAGGGAGTACAGGATGCACTCGGCGGAGAGGCTATGTCCATCCCCGAAGAATACAATCAATTAATCGAGCTTCTCACAAACCCCGAAGCTAACGGCATCTCAGGCGAATCCGAAGCAGCCGCTGTTCCCAGACTGGGAGATATCCTCGTCGCCGAAGGAGTGACTGATCGTAAAGATGTCGAGCTTGCCGCCGCTAACCAGGGTCCCAGGCCTATCGGTGAAGCAGTTGTAAGGTCAGAAAGCGCGTCCGTAACAGAAGTCGCAAAGGCATTAAGGACTCAACAGAAAGTTGCAGCGAGCGAGTCCTCGGTAGAATCATCGGTCAGGGTGCGTACTGACCGTCTGGACAGGTTGATAGATATGGTAGGCGAGCTGGTTATCGCCCAATCTATGGTTGCCGAGGACGAGACAATTGTACTGGAAGGCCATCATGAACTGTCAAAAAAGGTCACCCACATGGGGAAGATCGTCCGCGATCTGCAGTACTTGAGCATGTCGATGCGGATGGTGCCGCTCAAGGCCACATTCCAGAAAATGGCTCGATTGGTGCGCGATGTCGCAAAGAAGAGCGGTAAAGTCGTCGAGTTCATCACAGAAGGCGACGATACGGAGATCGACCGCAATATGGTCGATATTATAAATGATCCGCTTGTCCATATGGTACGAAATGCAGTAGACCACGGTGTGGAAGCCCCGGATGTTCGAGATTCCATCGGCAAGCCCAGGACAGGAAAAGTGCGGCTTCTGGCTTATCACTCCGGCGGAAACGTCGTTGTCGAGATGCAGGACGACGGTAAGGGGCTCGACAGATCGAAGATCGTAGAGAAGGCCATCTCAAAAGGGCTTATCGAGTCCGACAAAGGGATGTCCGACGGTGAAGTATTCAATCTCATCTTTGAACCGGGTTTCTCTACAGCCGACAAGGTGACGGATATCTCCGGCAGAGGTGTAGGTCTCGATGTAGTCAAAAAGAACGTCGAGGTTATCAGAGGCCGCATCGAAATAGCATCAGAGCTTGGCAAGGGATGCACGTTTATTATGCGCTTGCCGCTGACTCTTGCCGTAACGGACGGGATGCTGGTCAGAGTCGGAGAAGAAAGGTTTATCGTTCCTACTCTCAATATCCACAAGAGCTTCCAGCCTGACCGCGAAGCACTGACCACGGTGACCGGTCGAGGAGAGATGGTGATGCTCCGCGGCGAATTGATGCCGATATTCCGGCTGCACCGCCTGTTCAATATCAGGGACGCTATCGAAGACCCGATCAAAGGGATCTTAATGATCCTCGACGACGGCGATAGGAAATGCGCTCTTCTTGTAGATGAGCTGCTCGGTCAGCAGCATGTAGTGGCGAAATCACTGGGAGAAGGAATAGGCAACATCCCCGGTATCTCCGGCGGAGCAATCCTCGGAGACGGATGTGTAGGTCTGATCGTGGACCCGTCCGAAATAACCGCATTAGCCAGGCAAACCGCGTCTGGCTGCGACGAAAACGAAGCAGTATGCAGAAAAGCCGCCTAAACGGCCGCATGCAAAAGTCTCGAAAGGAGTAGTTGTTGTAGTAAGATGAGACGAATTGCACTATTTATTTTTGTAATGGTTTTTTGTCTGGCTCTGTCCGGCGCTTTTGCCGAGACACCCGGTTCCACGGATGCTGTTATCAAGGCACTTGTGGACAAGGGGCTTATAACAGAAGCCGATGTTGCAAAGGCGCAGCAGGAACTCGATAAGCAGGCTAAACCGGCTGCGTCCGTTCCTGTCGTCAGCAAACAGGAAATAAAATTGAGCGGTTTTGTGCAGGAGAGATATACTCACTCCAACCAGCAGGACTTCAATGACTCGCTGGAAACAAAAAGAGCCCGTTTGATCCTGTCCGGTAACCCGACTGATAAACTGGATTTCTTCATTCAGACGGACCTGGCAGGTTCCAGAACCGTCGTCTCCGCAATCGACTTTGTCACTCCCGGCACAACAACCACCAAAGTAAGTAAACCGGTGCTCTTGAGTGCAGTAGTCGGTTATAAGCTGAACGCATCGAACAAACTGTCTATTGGACAGTTCGGCGTCCCATTCGGCCTGGAAAATACCACTGCAGCTTGGAACCTGGACTTCATCAACATTCCGACAGTGGTCAGTGAGTTGGTACCGGGAAGGGACCCCAATGCTATAGGATATGACCAGGGTATTCAGTTATATGGAGGCACCCATAATCGAAGCGGTAAGCTCACTTCCTTATATACACTGGCACTGCTAAATGGTTCAGGACTGACCACCGATGACACTAATGACAGAAAAGACCCTGACATCCATCTGGTCTTTAATCCGTTAAGCAAGTTCGCGTTCGGTGGTTCATACTATGACGGCGCGGTAGGCCCAACCAAGGTTGATTTTATCCGCACCGGTTACGAAGCCGTGTATAAGACTGCTCCGTGGACACTTAAGAGTGAGTACATAATTGGAAGAGACGGGACCTTACATAAAAAGGGATGGTATGTAACGCTTCTCAGACAGTTGACCAAGAGCGGCCTTCAGCTCGCTGCTCGCTATGATCGATACGATCCGAACACGGACGCAGATGACAACGCACTGAAAACACTGACCGCTGGATTCAACTGGTTCCTGGATGAAAAAGGTTACTCCAAGTGGCAGTTGAACTACGAGCGCAGGCGTGAGGAAGGCGCTCAGATCGCAAACGACCGGCTGATGGCCCAGTTCCAGGCCGGATTCTAGGAAAATCTTACGAAGTGGGGAGGCCTCTATAGAGGCCTCCCAATGGGGCAGACTGTGCCCGATGATTTTATGCTTACACCTGAGACTCTCCCGGAAAATTTCCGGCGATAGTTGGTATCACAGAGGCTGATTACATTTGAAGATCAGGACGAATCTTCTGTCGGAGTTCCTGATCCTAAGATAAAGACAACCTCAACAACCTGCTCCAGGACCTTGATGATGGGTTCCAGCAGGCAGCCGTTGGCGCGAGCATGTCAGTGAGAAGGTAATACGGTATGACCAACTTTATAGTTACGCAGATCGACTATATCCACTTTCTGAAGGGTATTGCGTTTCTTGTACTTGCGCTGGCCTGTATCTATTCCAAAAACGCAGACAAACCTCGATTGCCATGGACTTATCTGGCACTCTTTGCGCTGACTCACGCGCTTGGGTCCTGGGTGGGGCTTTTCACTAACTTTCCACGCATCGGAAACGAAGCACTGGCTGTGCGGATTTTCATGGTATTGATATCCGTACTGTATCTTGTCGAGTTTGGCAGGGCGGGCACTGTCAGCATGAGTGGCAAAGGTCCCGGCCGCTGGATACTGATCCCTCTCTTGATAATTACAGCCATCGGCTGCAAAAACAGTTGGCTTGGGCTGGAGATTATGGCCGGACGGATGCTGGCGCCGATTGGCGCGGTATGGTCATTGACAGTCCTTCTTCTTGCGTATAAAAACTCCACGGGACACGGCAAGATATTTGTCCGGCTTGGGGTGGGATTTTGCATTTGCGGCATCATAACAAGTTTGACTGCTCCGGGGTTTCAATACCTTTCGATGATACTTGCAAGCAAAGCGACTACCAGGACCTTTTTTCCATGCATCGTGGATATTCTATTCGCACTGGCAGCTATTTGTGTGGCAGCGGCAATTAGCTCTTATCCCAAATCCGAATATCTGGCTGGCCGCGGTGCATCAGGCGTACATGAGCGGTTAAGGATCGGCAGTTGGGCCGCACTTACCGTAACTATAGTGTTGATATTGGGCTGGTTTTTTACCGCTTACTGGGGGAATTTGAGGAATAAAGAAAGCCGAAGTATTCTTATAGCTCGTACCCAGACTGCAGCGTCCGCTATGGAATTCGAGTCGCTCCCAAAGCTCGCGGGCAATAAGTCCGACATGCACAAGAAATATTACTGGCAGATATACAGGCACTTAAGGTATATAGAACGGGTGAATCCCGATATACACTACTCCTATGTCCTGGGCATACGTAATGGGAAAGTAGTATTTCTAGCCGATTCCGGAGTTGCCGGCACGGATGACTATATGGTACCGGGAACAGTCTACGAAGATGCTTCTGCTTGGGTTAAGCCGCTATTCGACAGGCCGAGGACAATTGCGAAAGGGCCGTACACAGACCGCTGGGGCACATGGGTAACGGGGCTTTCGCCAATATATATGGACAAGGACCACCTTGCAGGGTTTATGTGTTTCGATATCAGTGCCGATTCGCTGATGGCTGCCTGCGCGGAACGAAGGCTTTATGCAATTACCATAGTCTTCTTACTTTGCATTATTACAATCACATTCTTTCTGATCCTGTACAATACCAGAGAAACCCTGGTTCACACCTTAGCGTCAGAGCGTTATCACCTTGGCCTGGTAGAGTGTTCGCCGAACGGAGTGCTTCTGTTTGATAATGAAGGCTACTGCCAGAGCATCAATAAATCAGGATGCAAAAACCTTGGGTGGGTTAATGAGGACATAGTCGGTAAGAAATTGAGTGATATATTCCCCGATGTCGCCCATCAGGAACTGGATTTTACTACGGAACAGGTGCTGGAGGGAAAACAGCCGACTCTGGAAGTGGATTGCCGCAGGTCCGATGGTTCCCGGCTGGCGCTCCATATGCAGTTTAACGGCATCGTTAACCCCGATGGAGAAATTCAGCAGTTTGTCGGCATATTCATCGATATAACGAAGCACAAGAAGATCGAAGAGGAACTGAAGAAAGCAAAAGAGACCGCCGAGTCGGCAAACAGGGCAAAGAGCGAATTTTTAGCCAACATGAGCCATGAAATCAGGACTCCTATGAACGGAATCATAGGCATGACTGAACTCGCTCTCGATACCAGCCTTGCGCCTGAGCAGAGGGAATACCTGACGGCTGTAAAGTCCTCCGCGGACTCGCTCCTCTCGCTCCTGAACGATATTCTGGACTTCTCCAAGATAGAGGCAGGACGGCTGGATATAGATTCGACCGACTTCGACTTGAGAGAGGTCATCGAGAGCACTGCTACCGCTCTCGCTGTAAGGGCGCACCAGAAGGATCTGGAGCTTTTGTGTGACATTCCACCGGATGTCCCGGCGCTCCTGGTCGGCGATCCAAACCGGCTGCGGCAGATCCTGGTCAACCTTGTAGGAAATGCTATCAAGTTTACTGAATACGGCGAAGTGGTAGTCCGTGTGGAAACGGAATCGCAGTCGGACGAAGAAGCTGTGCTGCATCTGTCAGTCCGGGACACGGGGATCGGTATCCCTCAGAATAAGATCGAATCAATATTTGGAGCGTTCGAGCAGGCTGACAGTTCAACGACACGCAAATACGGAGGCACGGGGCTGGGTCTTGCCATATCGTCCCGCCTGTCTCAGCTCATGGGCGGCCGTATCTGGGTAGAGAGCACAGTTGGAAAGGGAAGCACATTCCACTTCAATGTTCATTTCGAGGTTCAAAAATCCGCAACCACCCGCGTTTCAAAACCGGCAGTAGCTCTGGACGGTCTGTCCGTGCTGGTTGTCGATGATAACGAAACCAATAGAAGAATCCTTCAGGAAATGCTTGCGAACTGGCGGATGTGTCCGACAGTCGCGGACAGTGGCAGTAAGGCGCTTGAGATTATGAATGCCGCGAGTGACGACGGCAGACCGTTCGCGCTTGTGCTGCTCGATGTTCAGATGCCTGAGATGGATGGTTTCGCAGTAGCCGAGGCAATTAAGAGTAGTCCGAAGCTCAAAGAAACAACAATTATGCTGCTGACATCGAGTGACCGCTGCGGCGACGCAAAAAGATGCCGGGAACTTGGAATTGCAGCTCATTTGATCAAACCTATAAGGCAGTCGGACCTGATGGACCGGATAATGTCCCTTGTGGACAGTCCCGATATTTCCGAAAGACACACCGAGGAAATCGAAGACTGTATGGAGATCCAAAAGCAGGGCAGAACGATCCTTCTGGTGGAGGATAATCTTGTAAACCAGAAGCTGGCGCTTCGTGTCCTGGAAAAAAGCGGACACAGCGTAACTACTGCCGAAAACGGCGAAGAAACGCTTGCCATCCTGAAAAAATCGAGCTTTGACATTGTGCTGATGGATATCCAGATGCCGGTTATGGATGGTTTCAAAGCTACGGCCGCGATACGCAGGATGGAAAAAGCCTCAGGAGGACACATACCCATCGTTGCAATGACTGCCCATGCCATGAAAGGCGACCGCGAGCGCTGCCTGGAAGCCGGTATGGACGATTATCTGATAAAACCGATAAACACGAAGATAATGCTGCAGGTAATCGATAAGCTGGCGCCGGCTGGTCCCCGTAATGCTGTCGATGACATATATGTTGGACCCTCCTGTGAGATTATGGATGTCGAAGCGATAATGGAAAGAGTCGGGGGCGACGAGGACCTTTTATCGGAGATAACAGACCTGTTTCTCAATGATTATCCGAAACTCATGAATGAGTTAAAGAACGCAATAGACCAGGCCGACAATAAGAGTATAGAGCGCACAGCACACACCCTTAAGGGCTCTGTCGGTAATTTCACGACCGGAGAAACCTATGAAGCTGCCCTGGTAGTGGAACAGATAGGGTGCGCCGGTAATATGACAGGTGTGGATGAAGCATACAGGCACCTGGCTAACAGCCTGGAACGACTCAAGTCGGCGCTTTCCCCCTTTGTTCGAAAGGAGGCAGCATGAGAGTCCTGATAGCTGAGGATGACATTGTTTCCCGCAAGCTGCTTGCGACATTACTGGAAAAATGGGGATACGAACCTGTAGTTGCATGCGATGGAGAGCAGGCTCTGGCGGTACTCCGGCGCGAGGACACTCCCCGGCTGGTAGTACTCGACTGGATGATGCCTTACGCGGATGGTATACAGGTGTGCCAGGAGATCAGACGACATGGAGATATACCTTATATCTATGTCATCCTGCTTACAGCCAAGAGCAGCAAGAAGGACATAATCGACGGCTTGGATGCAGGCGCGGACGATTATGTCATGAAGCCGTTTGACGCGGGCGAGCTCAAGGTGCGGCTGCGTGCCGGGCAACGGATACTCGATCTGCAGGAGGAACTCCTTTCGACCAAAGTAGCGCTTCATGAGCAGGCAACACACGACCCGCTCATCGGGCTTCCGAACAGGCTCCTGTTCAGCGACCGGCTGAACCAGGGGCTTTCCAATGCGCGGAAAACAGGGCGTCCACTCGCTATCATGTTCCTCGACCTGGACCGGTTCAAGCTGGTAAATGACACTCTCGGTCATAACACGGGCGATCTTCTGCTCAAAAAGGTCGCGGAGCGGCTCACGTACTCGCTAAGGGATGTCGATATGATTGCCAGGATGGGCGGCGACGAATTCACGATGCTGCTATCGAATATCAGCTCGCCTGATGATGCGTCCAGAATCGCTGACCGTATACTTCAAGTCCTTTCAGAACCGCTTGTGCTCGAAGGCCATGAAATGGTTGTCTCCGGAAGTATAGGGATCAGCATATTTCCAGCGGATGGAGATGATGCCGAGACACTCGTGAAAAATGCGGATACAGCGATGTACCGCGCAAAGGAAATGGGCAGAAACAACTACCAGTTCTACACAGAGACGCTGAACATGGCTGTTCTCAAACGCATGACTCTTGAAAACAGCCTGCGGAAGGCGCTGGAACGCGAGGAGTTTGTGGTCCATTATCAACCGAGGGTAAACGTTAATGACGGCGAGATCATGGGGATGGAAGCGCTCATCAGATGGCAGAAGCCTGAGTCCGGGCTTGTGTATCCCGCGCAATTCATCCCGCTGGCTGAGGAAACAGGGTTGATCGTCCAGATCGGGGAATGGGTGCTGAGGACAGCCTGTGTTCAGAACAGGAAATGGCATGACGCGGGACTGGCCGCGCTCCCTGTTGCAGTTAACATCTCTGCTCGACAGTTCCACCAGAATGACCTGGTATGGGTCGTGAAAGACGCTCTTAAGTCAGCCGGCCTTGAACCGCGCTACCTGGAACTGGAACTGACCGAAAGCGCACTTATGCACAACACTGATCAGGCTGTAAGGGCGCTCAACGAGCTGAGGGAACTGGGTGTTCGAATATCCCTGGACGACTTCGGGATCGGCCATTCGTCTCTTGGTTACCTGAAGCGCTTCCCTGTAAATACCGTCAAGATAGACCAATCGTTCGTGAGAGACATTACCACGGACCCGGACGATGCGGCGATAGCGGGAGCGGTCGTTGCGATGGCTCACAGCCTCAAGCTGAATGTAATAGCTGAAGGAGTAGAAACACTTCAGCAGCTTGAGTTTTTACGGTCGCTCAATTGTGATGAGATGCAGGGTTACTTCGTCAGCAGGCCGATTCCTCCTGATGAGTTCCTGCAGTTTTTGAATAAACCGAATCATCTACTCTGTATGGTTGATAGCGAGGCGGCATGATATGGAATTGACTACGATAGAAAATGAAAACAGGACAGAGTTAATGTCGCTTGAGCTAACTCAAGCGCAGTTCGAGAGAATCAGCTCGGTAGTATACAAGCTGTGCAGGATCAACCTGCATCTCGGCAAGGAAGTACTGGTAAAGGCGAGGCTTGCGAAGCGCCTGCGGCTGCTTGGAATGAGCAATTTCGAGGAGTATATGGACTATCTGGAGCGCGATAAATCAGGTAAAGAACTGTCCATAATGATCGATTCGCTGACCACCAACAAGACCAGCTTCTTCAGGGAGTCACAGCACTTCGAATACCTCCAGCGGCATCTACTGCCGTCACTTAAGGCTGAGAGCAACAGGATCAGAATATGGAGCGCGGGATGTTCATCCGGCGAAGAACCATATACGCTTTCCGTCGTCATCAGAGAAACATTTCCTGATGTAGATAGAATGGATGTGCGTATACTCGCTACGGATATCTCCTCTAAAGTGCTCGATACAGCTAAAGAAGCACTCTACAACAAGGATACGCTGAAGGATGTTCCTCCTGACATGGTGAGGAAGTATTTCACCTGCACGCAGACTAAACCCATGCGTATTTACAAGGTAAATGACAATGCAAGGTCGATGATTCGATTTGCCAGACTCA
Organism: Armatimonadota bacterium; assembly: GCA_039680575.1. Classification (GTDB taxonomy): domain Bacteria; phylum Armatimonadota; class UBA5829; order UBA5829; family DTLH01; genus JBDKSP01. The sequence goes on from JBDKSP010000041.1 coordinate 14,548, forward strand.
ATCTCATGGACCAGTGGCCTATGAGTGGGCCATTTGATGTGATCTTCTGCCGGAATGTCATGATCTATTTCGACAAGCCGACCCAGCAGGAATTGGTCCGCCGTTATTGGGAGATGTTAAGGCCGGGAGGTCATCTATTCGTCGGGCATTCCGAGAGTCTTACAGCCACCTCGCATCAGTTCAAGTATGTGCAGCCAGCGGTTTATATAAAGTAATACCGAATATATAAGAGTCTCGGGTGTGAGATATACCTGAGACTCTCCAAGAGATTTTTGGCGATGGCCGGTATAAGGTCAGGCAAAAACCTAGAGAGTTTTGGCTTGAGACATAATGCATATTTGCTCACATCAACTGCCAAAACTCAATAAAGGAGTAAAACGTGAAATATATAGTAGGTGTTGCCGACATGAAGATTTCCGGCGATGCAGGAGATCAGATAGTGACCCATGCCCTGGGGAGCTGTCTGGGAATCACTGTATATGATCCGGTTGCCAAAGTGGGCGGACTGCTGCATGTAATGCTGCCGCTTTCGACGATTGATTCGGAGAAAGCCAAAGCTAACCCATACATGTTTGTCGACACAGGCGTACCCAGGCTATTCCTGGACAGCTACAAAGCCGGAGCAGCAAAGCAGCGGCTGATAGTCAAGGTAGCAGGAGGCGCTTGCCTGCATGGCTCTGATAAAGATGATTACTTTCAGATCGGCAAAAGAAACTTCATTATGTTGAGAAAACTTTTATGGAAAAATGGTGTGCTCCTGAAGGCCGAAGAAGTCGGAGGCTCCGATTCGAGGACACTGTCCCTGGACATTGATACCGGAGAGGTAACTATCCGGGCTAACGGCGGCATTAGGACGCTCTAGCGTCTGAATCGGAAAGGAAATGGATCAGCATATGGCGCTCAATATTTTGGTGGTAGATGATAGTCTGGTAATGCGCACTATGATTATAAAAACCCTTCGTCTGAGCGGATTGGAACTCGGCGAGATATATCAGGCTTCGAACGGGCAGGAGGGTCTGCGGGTCCTGGAAGACAACTGGGTGGACCTTGCTCTGGTCGATATCAACATGCCTGTGATGAGCGGAGAAGAGATGATCGACAAGGTAAGACAGGACCCGGGAATATCGGACCTTCCGGTGGTAGTCGTATCCACCGAAAGCAGCGAGACCCGCATAGAGATGCTCCAGAAAAAGGGAGCGGAGTTCGTGCATAAACCATTCACACCGGAGATTCTCCGGGAGACTATTACGGGCGTTACGGGGGTTACAAATGAGCAAGGTTCAAGCGGAACTGATGAGTTCAGCGGTAATGACTTTTGAGGATATGGGCTTTGTTTTCGCCATGCCCGAACTCGAGGAAGAGCATCACACTGCTCCGTTCGAGGGGGCTGCCGAGGTAGGTTTCAGTGGTCCGTTCAGCGGCAGGTTGATTATAAGCCTTTACGGGCAGATGATGGGCGAGCTTGCGGCCAACATGATGGGTGAAGACGAGCCGCCACCTGTCCAACAGCAGCATGACGCGCTTGGAGAGATCGCCAATGTGATCTGCGGGAATGTTCTCCCGAAAGTGGGAGGCTCGCGAGAGATTTTCTATATAAGTGCGCCGCGTTATATCGAGCAGCCGAATGAGCTGGACCAGCATGCGGACAATGATTCTTCCGTGCAGGTAAGCGTCCCTCTGGATGACGGTAGAGCTGACGTAACGCTCTTTGTCAAGGATTGGAGATTTGAAGATGATCCGGGTACTGGTGGTAGATGATTCAGCGATCGTTCGACGGGTACTGACCGATGAGCTTTCAAAATATGCAGACATCGAGGTAGTCGGCACTGCTGTGGACCCTTATGTGGCACGGGATAAGATCGTGAGCCTCAAGCCCGATGTTGTCACGCTCGACCTTGAGATGCCTCGGATGGACGGACTGTCGTTTTTGGTCAAGCTGATGAAGCATTTCCCAATTCCGGTGATAGTAGTCAGCTCACTTACGCCTGCCAACAGCGAAACAGCGCTAAAAGCGCTGGAAATAGGCGCTATAGATGTGATTGCGAAGCCGGGTTCCGCATATTCTACACCTGATGTGGACCGCCAGCTTGTTCGGTCGATAAGGGCTGCGGCAACCGCGCGAGTCGCCAGGAAAGAGCCTGTACAAGAGGTTGTTTCGGCAGTGCAGGAGGACTCACGAAAGCTCCTGTCGCGGACCACGCATAAAATCCTGGCTATCGGCGCATCGACCGGCGGTACGCAGGCAATAGAAGCGGTCCTCAAGGGATTTCCGGCGGACATACCCGGGACAGTGATCGTCCAGCATATGCCCGAGTACTTTACAAAGACATTCTCGGAAAGACTGAACCGTGAGTGCCGGATGGAGGTGCGCGAGGCTTCCGATGGGGACATCGTAGTGCCCGGCGTGGCGCTTGTTGCTCCCGGAAACTATCACATGGTGCTCGAGCGAAGCGGCGCCAAGTATCAAGTCAGGATAAAGACCGGTCCGGCTGTATATCATCAGAGGCCGAGCGTGGACGTGTTGTTCCAGTCGGTGGCCAAAAACGCCGGCCAGAACGCTGTTGGAGTGATTCTTACCGGAATGGGCGCGGACGGTGCAAAAGGGCTGCTGGAGATGCGCCAGGCAGGAGCATACACGATAGCGCAGGATGAGAAAAGCTGTACGGTCTTCGGCATGCCCAAAGAAGCCATAAATCTGGGCGCCGCAGTGCGGGTTATACCGCTTAACCGGATAGCGGATTCGGTCCTGGGTCATCTGTATCAACAGGCAGCGGCCTGACAGCTATTCAGGCAGTAGTGGTTCGGGAATTGAGGATGGCTCTCTTGTTGTCCGGGATGAGAGCCATACCTCAAACGCGAGCCGCGCTCTGTCCAGCCCCCATATTATGAATGCAGAAGCGAATGAGATCCCCGAATAGAATTCAGCCAGCTCTTCAAGACCTCTGGTAATGGTGGCGCTAAACGCCATGTAATCCAGCCAACCGGCAAAGATCAGCAGAACGACTCCAGCAGCATAGTATTTGAGAGTTCGTTTTACCGGCAACAACTCCATCACTAGGAATATCATGAACAAAAGTGAAATAGTCCCTTAAGCAAGGACAAAGAGATCATCCGGTTTTACAATGTAGAGCTGGTGGTACCAGGAGATCTGTCCAGAAGATGCCCGAGCCTTTCGTGGTACATGAGCATTTCATCGCATGCAGCATACAAAAAACCAAGGAAAGCGACAAACCACAGCCACGGGTGGCGGACCCTGCCGGTTCCATTCTTTTTATGGTACCTGGCGATATGCAGGCAGGCATAGGCCGCAACTGCAGCAATAAAGTAGAACAACGAAGCTCCGTAGGTGAATGTGGTCTCCTCCTGATCCCAGTCTGAATAGTAATAGGGCCCCTTGAACGCTGTAGTTATCGCCAAGAGCGCGCCTGCCACGTAAAGCGTTAAAATTAACACATTGCTGAACCTCTGTACTGCCCCGTCAATGTCCTGATTTATCTCATGCAGTACCATGCCAGATCATCCTCTCTTTGCTGTATACTGAAGGTAAATGTAACATGGCTTTACCCGCATAAAAGATTATAATAACTCGACTGAAGAATAATCATGGTTGATGGTTAAAGCCTATATCCGCTGGGTAAAACTCATCATAAGAAAAGTTAAGCTTGTTAAGGAGGAACTGGAATGACACATGTGCTGCCTCCACTTCCATATGATTACGATGCGCTGGAGCCGTATTACAGCGAAGAGATTCTGACTCTACACCACGACAAACACCATGAAGCTTACGTCACCGGACTCAATGCCGCCGAGGAGAAAATCCAGGCGATGCTGCGGTCCAGCGATTTCCCAAATGCGAGGGCGGTCGCAGGTGACCTTGCCTTCAATGGCTCGGGACACATCCTGCACTCGATCTTCTGGACCAATATGAAAGAAGACGGGGGAGGCGACCCTACCGGTGAGCTGGCCGATGCGATCAACAGGAATTTCGGCAGTTTTGACGATTTCAAGGGGTTATTCCTAGCGACATCTAATGCGATTCAAGGGTCCGGATGGGGAATTCTGGCATACCGGGCGATGGACAACGCGCTAGTAGTGCTCGGAGCCGAAAAACACGAGAATTTGACCCAGTGGGGCGTTCAGCCGGTCCTCGTGCTCGATGTATGGGAACATGCCTACTATTTACAATATCGGAACCGCCGGTCGGACTTCACAAAGGCGTTCATGGAGCACCTGGTAAACTGGGAGAACGCAGCAGAGCGCTACACAGCCGCAAAACATGGAAAGCTGCTGTCAGCTGCCAGCTTCTGAACCTCTAATTTAACGAATTGCGTGAATGGTGGAGACTTAAGCATCTACAGAGAAACCCTTAAATCTCCACCAATCCCTTTTTGCGTAATTCGCAATTCAGAACCTGATAGCTGATGGCTGACTGCTGTCAGCTATTTTCCTTACATCGACTCCAGGATGGTCAACTCGTTTCGCACTTCCCGGACACCAAGGGTCTGAGATGCCGCCCGGTTTGCGGCCTCCCATTCACGCGAGGTCCTTACAATCCCGCGAAGCGTTACCGAACCCTGCTGTACGTGAACATTTATCCGGTCATCTTCGATCTCATCGTCGATCTCGAGCGCCTTAATAATATCTTCCGTAAGCTGATCGTCCGAGCGAAAAAGACCGGCGGCTGGTTCGACCCTGGACGGCTGTGCTTCTTTTGCCTCTGCAGGGGCGTTGCTGGTCTGCCAGAGCACTCGTATGTCATCCGGGAGTTGATGCTCTATTGACTGCTGCGCTCCCCGTGTGAGCTGCTCCTTCATAGTCATGAAGACAGCGCGGACCACCGCTTCGGCATGGTCTGCGTTCGCTAGACGGGCTCTACTCTGTACTCGCCCAAGGAACTCGTTCAGAGCCATCCGGTCTACTCCTGTGAAAGAGCGGGTAACATGCTCCGCCAGACCGCTTTCCCAAAGCTCCCGTATCTCCTTAGGCAACTGCTCCGCGGCATTATCACCGCCCGCATGCGATATTCGAGCTCGGAGCGCCCCAAAGACGGCGTCAATCGCCTGCCGAGCCCTTTCGTTATCCTCTAGACCTGCCCGCAACCTAACTTTTTTCAGAAATTCATCCGTCTGCATCTGTTATCTCCCTCCAGAACGCACCCGGATTCATTATTTCCGTTCTACCACCAGTTCCTAACGCAAGAAGGTGGTCATCGCTGGAAATAAGGTAATCCGCATCCGCCGATACGGCGCAAACGAGGAATTTCATGGAGTTGGCAACTTTGTACAGCCAAGAGTCCCCGCAGCATACATCACATTTGCCATAGATTTGGGATGCACCCGTTCCCTTGCTTGTGACTGCTCAGGAGGCGCGATATAATAATTGTGCAACGTGGAGGTAACGCAACTGAAGATCATCCGCATCGTATTTCAAGACATTCAACCCAGGTTCGACCCTACAGGACAACCGCCAAAGTGCGTTCTGGTGCTGGACATGGAAGACCAGAAGGGACTTTGCACAAATGATGTGCCCTGTATCGCGGAAAAGCTCGAAAAAGCGCTTCCCGGTATCTTCCCGGACGAGAACAGCCCTGTTGACCACTCCTGCGGCGGGCGCGGCTCGGACGTCGAAAAGCACAGCTTCCGAGAGGAAATAGAGCGTGGGACTAACATACCACATCTTCTGGAGCACGTGCTGATATATCTGCTCAGCCGGAGGTCCAACCACTGCGCGGCATATTGCGGCCAGCGCTCTGTCGATCTTGAACAGGGAATAGACACGCATTACTATCTTGTGATGGAATGCCCTTCCGAGCTTGAGGCAGTAGTCGCAATCGATCTGGGATTTCAGATTGTATCCGCGTTGATTAACGGCAGTACGATGGTTATAGACCCTGTCAAAGTGTTGGACGGCATACAACGGGCCCTAGAGCCAATGGTCAACCTGGCTGCATAAATACCGGATCACTGAATGCAATATTCCTCAGTATCAAGCCCCTTTTAAGGAGTTTCGGATGAAACGGTATTTATTATTCGTTACATCAACTGCCAAAACTCTGCAGTTATGCCGATAATATGAGCATATCAGGAACCTTAGCGGCCTGACGAGAGTCATAAAAGAAGAGCTACGCCGGTGAACTCCGGCGCGGAAGGAGTCGCAGGTTGGGAAAATCACCGGGTACATTAATCGATTGCCAAACAACCCACGATCTGGCGGTCAGCCGCTTGGCTGATTCAAGATTCTGCATTGACGATTGGGCTGTCAGGACAAACACTTGCTCCAAGCCGGGTTATATTTTCGAGTCTACAATTCCGGATATAGTAGCGGAGTGCGATGGGCGGATAGTGGCAATCGGAGAAGTGGAAACTCTTGAGACCATTTCTCCGGAACGTGCTGAACAGTGGAAATCCTTTGGCGAAACATGCGTCAGGTTTTATATATATGTTCCTGAGGGCGCTGAGGAAACAACTGCGCATTTGATCGCAGAACACAACGTCATGTGCGCCGGAGTGAGAAGCTACAGTCTTAACGAGAAAAACGAAACCAAGCGAGTAGACCTGGACCAGGTATGCTGCAACACCGACGATCATCCCTGGTGGCTGTCACTCGGGAGTTCAGACTACAAGTGTTCCAATTCTTAAATTTCGACACATTACCGCTGTGGGCTACAATACTTAAGCGGATCCTGGTAATCCTGATCTTAACGGCACTCGGGCTTCACGCCTATGTGCAGTATAAGAGACAGACCAGGATGACTGTGCCTGAACGCTGGGCTTTCTTGGCGTTTTCGGTAATGATGTTGTTCGGCGTTATAGTCAACACAGCTTCTATCGCATTTGCAGCCAAACTCAATCTCAGGAAGGGTCCTTACAACTTCGGAAGCTTCTCTCTGTTTCTTTTTATTATTTACCTCATCTTTGTAGGCGGCATTACTCACCGAAGACGCACTTATTGACTTTTGTTTGTGCATTCAGCAGATAAGCATAAAAAGCGAGACCGGAACCTCCGGTCTCGCTTTTTATGCAATATCAAACCGATATTTCGGTTATTTATTCGTTTTTACTCGCCGCGCTCCCCTGTATCTTGACGCATAATATCCCTGGCTGAGTGAGCTTATTATAACGCCCGTGCTTGGGGTGGATGCGTGGATAAATCTGTTGTTTCCGATATAAAGCCCTACATGAGAGATGCCCTGCCTGCGCGTTGCAAAGAAAACCAGGTCTCCAGGCTGAAGGTCTTTTTTCTCTACGGATTTGCCGCAAGTCGCCTGTGTCCTGGAGGAGTGCGGAAGGTTTATACCATGTTTGGAATAGACGTGGCGGGTAAAGCCGGAGCAATCAAACCCTCTGGACCCTACTCCACCGCGCACATATCTGGCGCCTCTGTAAGAGAGAGCTGTCCGCACGACCTCGGATTTACCAGCGTCCGTTGAGCTCTCGTTCTCTCTTGCTTCGACAAGCTGTTTAGCTATTCGCGGGCCAAACCGCCTGACTTCCTTTTCATCCAGCGGAGTACTGCTATTTTCGCTGCTTTTAACTTCACTGTCTTTCTTTGTGGACGGAATAGTCAGCTTGACACCGATCTTGAGCGGTCTATTTGCGCTTAGATTGTTGGTGCGCTTGATGTCATCGATGGATACACCGTACTTTTTCGATATACCCCAGAGCGTATCACCTTTGCTGACCTTATACGATTCGGATGCTACGGCATTTGCCATCGGTAGCATCATCGAGAGGACCGTAATACCGATCCCCAAAGCGTGAAGTCTCTGCTTCAATACGTCACATCCTTTTCCGGCCGTTTGCCTCATGCTGTCGGTCATAATAACCGAAAGCCTGCATATTGTCAACCCGAATCCAAACGTGATCCAGGTAAATATACCGGGGAAATATTCCCCGTAACAGCCTTGCATAGAAAACATACACTTGGAAGTATCGGCGGATTGGGCTGGAATAATTAGGGCAGTCAGGATCTTTTACCAAAGCAGTGCCAAGGGAAGCGGAATATCCGCTTCCCTTGGCACTGTGCGCCCGGCAGGGCGCAGTAACTAAGGGGTGAGAGACCCCTGTGGGCCTTGGTGACAGGAACCACTAGCGGAACCGCAAGGGCATCATTGTGAGGTGATGTCTGGAGGAAGCGGAATGCAAA
>JBDKSP010000042.1:0-42392 GCA_039680575.1 Armatimonadota bacterium
GTTTGCATTCCGCTTCCTCCAGACATCACCTCACAATGATGCCCTTGCGGTTCCGCTAGTGGTTCCTGTCACCAAGGCCCACAGGGGTCTCTCACCCCTTAGTTACTGCGCCCTGCCGGGCGCACAATATTCAAAAGGGCACTCTCAATGAGAGCGCCCTTTTTTGATTCTCACTTATTCGTTTAGTGAAAGAAAGCCCTTCGAAACGCCGGAACGCTGTCTCTGACAGCTTGGACAGAGCGGCTCTCCAAAGGCCTTCTTGCTGTATTCATACTGTCCTTTTGTTATTTCGCGGCCGCACTCTTCATTCGAGCAATGGTAACTGGCGGATTGCCCGCTTTTAGAGCCTGATTCTGCCTTTACCGGCCTTCCGGTCATCGGCTGCGGGCTATCGACTATCCTTTCGCCCTCTTCCAGTTCCGGAGCGAACTGAGTACCATAACCGCAAACAGCCAACGCCCGGCCTATAGCCCCAGTTTCGGCTTTTTCAACGAAGTCCGCAAACCCTCGCGCGGTCTCCATCTTCGTTCCCGATCCTATGGGCTTACCGTCTGCGTTGTGGACCATTGCCTTGAATACAGCATGCCCTTTTTCAAGCTCGATAGATACCGGTTCCGTCACTATAGCCCAGTCCGGGTGCTCTTCTCTGAACCACACCAGCCTGGATGCCACCGGCAGGTAATCCTTGCCGCCCTGGACTTTAATCAACGCCTTTTTAATATCGAACATAATATGTAAAGAGTCGAACGAATCGACCTGTTCGACTCGAAACCTCCTTCAATCTTACGCCGCGGTCTTTACCCCGGTTTCTTCGTCTGCGGTTATTGCCTTTATTTGTCCCGACTGCTCACGGATCTTCTTTTCGATCTCCTCCGCGACACCAGGATTTGCCTCCAGGAATGCCTTGGCGTTCTCACGGCCCTGAGCCAGGCGCTGGTCGCCGTATGTGAACCATGTGCCGGACTTTTCGACCAGTCCCACTTCGACCGCCATATCGAGGACCGCGCCGGACCTGGAGATACCACGCCCAAACATAATGTCGAACTCAGCCTGCCTAAACGGCGGCGCAACCTTATTCTTCACTATCTTGGCTCTGGTCCTGTTACCAACGAGCTCCGCGCCAAGCTTGAGGCTGTCGACCCTCCGAACCTCGATCCGCACCGATGCCCAGAATTTGAGCGCTCTTCCTCCCGGTGTGGTCTCCGGGTTACCGAACATAACACCGATCTTTTCTCTGATCTGGTTGATGAATACGATTGCGGTCTTGGATTTAGCCGCTGACGACGCAAGTTTTCTCAGTGCCTGTGACATGAGTCTCGCCTGAAGCCCTACATGCGAATCGCCCATATCACCTTCCACTTCGGCTTTGGGGACAAGCGCGGCTACCGAGTCGACCACGATTACATCCACTGCCCCGCTTCGAACAAGGCTGTCGACTATCTCTAGAGCCTCTTCACCTGTACCGGGCTGAGCTACCAGAAGATCGTCTACCTTTACACCCAGGTTCCGCGCGTATTCAGGATCGACGGCATGCTCCGCGTCTATAAATGCCGCGATACCGCCTGCGCGCTGAGCTTCGGCGATTATATGAAGGCCAAGAGTTGTCTTGCCCGACGCCTCAGGCCCATATATTTCAATCATTCGCCCACGTGGGATGCCTCCCACTCCGAGAGCTATATCAACAGGCAGCGCTCCGGTCGAAATGACCTCGACATTCGCTCCTGTCGATTCTCCAAGTTTCATTATGGAGCCCTTTCCAAACTGCTTCTCTATCTGAGATAGCGCCAGATCCAAGGCTTTCTGCTTATCCACGTTTCCTCCTATAGAGTTTCAGATGTAAAACTCTCTACCATCGCACATTTGTTCGATGCTATAATGTAAGAAGCACTGTCCCTCAGGCATTTAGAGCTGAATATGGGCATATAGGAAGGTATATCAGAGGACACAACCGTTAACATGTGTTAACAGTTCATATTTTAGCCAGATTGCAGGACTTACTTGTCGGGAACAGGATATTCCTACGCCATTATTATAGCACAAATGTTCGATTATAACAACGATAATTAACTCGCTGCTCTCATCTGCTTGACACGGCACCTGAGCGGCACATATAATTAACCCGGCAATATTGCGGTTATTTTTCAGCAAAACCATGCCGGAATCCACACTTATGAATATTAATTTATTGCTTATACTGGGCAAGATGCTCCTTGTGGCCGTGGTTATCCTCGGTTTCATCCTCTTTGCGGTCCTATATATGATATGGGGGCTCAGGCGCGTCATGGGCTACATCCAGGCGAGGATCGGGCCGAACAGAGTCGGTCCTCAGGGACTGCTTCAGACAGTGGCCGACGCGCTCAAGCTGCTTCAAAAAGAAGATGTAATCCCGGAAGGCGCCGACAAGTGGCTGTTCACCATCGCGCCGTTCATAGTCTTCGTCCCGGCTTACCTCGTTTATGTAGTAATGCCGTTCGGAAAAGGGCTGATCGCAAAAGACCTGAACATCGGGATAGTCTATGTAAGCGCAATTACGAGCATCTGCGTCATCGGGATAATCATCGGCGGTTGGGCGTCGAACAACAAATGGTCGCTCCTCGGAGCGTTCCGCGCGGCAGCGCAGCTTGTTGCTTATGAAGTCCCGATGGTTCTCGCGATCATCGTCCCGGTGATCTTCGCGGGAACACTCAGTATGCAGGGGATAGTCGAAGCCCAGGGCGGCGGATGGTTTACCAACTGGTTCATATTCCGCGGCTGGGGAATCCCCGCGGTCGCGTTTATCATGTATTTCACTGCCGGACTTGCTGAAGTCAACCACACGCCTTTCGATATTATGGAAGCGGAATCTGAGCTCGTCGCCGGGTTCAACGTAGAGTACAGCGGAATGAAGTTCGCGCTCTTTTTCCTCGAGGAGTTCGCAGCATCGTTCACTGTCTCCGCCATAGCCGTGACGCTCTTCTTCGGCGGCTGGAACTCTCCAATTCCCTGTCTCGGCGGAAACTGGACGGGGATTGCAGGCCAGGCGGCATCGCTTTTCTGGTTCCTTGCAAAAAGCGTGGTCGGAGTCCTTGTTATGATGTGGATACGCTCCACATGGCCCAGAGTCCGCGTAGACCAGCTTATGAACCTGGGATGGAAAGTGATGATCCCGGCAGGCCTCGTTCTGCTTCTTGCCGCAGGGACTGTAGTAACGATGGGTTGGGTCAAGTTATGAAGAAGCGTTGCTTGTGCAGCGAGATAATATATACGTTCGTCAGCCTTACAAAAGGGCTATACATCACTTTCATAAACTTCTGGCGAAAGAAAATAACCATGATGTATCCCGAGGAGCGCTGGGAACTGCCCGAAGGCTATCGCGGCATGCCAGTGCTTCCCGCTGACCCTGAAACCGGCAGGGAAAAGTGCCTTGCCTGCGGCTCGTGCGCTAGAATTTGCCCTGAGCACGTAATCACGATCAAGCATGAGGTCGGTGAGGACAAAAAACGGCGGTTAGTCGAGTTCAATATCGACATGTCCCGCTGCATGTTCTGCGGCCTCTGTACCGAAGCCTGCCCTACCAAGGGACTCGTGATGAGTAAGCACTTCGAGCTTGCGAGTTTTAGCAGAAAAGATATGATTTACGGCATCGACGACCTCCGAAGGCTCGGAGGAGTCTTCCCGAAAGAACCGGCCAAAGAAGCAGCGGCAGACGGAGGTGAAGCATAGCATGAGCTTGAGCATAACAGGTTATCAGATAGCTTTTATTACCATTGCGGCTATGACAGTCGGCTCCGCGGTTATGGTCGTGACACTTCCGAACATCCTGAGATCGGCGCTTTTCCTGGCGTTTACGTTCCTTGGTGTAGCAGGGCTCTATGTGTTAGCCAACGCGGAACTTCTTGCCGCGATGCAGGTGCTTATTTATGTCGGCGCAATCACCGTGCTCATTATGTTCGCTTTGGTGCTCACTCAGCAGTTGATGGGAGCCAAGATCAGGCAGTCGAGCCGTGGATGGCTCCTTGCCGCTCCTGCCGCAGCGCTGATGTTTGCTTTTTTGCTAAAAGGGTTTATAGAGCCGTTCAACAAGGCCGCAAGCGGAGCGGTTGCAGCCGGACCAGCGCCAGCTGACGCAGGCACACTTGTTTCGATAGCGAAGCTGCTCCTCCAGCCCTATGTGCTGCCGTTCGAGCTCGCATCGCTCATCCTGCTTGCCGCGCTTGTCGGCGCTATAGTGATTGCAAAGGAGGATAAAGAGTAGATGCCTCCCGTAACCTGGTATCTTTACGTCTCCGCAGCGCTTTTCGCCCTCGGGCTTTTCGGCATAATGACAAGGCGAAACGCTATTGCGATGCTGATGTCCATTGAGCTTATGCTGAATGCCGCAAACATCAATTTAGTTGCATTTTCGGGATATTTGAGAGGGCATACGCTCGTCGGCCAGATATTCGCACTCTTCGTGATTGCAATAGCAGCCGCCGAATCCGCCGTGGGACTTGCGATAATCATAAACGTTTACAGAACCGTTAAGCATATAGATGCTGACGATATCAATTTGATGAAGTGGTAGGCCGATGATTCAGTTAGCCTGGTTAATACCTGTTATACCGCTCGCTGCATTCGCGGCGATCATATTTTTTGGGCCCAAGCTCAAGAGCAATGCCGCGTACGTCGCCATAGCTGCGATAGTGTCGTCGTTTTTGATCTCGGCGGGTATCGGCTATGAATGGTTCTTCGTCCACCACGCACAAGCCGCTGCCAATTTCTACGCGGACTGGATCCCCACGGGGACGAGCGTGCTCAGGATAGGGTTCGGGGTCGATTCGCTCACGATTATGATGCTCTTCGTTGTCACAATCGTAAGCATGATGGTGCAGATATTCTCTATCGGTTATATGCACGGTGACCCGCGCTACCCCCGGTTCTTCGCATATCTCTCGCTTTTCACAGCTGCGATGCTCTCGCTTATAATCGCAAACACGATTCTCCTTATGTATATAAGCTGGGAGCTTGTAGGACTGACTTCGTATCTCCTGATCGGGTTCTGGTTCGAGAAACCTGAGGCAATGCGAGCCGCGAAGAAGGCGTTTTTAGTCACAAGAGTCGGTGATGTGGGTTTCTTCCTCGGTCTCTTGCTCCTTTATCTGAACACGGGTACAGTCGAGCTTGCCGGGATATTCAAACAGGTCGAACTTCTGAAGATACCGCAGGTCCATATCCCGGCGCTTGGGTTCGTCGCTTCGATAATTCTTGGAATTATGGCCTACGGGCTTGCAGGAGCGGTATTAAAAGGCACAAAACGGCTTCCAGTGGCGATTTTCGCAGGTCTTGCGATCTTCGGAGCGGCGTTTATGCTCATTCCGCACGGACCAGTGCAGATGTCGCTCGCAGCAGTAGCTTCGCTCCTTCTTTTCTGGGGAGCGGTCGGCAAATCAGCGCAGTTCCCGCTTCATGTCTGGCTTCCTGACGCTATGCAGGGACCTACTCCCGTGAGCGCCCTCATCCATGCAGCTACGATGGTCGCAGCCGGTGTCTATCTCGTTGCGAGGATGTATCCGCTCTTCCATGTCGATATGACCGCGCTCAATGTGGTCGCGGTCGTCGGAGCCTTTACAGCAGTATTCGCTGCGACGATGGGCATAGTGATGAACGACATCAAGCAGGTGCTCGCATACTCGACTATAAGTCAGCTCGGTTATATGATGATGGGGCTTGGGGTCGGCGGCTACACCGCAGGGCTTTTCCACCTTATGACGCACGCTTATTTCAAGGCTAACCTGTTCCTCGGATCAGGAAGCGTCATCCATGGGACAGGCACGCAGGATATGAGGCAGATGGGCGGCCTTTACAAGAAGATGCCTTACACCTTCTGGACGTTCGTCATAGCGACTGCCGCTCTTGCTGGGCTTCCGGGGTTCGCAGGCTTCTTCAGCAAGGATGAAATTCTTCTCGCTGCCTATCACTGGCACGGCGGTAAGATGGTTTTCTACGCCGGAGTTGCCGGTGCGTTCCTGACAGCGTTTTATATGACCAGGCTCCTCGCGATGACCTTCTTCGGTGAGCCGAAGGATAAAGAGATCCACGCTCATGAGAGTTCGAAGGTGATGGTAATCCCGCTTATGGTGCTGGCGTCGCTTTCAATACTCGCGGGTTATGTGGGACTGCCCTGGAATAATATCTTTTCGCACTATATCAGCTTCGGGCACGGGGAGCATGAGTTCTCATGGGCTGTTGTGGCTATGGGAACCGGCGCAGGGTTGTTTGGAATTGCGTTTGCCTCGCTCATCTGGATCTGGCCAGTGTTCCGGTTCGCTTCGCTTAAGCCTGCGCTTGGATGGGTCCAGACGCTTCTTGCTAACAAGTATTATATGGATGATATCTACGACATCGTAATCATCCGCCCGCTGATGATCTCGACCAGAGCAATGTTTGCGTTCGACAGGTGGGTCATAGACTACGTGATCGTAAACGGCACCGGCTGGATAACATTGCAGCTTTCAACTCTCTGGGCTATATTCGACCGCTACGTAGTAGACGGTATCGTGAACCTCGTCGGAGAGCTTACGAAACGCGGTGGATACGCGCTTCGATATGTTCAGACAGGGATAGTGCAGCAGTATGCGCTGATTCTTGTTGTTTGCGTTGTTCTTATTGGTTGGTATTTCGTTCTATTGAGGTAGGGACTTGATGGATTCCTGGATTCTCACGTTAATAACGTTCATCCCGCTTTTAGGCGCGGCTATACTGATATTCATACCGAAGGAGCGTGCGCTTGGCATCAAGTGGACGGCTGTTATCATCAGCCTTATCCCGCTGGCGCTCTCCATCTGGCTATGGATGCATTACGACTCGAACGGGGTACAGTTCCCGCAGGGCGCTCAGTTCCTTGTGGACCTCCCCTGGGTCAATCAGTTAGGTGTCCACTATATTCTCGGCGTTGACGGAGTCAGCGTCCCGATGGTCTTTCTGACCACGCTTCTTGTGACGCTCTCACTTATCTACTCGCTCTTCATCGAGACGCGGCCCAAGGAATATTTCAGCCTGTTCCTCCTGCTTGAGACCGGGTTGCTTGGGACGTTTATCGCTCTCGACTTTTTCCTGTTCTACGTCTTCTGGGAACTGACACTGGTGCCGATGTATTTCCTGATCGGTATCTGGGGCGGCCCAAGACGCGAATATGCGTCCATCAAGTTCTTCCTTTACACACTCGTCGGAAGCGTTGCCATGCTCCTTGCGATACTGGCAATGTATTTCAACACACAGCCGCATTCGTTCAGCATGCTGGCTATGGCCGATGCAGGGATGGACCTAAGACTGGGCGCCAGCGCGCCGCTTGTCTTCGCCGCGCTTTTCCTCGGTTTCGCGGTCAAGGTTCCGTTGTGGCCGTTCCACACATGGCTTCCTGATGCTCACGTCGAAGCACCGACGGCTGGAAGCGTCATCCTGGCGGGCATAATGCTCAAGATGGGGACTTACGGGTTCATCCGCGTCCTTCTGCCGATACTGCCGCAGACCTCCAGACAGTTCTGGGTCCCAATAGCGGTCCTCGCGCTCATCTCGATCATTTACGGCGCGCTCGTCGCTATGGCACAGAAGGACCTGAAGAAGCTGATCGCCTACTCCAGCGTAAGCCATATGGGATATGTTATTCTGGGGATTGCCGCTGCCATGGGTGTTTCTCATGCTGTCACGATCGATGACCGCGCTATGGCGCTAAACGGCGCGATGCTCCAGATGTTCAACCACGGGATCATCACAGGCGCGCTCTTCCTTCTGGTCGGCGTGATCTACGAACGGGCTCACACAAGAGACCTTGATTCCTTCGGCGGACTCGGTGCAAGAATACCGATATTCGCCGGGCTCTTCTGGGTTGCGTGCTTCGGTTCACTCGGCCTGCCAGGGCTTTCGGGGTTCTGGGGTGAGTTCTTCGTGCTGAGAGGCGTTTTTGCTGTGAATATTCTTATCACGGCGCTTGCAGGAATCGGTATAGTCGTGACCGCGGCTTACCTCCTCTGGACTGTCCAGAGAGTCCTGATGGGCACGCCTAACCCAAAGTATGCAAAGATGCCTGATGCGAATGCCCGTGAGATCGTAGCGCTTGCTCCGCTTATGGCGATCATGGTGGCCCTCGGCTTCTGGCCCAAACCTATTATCGATATACTGAATACAGCATCCGTTGCGATAGCTCGTATTTTTGGATAAGGCATTCAACTGATGACCAAGTTTGAGTTTATATGCGTTGCACCGATGATTATGCTCGCAGCACTGGGAATTATAGTGCTCCTCATCGGTACGATTACGGACAGGTTCCCAAAAGGACGGCTGAACCACTGGTTCCCGCCCGAGTATTTCTCGGCGACTATGATGGTTCCCGTCATAATAATGGCAGGAGCTGCGCTCTGGTTCAGCATCTACCGCGGCACAGCAGAATTATTCTGTCTGAACGGCACGACCAATCCGCTTATCATGGTCGATCCTTTCGCCGCTTTTATGGGGCTCATCGCAATTGTCGGCACATTTGTCGTGATGCTTATGTCGTGGGAATACTTCGGCGACCACAATACTAAGCACCGTGGCGAATATTTCGCGCTTCTTTTCTTTGCAACGACCGCGATTCTTCTTGTGACGGCATCGACCGACCTTATAATGATCTACCTGTCGCTGGAGTTCTTGAGTCTGTCGTCTTATGTGCTCGCATCTTACTGGAAGAACGACCCTAAATCGAGCGAAGCCGGACTGAAGTATCTCATCTTCGGCGCAACTTCTTCCGCAGTAATGCTCTACGGTATGTCGATGCTCTATGGGCTTACTAATTCGACTAACCTGGGCACGATAGCATCGACTTTGAGCCGCGGCGAAGTGATGTCGCTTCCTGGAGCGCTCACTGCAGTCATAATGGTGCTGGTCGGACTAGGATTCAAGCTTGCGCTGGTCCCGTTCCACCTTTGGGCGCCGGATGTATACGAAGGAGCCCCCACCCCGATCACTGCGTGGCTCTCAGTCGCATCGAAAGCAGCCGGACTCGCGGTCGTGACCCGATTCCTGCTTGTTGCAGTCCCCGTCAGCTCCGGGGTCGATTGGTACACAATCGTTCTCATACTCGCAGGCGCCAGTATGACGCTTGGAAACCTGGCAGCTATCCCGCAGAAGAATATCAAGCGTATGCTTGCTTATTCCAGCATAGCGCAGGTCGGCTATATGCTGATCGGTCTTCTCGCAGCAGCGGCGACTATATCTCCCAACTCACCGGATTCCGCCGTAAAAATGGGTTATATGGCCGTTTCGAACCAGAACATCGGCACGACGAACTACGGACTGGCCGGGCTTATGATCTACGCCGCGAGCTACCTGGTTATGAACCTTGGAGTGTTCGCGGTAGTTATCGGGATCGAAAAGCGGACCGGGAACTCCGAAATAGAGTCTTTTGCAGGAATGGTGAAGCGGGCTCCGTTCTTTGCCTGGTCGCTCGTTTTATTCCTGCTTTCTCTTGCTGGAATCCCACCGACCGCCGGCTTCCTCGGTAAGGCGTATGTCTTTGCGGGAGCAATCCAGTCCGCACGGACCGACCTCCTGGTCCTTGCCATCATAGCGATAGCAAACAGCGTGGTTTCCATCTACTACTACTTCAACGTAGTCCGAGTGGTATTTATGAAGGACGCGGAGACGAAAACCCAGCTCCGACCGTCTGTATCCCTTACGGTTGCCGTATCTCTTATGCTTATCTTCACATTCGGGATATTCGTCGCCGCCGGACCGCTTATCCAGTTGGTAAGAGCAGCTATTCTTTAGAATCTGAAAATCAAAAGCTCCGGGTGCTTAGCACCTCGGAGCTTTTTTTTGGATAGTTCCCCGAGACTGGACGATTTTCGAGCTTTTCTGGCAATGACATCACACAAACCTCTTGACAAGTGGGTTCCCCTGTTTTATTATTTAGATGTTAGACTAATTAGCAAATAGGTGTGGCATGAGCAAGGTGTTCCGAGCGCTTTCAGACCCTACTAGACGGAAGATCCTTCAGCTTCTGCGTAAGCGTGACATGACAGCCGGCGAGATCGCAAAGCATTTTGAGATCACAAAGCCCACGCTGTCGCGGCACTTTGCCATCCTGAAGGAGGCAGACCTGATCTACGGCAATAGGGTACGTACTACCATCACTTATCACCTGAACGTCTCTGTGCTGGAAGATGCCTTAGTCACTCTACTTGATACCTTCGATCTCCTCAATGAAAGAGACCTTGGCAAACCTGAAAACCGAATGGCGTCTCCAAATCAAGAGTCATCTTGCACGGTACAACGAGTTGTGGAGGAAAAATAGCAGTGGAAACTCAGTCGACATCCAGTATCAGACCGGTACTTATGGCGAGCGCCATCATTCTGGGAATAATGCTGATCCTCACCGTGGTGGCTTGGATCAAAATTCCTGCTGGGCAAATGATTGCCACGCACTCAAATCTGAGGGGTCAGCCTGACGCATATTCAAACAAGACGGTCGGGCTCTTAGGGCTTCCTATTGCCACTCTCATTTTAGCAGGGGTCTTCCTTCTGTTGGCTAAGATTCAGAACCTCTCTTCAGTCAAGACAATCATGTGGGTTGCAGCCCTGACACCCATGGTCGTGTTGCAGGTAATCGGAATATGCAATGCCCTTGGTCGGAAGCTGAACGCTATTACTGTGATATGGGGAACGTTAGGATTGCTTCTCATCGTGGTCGGCAACTACTTCCCGAAGCTTCGTAGGAATCGCGTCTCAGGAATCAAGACTCCTTGGACACTTTCCAGTGAGCTTTCGTGGAACAAGACCCACCGGATTGGTGGGCCGCTCGTCATGCTGTACGGACTGATGACTCTGATGAGTGTGGTCTTCTGTGATCCCATCACTCTCTTTAAGCTCATCGTCGCTGGCGGAGTGCTTCTCGCCCTCTTTTTGATTGTGTACTCATACATTGTCTGGAAAAGCGATCCGGGTCGCTCACCATGGCTTCGTATATAGCTGTGTAGAGGTCGAAGGCAGCGTGAAACAAACAGGCAGAGCAACTCTACAACTGACCTGCCTTGATCTTCAAATTTGCTGGCTCCCCTGGCTGGACGATTTTAGAACTTTTCGGTGGAAGCGGCGTAAAATATTAAATGTAGCCTATCGCTCGCGGGTCAAATTCTACTACTGCTATTCCTCGGTCGTTATGAGCTGGACTGCAGCATGGCACAAACCTCTGCTGCCAACCAAAACAGTTTCTGGTTACCAGTAACCGGCTGATGCTCACAACGTGAATCCCATACCTCCCCACTCACGTCATCCGCAGAAGAGAGCAGTTGCCCGATGGTAATATTCCTGAAGTGCGCAACGGCAAAGAGTGCAGAAGCTTCCATTTCTACAGCCAAACAACCTTCGCTTCGACGGCGATTAACTTTTCTAGGTGTCTCCCTGAAGATTGCATCCGTTGTCCACGTTTTTCCCATTAGATATCTGCATTTATGTGCAGTGAGTATATCAGCAATCATCGATATTGCTTCAGGAGATGGCTTTATTTCGCGCGCGGGTGGTAAATAATGATATGATGTTCCTTCATCTCTGATAGCGGCGGTTGGCACAATAATTGTTCCTTTTGTAATACTGCTATCAAGTACTCCGCAGGATCCACAAACTATGACTCTTCGACAACCTAAGGAAATGACTTCTTCGAGAAGTGCCGCAGCAAATGAAGCGCCAAGACCAAGCTGGAACACGGCCAATGTAGTACCAAAAGCCTGAATTTCGTATATTGGATGTTTCCCCATGCTGGAACTCAAATGGTGTATCTGTAACGCATGCCCATCCGCAACAAGCTGATCAATGACAGTTTGATTAAAGCAGGCTACAGCGCGGTCATGCATCACTCCAGCCCTAGCTGTGTGGACAGGTTCTATGATTGCATGCGGCTTATCATCAAATTCCAGAATAGGAAACTCATGCTCGATCATTTTTGCTGTTTCAGGCAACCATTCTCCTGAAGCCTCTCCCCTAAACGCACTAAAGCATCACAATTATACAACTTCTCTGCCATAATCTTCAAATTTACTGGCTCCCCTGGCTGGACGATTTTAGAACTTTTTGGATCGATGGTGAGCAGCGGAATTGGACTACAGGTCATCTCCACCACAGTATTAGCTGACGGGTTATGCTTTTATTTCGCTGTGTATCTGATCCAGTTTCTGCCGGTTCTCTGAACCCATCGGTGAACATCCATCAATCGCATCACATGGATACTCATCACAGTAGCCACAATTCGCGACTTCCTTATCTACCACGCATTGTCTTATGTTGCAGCCTTCATTTTTGCTGTCGTTAATGCAGCCCTCGCACGGGTCCTCTATCTCTTTGATTGCATCTCTATTCTCAGCGCTCGTGAAACGAGAGCATTCGTTGCACAACATGCCGCACGCACCTATGTAATCCATTTGATGATGACCTCCTCTTACATGGGTTTCAGGTTGTTGTTCAGTCTTTCTATAATCCGCGCTAGGCGTCTTGCTCTAGCTTCTTCAGACACGGCGGCTAAGTACACTGCGGTGTAAGTTACCCTAACAGATTGGGACATGGCCAGGAAATTAGAATACGCCGGTTCCGTACCTTTTAGCAGTTCAACAAGAGTGTTAAGCTGTTCATCCGTGAATGGTACAGGCTTGGGGGTATCCCATGTGCCTCTTCTCTTTGCCTCTTCGACTTTAGCGCGGCCATGATCCGTCATTTTGCCTTGTGCTTCCAGGGAATCAATCAAGCCTTTATTCTTCTCGGACCATTTGCTCCCTTTTCGCCTTTGGGCAAAATACTTCTTGTAGGCAGTCTCATCAAGGCTATTCATCTGCCCATCGATCCAACCGAAGCAGAGCGCTTCTTCTAGAGCTTCACTTGCGGACAGTGTTTTGGGTCCACCCTTCTTGCCGATAACCAACCAAATTCCCTGAACCGACTGGCAATTTTCGTTGAGCCACTCGCGGAATTCTTCTCTTGATGCAAACTGGTACATTGATGTAATCTGATATTGATCTCTGGCTTCAATTGCAGTCATGAATCCTCCGCTTCGCAGATGCTGAGTTTGGGAAGCCTTTTTCCTGAAACCTAACGCTCCCAGACGTACAAAAGGCAGGGCAATTATACAACTGCTCTGCCTCAAACTTCAAATTTGTGTAATAGTTCACTCTTGTAAGAATTATATATTATCCTGAACAACTAACTCGTCATTATGGAAGGACGTCACCCTGGACGGCAAACACGTCACCCTGAGCTAAGGAGTTTCAGGTATTACCTGAAACTCTCCCCGGAAGATTTTCGGCTATAGCCGAAAATCCATAGATTCAGGGTCCAGTTTTTCCTGGATTCCGAGTCAAGCTCGGAATGACGTTGTGGTAGTTCAGCATGATATTATACTCATCAACTCTGAACTCTTACAAATTTGTTGGCTCCCCAGCGCTGACTCTGTCTCCCCTATTACCCGCTCATCCGTCTCCGACTTCAAAGCCTGCCGAAGCGCTTCGCAGGCGTCATTACCGCCGATTTGGCCGAGAGCCCACGCCGCATGGACTCGTATTACGGGTTCAGGATCATTAAGCGCCTCTATCAACACAGTTACAGCGGAAGGATCGCCGATATTACCGAGCGCTACAGCAACATTTCGGCGAAATCTCGTTCTGCCTATCCATGCTATGGCCGTCGGGCCGATTATACGGTCGAATTCTTCCTGGCTGATGTTCAGGAGAGGTATCAGGGCTGGATGATGAAGAATAAGCGTCTCTTCGCCCTGTTTTGAGGAAATTCCGACGTTTTTCGGGCAGGACTCCTGGCAGATGTCGCAGCCATAGATGCTGTCACCGATGATCGGCCTAAGCTCACGCGGGATAATCCCTTTCATCTGAGTCAGATGGGATATACACCTCGTCTGGTCGATCACGAACGGGCAGGCAATCGCACCGGAAGGACAGTTACGAACGCATATATCGCAGTCGCCGCACTCTTCCATCGGGGCAGGATCGTCATATTCGAGCTCGACATCCGTGACCATCTCGCCCAGGACAACCCATGAGCCCGATTTTTCGGTGATAATGGAGGCATTCTTTCCATAGGAGCCGATTCCGGCTGCGCGGGCTGCGGCGCGGTCGATCATCGAGCCGGTATCTACGCAAATCTTACATTTTGCGGAAGGGATCTGCTCGACCAGCCATTCCCCAAGCTCTTGAAGTCGCTCTGTGACGACAACATGGTAATCTTGCCCCGTAGCGAACCTGGCAACCAGACCCTTTGGCCCCCTGCCCTCATCCACCTTCTCCGTGGCAAGGTAAGGCCATGCCACAACGATCATCGATTTGGCTTCAGGGACAAGCGATTCCGGGTGGGTAAATCGTTCGGCAGGTTTTCGGCTAAACCCGTAGTCTTTCAGCCTGCCGGACTCGACTCTTTCTTTTAAGGCTTCTTCGGCAAAGTCGAGCGCGGCAGCCGGAGCGATTCCGACCGCTGATAAACCAAGCTCGAAAGCCCTCTTTTTCAGTTGAGCAGTGAGATTATCATTCATGCTATTAAAAGCTGCTAACACGTATATACACAGACTAGACGGATACTCACAATTAAAATTTTGGAGTGCGGAAGCGACAGCTTCCGCTTTTCTATCGACATCCACTCACATTGATGGACCTGGGGATCCATGCCCAGGTCCCATTTCTCCGGGGCATCCGTGCCTCTGCTCTTTATGCTGCGGGACAAAAAGTGGTCCTTCAGCACGATTTTGTACAGACTCGAAAGATTGGCTTCGGCGCAAAATACGTGCGCGAAGCATAAAATCTGCCCCTTCTCCCCTTGCAGGAGAAGGTTGGGATGAGGGGTATTTATGCTGCGGGAATGGCAGGTCTGTATAATCTACTGATTTACACAGATTTAATTCCCGCAGCATTGAGATATTTCACCCTAACCCTAGCCCTCTCCCGTCAAGGGAGAGAGTATGTCCGGCAGCTTTGCTGCCTATGGCCGGCACGGAGACCGGCCACTACTTCTATTTCGTGTTTTCCTGGTTTCCTACTTTCGTGATAGAAAAAAGCCCCTACTTCATCTGCTCCGCCGCGTGGTAAGAGCTTCTGACGAGTGGGGCGGACTCCACATGGCGGAAGCCGAGCTCCAGACCGGTCTTTTTGAGCTCTTCGAACTCTTCGGGCGTGTAGTATCTGTCTATCGGGGCGTGATTGACGGACGGCCGCAGATACTGGCCGATTGTCAAAATATCACAGCAGTATTCCCTGAGGTCTTTCATCGTCTCGACGATCTCAGGAATGGTCTCCCCTACCCCGACCATAATCCCGGACTTCGTCAGGACCGTCGGGTCTATGTTTTTCGACCGTCGGAGAAGCTCCAGCGACCGTGTATATATCGCCTGCGGGCGGATATGCTGATACATCCGCTCCACCGTCTCTATATTGTGGTTCAGAATGTCCGGCCTTGCCTCGACGACTACTCTGAGCGGTTCTTCCGACCCTGCAAAGTCGGGAATCAGCACTTCTATGGAGCAAGTCGGATGAAGCCGCCTGATCGCTTTAATAGTTCCGGCAAATATAGATGCTCCGCCGTCCGGCAAGTCATCTCTCGTCACCGATGTAATGACCGAGTGCTTGAGCCCAAGGGTTTTGACCGCCTCGCCTACTCTTTCGGGCTCATTTTCGTCGACCGGCTCCGGGCAGCCGCTGTCGACCGCGCAGAACCGGCAGTTTCGCGTGCAGGT
Source organism: Armatimonadota bacterium (assembly GCA_039680575.1). GTDB lineage: Bacteria > Armatimonadota > UBA5829 > UBA5829 > DTLH01 > JBDKSP01. The sequence continues at coordinate 15,710 of JBDKSP010000042.1, forward strand.
ATTGCCCAGAATCATAAAGGTCGCCGTTTTTGCGTGCCAGCACTCCCCTATGTTCGGGCAGTGCGCGCTCTGGCAGACCGTGTGAAGCTCCATTTTGTCGACCAATGCCCGTACGTGAGAATAGTTCTCACCAGCCGGAGCTTTGGCCTTAATCCAAGGCGGCTTCGGACCGCCCAATCTGTTGTCTTTAGCCAACTGTCTTCTAAATATTCCCCTCTATAGTTATGGATACCCGACTGCCGTCTTTGCGGACGGAGAAACCGGCCGCTCAAGCAGATACACGGATATCTCTTTGAATTCTCTGGACGCGAGCACTCTGCACCGGCTCTTAATCGCGGGTTTGATATACTCCATGGATTTTCGCGGCAGTCTCGATAACACCAGCCACTGCCTTTTCTCTGCCGGCATGGTCTCGATGAGTTTTATGGCTTTCTCTTCGTTCCATGGATCAAACTCAGCCGTACGGTCCTTTAGGAAATCTTCCGACCAGACTGCATGCCACTTCGACTTGCCGTCATAGTAGTGATCGAATATATTCCCGACCGAATGGCGGTAAATCGCTATTGTGTCCGATGGACGCTCTCGTTCCTTTATGTATTCTACAGCTAATTTCCATTGAGGTCGATTGGTAATTAGATAATATCGCGCAAGTTTCCCGGCTGCAGGGATCAAAAGGAAGAGGCATAAGACTGCGAAGACCGTTTTGTTCCGAAATCTGGATACGGCGGCTCCGAGCAGCAGGAAGTATATGGGCGAAATGAACATAAGGTACCGGATCACCCAGATGTTGACATCAACAACTGACATCAGAAACACTGCGACAGTAGGGGCGAGAAGCCATACTGCTGCCCACTTTGTCTCAGGCCTTTTCCTATCAGCCCACACGAGATAAGCGAGGAGTAACGCAGCGCCGACTGTGTACACATAGCATAGAGCGTTTATCAGCCTGCCGCCGCCTCCCCATTCGCTTATGCCGAACTTTCCCCAGATGACCGGAATATCGAACAGTTTCGGTTTATACATCTGGTCCAGATAAGCCTGGCTGCTGTAACCTGTCCCGAAGCTGGCAACGTACGGCCACCTCGGAAACCAGATAGCCAGAACGACGAGTTCAAATACAACCCACGGAAGAAGCCGCTTCCAATCTCTGCGATAGGTCCAAAAGACTATAAGATTCATCGGGACCAACAGGACAATTGCGACCGCATGGGTGAGAAGCGCCATCAGGAAACACACAACACATCCAACGATATATATGGTCCGCCCGGATTTGAGCGCATTAACAAAGAAATAGAACGTTCCGATGCCCGTCAGTGCAAGAAGCGTATACATCCGCACTTCCTGGGAGTGGTCTACATGAAGCGGCGACACTGCTATGAGCAGTCCGGCTACGACGGCTGCCTTCATGCCCCATATCTTCCGCGCCAATAGAAAAATGACCGCTACGGTCACTAAATCAAAAATTACAGATGGGACTCTGAGCAGCCAATCCGACTGCCCAAGGTGCATCCACGGTGAAAGTATCCAAAAGTAAAGCGGCCTGCTCGCCTTCTGGACCGTAAAGCCTGCCGAAGCATCTTTCAGGCTCAGCCCCTCATCGATCCACATATTCTCCGTGCCGAGTTGATAAATCCTGAGTACGGCAGCCAGCGCCAACACCGCAAAAAGTGCGAACAGCCAGCGGTCACTGTAAACCCGGCGGATGCTACTCGTTCCGACTCTTTCATCGACTGCACTCTGTACGCTGGAATCCAATTAGTATACCTCCTTTACCGTTATGGATATGGGACCAGGAGCATATCTTTCGTATAAATCTCCGCATCCCTCGTATATTCGGAAATCTCATATATATCACGGAGGACGATTGCCTCCACAGGGCAGGCATCCTGGCAGTAACCGCAGAATATGCACCTAAGCATATTGATCTCGTATACCTGGGCGTAGCGCTCGCCGGGAGAATATCTCGCCCCATCACGGTTTTCGGCTGCGACGACCAGTATGCAGTGTGCAGGACAGGCTCCGGCACAAAGCGAACACCCTATGCACCGCTCCAGGCCATCCTCATGCCGCAGGAGCACATGCCGCCACCTGGCGCGCGGAGGAAGTCTGCGTTTTACTTCCGGGTATTCCACCGTCACGCGCTTTTCCGCAAGCACATGCCTCATCGTGACTGCCAGACCTTCGAAGAGCTCCTTCAGCATCAGCGGACCTCCCACTGCCGGCCAAATGGACCCAGCGAGTCATAGGATATACCGTTGTAGCCCGGCATGATCTGCGATATTTCGTCGTAGATATTCTCAACCCGCCCGAAATCAAAACCGGAGGTTCCGGTGAGAAACGCAGCCTTCAGGATAATATCCGTGTCCGGCAAAGAGTCGCCTATCGGTCTGATAGCCGGGCTGATCCGTTGAATCCTGCGCTCAGTGTTCGTAAAAGTCCCTTTTGTCTCGGCAAATGTCGAACTCGGAAGGACCACATGAGCCATTTTGGCTGTCTCGGTAAGGAAATAGTCCTGAACGATCAATGCATCGAGCCTGCCGAGAGATTCCCTGGCGTCGTCGTCGTAAACCAGATGGCTCACAGGGTCGAGACCCATAATCCAAAGAGCAAAGATGTCGCTTCCGGTTTTTGCAATAATCTCCCGTCCTGAAAATCCTCTTTCACTTGAAAGTTCGCCGCCCCAAAAGCCTTCCATCTCGGCGCGCGTGTCAGGCGATATCTTCCGATAGCCTGGATAATAACCCGGCAGTAGCCCCACATCCATAGCCCCCTGAGAGTTGCCATCCCGTGTGAGGAGCATTGCAGACACATTTGCGCCAAACCCATGTAAAGCATCGATGAGCCAGTTCAGCGAGTCCAGTATATCCAGTCCACGCTCGGCGGACCGAAGAAGCGGTTCCGAGACGAGAAGTGAGATTGATTTGGCGTCTTTCAGCGTTTTCGACGCGGACTCTATACTCTCTCTTTCAACACCGGCCATCGGCTGGCACGCCAGTCCCTTGACCGCGTTCGACAGTTCCGCAGCAAACTTCGCCTCTTTGCCTTCGTGGTACGGCAGGAACGCTGATGCGTATTTTGCAAGCTCCGCGGCGAGAGGATAGGCAAAAATGAGCTTGCTGCCATGCTTCCACACGGCTTTCTTTATCCAAAGGTCGATTAGCGGCAGGTCGAAGCTGATGTCCGAGCCAATTGAAAGAATAACTTCCGAGTTCGGGATGTCTCTGATCGAACCATTGAACATTCCACCGGATAACCCTGAGGCAAGAGCGTCCGCCCCATCGGCGCTTCTCGGCTCTATGGTAAAATCTATGTTGTTCGTCCTCAATACGCACCGTATGAACTTCTGGAAGAGGTAGTTTTGCTCGTTCGTGCGGTTCGGTGAGCCGAGTCCGGCCGTACGGGCTCCGGCTTTACGCATTAGGGAGATCGCAGTCGTGAGCGCTTCTTCCCATGTCGTTTCCTGAAACTCACCATTTTTTCTTACGAGTGGCTTTGTGAGACGCTCAGAATCGTTTATGAAGGTAGAATCGAACCGGCCGCGGTCGCAGAGCCAGTCTTCATTGACTTCATCATTATTCCGCGCCACAAAACGAGCCACATGCCGCCCGCTGCGGTCGTGAATCTCCATATTACAGCCGACACCGCAGTCCGGGCAGATGCTCTCGGTGCTTGTCATCTCCCAGGGTCTTGCCCTGAACCTGAAAACGCTGGAAAGGAGCGCTCCGACAGGGCAGAGCTCTATGGTATTCCCTGAAAAGTTGGACTCGAACGGTTTTCCTGGGAAAATGTCGATGTAGTCGCGGTATCCGCGATTGGAGACAAAAATCTGAGGATGGTCGACTATCTCCCTTTGGAACCTGACGCACCTGAAGCACAGGATGCACCGCTCCCTGTCCATAAGGACCAGTGCCGAAAGAGGAACAGGCTTCGCAAAATGGCGTTTTTCGTGCTCGAACCGGCTGTCGGTCGGGCCGTAAGCGAAAGTATTGTCCTGAAGAGGACATTCGCCTCCACGGTCGCACACAGGGCAGTCGAGCGGATGGTTGATAAGCAAAAATTCGAGCACACCCTTCCACATCTCCTTGACTTCGGGGGTATTGGTGCGGACTACCATCCCATCTGCTGCTTTGGTAGAGCATGATACCTGCGGCTTGCGGAACCCCTCTATATCCACCAGACACTGCCTGCAGGCGCCGACCGGCTCCAGCTTATGATGGTAGCAGAAAACGGGAATGTCTATCCCAAGCATCTTCGCCGCCTCAAGCACCAGCGTGTCCTTCGGCACAGTTATCTTCTGCCCGTCTATTGTCAAAGTGACTTCATCGGCCATTTTTACCTATCCACTTCGCCCATAATCATATCCACACTGCCGAGGACGGCTATTACGTCGGAAACGAGCCTGTTTTGAATCATAAGCGGCATACTCTGAAGCGTCGAAAACGTCGGGGAGCGCAGATGCATTCTGTAGGGCTTCGGGCTGCCGTCGCTTACGATGTAGTATCCGGCCTCGCCGCGTGGACCTTCGTAGCTTACGTAGGAATCGCCCTTCGGCACATTGAACCCCTTTGTCGCCACGAGAAAATGATGGATCAGCGATTCCATGCTCACATCCAGCCGCTGTCTCGGCGGAAGGACTATCTTGTAATCCTCGATTCTATAGTCCCCATCGGGAAGGTTATCAAGCGCTTGTTCTATGATCCTCAGGCTCTGCCTCATCTCTTCCATCCGAACGAGATAACGGTCATACACATCGCTGTTTTCGCCGGTCGGAATATCGAAATCGAACTCATCGTAAGCCGAATAAGGCCAGACCTTGCGTACATCCCAGGCGAGCCCGGTTGCGCGGAGGACAGGACCGGAAACACCGTAGCTCAGGGCATCTTCCCTGCTTATGCAGCCGATTCCCTTAGTCCGCTCTAGCCAGATCGGGTTTTTCGTAAGAAGCGAATGGTAATCATCCAGCCTGGCAGGGAAAGTGTCCAGAAAACGCCGGACTGCGGCGGTAAAACCTTCAGGAATATCGTCACGAAGGCCGCCGATATTGATCCAGCTCGTCATCATCCTCTGGCCGGAAAGGAGTTCGAAAATGTCGAGGATTGCTTCCCTGTCGCGGAACCCGTAGAGAAAGATCGTAACGGCTCCGATTTCTATCCCATGCGTCCCAAGCCAAAGCAGGTGGCTCGATATTCTTGTAAGCTCATTTAGAAGCACCCGCAGGTATTTCGCCCTCGGCGGGACTTCTATTCCCAAAAGTTTTTCGACAGAGAGCGCGTAGCCCAGGTTATTGATGAGCGGCGCAACATAGTCCATCCGGTCGGTAAGCGTCAAAGTCTGCTGGTAGAGAAGCTGCTCGGCCTGTTTTTCTATTCCGGTGTGGATGTAGCCGATGTCGAGGTCCGAATCGATGACCGTCTCCCCTTCGAGCGCGAGTATGACCCGAAGAACACCGTGCGTACTTGGGTGCTGTGGCCCCATATTGATGATGAGCTTTCCGTCTTTCTCATACTTCGCCATCCTCGATGCGCCGCAGGTGGTGTTCATCTCGTCTCCGCGCTCGATATAGGCTTTGAAGTCCATCCCCTCGAACTGTTCGTCATAGAACGCTGTCTGCGGGATAATGCTGCCCGTATTTTCAGTAAACTGGACTTCTTCACTCCCGATTGGGTGGTCTTTTCTTAAGGGATGGCCGATCCAGTTGGACGGCATAAGTATTCTTCTTAAGTCCGGGTGGTCCGCGAACCGGATGCCGAACATGTCGTAGACTTCGCGCTCCATCCAGTTGGCGTTTTTCCAGACGGAGGTTACGGTCTCGACTTCCTCGCCTATCTCGACAGGCGCTTTTATCCACAAGCGGCGGCCATCAGGGACCGAATACATCCTGTAGACGGCCTCGAACCTCGGCCTTTTTCTATAGAAATCGACTGCCGTTATGTCCGAGAGAAAGTTGTAATTGAGGTTTGGATCATCGTGGAGTGCCCGGCAGAGCGGCAGGATGGCTTCGCGCTCGGCGCGGAGGAATATCTCCCGCCCTTCCGATGTCCGAGCCTTCTCGGAGACTTCCCTTAAAGCATCTTCCACTTTGTCTTTGGCGATAACAGTGTCGATCATGGCTTTTGCCCAGACGGAATGCCCTTTTTGATCTTCTCCTGAATCATGATCAGCCCTTCAAGCAGCATCTCCGGGCTTGGCGGGCATCCGGGGATGTACACATCGACCGGCAGGATATTGTCCACGCCGTTTATGACCGCATAGTTACTGAAAACCCCTGAAGTCGAGGCGCATGCGCCCATCGAGATCACCCATTTGGGGTCCGGCATCTGGTCGTAGAGCCTTTTTGCGACCGGCATCATCTTGAGGCAGAGCCTGCCGGAGACGATCATCAAATCCGCCTGCCTGGGAGACGGCCTGAAGAGTTCTGCGCCGAACCGTGCCAGGTCGAAACGGGATGCAGCCGTCGCCATCATCTCTATGGCGCAGCAGGCAAGCCCCATCATAAGCGGCCAGAGTGATGACCTCTCCGCCCATCTGACGAGATCATTTACACTGGCGAGAATTATCCCGCCCTCCCCGCTTCTCTTAAGGTCATTACCTTCCATCCTCAGCTCCCAGCCCTCCGCCCGGTCATCGTCCGAAGGTCCAGCACCCTGTCCAGCTCTTCTTCGTCCATCAGCTCATGCTCAAGCGCGATCTCTCGTATACTCTTATTCGAGCTTAATGCTTCTTTGGCGATATCCGCTGCCCTCAGATACCCGATATGCGGGGAAAGCGCTGTGACAATTGCCTCGCTTTCTTCCGCATACCGCTCAGCTGTCTCTCTATTCGCAGTTATCCCTTCGATGCATCGACTTGCAAGGACAAGCGCGGCACGCGAAAGAATCCTGATCGACTGGAGAAGGTTATAAGCCACAACCGGCAGCATGACATTCAGTTCCAACTGGCCTGCCTGCGCCGCGAGAGCTATGGTAGTATCATTCCCCACAACCTGAAAGCCGACCATATCGACCATCTCAGGAATCGATGGATTGACCTTCCCCGGCATGATCGACGACCCAGGCTGGACCGCAGGCAGCCTGATCTCCGCAAACCCCGTCTTCGGGCCGGAAGAAAGCAGCCTGAGATCATTCGATATCCTGATTATTTCGAGCGCAAGGAGCCTCAAGGTTAATGAAACAAGTGAAAAGTCCGCTGCGCTCTGCGTAATCTCGAAAAGGTTCTCTGCAGGCTTTAGTCCGAGCCCTGTCAGCTCCGAAAGCCGGTCTACAACGATTGCCTGGTACCCCGGCTGTGTGTTTATCCCCGTACCGACGGCTGTCGCTCCAAGGTTCACCCGTTTGAGCGCGTTTGACGACTCCCGTATTCTCTCGATAGCCCTTCCGATTGTGGCTGTGTAGCCGCCGAACTCCTGTCCGAGCGTAATCGGGACGGCATCCTGAAGGTGCGTCCGCCCAGCCGTCAGAATGTCGGCAAACTCCTCTGATTTCGCTGCAAAAGCGCCTCTCAGCCGTTCCAGAACGGGATAAAACTCATGTTCCAGCTTCCAGAGCGTCGCAATACGGAGCGTGGTCGGGAAAACATCGTTCGTAGACTGGGACATGTTGACGTGGTCGTTCGGACTGATCTTTTTGTAGTTCCCTTTCGGCTCGTCCATAAGAGAGAGCGCCCGGTTCGCGATGACCTCGTTCGCGTTCATATTAAACGATGTGCCGGCTCCCGCCTGGTAGACATCCACAGGAAACTGGTTATCGAATATCCCTTCCATCACCTCACGTGCGGCCTGTAGGATCGGGGTTCCGATCTCAGGGTCGAGCACTCCAAGTTCCATGTTGGCCTGCGCCGCAGCCGCTTTGACCGCGCCTATTGCGCGCGGCATCTCAGAGGGATAGCTGAGGCCGCTTATGGGGAAGTTTTCGATGGACCTTTCCGTATGAATGCCCCAATAGACATCTTCGGGGACCGTTCTCTCGCCAAGTGCGTCACGTTCCACACGCATCGTTATGCCTCTTTATTCAAGTTGGCTGCCTGAAGTATATACCCCGAATAACCGGCTCAAAACCATCCATTCCGTTTAATGCAACCGGCGCAGGGGTACATCAATTGTGGTTGGATGCCGCTCGACTGATACTGCGATCGGTTGTGCTCTCAGTTGGCGCGGAGTCTGATCTTAAGCGCAAGGAGGGTTAAGCCAAATGAGTTACAAACTACTGCTGGTCGGTCTGGTCTTCAGCATGGCTATGATCTCACTAGGAGCCTTCGCTGATGGGAAAACAGAGTCAAGCGCAGCCGGCTCGTCTGAGATGACCGTGACCGGGACTGTTACTGCGCGTACTGGAAACCTGGTAACTCTGGCGGCGGATGATGGGAAAACTTATAAAGTCGATGCCACAGGTGCAATAGTCCTTCTGGACAGGCTGCCCGGAAACTGCTTGAGCCTGCGCATCGGTGATAAAATGCGTGTCTACGGCAAGCTGACCGGAAACAACAGCCTCAAAGCCTCTAGAGTGCATATATTCCTATCCGACACCGAAGCAGCCGCAACGGGCGTACCTACCGGAGCAGGCGCGGGAGCGAAGGGAGACGATTCGGATGTGAGACTCCCGTCAGTTGGTGATACGCTCGGCAATTGGCGAAACAGGGGACTTGTTCTGGACGTCAGATATTCCGACAGGTTGGTGACCGTCGCAACATCGAAAGGTGAATACCTCATCGATGTGAGCGTAGCGACTATCGTCGATACAAACAAGACAGTCTCGATTGCCCGTATCGGACAAGGCGACGCGGTCAGAATATGGGGAGAGCTCAGTGGACTTAACAAAATCCGCGCAGACAGGATCGAGATACTGCGCGGAAGAGGAAACCAGGAAGCTTCGGTCCCGCTGAAGTCGGTCAGCATGAAAGGCCAGATAGTATATATTGATTATCCGTCGTTTACATTCAAGCTCAAGACCGATTCAGTAGATGTCAGTGTTCTTTCGGATGAGAACACTTTCATCCAACTGCAGTCGGAACGGAAAGCATTTCAGTACCTTGCTGTAGGACAAACAGTGAAGGTTGATGCTGTCGGCAGTCTGAACACAGGCTATGTCGCCAGCAGAATCCTGGTTATAGGAGACCCTGGAAGATAAAGATTGCTTAAATAGAAGATTACAGCACATGCTCTTCCGATTTTTGAAGGAACTCCACATCCGGTTGCTTAACTTCTCTTTATAGTGGAGAGGTTAAGATGAAAAAAATAGCAGTTATGACGAGCGGGGGAGACGCCCCCGGTATGAATGCATGCGTGAGAGCTGTAGTCCGCTATGGTATGAACGCAGGAGTAAATGTACTCGGAATCCAGCGCGGTTTCTCAGGACTGATGAATAACGATATCATCGAGATGGACAGCCGCTCGGTCGGCGGGATCATCCGTCTTGGCGGAACCATCCTTATGAGCGCAAGAGCACTTGAGTTCAAGACGCCGGAAGGACAACAACGTGCGCTGGAGACACTCTCAGCCTGGGGGATCGAAGGTGTCGTTGTAATCGGCGGCGACGGGTCGCTCTGCGGCGCTCGGACGCTTTACGAGCTCGGAGTCCCTGTCATAGGAGTCCCGGCGTCCATAGATAACGACATCGGCTGCACGGAAATGTCGATAGGTGTCGATACGGCGCTCAACACTATCCTCGACGCGGTGGACAAGATCAAAGATACTGCAAGCGCGCACCAACGGGCGTTCATTATAGAAGTCATGGGACGCAGGCACGGCTATCTGGCACTTATGTCCGGTGTCGCAGGCGGAGCTGAACTTATCATCCTGCCGAACACTAAGATAGACCCGGTATACATAAGCAAGGAAGTCAAAACGGCGTCTCTCAGAGGAAAGCCACACTTCATCATCATTGTCGCCGAAGGAGCGGAGATGGAAGGGCAGGAAAGCGTAACGGCCAAGATTGCACATGTGGTGAAAGATGCGGGATTCGATCCGAGGGTTACTGTGCTTGGACATGTGCAGAGGGGCGGTTCTCCGACAGCATTCGACAGACTGCTCGGCACCCGCTTCGGAGCCAAGGCTGTAGAGAATCTGCTGGCAGGTGAGTCCGGTACTATGACATGTCTTCTTGCCGATCATATAATAACCAAACCTCTTGAGGAAGTCCTATCGACTAAAGTCCAATTGAGAGATGATATTTTAGCCCTGGTGCAGCCATTGGCCAGATAAATTCGAGCAGGAGAGAAGAATTTACAAGCTATGCCTTATTATAAGGATTTAACTGAGAAGACCGAACAACTGCAGCTCTGGCTGGACCTTGCACATGAGCATGGCGCTGACACAAGCGCCATCGAGTCCGAGATGCGTGAGACTATCGACCGGATGATAGAAAAATCGCGGAATCTCCCGCCGCAGCCCGGGTATCCATACGAGGAACCGGACGATCTCGAAGCGATCAAGGCACTCAGGCCAGACGGACCAAGGCGGTTGGAGCTCAACCTCACGGACGATGAGCTTCAAGACAGGATTCTCGGCGCATGGCTGGGACGCGCGGCGGGATGCACCCTCGGCGTGCCGGTCGAAGGGCAAAACCGCGCGTTCATAGAAGCGTGGGCGAACAAACTCGGCCAGCCTTATCCTCTCACAGAGTATTGGGACGACCATCCCGGCATTCAGCATCCTCATTATTCCGAGTTGATAAGAAACTACATCAAGGGGAATATCGATCATGTAGGTCCGGATGATGACATAGTATATACAGTCCTCGGCATCCTGATCCTCGAAAAGTACGGGTCAGGTTTCACCACACAGGATGTCGGAAAAGCCTGGGCAGAATACCTGCCTACATCCTGTACCTGTACAGCGGAACTCGTAGCGCTGAAAAACCTGATAAATGGTCTCACGCCGCCAGAGACGGCGCTTGTGAACAATCCGTACTCCGAGTGGATAGGCGCGGACATCCGAAGCGACCCCTGGGCTTACGCCGCGCCGGGTATGCCGGAGCTTGCGGCTGAGTTTGGATGGCGCGATGCCCGCGTGAGTCACATCAGGAACGGAATCTACGGTGAAATGTTCTTCGCTGCAGCCATTTCGGCAGCTTTCGCGGTAAAATCGCCTCGTGAAGCGCTGCTCGTCGGGCTGACGGAGATACCGGCGAAGTGCAGAATGGCGGAAACAGTTACCGAAACGCTCGATTGGGTCGATAAAGACCGCGATTGGAGCCGGACCTGGCAGCGGATCGAAGAGAAATATAAGGGAATGCACGCCGTTCATACGCTGAACAATGCCGCGATCACTATTTCCGCCCTGCTCTATGCTGAGGGAGACTTCGAGCGTGCTATTTCTCTTGCTGTAATGGGCGGTATGGATACGGACTGCAACGGAGCTACCTCAGGGTCGCTCATGGGCGCGATGCTCGGCGCAAAGAGACTGCCGAAGAAGTGGACAGAGCCATTCGGCGACCGCCTGACCACTTACATCCATGGGCAGCCTGAGTTCAGTATCTCCGGCCTCGTGAAAAGAACATTCGATGTGGCGAAGCGGGTAACAGGCCGCTGACTTCGAGAGTTTTGTGCTTCAGGACCGCAGTTCGTCCTGAAGCACTGGATGCTGAGTCAAGCCCTGCTCGGTAGGGATTGCAAATCCCTACCGGAGCGGCAAATGAGGCATCTCTGATGCCGGGTGATCAATTAGAGTTGATTGACCGGGATCACAGATCCCTATCCGGTCAATCCGGGCTGCATTGCAAATACAGCCCGAGAGCGAAACCTCATACCTCATCCCTGCCCCTTTCCACGACCACTACGGCTGCGTCATCGCGCAGTTTTCCTCTGGACCAATTGGTAGCGCTATCGACAAGCGCACGTGCAAGCATATCAGCATGAAGAGCGAAGTTTTCGGATAAAATCTGCAGTATACCTTCGAACCCAAGCAGTTCGACACTCTGTCGCGCTTCGTTGATCCCATCCGTATAGAGCACCAGTTTATCCCCAGGTTCCATATAGCTGCTGTATTCATTGTATTTTTGGCCTTCGAGCAGGGAAAGCGGCAACTGTCCAGACTTGAGCAGCTCGACTGAGCCATTAGCTCTGCAAATAGCAGCCGGAGGATGTCCGGCGTTTGAATAAGTGATCTCACCGCTGTTCAAGTCGATTATCGCCAGAAAAACGGTCACGAACGGGCTGAAATCCGATTGTCTGAGCGCAAGAACGGAGTTTGCCTTTTCCAGCGATTCCGATGAGGATGCCATCTCATGCACAAATGCGTGTACCGTGCTCCGCGTAGTAGCAGCCATCGCAGCCGCTTCAAGCCCCTTGCCGGATACATCACCGATCAAGACTCCCGCCTTGTCGTCTCCTATCTGAAACACATCGTAGAAGTCGCCGCCAATACTACGCCCAATGTAAACAGGCACATATTCGGCAGCGACACTGTAACCCGCGCCTATATCCGGGATACCTGGCAGAAGAGCTTTCTGCAGGAGAAGCGAAAAATGCCGTTCGTTGTTCAGCGCGTTTTCGAGATCGTTCCGGCTGCGGGTGAGAGCATCGTAGAGTTTGATATTATCAATGGCCTGAGCTGCTCTGGACGCCATCGCTTCGATCAGGCCGATTTCATCTTCAGTGAACTCCCTCGTCTCCGACATATCGACATGCGCCATCCCTATTACCCGGCCACGGGTAATAAGCGGCACGGCTATGAGCGACTTTGCGCCCTGTTTTTTGATAATCTCACCTTTCACACGCGGATCATTTTCGGCATCAGGAGTAAAAACGAATTTTCTCTCATGGTATACAATACCGGCAACCCCATTGTCTACGTCGAGACTTTCGCCAACTAAACCAGACGCTCCATACTCAGCCCTGGCTTCGAACTCATACCTTTCATCATCGAACATCCATATACTGCTCGAGTGAGCATGGAGAGTTTCCGCCATCCTCAGGACAAGTATATCCAAAAGCTCCTGCAAGTCTGTTGTAGCGATGCCGGCTTCCGCTATACCCTCAAGAGCACGGACGCGCTCGCCTTCCTGTCTGGCCTCATCCAGAGCTCGCTCCAGTTCCCGGCGGAGGGCTATCAACTCGCTTATATCCTGAACAACAGTAACAGCGCCGATAACTTCACCACTTGCATCCCGTATCGGAGCGGCGGAGTTGAATACAGTTGCTTCTTTACCATCAACACGCTCGATTGAGATAATTTCCCCAACAGTGGTCTCGCCTCTAAGCGCTGCGGCCATAGGCCATTCATGAGAGGAAACAGGCTCACCAGTATCGGCCCACCAGGCTGGATAATTGCCGTAATCATCCACACTATTTGCCATAGGCGGTACCCCACCCCATATCACCGACACCTGATTGTTGGCCTGGAAAACCCGCCCATTTCTATCGGCTATAAATACACCCACCGGCAGCGCATCGAGTACCGCCTGCAGCCGCCGCCTTTCAGCATCCAGTACATCCTCAACCTTCTTCCGTTCTGTGATGTCTGTAATCGCGATCAGCATCGATCTTCGGCCATGGAGCGAAATTATATCTCCCGAGAGGAGCCCGATCAACGGTTGTCCGGACTTGGTGCGAAATCTGGCTTCATAGTTTCTTACGCTTCCCTGCCGATCCAGTTCCTGCACCAGTTCGGCACGCTCCGATGGATCGTACCACATGTCTATATCCCAGGATGTTTTTCCAATAAGCTCATCACGGGAATAACCTATCAACCGCTCAAAAGTCTCATTGATGTCTGCGAATTGCCCCGTTTCCAGATCGCTGATGCTTATCATAACAGGAGCTGACCTAAACACTTTAGCAAATATCTCCTCTGTAAACTTTTGCCTTCGGCGGAACTCCGCGTCGCGCAGTTCCCTCTCGACAGCCGGGACTAGCCTTACCAGGTTATCTTTGAGAACATAGTCATGTGCTCCGGCTCTCATGGCAGCGACCGCCGTATCTTCCGTTATCTGCCCGGAAATAATGATAAACGGAATATCAGGATCACGAGCACAGACAAGTTTCAGCGCATCCAGCCCGCTGAAATTGGGAAGCCTGTAGTCAGATATGATTACATCCCATCCCTTGGTTTCAAGCGCGGATACCATCTCTTCACGGGTCTCTACCCGCTGCCAGACAAGATCGTAGCCGCTGCTTCGGAGCGCATCGATGACGAGCAGCGCGTCATCTTCCGAGTCTTCCACAATCATGAGCCGAAGTGGAGTGCTCATACACACGACCGCCTCTCAGGAAGTGGTTCATTTATAGCAAGCCAGAACAATCCGAGTGCCTTTGCCGCCTGTACGAACTCATCATAGTCCACAGGTTTACGTACATAGGCATTAGCGCCCAGGCTGTAGCTTTCAACAACATCTTCGTCCTCTTTTGATGAGGTAAGGATAATTACCGGAACACAGCTTGTTTCCGGGTTGGAACGAATAATCTTCAGCACATCGAGCCCGCCTATTCTTGGCAGCTTCAGGTCGAGCAGTATCACCGCTGGCAACTTGTGATCGCAGCCTTCATACTTACCCTTCTTGAAAACATAATCGAGGGCTTCTTCTCCATCATTAGCTATAACAATCCTGTCGCTAATGCCGCTTTCTTTAAAGGCAAGCAGCGTAAGCTCCACATCATCCGGGTTATCTTCAACAAGCAGTATCCCGTTATCTTTCACTTAGCGGCCTCCCCAAGAGTAAAGTAGAATGCAGCGCCCTGGTCTACCGCGCCTTCCGCCCAAATGCGTCCTCCATGCCTGCGTATAATGCGTTGAACGAGAGCTAACCCGATACCTGTCCCGGGAAATTCACTTTCCGTATGCAGACGCTGGAATGGTGAGAACAGTTTGTCTTTGTATTCCGCATTGAAACCCGCGCCATTATCCCGGATGTAATATACCCGCTCTACATCTTGCTCAACTACTCCGACATCTATTCGAGTAATATGACGTTTGCTCGTAAACTTCCATGCGTTTCCAAGCAGATTATCAAGTGCAATTCGAAGCAGATGTGCATCGGCATTCACAATCATACCCTCCTCGACGGTAATTTCCGCTTTACGCTCCGGGCTGGACCTCCTGAACTCATCAAGAATTTCCTGCGCCATGGCACTCATGTCGATTCGCTGCAAGTGCATCTCGGCTCGTATAGCACGCGACAGGCCAAGAATATCGTCAATCAGTTGCCCCATCCGTTGTGCCGCATTCCGCACGCGATGGAGATAGTCCCGGCCTTTTTCATCAATGGAATCCTTATAATCTTTGAGTAGTGTGCTGCTGAAGCCATCTATTGCCCTAAGAGGTGCGCGAAGGTCATGGGAAACGGAGTAGCTGAAGGCTTCGAGTTCCTTATTTGTGGCTTCGAGTTCCGATGTCCGGGCTGCCACCCGCTGTTCGAGTCCGGCATTCAGAGCTTTAATCTCCGCATCGGCTCGCTTTCGCTCAGTAATGTCGCGGACGTTAGCCATAATGGTATCCCGGCCGGATATCCTGAGCCTGCGCAGATACACTTCCACATCGAACTCATGACCATCATGCGGACGCTTGGCTTTCCACTCGAAAAATTGGTGTTCTCCTTCCAGCGTTCTGTCCCAAATCGGCCTGAGCCAATCCATCGGAGTCTCGGCACCTGATATATCGGATATACTCAGATTCTTGATTTCATCTATATCAACCCCGTACAGCTCAAGCGCCCGCGCATTTGCATCGATGATGGAACCATCGATGGTATGCAGCAAAATCCCGTCATAGACACTGTTGAAAATGGTGCGGAGCGCAGTCTCCGATTCCCGCAACTCGCCTCCGGTGCGTTTTCTTTCACGAATTTCGGCCTCCAACTGCGCGGACCGTTCCGCAATGCGTATTTTGGAATCGTGCAGGCTGGACATGGCGATTGTAGCAACCATGCTGGTGATTATGAAGACTATATACTCTATCCATATACCTTCGGCATATATAGTGGTGATTCCAGGGAAAATAAGCGGAGTGTATATTGCTATGAAACTGAACATCCCCAGCAGAAACGCCAGGGCTCCGGGACCTCTGCCGTAAAAATACGCAACCGCGCCCACCAGGAGAATATACGGCGACCTGAATGACACAATCGGGGCAAAAGGCTTTATCAAAAGCCCTGACGCAGTCAGTAATACAACCAGCACAACAGCAATTATATAACCGATTACCCAGCGGCCGGCAGATGCAGCATTATCAGACTCGACAGTGTTAAAAACCGGAGACTGTTCGTTCATTTATTCCATCCGGACATACAAACTATAATGCCGCTGTTAGTATGCCCGTCAGATGGGTTACTTCAACATTAGGAACTACATTTTTCCACGACCGTTTTTATCGTTAAGCAGCCGCCGGACGGTTTCGAGCAGTACTGCCGGTTTATACGGTTTCTGCAGGAAGTCATTGGGCTGCTCGTTCTCTGGCAGTCTATCAATACCAGTGTCGATTCCGGCAGTGACCAGGACTTTCATTGACGGTAAAATCCGACGGATAGCTGAAAGAGCCTTAAGTCCGTTCATTCCGGGCATATTGAGGTCCAGGAGAACGATTTCCACATCTTTACCTTGCGGAGACCCAAGGCAATTGAGCGCATCCTGCCCGTTTCCGGCGGTCAGGACCCTATATCCGTTGTGTTCCAACACTCGCTTGGTAAGCCGCTGGATATAATCCTCATCTTCGACCAGGAGGATTGTCTCTGTCCCCTTAACATCGCTCACCGGTCCGGCGGCGGGCTGAGATGCTTCCGCCACGGCTGCAACTGGAAGATAAACGCATACACTGGTCCCTTTGCCGGGTTCACTCTCGATATTGATCAATCCGTCATGTGTTTTGATAATCCCGTAACAGACGGAAAGCCCCAGCCCGGAACCCTTGCTCTTTGTTGTAAAAAACGGTTCAAAAGCGGCTTTTTTTGTTTCCTCATCCATTCCGCACCCGGTATCGGAGACTTTGCAGCGGGTAAACTCACCAGGACGCGCCCATGGGTTGGATTTCACAAACCTCTCCGTTAACCGAACGGGGTCTACCTTAACCATAAGCTTTCCGCCATCAGGCATTGCAGCCTCAGCGTTTAAGCAAAGGTTCATCAACACCTGATGGACCTGAGAACTGTCTGCAAATACCGGCAAACATTCAGTGGATGCTTTGCACACGACTTTGATCGTTTTCGGCAGAGTCTTGCATAGAAGCCCGGCGACTTCCTGCACAATTACGGGAACACTTACCGGCTCCATGCGGTTTGGCGCCTGCTGCGAAAACGCGCGGATCTGCTGGACAAGATCAGCGGCGCGCTGCGAAGCCCGCTCTATCTCTATCAAATCGCTCCTGGTTTTCAGGTCCAGTTGGTCCGTATCGAGGATAACATGAGTGTAGCCTAAGATCGCCTGCAGCAGATTATTGAAGTCGTGAGCAATCCCTGCCGCAAGCATCCCGACAGTCTCCATTCTGCGGGTCTGCTGCAGCCTTTCCTCATACAGTTTTCTCTCTGTGATGTCACGCTGGATCAAGACTACATACTCAATGCATCCTGATTCTTTTTCTACGGGCGTGACTGTGGCATCACTTATGTAAGTAGTCCCATCTTTCCGTCTGCGTGGAATCTCCCCCTGCCAGGTGTCACCGTTATATACCGTCTCCCATATCATCCTGTAGAAATCGCGGTCATAGCCTTCATTTCTAAGGATACTGATACTTTGATCGATGGCTTCCTCGAATGTATAGCCGTTGGCCTTAACAAACGCAGGGTTAACGAACTTGATCATGCGGGAGTAATCCGTAATTATAATCTGGTCACTCGCTGCGTTGATTGCCGACACCTGCATCTGAAGTTCATCCCTGGTGCAGTACATAGCTTCTATCATTTTACTTCGCTCAAAATAGGCCGTCAGGCAATCCGCGGCAGTGCGAAGTAAATATTCATCGTACATAGACCATGTTCTTGGATTGGTTGTGTCATCAAACCTGAGGCAGCTGATCAACTCGCCCTGCAAATACATGGGCACAACAATCAGGGCTTTTATATTATGCTTTATCAGTACCTTCTGCTCATCGAATGCCTCTGGGGGCATCCTGGATGTATCTGAAATACCTATAACCCTGCCGGCAATCATATGATCCATCCACCATTGAGTAGTATATCCACAAAGGTTGTGGATTTCAGACATAGTGCCGGGGGAACACCATTCATAGGAGCAATCAAAATATTCCAGTCCATCTCTGTACCAGAATATGCATACCCGGCTGACACGGACAGCCGTCCCGAGCACTTCCAGCACGGAATTGATGTCTACATTATCACCGGCGATCAGCATACCGGATACACGTGCAACAGCCTCCTGTATCTTTTGCTGCCTTAGCAGACGTTTTCTGCTGCACCGCTCAGGAAAACCCTGTTTATACAACCACCTATTTGGCAAGCGATTACACCACCTTCACTGCTCTAATACCAGTTCATATAGTATGACTCAAAATACATTTTTAGTGAAGGTGGAATATTCACGAATACTAAGATTTTAGTAGCCTATCAATTTATCCCCCCACATTTGAGGATTCCAATATGCGCCTTTGCTCGCTTTGCCAGCATTTGAGCCGGATTTGAAGTTATGGTTGAACCAGGCGGGTTCACCCACACCGCTTTTGGGAAGCGGCTCCGGCGGATTATCGGAAGCTGTATAGCCGCTGTTTGCTATTCTTTTGGGCGCAACATGGCTATCGATAAACACGCAGTTGATGGTAACTCCATCTACCAGACCTCTATTCTGCTCTGCCCAGTGCCAACCATTGTGCTCGTAGAGAATGATCTGGTCAGCCGGGAAGGCAAAATCATCGTATTTACGGGCTTTAAACTTATCATCACCGTACCACGCTCTGTCTATCGCAGCTTTCCAGTAGTATGAGACTGCTGCAGAGGGGTTATCGCTTCTGTTGGGATCGGACGGACACCAGAGAGCATCTTCGCGCTTATTTTTGATATACTGATAAAGCAGCATCGGCCATGTTGAGCTTTTAGCACCGGGTGGCGGCGGCAGAGTGCCTCTTTCCTTGGCGAAGTGCGTAAAATCACTTTTATCCCATGTCTTTCTGCCGCCGTAGAGAAAAGAACTGGGCATCATACCATTGTAATCACCCTGATATAACTGTACCGCTACTCCAAGCTCTTTCAGGTTGATTTGGCAAGAAGGTTTATAGCTCGGTTCACGAGCACGCATAAATACCGGAAGCAGTATAACTGCAATAACACATATAATTACAGCTATGGCAATGAAATTCCAAATGAATGAGCCCCCATCGTCATTCCGTCCATGACTCATAACTTACACCTCCCTCGCATTATTTACATAGTGAGACAGACGGGCGTGACGGTTTGTTCCATACTATTTTGAACCGCGGAAACCGGAATGACTAGAGACGCGGAAGGTGGAAACTTAAGGCATTTACTACTAAACCTTCAGATCTCCACCACCCAATTTCGCGTCTTACCTTGCTTCGGCTTGCTTGCCACCGAAGCCGACACCGTAGGTGTCGAGTTCTTTCGCGTCTTTCGTACTTCTTCGCGCATTTCGCGATTCAAAAGCTGACAGCTTCCCAGCTACTAGAGCCCTTCGAATTTACCTGCTCTTGAAAGGGTGATGTAGTTCATAGAGAAGTCATCACGACCGAGCAGAGCTTCAGAAGCAGCGATGAGACCCATCAGGTAGCGGTCCATCGGGTCGATAATCCCCGCATCGAGGCCGCGGTCCATCGAAAGGACCGTCATCGCCTGGTTCAGGAGCTTTCTCGCGGGCATGCCGTGGCTCACGTTCGATATTCCGGCTATCGTATGCACGCCGGGGAACTCAGTCATGATCTTCGAGATGATCTCAAGCATCGATACGCCGACATTGGTCCCCGTCCCAATCGGGAAGGTAAGCGGGTCTACATAGATGTCATCGAGCGGTACACCTGCATCCGTCAGCTTGCGCACGAGGCCGCGGGCAACGGACAGCCGTTTTTCCGGGTCCTGCTGTATGCCTGTGTCGTCCATCGAAAGCGCGATTATCTTCGTCTTATACTTGAGCACGAACGGCAGGATGTTCTTGAACCTCCCGGTCTCGGCGGTGATCGAGTTGATCATCGGCTGGCCTTTGCTCATATCATAGGCAGCAATAGCTCGGTCTATCGCCGCCGGGTTTGGCGAGTCAAACGATATCGGCGCATCGACCACTTCCTGAATGGTCTTTACGATCCACTCGAGCGCTTCCGGCTCACCGGAGGTCAGTGTGCCGCAGTTCGCGTCCACATAGGTCGCTCCGGCATCCACCTGGTCCTTCGCCAGCTTCTGAATATAGGCAGTGTCACGATTTACCACTGCCGCTTCAATTACGGCCTCACCTTTTATCTTTCTACTTGTATTAATGCGCTCTCCAACGATTAGCATTCGATTCTCCTTAGTCTTTTCTCCAAGATGGCGGGTCGATTTTTCCAGCAAAAACGTTCAACCATGCTGAAGTGTGCTCGAACCTTCGGTCTACCGGCTTCTGTATGCGCTTCAACTTCTTCAGCCTGCCCATGCGTTTTGCGCGTTGATAGATCATCCACCAGATGCAGTTCCTGTCAGGATAGACCTCGCAGCGCCCGTTCTCGCGCGTACCGCCGCAGGGACCGTTTCTCATCTGCTTGGGGCATCTCATCGGGCACGTAAACGCGGTATAGCCTAAAACACACTGGCCGCAGTCATGGCACTTGAATATCGGCTTCTTGACCACGTTCTCCGCAAGCACCGCGCAGGCATAAAGCCTCGGGTGACTCTCACAAAACAATGCTATCTTCTCACTTAGTTTGCTCATATCCTGCTCTCAATCAGCCGACGGTCTCGGCAAAAGCCCTGCCTCTTCGACTATTCGGGGAGTTATCGACTCCCACATAACCGGCATCAGGTGAACACCCGCGACTCCCGGGATACTCTTCAGCTCTTTTACTATTTCAACGGCGATTTTCACACCTTCCTCCATAGAAGCTTCTTTTTCTTTTATGGATTCCATCCGTTTTATGTAATCGGGCGATATTCGCATTCCCGGAACGTTATCTCTCATGTGATAAAGCGCTTTGACGCTTCTTACCGGCATTACGCCTGCCAGAATAAATACATCCTTGTCCATCCCCTCGTCTCGGACGGCATCCATCCATTTTTTGAACCTGGGGACATCGAACACAGGCTGAGTCTGGATAAAATCAACCCCGGCGGCTATTTTCTTTGCAAGGTTTAAGACGCGCATCTCGAACGGTTCACCGAACGGGTTTGCAGCGCCGCCGATGAACATCCTGGGCTCCTGTTTGATGTCATCGCCCGACAGAAACTTCTTTTCATCCCTCATCTTCTTCACCATGCTGATGAGCTGCGTCGAATCGAGGTCGAATACCGGCTTCGCATCAGGATGGTTGCCGAATTTCTGGTGGTCACCCGTAAGGCAGAGGATATTTTTGATGCCTACTGCGCCAGCCGCAAGGATGTCGGACTGGATGGCGAGCCGGTTTCTGTCGCGGCAGGTCATCTGTATAATCGGTTCGACCCCGCCGGAAAGGGCGAAGTGGCCTGACATCACGCTCGACATTCTCACAATCGCCGTCTGATTATCCGTTAGGTTCACTGCGTCCACATAGCCTTTGAAGTAGCCGCACTTCTTGGCTATGGGAGACGCATCCGCTGACTGAGGCGGACTCATCTCCCCGCAGACGACAAATTGACCTGCGCGAAGCAGGCGTTCCAGGTTGCTGTCACTTTTCACTGTACTATCCTCTTAAACGTAACAGAGCATTATTACATATTACTCTGAGTAAATACGTCATCCTGAACTCGATTTCGTATTCGGGACCGCAGTTCGTCCCGAAGCACGACATACGCCAATTTCCGTATGCTGCGGGAATTGATTCTGTGCATATTACACAATTATCCTAAACCTGCCATTCCCGCAGCATACAATTGAATAAGCTTTTTCTGGATGCTGAGTCAAGCTCAGCATGACGTTGTGCCATTCCGAATGATGCTGTATCAGAAAAGCCCAACGATGCTGCCATCGTCGTCCAAGCCGATCTTTTCGGCAGCCGGGACTTTGGGAAGGCCGGGCATGGTCATTATGTTTCCCGTATACATGACTACGAACCCCGCGCCAGCCGATACTTTGGCATCCCTGACCGTAATTTCAAAATTCCTCGGCCTGCCGACAACGGAGGCGTCATCTGAAAGGGAATTCTGGGTCTTTGCAGAGCAGACCGGCAGGTTCCCTAGCCCCAGTTTTTCGATCTGAGCGATCTTTTTCTCCGCTTCCGATGTATAGATTACGCCATCCGCGCCGTAAACCTCTCGTGCGATTGTGTCCATCTTCTCTTTGAGGCTCATATCGAGCGGATAAAGCTGATGGAACTTCGACGGTTTCTCTTCGATAGTCTTCATAACGAGTTTGGCAAGCTCGACTCCGCCCTTACCGCCCTCAGCCCAGACATCTGAGAGCGCTACGGAATATCCCTTGTCCTCGCAAAGCGCATGAAGTTTTGCGACCTCTTCAGCGGAGTCCGCTGGGAACTTATTGATCGCAATAACCGGATTGAGGCCATGCGCTTCCATATTCTCGCAGTGTTTCCACAGGTTTTCGATCCCTCTTTCGAGCGCTTCGGGGTCCGAAACTGTCAGGGCGTCCTTCTTGACGCCGCCGTGCATCTTGAGCGCGCGGATTGTGGCAACGACCACGGCACAGGCCGGAGTAAGACCGGCTGTACGGCACTTGATGTTCAAGAACTTCTCGGCGCCGAGGTCCGAGCCGAATCCTGCCTCCGTGACGACGTAATCCGCAAGCTTGAGCGCCATTTTCGTCGCGATAACGGAGTTGCATCCGTGCGCGATGTTTCCAAACGGGCCGCCGTGTACGAAAGCGGGCGTACCTTCCAGTGTCTGAACAAGGTTCGGCTTTATGGCATCCTTGAGAAGCACAGCCATCGCGCCGGACGCCTTCAAATCGGCAGCGGTCACAGGCTTGCCGTCTTTGTCGAAGGCGACGATTATCGAAGCGAGCCGCCTCTCCAAGTCCGCCACGTCATTGGAGAGGCAAAGAAGCGCCATAACCTCGGAAGCCGCCGTAATATCGAACCCGGTCTCCCTCGGGACTCCGCCGGTCTTCCCGCCGAGCCCGATCACGACGCTTCTCAGTGCTCGCTCGTTCAAGTCCATTACCCGTTTCCAGGTAATGGAATATTGGTCGATCTTCAGTGGATTGCCCTGATAAAGCGAATTGTCCAGCATTGCAGCAAGCAGGTTATGCGCTGACGTAATTGCATGGAAATCGCCGGTGAAATGCAGGTTGATGTCTTCCATCGGAATGACCTGCGCGTATCCGCCTCCGGCTGCGCCGCCTTTCACTCCGAAACACGGGCCAAGGCTCGGCTCCCTTATGGCGATTGCGACGGACTGGCCGATCTGCTTCAACGCATCTCCGAGGCCGACTGTAGTAGTGGTCTTCCCCTCACCCGCTGAAGTCGGGGTAATCGCTGTAACGAGGATCAACTTGCCGTCCGGCCTGCCGCTCGTCTTTTTCATCACTTCGAGCGACACTTTTGCCTTATACCGGCCGTAAAGCTCTAAATCTTCATCCGCCAAGCCGAGTGATTTTGCTATATCGGTTACAGGCTTCGGCTTTGCAGCCTGCGCTATTTCTACATCTGTTAAGTATGCCATAATGCTCCCTACGATCTTTTCGAATCATTCGATTAGACAATAGCAGTTTATCAGCTACGCTGCAAACAGTCTTGAAGTTTGGTGGCATTATGTTGGGAATATCGTAGCAGGATGTGGTTGTTTGGTAGCTTTTTGGTAGTTTGGTGCTTTTGGAGCGGGGAAGCTGTCAGCCGTCAGCGGTCAGGTTTTCGAAATGCTTCGTGCGCGTCTTTTGCGCCGAAGCCCAACTTTCGGGATTAGTGGAAATTCGTGCTTCGGGACGAACTGCGGTCCCGAAGCATAAAGGCAGATGCTTTATGTCTACTCCATTCGCGTAATTCGCGTTTCAAAAAAACTATCTGAACGTCCCATGCACGTGCAATCTGTATTCGCGTGGAGTATATCCCGTAGAGCGCTGGAAAACCTTGGTGAAGTAGCTCTGGTCCTTAAAACCGCAGTCAAACGCAATGTTGATGATGCTTTGGTCCGAAAATTTGAGAAGCTCCTTGCTCTTATCGACCCTCATCTGGGTGAGAATCTCCGTAAATGAGCGTCCGAGCTTTTCCTTCATAAGTCTGGAGAAGTGAGAAGGTGACATTCCGGCGGCAGCGGCGGCATCATCGCGTGAAATATCTTCCGACATATTGGCCTCCATATACTGGAGCGCCGCAGTCAGAAGGACGGTGTTCGGATAGGCGCGCTGTTCCCGTATGGAGTCCATAATCCGCTCCAGCATGGATACGAGCCAGGCTGAAAGATCGGCTTCGTCGGAAATAGACGAAAGATCGACCAGTTGGGAGAAGTTCGTGCCGAGAAGTTCCGACGGTTCGGCTCCCGCCTCTACAGCGGTCCTGCTCATCATAACTACGAGTTCAAGCAGGAAACTCTTTAGGAGGCTCGGCCTGTCCCTGCCGAGGTAGTAGATGCCGACCAGGATTCTATTGAGGATTTCGCGCGCTTGAAGGCGGTCTCCACGCTTCACCGCGGCTAGCAGCTCAGGCTCCTCCCTCAGATAAATGTCGCGGATGGAGTCGTAACACTTG
Source organism: Armatimonadota bacterium (assembly GCA_039680575.1). Taxonomy (GTDB): domain Bacteria; phylum Armatimonadota; class UBA5829; order UBA5829; family DTLH01; genus JBDKSP01. Next base: position 40,395 of record JBDKSP010000042.1, read on the forward strand.
CTTTTCAGCTCGTGTATGGCTTCCGCACGCCTGGATTCGCGCTCGGATGCGAGCCTTCTAAGCTCAAGAAGCGCCGAATTCGTGAGGTTGGCTTCACCGGCAAGTTGAAGAAGCCGGTCTGCGGCCTGCCTGATCCGTTCCGCGCTCCATTCACCATCGGCGCAGTCGTCTATCGGAATCCCACCGGCTGCGATGCCGCCTGTCACCTGCGCGTTGTTCATAACAGGAACAGCCCAGATGATACAGTTGCCGCAGCAGAGGTGTAGATAGGGCTCGCCCCATTTCAGAGTCTCTTCAACGGCCCGTAACCTGGCTTCGCGGCAGTGGGCTTCCGAAGTGGGGTTTACGCAGCATGGCTTGCCCTCGATGACTCTGCCCTCGCGGTCCGTGAAAGCCAAAGTCAACTGAAAATCTTTATAATACCGGTCTGCTATCCGGCTTAAGCTGGACAGGTCTTTCATTTGTAATCACGAGTGGATTAGATACCACCAGACGACTGACCTTCTAAAATAAAATTGCCCCGCATGTGCCGTGTGCCTACCGAGTTTTTGAACCCTTTCATTAGAAGGGCGGGTGCCCGGGTCAGAGTCTCGCGATTCCCTCAAAAGAGGGCTCCCACTTGAAAACTGAACCTTTCGGACTCCCTAAGATTTGAGTGTCGGCTCAAAACTTCCTCGGCTAATCACGTACACCGCAGGGCAAATATTGCCGTGTGATTTTCCACCAATATGTTACCACATTTGGGATGGTATAACAATAAAATTTACGGCATCTTGAACTCGTACGTCCGGCTTTCTTCTTCTTTGATCGAGAGCGTTTGAGGAGTTGCATCTTTCGGTAGCTCGAAACATAACCGCACAGTCACTTCTTCACCGGGTTTCAGGTCTCTATCCATCCCACGGTTGGCTGATGCCAGGAGCATGTCCTTGTAATTCAATTCTTCACCATCCGTAGAGAGCAGGACGGGAATGATCGAGTCCCAGCGGAGATAAGTTTTTTCAGGAGACTTGTTCTTCACAAGAACCGTTACCGTAAAGTAATGAATACCCTCCTCCAGCTCTTCTCCGTTTATACCTTCTTCGAGGTAACCGGATTTCTGGACCGTAATGCCGAAATTGATACAAGGATAGGTAGTCCCTGACTCACCCGGGACTGTCTCCAATGCCGTACAGCCGCTTGCGTCGGATGGGTCTGCCACATATTTCTTCAGCGGAGCCACTGCATTCTTGGGATTCTTGAGGTCGTAGCGAAGTATCGGACCGTCGCCGTCATAATCGGACATAACCATCAGCTTAGGGATAATTCCCTTGGCGGAAACCATAATCCCGGCATAGATGTCGGCCTTTTGCGCAGGCTTTAGATACATGACTAAACTGCCCTGATTCATCTCATCACCCCAGTCCGATCCCATTTCATGGTTTATATTCATGGAATCGACAGCAGTAAACCTGAGAGAGTCCCAACGAATATACTGCTCATCTTTCAGAGGGTTTTGAACCGTAAAATGCAGCACCAGCAGTTTCTCGTCGGCCTTCGGCGCATACAGACGGTCGCCTATAACCATCTGATCAGTAGTGTACTCGGCGCTTTTCAGCCTGAAGTAGATCGGGTAGCCTTTTCTTATTGAATAAACTGTCCCGAATACGCCGTTGTCACCTGCAAGCATCACCGATTGTGCCTTAGCCTTGGCTGGTTTTGGTGCGGGCTTTGGTTTTGCCTTTGCCTTTGCCGCAAAAACAGCCACGCTCGAGCATAATAACAGCAAAACAGTGAGAGCAAATAGAGAATTCTTACGCATGTGTTACACCCCCAATAATATGTACGAAGCCATGAAGCCATTATAGCGGGTAAGCACGTGCGAATCAATCTTCCGCGTTGCCTCATCAAAAATCGTACCGAAAGTGAATCGTTGCCTCATTTAAGAATCGTACCGAAAGGTTGATATGCCGATGCTGTTTTTGTAGGAGGAAACGCATCGATGACCCAGCAAGCAAAGGA
>JBDKSP010000043.1:0-33088 GCA_039680575.1 Armatimonadota bacterium
ACTTCGACAACGGGCTCAGGAGTTCATTACTTTTTGGGGTAGATTTTTAACTATTTTGCCTCTGACTGCATTTCCCACGCTCAGCACTTGGGGCTTTCACATTTTTTCGATGCCTGAAATCATACTCGGATTGACTTATCGCAATTGCCTCTCTTACGCAGCGGTTGACTCAGTATAGCTGTTATGTTATACTATGTCGTCACACGCGCTGCGGGGTAGTTTAGTTGGCAGAACGCCTGACTCTGGATCAGGAGGTCCTAGGTTCGAGTCCTAGCCCCGCAGCCAAATTTTGTGTAAGTGCATTTTTCACCCTCTCCAACGCTCCGGAACTATCCACATATAGGTGTTTGCCAACCGTAAGGATCAGATTCCGCCTTATGGTTCATATAATTACAATACGCTTTTTATGTGAGGATGGGTGCATCCCGTAAGAGTTCAGAGTTGATGAGTATAATATCATGCTGAACTACCACAACGTAATTCCGAGCTTGACTCGGAATCCAGGAAAAACTGGACCCTGAACTACGGAGTTTCAGGTAATACCTGAAACTCCGTAGTTCAGGGTGACGTGTTTGCCGTCCAGGGTGACGTCCTTCCATGATGACGAGTTAGTTGTTCAGGATAATATATAATTCTTACAAGAGTGAACTATTACTGCATCCCCACGTCACTCTGAACTCTGTTTGTTTTTGATTGTCTGCTTCTGGTATACTGCGATTGATGATACCAAGAATACTTGCTCTAATTTTATTCTGCTTGATAGTGACACCTGTGGTTGCGGTTGATTCCGTTGTTTCGTCCGGCGGACCCGTCGCTTGGGTCGATCTGGGTACTATAAACATCGAGCACGGCCTGTCTTTGCTTGATGGGTTGGATGGCCGGAATGAGCCCGCAGAGGCAGGAGGGTGTTCCTGCCGAAAGAACACTATCGATGGTTCATCAGCTTCATATCTATACTTCGACTATAACGCCGCTGCAGGCCGGCTGCGCAGGCCGGTTTACATTGCCATTGAATACTTCGATGAGGATTTCGGGTCATTTCAAATACAGTATGACTCTGTGAGTGACAAAGCAGGAGACCAGGGAGCTTACAAAAGCGGAGCCAGTGAGCTTCTGCTTGATTCAAGGAAGTGGCGAAAAGTCATATTCGAACTTCCTGATGCCAGGTTCGACGGACGGCAAAACATGGGGGCAGACTTCAGACTTGTCTGCAGCGGACATTTGTTGGTCCGAAGGGTTACGGTCGAGATGGAGCACTCCGATGAATTTGTCTGCGTGCCTCAGCCTATGTCTGAGAGGATAAAAGCGAGTAGAGGAAGATTGTCTCCACCCAAAAATGTCCAGATTACCTTCAGTTGCCCGGATGCAACGTATGTAAATGAAGCAGAGAGGGTATTCAGGGATTTGAGGTTGCTTGCTCCCAGGATGAAAGCACTCGGCGTAACAAGTGTCGAGACTTATGTGAAGTGGAACTTCATCGAACCATCTCCTGACAACTGGGACTGGAGCTTCTATGATGGTATCGTATCCATTCTACGGGAAAACGGGCTTAGATGGAACCCATTTATCATAATTGGACCGGCCTATGCCACTCCGGCGTGGTTCAGAGACTCTGGTGAGTCAGTTTTTGCGACATGCCTGGAACATGGGACGGCTAGCAAGATACAATCGATCTGGAACCCTGTTCTTTCCTCGCGTGTGGACCGGTTTATGTCCAAGTTTGCCGAGCATTATGGACCTACGCATACGATAGAGTCGATAATGGTCGGTATAAGCGGAGACTTCGGAGAGGCGATATATCCGGCATTCGGCGGAGGTTGGACGGAGGTTGTACCGGGAAAATACCACACGCATCCAGGCTACTGGTGCGGAGATTCATACGCTCGCGAGGACTTCAGGAAACACATCGAGAACAAATTCAGCAGCATCGAAGAATTAAACAAGGCCTGGGGAGCAGATTATACCGAATTTACGCAGGTAGAGCCGTTTGTGCCGGACAACAGCCGGTCAGCGCGCGTCAAGCTGGACATGATTCAGTGGTATCGGGACAGTATGACCAACTGGTCGAGTTCCTGGCTTGCAACGGTCAGAAAATACTTCCCCTGCACCGATCTGTACCTCTGCACTGGAGGAGACGGACAACCCATGCACGGGTCGGATTTTTCCGCCCAATGTAAATCCGCTGCCAAGTATGACGCAGGGGTGCGCATAACGAATGAAGCATCGGATTACGCTTTCAATTTTACGCTTACCAGGCTTATAGCTTCGGCATCGAAGAATTATGGCTCATACTGTGCATTCGAGCCTGCCGGAGACGTAACCCCGAATGGCATTACATCGCGAATATACAACGCCGTGACATCCAGCGCGCGTGGGATTCATACTTATTATCCTACTATTCTCACCCAAGCTGGCGGAATAGCTTCATGGAGCAATTCCTACAAGTGGCTGGGAACACGGGTAACAAAATACCCGCCGATTGCCGTCCTGTTCCCCCAGACGGCGTTTACGCTTAAGGGCGGTGGGATTAATGAAAAGATCAAGCCATTAAGGGACGCTGTAGATTTTGATTTGATCGACGAATCTATGATTAGGGATGGAGCGCTGAAACATTACAAAGTGCTCGTAATCCTGGACGGCAAAGTGCTGGAGCGTGAGGACATCGACAAGATTATGGAGTGGGTCAGAGGAGGCGGAATAGCCGTCACCTGTAATTACGGCGGGTTTTCCACTGTTGAAGGCGACGAATCACAGTTCCATGAGATGTTCGATACTACAAGTACCAAGCTGCATAGTGTCAAAGTAATCGGCAGCGGTCTCACTGTTTATGTATCAAGCAGTTGGGAAGAAGGCCAGAAGCCTGTTGTCGAAGAGATAACCAGAGCACTCGATAACCTCAGCACCAGAGTCCGCGCGAACCTGGTGCCGGACGGGCATGTCGATGGTGTATATGTAACCGGCATCGACAGCGGTTGGCTTATATATAATGCCAACGGTCATGATGTAGAAAAAGAGCTTCAAACCAGCGTCGGCCACTACCGCAGTGTCAAACTTTCGGCCGGTTCTATAGAAGAATTCTCTGAAAGGTAGAACGCTTGAGCTATTGACACTCTGCCTGCCTGATTTCTATAATGAGAATGTAGTAAATCATTTTCCTCTACGGAGGCTCTTTTTATGCTCTCTCAAGTCAACTCCAGTGCTGTTCTAGGCATCGATGCGTATATCGTTGAAGTGGAGGTTGACATATCAGGAGGCATACCCCGCTTTGATATAGTAGGCTTACCGGATGCGGCGGTTCAGGAGTCCAGAGAACGTGTCCGCTCGGCCATCAAGAACTCAGGGCTTGAGTTTCCGATGAAGCGGATCACCATCAACCTCGCCCCTGCGGATGTCCGCAAGGAAGGTCCATCATTCGACCTCCCGATAGCGCTCGGAATACTTGCCGCAACATCACAGGTAGATCCTGAGACGCTTAAGGATACGATAGTCGTTGGGGAGCTTTCACTTGACGGCGGAGTACGCCCGGTAAGCGGTGTGCTTCCGATTGCTCTTAAGTCAAGGGAACTGAAGATCAAACGGATGATAGTTCCCGCGCATAATGTAAAAGAAGCAGCCATAGTCGGTGAGGTCGAAGTTTACCCCGTTACGACGCTTACCGAAGTTGTGCAGTTTTTCAACGATAGTCAGACTATGCTGCCCGCCATCATCGACTCAGCCGATTTCGCAGCTCTTGAAGACCCAAGCTATGATGTAGATTTCTCCGATGTAAAAGGACAGACACATGTAAAGCGCGCGCTGGAAGTCGCTGCAGCAGGTGGGCATAATATAGTGATGATTGGTCCTCCAGGAAGCGGAAAAACGATGCTTGCGAAGCGTATTCCGACTATTCTTCCACCGCTTTCGCTGAATGAAGCGCTTGATACAACGAAACTGTACAGTGTTTGCGGGCTTCTCGGCTCGAATGAAGCACTCGTCACAAAGCGCGCATTTCGAGCGCCGCATCATACGATTTCAAACGCCGGTCTGACCGGCGGGGGCACATATCCGCGGCCCGGCGAAGTAAGCCTTGCCCACCATGGAGTCCTGTTCCTGGATGAACTGCCGGAGTTTAGAAGAGATGTGCTCGAAGTGTTGAGACAGCCAATAGAAGACGGGCAGGTCACGATTGCCAGAGCGCAAGCATCACTCACGTACCCTGCACGTTTTATGATGGTTGCAGCTATGAACCCATGCCCATGCGGGTTCTTCGGCGACCATGTGAAACCCTGTACATGCACACCGCATGTTATCCAGCGATACCTGCAGCGGATATCCGGGCCGCTCCTCGACCGGATCGACATCCACATAGAAGTCCCAAGGCTGCGGCATGATGAACTGATAGGGCATGGGACTGGAGAGACGTCAGCCAGTATCCGAGCAAGGGTAAGCAAGGCAAGAGAACAGCAGTTGAGCCGGTTCAACGATACAGGGATTTACTGTAATGCGCATATGACTTCCCGGCAGATCAAGCAGTTTTGCCAGGTGTCGGATGATGTAAAGAACTTGCTGAGAGCAGCGATAGCTCAGTTGAACCTTTCAGCGAGGGCTTACGACCGGATATTGAAACTTGCGCGGACTATCGCCGATCTTTCCGGCGAGGATGACATCCAGACTGCTCATATAGCGGAAGCCATACAGTACAGAAGCTTGGACCGGAAGTTCTGGGGATAGACGGATAAAACTGTATAGCAGGCTAAATCACCCCCCACAATTCTTAAGAAAAAGCGCCAAAGTCCAGTGAGTTTCAGTCATTGAAACTCTCTATAGTGGGAGATTTAATATGAAACACGTAGAACCGGATAACGATGAGCTTATCAGCATACTTCAGAGTGCAAATAGGGTCTTTGTCTTCACAGGAGCAGGTATAAGCAAAGAATCAGGGCTGCCTACATTCCGTGACGACGATGGACTGTGGAAGAAGTATGATCCAATGACGCTTGCGACACCTGAGGCATTTACAAAAGACCCTGTGCGAGTTTGGAATATGTACTTGATGAGGCATCACCAGATCTGTGAAGCACAACCAAACCCCGCGCATATAACACTTGCGCGGATGGAAAATTACTATCCGGATTATCTGCTCTCTACACAGAATGTGGACGATCTTCACGAGAGAGCCGGAAGCAAAAGAATGGTAAAACTGCATGGGGATGCAATGCAGATGCGGTGCCTGGACTGCGGCAGGGTGTTCGATCTTCGCAATAGAAGCTTTCCGGGTGAATTCACGCTGGAGACGCTGCCGAAATGCGCAGGATGCAGCGGGATTTGCAGGCCGAATATCGTCTGGTTCGGCGAGCTTGTCCCGCAGGAACCGATGATGCAGTCTATCGAGAGCGCAGCGAACAGCGAACTAATGTTGATTGTTGGCACATCAGGCGAGGTATCCGGCGGGTACGGCTTTGCACAGTACGCCAAGGCGAACGGAGCAATAATCGTAGACGTAAACCCGTCCCAAAGCAATTTCACACACTACGCTTCGTTCTGGATATCAGAACCGGCGGGAAAAGCACTGCCGGAATTATTCGAAAAAGTTGTTCTATAACAAAAGATTATTCAGCGTAGGCAGGCGGTTTTGTCTGAAGCATCTCTCGCGCGGTGTTTACGATACCTTCTGCGTTCAAACCTAATATTCGCTTGAGCGATCTCACCGATCCGTGCTCAATGAATTTGTCACCCATCCCCAGCAGCTTTACAGAGGCCACAATGCCTTTTGATGCAAGTAGTTCAAGAATGGCAGAGCCAAACCCACCAAGCGTTGTGTTGTCCTCGACTATGACCAGCCTCTTGCAGCGTTCTGCTGCGTCAAGAATGGCCTTTTCGTCCAGAGGTTTGACGAACCGGGCATTAATGACCTCGACATTATAGCCATCCTTTTCCAGTGTTTCAGCGGCCTCGATTGCCTGATACACGGTAGTCCCGACTGCGATTATGCACAGGTCATCTCCGGACCGCATCTCTTCGGACTGGCCTATGGCCATCATAGACGGTGTCTTTCGAAGATATTCGCTTGGACCTCCGCCACGCGGATAGCGGATGGCGATGGGGCCGTCATGAGTGAGAGCGGTGGCGAGCACATCTCTCAGTTCGTTTGTATCGCGGGGAGCTGCAACGATCAAGCCCGGAATGTGCCGCAGATACGAAAGATCGAAAACTCCGTGATGTGTCGGTCCGTCTTCACCTACAAGACCCGCTCTGTCGATTGCGAATACCACGGGAAGGTGCTGTAGACAGACGTCATGTATAATCTGATCATATGCTCTCTGCAGGAATGTAGAATAGATGGCTACTACCGGCCTCATACCTCCTGCTGCAAGCCCGGCTGCAAAGGTCACGGCGTGCTCTTCTGCTATGCCCACATCATAAAACCGGCCTGGAAACTTTTCAGAGAATGCTGCGAGCCCGGTGCCGTCAGGCATCGCTGCGGTAATAGCAACAATTCTGGGGTCTTCTTCCGCAAGTTCGATGAGCGTCTCCTGAAACGCCTGTTTGAAAGTCACATGCCCGTTTCCTTTTTCTATCTTGCCGTCGGATATGGTAAACGGTGGAATCCCGTGGAACCGCCTGGAGTTTGCTTCTGCAAAATCATAACCTTTGCCCTTTACAGTCAGCACATGAACCAATACCGGCCCGTGCATCTTCCTTGCATTTTCCAGCACTTCCTTTAGAAGAGTGATATTATGTCCGTCTATTGGTCCCAGGTATTGGAAGCCGAACTCCTCGAACATAACACCTGTTTTTGATCCGAAAAGGTGGGTGACACCGTGACTGAGTCCCTCGGCGGTACGCGTAAGATGCTTGCCCAGGGGATACTTTTCAAGGGTGCTTTTTGCTCTGCTCTCCAGGTTACGGTAAAGCGGAGCCATCCTCAATTTTGCAAGATGGTATGAAAGAGCCGTTACGTTTTCCGCAATTGACATCTCATTGTCATTAAGAACAACTATCACATCCGTATTGAGGTCCTGCGCATTGTTCAGCCCCTCGAAGGCCAACCCCCCGGTCATTGCACCGTCACCTATTACGGCGATGACGGACTCGCTTCCGCCTCTTAAGTCGCGAGCTTTTGCCAGCCCGAGTGCCGCGGATATGGATGTACTGGCATGTCCCGATCCGAACGCATCATATTCCGACTCATCACGCCGCATAAACCCGCTGAGGCCGTCCTTCTGTCGGAGTGTCGAAAATTTATCAACCCTGCCGGTCAAGAGTTTATGTGGATAGGATTGATGGCTTACATCCCAGAGTATTTTGTCCTGTGGAGAGTTAAAAACGGTATGGAGCGCAATAGCAAGCTCAACAACACCGAGATTCGAAGCAAGGTGTCCACCATTGCGAGAGACAGTGGTGATGATTTTTTGCCTCATTTCCTCTGATAGGACTGCCAACTCGCTCTGGCTTAGGCCTTTAAGGTCGGAAGGTGTCTTTATGCGGTCTAGCAACATGCAAAATATCGACTCTCTATATATTCTACCTATAGATTTTCGCCTGTTTTGATAATAACCAATCGTATACTGATTATTACCGAAAATCCTCCGGAGAGTTTCAGTTGATACCTGAAACTCTTTAATTGTAACCTCTGGCTTCGAACCGGTCAAGCGAGGTAAGAGTTCAGAGTTGATAAGTGCAACTTCATTCCGGGCTAACACAACGTCATTCCGAGCTTGACTCGGAATCCAGGAAGAAAATGGACCCTGAATCAAGTTCAGGGTGACGTCGCTCTGTTTGGGGTGACGTCTTTCGTCAGGGTGACGTGCTGGTTGTTCAGAATGATATATAATTCTTATCAAGAGTGAGCTGTTACCAAGCGAGCTCGTTGCCTCACGGATGAAAATCCTTCCACTCCCGTCATTCTGAACTCTCTCGGAAGAAAAGCATGCGGGTGTTTGATAAACATTGCGCTTTTATCGCTCCATGTTGGTTTTTGATGTTTGTATATGTGCGTATGGACGGTAAGATAGCCCGGAATTCGATGTCGGCAGGGAAGGAGCTGATGATGAGAAGATTAGCGATGGCGGCACTTATTGGAATAGCCGTTATTTCATCGTCGTATGCAGCAACAAGCCATGCCCGAATGCTTAGAATGCTTGCTGAGATGGACACTGTAAAGCTTTTTAGCGGAAGGGGATTCATATCAACGGTCTCAATTGGTCGATCATCACTCGGGCAGCATATACCTCTGGTAATTATCCGCGACCCAGTAGTCCCTGTTGAGTCTACAGCCAGGATGTTTGTGATATGCCGACAGCACGGCAATGAACCTGCATCTACAGAAGCCATGCTTGGCATAATACGTTCCTATTTTTCCCAATCGAAGGACTGCGATACCGATCTGTTGAAAAAGGTCACGATATTGATTGTGCCAATGATGAACCCGGATGGGAGCCTTCGTAATAAGCGCCGGAATGCAAACGGAGCGGACCTGAACAGGGATTGGTTGTCGCAATCGCAGCCTGAAACGCGGGCTGTAGCCGGTGCCATACGGAAATGGCAGCCGGATCTGATCATAGATGCGCATGAATTGGATGATAATGATTATCAGAGAGACTTCATCGAATGCATTGGAACCCGTTCCGGTGCTAACCCAGCATTGATTTCGAAATCCGTCGAGATTCAAAATCTTATCAGGGCTAAACTGCGCACCCACGGGATCAAGGCAGCTGCGAAATCAGCAAGTTACAGAAGCTCTCCACGGCTGGCACATCGCTATTACTCGCTCCGGCGGGGTATTATCGCTCTTCTGGTCGAAACCAGGCAATCGGGGAGCCGCGCGTATAACTGTAAAGAACGCGCGAGGATACATATGATAACCGCGATGACAGCAGCGCGTTATCTTGCGGGAAACAAAGACGAGATAAAGCAGGAAATTGCGCAGTGGTGGAATGGCCGGTCAAAACCAGGTTTTGCATATCGCGGCGAATATAATCGGGCGAAGGAGAACAGATGACAGGAACAGGGAATAGAAGGAATGGTGGATAATCGTGCTTCGGGATGAAAAGAGATCCAGAAGCATATGACCCTCATCTACACCCGATATTCTTTAGGCAGTCGTGATCGTTTCATCATCTCGATTCACCTCCGCGTTTTTAATTGTTCCTCTAAATGGTGCTTTACGCCGTTGAAATCACTGTAGTTGCTGTAATCCACACCCCAAAATTCAAGAGGCACAGGTATTTTTCCGCTGCCATGTGGGGTGTCGATTACATACGTGGGGCATGCAAGCCCGCTGAGGTTTTTTCTGAGTTCGGTCATTATCTTTCGTTCTGTTTCAAAATCTGTCCTGAAATGTCCTGCGCCTGCCACCGGATCGCATCTGTAGATATAATAGGGGCGTACACCTATCTCGACAAGTCTGGAGAATAGCTCATAAAGTGTGGCGTAATCGTCGTTGACGCCCGCGAGGAAGACAGTCTGGCTGTATAATATCGCTCCTGCCTTTCTGAGCTTTCGAATAACATCGACCGTTGCTTTAGTCAGCTCGAATGGGTGCTCGAAATGTATGCCGACATATACAGGCTGCTCGATTGAACGGATGATATCCAGCTTTTCGTCCGTCACATATTCGGGAGCTGTAACAGGGACTCTTGTCCCGATTCTTAACAGTTTGATTGTCGGTACAGCGGCAATATGTTTCACTGCGCTGCTGAAGATTTCCGCAGGAGCAACAAGCGGATCACCTCCGGATAGAATCGCTTCTTCCACATCTGTATGTGCGCCCAGGTATTCAGTCCAGCGTAAGATGTCCTCTTCGCTCATCCTGCCGTTCTCGACATCTGAGACCTTCCTTCGCCTGGTACAAAACCGGCAATAAGCGGCGCACTCAGGTGTAAGAAGACATAACACCCGGTTGCGGTATTTATGTATCAGCCCGCGAACAACCTCATAATCGTCCTCAAGGAGCGGGTCCGGTTCCTCAAAGACAAGTATATCGGATTCCTGCTCTGTTCGGACAAACTGCTTTGCCACCGCGGGTTCGATGTCCACTATACGCTTTATGTGGTCCGATATTTTCTCAAGCATTGTCTTCGACCATACAAGGGGACATTACGGCGTCTGCCATTCCATGTATAAGTTTTTTATCAGATGGAACAACTGTAGCGAGCACGCCCGCAAGGTTTGTTCCATCCTCAATTACATAGTAATAAGGAGTAAGCCGAACACGTCCCTGCATATCCACTACGGCGTTTAGTTCCTTGCTGTAATAATTGACTAGAACTCTTTTCCCCTCGTGAAAATGCTGCAAAACGTAAGGGAGCTCATTGAAGCTGTCAAGCGCCCGGTCTACTGCTGCGCTCCATTCAGTTGAGGACATATCGTGGCCGACTGTGACTCCATGACCTCCCCATGCAAGCTCCGAAAAACCTGATGGCTTTATGACCAGCCTGCGTTCCTTTTGAGTGCCTTCTTTTATGACCGGCCAGTCCTGTACCGGCTTGTCTCTGAACCGGAAACCGGCAACTATGGCATGAGGTGGAACGGGTCGCGGATCGAGTATCCATGTTTCAGGTATCAGCTTCTTAAGCAGGATGCAATCATCGCTTCCAAGCACATCAGCCCAATATCTATCGAGCGCCGGATGATGCAGGAGAGCAAGAAGCATCTTCTCCTCAAGATGGTGTTTATACGGTGGAGTTACTATGACAAGCTTCTTTTTTGCGGCATAAGCCAGAAGCTCCGATTTGGGGATATTCCTAAGATCGAACAGCTCGAAAAACCTGTATATGATGTCGAGCCTGGTCCTCTTGCCGTTTTGTTCGATATACAGCCCGTCCTCGGTGAACATAACTTCTTCCGGACGGACAATCCACGTTCTGAGCCCAATTTCTCTCAATCCCGCTGAGAGCCATGACATCTCCGCCCTGTAAGATGCCGATTCGTCGGAAACCATTATGGCAAGTGCGGGGTCATCCATCTCAGAAGCCGACTTGATCATCTGGGCGAAACCTGTAAGCATTCCTCTTGCGGAGCCGAGAATACCGAACCCATGCCGGGCATAAAGTATCGACATTGCATCGAGCTGACCCATCCCACCGGGAACAGAGTCGAGTTCCGTGATGCGGGGGCCTTCTTCGGTGAGAATAATGTCCGGTCTGATGATCCTTGGCAGCCTTCGCTTCTGATAGTTCATATGAGCATGTTCTATTATCGCTTCCGGCTTTCCCCGGTCCAGGTAATCATTCACCCAGGGATATAGGGATTTTAGGTAAAGGGTGTTAGCTGCGTTGTAGAATGACAAGAGCGCCGGACCAAGACGGTTGAATGTATCTATAAGCTCGCCATCCAGGAGAAAAGGGGTAGGGGAGATACGCCAGACACGTTCCTGGCGTTCATCTTCGCGCGGAATGCTCCACACGCCGTTTTTCAAAAGCTCATCTGCTATATACTTACACAGGGAATGGTCCATATCGGTTTGCACTGCTCTTATTGTCCCTCAGTCCGCAGTTCTTGACTGCAGTATTTGGCACTAAACTGATCAGTTACAGACACGTATAATAAAAAGCAGTGCCGGTCTTATGTTCCGGCACTGCGAATTATAGGACACCTATTTGGTTTGTTTTGCTGGATGCGAAGCTGCCGGAGCTTTGGCAGGAGCCGAAGCAGGCTTCACGGAAGGTTTTGGTGCATCCACTGGAGCCTGTGCAGCTATCGGGACTATGTCTTCGGCAGGTATTATTACCGGGATAATCGGGCTCTCGCTCATCCCGCCGGACATAAGGCTTTCTTTACTTTGTCCCTGCATCACCCTAAGCAGCACGATACCCAAGACTCTGCCGTCCATCGAGAAAACAGGTGAGCCGAGAACGCTGCTGCTGTTCGAATTTAACCTTATGGTATAGAACTTCCTCGGTTTCTCCACAGAAGCCTCTATACGGCCGATGGAAGCCGATATAACCCGGTTGGCTACTTTTCCCAGCCTTGTTACCAAAACCGTCTGGTCGAGAACGTCGAGCTTGCAGTTGTTCTTGATATCCAGATATGGCAGCGGTGCACTCGGTTTTTTGACAGGCCGGATGAACGCCAGGTCGAGATCCTTGTCTCTCAGGACAATCTTTCCAGGGAGTTCCGTGCCGTCCACAAGCCTGATTTTTACATCCGTGACTTCGGACTTGATCTGCATTTCTTCCGTATCGCCGTACACCGATTGTATGATATCGGCGGGATCTGTGGATGACATCGATATTACTGTTAAACCGGACGGGTCGACTACCGTGCCGGTAGCTTCAATCTTTTGCTCCTGGCTATCACCTGAACCCATATACGACATAGATAGCTTGAGAACAATTTGCACCTTGACGATTGCTGGGCCGTAATTGGACGCTATTTCTCTTCCGGAAGTCGTGTCATCAGCGGTTGAAATCACAGCCGGCCCAAGAATAAGCGTTAATAACATAAACGCAAGGAGATATGCGCGATTACGTAATCTCATCAAGATATTATTCCTTTACCGCCGGAACGGCAGGTGCATTAGCATCCGTATTAGGAGCATCCTCCGGCGCCTGTGCGGCAACAGCTAGTATATCTTCCGCAGGCAGCACAATCGGCATGGAGCTATCTTCATAATAGCTATAGCCGCTTCCCGGCATTTCCTTGGTCAACACTATGCCGATCAGTTTTCCATCCATAGTGAATACGGGTGAGCCGTATTGCGACCCCGTACCCACAAGGCTGACGGAGTAGACCTTCCTCGGCTTTTCCACTACAGCTTCAATCCGCTCGAAGGAAGCGGATATAGCTCTGTTGGCGACCTTTCCAAGACGAGAAACGATAATTACCTGATCGAGTATATTGGCTTTTACGCTGTCTTTCAGGTCAATTGACTGAAAAGGCGTCGATGGCTTCTCAATGGGGCGAAGGAAAGCAAGATCAAGGTCTTTATCTCTTAATACGACCTTAGCGGGAATCTCTTTCCCCGATGGCAGAAGGATTTTAGCGCTCGTAATCTGCGAAGTCTCGTTGCCTTCTTCTTCGTCGTAGTAGCCTTCATATTCAATGTCGGACTTGGACACCAGAGTCAATCCTGATGGATCGATTACGGTCCCTACGACTTCCATTTTATACTCTCTATCTCTCGATTCCCCTCCGTAAGATGATGTCAGCTTGAGAACGATCTGAACTCTTACTACAGTATCACTCCACTTGTTGCAGATTGCTCTTCCGTTTGAAGCATCGTCGGCGAAAGCAAAAGTCGCAAGCGCCGAAATACACGCCAGAATTGTAATACAGATTGTAATACGCCGGATTATCCAGCTATTCATCGCAGTCTCCTTTTGTGATGTTTTACTTGCCATTGGTCCAGTCTGTTTCAAGCTCGACGAACAACTCATTTATACCTCTTCGGACCCGAAGCACGACATTCTTATCCTTCCGCTCGGCGATCAGTTCCATCTGCTTCTGAAGATCGTCCACGCTATTTACCTGGTTACCTTCTACTGTGCAAATGATATCGCCTACGGACAATCGTCCGAGTGCAGCCCATCCGCCCTGGCTGATCTCATCAACATAGACACCGATTACATCCTTCTCAAGATTCTGGCGGATACGGTCCTTTTGTGTTATGTCGCGGACTGTAAACTCGAAGTTATCGTCCCGGTATTTCTTCATCTCACGTGGAAGAGGAGGGGCTTCTTCGAGCAGTACAGTGACTTTCATTTCCTCTTTGCCGCGTATTACTGTCAGGTCAGCGTTTGTTCCGACTTTATACTGGCGGATCATTGCAGGCAGGACTTCGGTATCCTCCGGCTGGCTTGCAGGGATCTCTTCACCGTCAAGTGCGACAATAAGGTCACCTATCTTGATCCCGGCCTTCGATGCCGACGAGTTCGGATATACCTGTGTGACTCTGACGCCCGTGCGTTCTCCTATACCAAGCGCTTCAGAGATGTCTTTTGTAATGACCTGCATACCGATAGGCAGATATGCCTTCCGTACCTCTTTACCCGGGTCCTCGATACTCTTGATCCCTACCTTGACGACAGTGACTAGCCGCTCGCCGTCCCTGTCGAAAGTTATCAGTACAGGTGTGGGTTCAGTCTTGTCTTTGGTGATTTCCGCCGTAATATCTGCCAGGTCCTGAATGTTCTTGACCGGCTTTCCGGCTACATCCACTATAATATCGTCTTCTTCGACAGAAGGCTTAGCTTCGCCGCATGGGCCGCCAGGACGAACACTCCATACCAGCGCTCCATCCTGGTTCGCGCGCTTGCATTCACGAGCCTTCGCGAAAGTAATGTTGCTTACGCACATACCCCACTGTTTGAGCTCGCGTGGTCTCAGATATGATTCAGGACGGCACTTGGTGGTTACCTTCAGAGGGAGTTCCTTGCCATCTCTGAGGACAGTGATACCGGCTTCCTTGTCTACAGGCAAAGCAGCTATCATCTGGTTGAAAAGTGGTATTTCCTCTGCGAAAAGGACTCTGACGTCCTTACCGGCTAAACGAACGATAATATCGCCTGGTCTGATACCGGCTAAAGCAGCGGGTGATCCATCCACAACGCCGCCGACCAGCACGCCGGTTTTCTGATTAGATCCCTTGAGAAGCGGCTGGATATTGATGCCAAGCCATGAACGGTTTATCTTACCTGACTTGATAATCTCTTCCGCGACAGGCCGTGCGATAGCGCTTGGGATAGCTCCGGCCATGCTGCCCAGTCCGATCTCGTTTATTCCAACAATCTCGCCTTTGCCATTGACCAGCGGGCCACCGGAATTGCCGGGCTGTATGGTAGCGTCATGGCCGATCCACCGCACCATCGAGCCGACATCTTCGCCATCCAGGGTCATACTGCCGAAGAAATCCGGCATGATCATCTCGGTATTGCTCACGATTCCCATGGTGACAGATTGAGAAAGCGCAAGGGGGCTTCCCATAGCGAAAATCCTGTCACCGACCCTAAGCTCTGTGGAATCTCCCCACTTCGCCACAGGGAATTTGCTGCGCGTGGATGTCTGGCGCAGTTTTATCACGGCGATGTCGGTCAATGGATCGGTGCCGATCAGGTCTGCTTCGATTTCTTCTTTGTCGGACATCGTGCAGACGAGCCTTTTCGCCCATCCCGCCACATGGTGGTTGGTGACGATATAACCATCTTTGCTTATGATTGCGCCGCTGCCTACTGATTCGCTTTTGATCTCGCGTCCCTGATCATACTCGACATCAGCTACATGGATGCGTACCAGCGCAGGTTTTACCGCATCAATTGCCGACTCGATCGACTTACGTTCTTCGCTTGACAGATCAGCGTAGCTGGCAGTAGAGACAGCGAACGCTGAAAGCAGCAGTGTCAAAATCACTGCCGCCTTTCGAAAGATTGTACAGCCTGATTGTTGTACCAAGAATGACCCTCCTATAGAATATGGTGCGGAATTACTTCCGCCAATCATGGATTAGTCACATACGATAACCCTTCCTCCTGAATAACACAGAGAGAGAAAATATTTTTGAGTTTGAACAGAGACTAATGATTGACTAGATGGTATTTATGGCTATATACTTCAGTGCAAAGGAGCTTTGCTCTTATTGTGTCATGGTGAGGAGGAACGGAATTGGAGGGCATCCGACTGGAAACGAACACCCGCGAAGTAGAAGATTACAAAGTACTCAATGTAACCGGCGAAATAGATGTTTACACAGCTCCGCAGTTCAAAGAAGCTGTGAATCAGATTATCAATTCGGGGCAGAAAGACTTGATAGTCGATATGGGGCATGTCTCCTATATGGACTCCAGCGGGTTCGGCACTCTGCTTTCAGCGACTAAACGACTCAGACCGGAGGGCGGCACTGTAAATCTTGTAGCCTGCAACAGCGCTATTGACAGAATGCTTCGAATTACCCGGCTGAATACGGTATTCGGAACGTTCAAGACAATAAGCGATGCATTGCAGTCAATCAAAGCGGAATCACCCCAGGAACAGCCCTAAAGGCATATTCCTTGACTGGTTTCAGTAATTACGGATCAACCCAACCAGCTTACCAATCACCTGGCAGCCTTCACGATCGACGATTATTGGCTGATACTTCGGGTTTGAAGCAATAAGTATCGCTTTTTCTTTTTCGAAACGGACTCTTTTGATGGTTGCCTGGTCGCCCAGGAGGACTGCGGCCAATTCACCATTGGCGATGCTTTTCTGCGGTCGGATTATGACGAGATCACCCGGCAGGATAGCGTCTCCTACCATGCTGTCGCCGGCGATTCTGAGCGCAAAAAGCCCATTTGAGTGCCTACTCATATCTTCAGGGATGAGCAGGTAGTCTTCTATATTTTCGACCGCCAGAATGGGTGCTCCCGCGGCAATAGTCCCCAGAATCGGGATAGACTCGGCGCCTTTCTTTCTCATCGGTGTAGGAGCGAGTATCTGAATCCCGCGCGAGGCGTTCTCACGCTTAATCCAGCCCTTCCGCTCTAATGCGTCCAGGTGGATCGTGACCCCGCGCAGGCTGGATATGTGGAGGGCTGCGCCGATTTCTCTAATAGATGGAGGAAAACCCCGGTCCGCTATGTAATTGATGATAAAATTAAGCACTTCCCGCTGTCTCGCGGTCAGCTTAACCGGTTTTGTCTCATTAACCATTTCATTTTGATTATATACTAGACATCAGTCTACCGTCAAACAGCCCCAACAATCAAGAAGCTCTATGAGTGGTATGCAAGTGGAAGCTACTCCCTCAAAGCTATAACGGATAAGGCTCATGAGGAAGGGCTTTCGTTCCGCAAGTCTGGGGCAAAGGTTCCAAAGAGCCATATCCACCAGATACTCACCAACCGTATCTACTATGGAGATTTCGACTGGGACGGGCAAACTTATTGCGGAATCCATGAACCTCTGGTATCGCGGGAACTGTGGAAGAAGGTGCAAGACGTGTTATCCGACAACGGGAATCATCGAGCGCGGCAACAGAAGCATGAATGGGCTTTTCAGGGGCTGGTCTTTTGTGGTCATTGTGGGTGTGCGCTGACGGCTGAGCTGTATTGCAGATGTTACCATAGCACTTCGTTGTAGTTCTATCCCTATTGTCTTCGTTGTACTGATTCAGAAGCTGAGTGAAGTAAACTTGGGCTCTCTGTTTCCAATTGCGACATTGGCTTCAGTTTGGGTAATAGAGTAGTCGGTAATCTAGTTATACTGCCTGCAGGACAAGTATTTATCTTGACATCTCCTGCAGGAAACTTTTCTTGTTTCGTTGAAATAAACTTTATGCAGGTTTGATTCTTAACATTCTGGCTTAAGCTAAATGAGCACTGCCTAACATGCAAAATTTCGCCCATGAATTGACACACCACTCCGCATGTGATTCTGGACTCATGCATAGTGTCTTGCACGCCATTGCAATCGGTAGGCAGGTGGTTCGACTACGATAAGGCTAAGTTTGAAAAAAGAACATGTTTGTTTTTCCAGTATGATGATAGGCACACATATAGATGGCAAATGATGGATAAGTGTTGGCTTAATAATGGTGTCCACACATATGGATAGTTACTATTGGACTAACAGATAAAAGTGGTTGGGATTCAAATTAATGACCATATACCTTCTGCAAGACCTGGGCTGACCTATGTTATGAGATTGCTGTGAATAGAAAATCTCCAACATCAATGGCTTCAACCGGCTTCAAAGCCCCAGCCGTTGCTCTTGAGCTGAAAGACATCTCAAAGAGCTTCGGCGCGCGCGATGTGCTGTCTAAAATCAACCTGTCCATCGACTCCGGCTGCCTTGTCATCACCGGACGGAACGGTTCGGGTAAATCTACGCTTCTGAAGATCATAGCGAGGCTCATTCAGCCGACTGAGGGCGAGGTTGTCTTTACTTTGGATGGGAATATACTGCCGTCCGATATGAGAAGAGACCTGGTAGGGATGGTTGCGCCGGATCTTTCACTCTACGATGAGCTCTCAGCCATCGAAAACCTGAAATTCTTTGCCGAGGTCCGGGGTATTTACCGCTCTGATGATGAACCCAAGTCACTCCTAGATTCTCTGGGGCTTCAGACACGTGAGAACGATCTCGTCGGTGCGTATTCCTCCGGCATGAAGCAGCGCATCAAGTACGCTTTCGCCGTAATGCATAATCCGCCGGTGCTTCTCCTTGATGAACCGTCCGCCAACCTCGACGAGGGCGGTATAGAGATAGTGGATGGGATAATCAAGAAGTGGCGGGAGAGGGGAATTGTAGTTCTCGCGACCAACGAGAAGTCCGAACTCGGCTATGGCGATAAAATACTGGAGTTGGGGGCGTAGAGATGTCTATCAAGGCGCAACAAAAGCCTGCCAGCCCGGCTGAGATGATAAAAAGGTCGTTCGCAGTCTTTAAAAAAGACGTGACAGGTGAGTTCCGCACCCGCTACGCCGTGAACGCAATCTTTCTTTTTGCCGTGACGACACTTGTCGCTGTCAGTTTCTCTATCGGCGGGGCAGATGTAAGCCCTTCGGTGCAGTCTGCACTGCTCTGGATAATTATCTACTTCTCGGCGCTTTCGGGGCTCGCCCGTGCGTTCGTTAAGGAAGAGGAATCGCATACTTCGAGCGCGTTGAGGCTTGCTGCCGTGCCCGGCGCAGTATTCGGAGGCAAGCTCCTTTTCAACTTCCTGCTCCTCATCTTGCTTGAGCTTGTTACCGTGCCGCTCTTTGTGGGTATTATGGGCGTGCAGGTGAAGAACTGGCCACTTTTTATCGTTGTAACAGGTGCCGGAAGCGCGGGGCTTGCGGTCTCTGCGACAATCGTTTCTGCAATAGTTTCAAAAGCAAATGCGAAAGGTGCTCTTTTCGCCGTGCTTTCGTTTCCGATTCTTCTGCCTGTCTTGATCGGCGGGATTCGCGGTACAAAGGCGGCACTTTCGAGCGTTCTTTTTGCAGATGGAATGCAGGATGTTAAGTTACTGGTATCGTACACTGGAGTGATGTTTGTCGTAGCACTCCTTGTTTTTCGATTTATCTGGGAGGACTGATGCCTCTTAAAATACTCATTGGAATATGGATGGCCGGAGTGATCGCGGCGGCGTTTCTTTACGCGCCCCCAGCCGAGGGGTTCGCGCATCCCGATGCCGCCCGGATCATATTCTTTCATGTTCCAAACGCCATAGTCGCATCCATCGCGTTTATCATGTCGGCGGTATACGGGATACGATACCTTAAAAACCGCAGTATGATGGATGATGCCAAATCTGCCGTCTCAGCCGAACTCGGGATGGTATTTGCCATACTCGCCACAATCACAGGGTCGCTTTTCGCACACATTCAGTGGAACAGCTGGTGGAACTGGGACCCGAGAGAGACATCCATCGCCGTGCTGCTCCTGATTTATGCTGCATACTTTGCCCTGAGATCAGCCGTCGAAGGGACGGAAAAGCGCGCAGCTCTTTCGGCTGTTTATGCAGTCCTCGCGCTTCCGGCTATGGCCTTTTTGATGTTCGTTTTGCCGAGAGTGATGTTCTCGCTTCATCCCGCAAATACGCTCACTTCCAGCTCAGGGCTGAGTAATGAGTACAGGATGGTGCTGTACCCGGCCATACTCGGGTTTATCGGCCTGTTTATCTGGATGTTCCGCGTCAGAACGGCTCTTGCGGAGATCAAGCTCAAAATGAGGAGATACTGATATGTCATCGCTTGTAGCGTTTATGATAGCCCCCTTGATCGTGTGGATAGGCCTCTTTTTCTACCTTCTTCACATCGACCGGCAGGTGAAGGGACTCAAGAAGTGAGAAGTTACTACATAATCGCCGGGGTGATAATACTTGCGTTTCTGACACTCGGCATATCAGCCTTTATGAGCTCGATGACACCTTATGTAGAAGATTTCTCGAAAGCCCAGGCATCCACGGAAGAGACTATTCAGGTTCCGGGCGACATCGTAAAGGGCAGGACTGAGTATGATGTAAAGAACCGCGCTCTCGTGTTCTACCTGAAAGATGCAAAGCAGAGTGAGATGAAGGTTGTCTATCACGGCACCGCGCCAGCCAATTTCAACCACGCAAAAAAAGTCGTCGTATCAGGCAAATACCGTAACGGGGCATTCGAAGCCTCTGAGCTCAAGGCCAAATGCCCGTCGAAATATCAGCCGGAATAGGGATTGTCATGCAGACCGGTAACTTACTTCTTTCTTCAGCTTTTGCCGTCACAATCGCAGCTATAGCGGCCTATATCACCTCCGGGCTCGGTTATAAGCGGTTCAGGCGGTATAGCCGCGCGGCTTATTTCCTCTCGACAATTCTTATTACCTGCATTTCCGCTTATTTCATGGCGCTTATCCTAACGAACCACTTCGATGTCCGTTACATTGCCGAATACAGCTCAAGAGAGCTTCCCATTATCTATAAAATCTCAGTTTTCTGGGCAGGGGCGCAGGGGTCGCTCCTTTTTTGGGCGCTCGCGAGCGGAATTATCGGGCTCATCGTGATGCAGAAGTCCAGGGAGTTCGAACCCTGGACTATGGCCTTCCTGAGCGTCGTTCAGGCGTTATTCCTCTATCTGCTCCTGGTGGATAGCCCGTTCAAGCCCATGCTGATTACTCCAGCGGACGGAATGGGCCTGAGGGAGCTTCTGCGGAACCCGTGGATGGCGGTGCATCCGCCGGTCACGTTCATCGGTTATGCGGCAATTTCCGTCCCGGCGGCGTTTGCCGTTGCCGCGCTCATCAAAGGTGATTTCAGCAGATGGCGAAAGGCCGCTCTACCCTGGGCCCTTTTAGGATGGGTAACTCTGGGCGCTGGGATAGTCTTCGGAAGTTATTGGGCATACGAGGTGCTCGGCTGGGGCGGCTACTGGGGATGGGACCCGGTGGAGAACTCATCGCTTGTGCCATGGATCATTGGTACGGCGCTTCTCCACACGATGATTGCCGAGCGCTACCGCGGCAGCTTCCGAAGAGTCAATGTAGTACTTGCACTTTTGGCTTTTACATTCGTCTTTTACGCCACTTTTTTGACCAGGAGCAACGTTATTAAGGACTCTGTCCATACTTTCGGTGATACTGCAACTGCCGGACCGCTGGTTTGCTTCATCCTGGCGTTTCTAGCCATTTCTATTGTCCTTATGGCGTGGAGGTGGAAGAAGCTCACCGGCGAGCCTAGCTATACATCTGTCACATCGAAGGATTTTCTCTTTTTTCTCGCAGCCATATTCATAGTTACAGCAGGATTTCTGGTAATAACAGGCACATCAGCACCGATTATTGGCAGTATCATCTCGAAGAAGATCAGCCTTAAGCCGGATTTCTACAACAAGACGGTCTCGCCGGTTGCGCTCATAGTTCTCGCACTGATGGCGCTTGCACCGGTAATCTCCTGGAGCCGAAACCGCGAACCGAGCAAAAGGCAACGTGCTTTACTTATCGCTGCTCTCGTTTTGATCTGCGCTGTTTTTATAGTGGCGTTAATTACAAGGGAATATCTGACCGTCACGGCCATCGGGATACTCACAGTGGCGATAGCGGGGCTTGCTACAAACGCCTATACACTCGTAAGATCGTGCAGGTTCGGGCTGCGTGGGATTGGGGGATTCCTCTCGCATGCAGGTATCTCGATTATGTTCCTCGGCATCGTGCTTTCGGCTAACGGCGGTACACCGGAGAATCTTACACTTATAAAAGATAAACCAGCCGCTGCTCTCCTGACCGAATCCAAACTTTCCCGCTCAAAGCGCGAGTATCGATTCACCTATCAGGGCTATCAGGACTTTGGCGACAGAATGAAGCTGAATATCCGCGTCGAAAGTGGCAAAAAGCCGGTCAATGCGGCGGTAATGATACCCACGGCGGGGAGTAACGATACTCCACCGAAGCCAGCGATTATAAGCTCATTTGTGAGAGACATCTATATTGCGCCGCAGGCCGGGCCTGAGAGGAAAGAGGGACTGGTCGAACTCGGCAAACCCGTGGAGCTTTCCGGTTACACGTTGACGTTTATCAATTTCGCAAAGTCCTCCGGTAACCGTGTTGGAGCAAAACTGGAAGTAGAATCGAATGGACAGAAGCACACTATTATCCCGTGGTTGGTCAAAAGGTCTGAATCTTCACCAACTGTCGATGTCCCGGGAATGTCTTCCTCCATAGGTATCACAGGAATCAGCGTCGAGGAGCACGCGGTGGATGTAGTATTCACCCCGAAGTCCGGGAAGCCGCAGGTGTTTAGGCTTGTGAAGGGTGAGGAGAAGACGGCAGCGGGAGGATACAGGTTCTTATTCAAAAAGTGGTTCTTCCCATCCGGCGGTATGGGCGACATGCAGGCCGGAGCAAGGATAGATATAACCCACAGCGGGAAGACTGTGAGTGTGGAGCCGGTCTACAGTCCAAATTCCGGCGCATCAGCGGTTTCCCGGCCTGTAAAAGTGCCCGTCACTGGTGATATAATCGAGTTGCTGGATTTGGATATAAATAAAGGGCTGATAGAACTTGCTGTTACAACTGACAGCGCGGTTGTGAGCGTGAGCGCAAAGCCCTTCATGAGCCTTTTTTGGAGCGGAGCGATACTTACGCTCATGGGAGGCACAATTGCACTATGGCGGCGGGTGAAATGATCCGAATATGACTAAAACCAGCTCCCTGGCACAGAATATAGTTCAATTCATGTACCAAGGAGCTGCTATTCTCAAGCCTTTTCTGCTTTAAAGACCACTTTGTAGGTTTTGTCCTTCTCTATCTTATTTATGTCGGGCAGGATGAGAAAATCATCCGCTATCACAGGATTAAGCCCCTGTCCTTCCAGTATCTTTATGTTCTTTAGCCTCTCCGGGAAGATAGCCGAGGGTGGACGTTTGCAGGAACTGTCTTTTATCCCTTTGACCTCGAAGGTGTATACTCCATCTTTCTCTGTCAGACTCTGTTCCCAGTACAGGTTCCGTGTCACAAGCCTTGCATCCCACGCGGGGTCACCGTAGAGCACGAATATATCGCGGTCCACAATCAGCTTTATTATCCACATTACGTCCGGATTCACCTCGGAGAATCCCAGGTCACTGGCTATTTTATCAGCTGATGTTGTTCTATATTGCTTGATCTCATAGGCGTTCGCACCCGGCATCCTATTCTCCAACTTGCTTATCAGCAGTTGTTTGCTCAGATACCAAGACTCCACCAAGTTGAACCTGCCGGGTTGACACACGAAGTAGTAGTAAGTTCCCCATCCAGAGAATCCTTGATCTGTCAACGAAAGGTATGCCGCCATCTGGTTTACACCACAAGAGCCCATATATGCAAGCGCCATTGACTGCTTGTTCTTGATGTGACCTATCAGGCAGTTGCCGGGAGCCAGGTATACCTTTGGATTGGGGGAGTTGACGGCATATATATTCTGATTAGTATCCATCCCATATAAAACGCCGTTTTTGCATCTGAACTCTCCTGCGTTATATTTGTAGCCTATCAGCCAGTTATCCTCACTGGAGTGTCCGGAGGTGACGAACATGTCCGGCTGGCCGTCGTTCAGCCCATCCACCAACTCTTTTGCCAGGTCGTCAGGGCAGGATACTGCTTTTACCACACCATCTTTGCCCTTTACCTCTGAGCAGTTCTTCTTAGACTCGTTATAGCGAGTCACTTCTTCCAGGTTTTCCACAGGTATGGTGTAAGCGGCGGAGAGGGCTTTATGGACTACCAAAGGCTCGGAGCAGGATGCTATTCTTAATGCGTCACGCACTGAATAACCCGTCAATATCCCGCTGAAGGTGTCCATGTAGATGTCATCATCAAGCTTTCTGGACATTCTCAGGACATCCAGCACATACTGCTCATTTGCCTCTTCTGGTTTAGCTATAAAGCAGGTGTATCTGGGCATCCTTTTCGATAATTCGTCTTTAACCGACGTCACCTGGCCTGTGTATACCAATATTTCGGCTGAATACTTGTAAGAAATGGCATGCACCACCTTGCTCCACTCAGCATCTTTATAGGTGGAGTCTGATACCACTACCACATATCCACCATCTAGCTTTACCGGACGTATCTCTACTTTATTTACTTTATCTACTGCTTTAATATCCTGTGGAAGGTCAAGTGAGAGCACTCCACCTCCTATTGTCACGGCAGGATATACCTCTACAGGCTGCGTGTCTTGTGGGTTTGCAATACCTGCTACTGTGAATGCCGCTAAAGCTGGTACTATGACAAAGAATATTCCGGTTCTCATCCTAATTATTCTCCAAACCAATATAATTAAGTTACTCATTAATCAACCTCACTTTATAATCAGCATATATCACAACCTTCCAACTATAGCCTGCATCAAGCACTCCGATGATTTCACTCTCTGGATGCTCCATCTTATCTTTGTCTGGCTGGTGATATGTGAATATCTCTTGTTCAGTTCCAGGCCTTCGATACTCACTGCGGTCATCTGAAGTATATTGATTCATCTCTTTCGTGTAACAACCTCCTAGTGGAAATCTACCATCATGTTCATTTGCATACATGAGTAGAGCATATGCAATATGCTCAGCATTAGATAGTATCAGCACCTTCTCGTCTTCTTCGTTCAGTGGAGCATCGGCTGTCAATTTTTCTAATGGAGTTGCGGGACGAGATGCAAGCTCTGCCATATAAACGCAGTTATCTCGTATATAAGCAATTTTTTTCGAATCCACTGACCATGTAGGGCTGCTGCTACCTGAATCCAAAGATATACACATTCTGTCATACTTGTGAGATGCAGGAGTTATAAGCCAAAGCATATTAATTGATCCAATTCGGCCATCCGGATCATTAAAAGCCACTGCATTTCGCCGATATAAAAGCATTTTGCTATTTGGAGACCAGCCAAGTGCTACAGAATCATTTTGTGATGATGCTATGGTTTTGCCGGTTGACCTAGATGCTACATCGAAAAAGAGCGTGCGATCTTTTGCAAGTGGTTCGAAACAATAAGGTGCTACTAGTTTTGGATCACTGCCATCCTTGGCTCTAGTTTTCTTCACAACAAAAAACATGTCGTCAGATGATTGCATGTAGTCAGGTTTGTAATTTTTCGTTATGACATCATCAGGTTTTCCGTCAGTGTAGATCTCTCTTAGCTCAGATGTTTCATTGAGTTCAAATGATTTCGGATCTTCCTGTGTTGTCTCACAAAGCAACCCTTTATTCACACTTGTCCAGCCTATAAGTTTGATTGGTCCTTCGTTTTGTATATAGACTGTCTGCATAGTGTTGGCATCAAGATCAAAAATTAGCACTCCTGTTTGAAACACATCAAGATCATCATTAAACCAATGTCCTGCTGCCGCAACTTTATGATTGTCCCGGCTCCAGGTTATGTAGCTTAACAAAAGCTCCTTTGGACGTTTGATGGATGCCTTGACATCTCCTGTAATAGTTAGCACTAACAAGTAATATTCACAGGGCTTCTGTGAATCACTGGGATAATCCAAGATAGCATCGACTGCCACTAGTCTACTATCAGGAGACCATACAAAATCTGCAATATACCAATGTTCCTCATGATTCTGCTGCAATTCATTCCATGTCATTGGTTCTTGAAGCAACACATGAGGTTGTCCACCAATGGACTTTACAACTAGTAATCCAGAGCATCCGTCAGGTTTATCTGCTTTGTATGCAACATACTTTCCATTGGGTGAAATGCAGGGCTTATTTGCAGATCCATCTGATTTGAGCGTTAATTGTCTAGTATTCGCAATTTCCACCATCTGATCGCCAACTATCATCTTTGTTACCGGCATTGGATCTGGCACACTGGGTGTGAAAGCGCAGCACAATTTACTTGTAATAATGAAAAATAAGATTAATATCTTCCACATTATAAACTCCTTAAGGTTGATGTCTCGCGGATTTTGTAAAATATTCTAAAGGGGGATGGGTTGGTGGTATTCATCCCCCTAGCACTAATGCTGTATTGCCTGGCATTTATACTTTATTACTATGCACTAAATAAGAATCTTAATGGTTAATATCTTTCTGGAATACAACCAAGCTGCAAAGTAACAACTTCCAGGGCAAATACATCAATGAGCTAATTCCCCATACATGCATGCGTTATATCCTCTGCTTTCATTTCTTCATAGATATAAGGATATGGATCGGTTTGCTTGCCCCAAGTCCTATGGCAATAATGATCGCAGGTCCATATTCCATCTTGTATGGCCTTTGCTCTATCTGGATAATCGATTTTGTATTGATTCCACCATCCAGCGGCTTGAACTTCCGCATCAGTAATAAACAGCTTTTGCTTAAACCTGCAATAATGTACTGCCTCATGAATAAGGGTGCTAAGTTCAAGTCCGTTACTTTTAACAATTATAGCATCACGACTCGGGTCAGTAAGCCCAGCTGGATTATTCTTAGCGTCTAATATTTGATTTGTATCTACCTCAATAAGGGGAGGTTGCCCGTTATCCTTGAACGCCATTTTCATACAAGCCGTAAAACCATTGTGTGTACCACCGTATTTTGTTAATGCTGCTATGCAGGTTGCGTTGTTATTAAGTATATCAGATGCTTTTTTTATTAATTTTGGCAATGTCCCACAACTTGCAGCACCATTTCCCTTAATGTATAAACCTGTTGGGTCAGTCCAAATTATTGGACTACTACCAGAGTATATGTAATAGTTATTACCATCTTTTGCTGGGTCAGGTTGAGTAAACCTGCCTGTACTCGGATCATAATACCTTACCCCAAGCTGCAGGAGGTTCAGTGTCGGCTCCTGGTAATGGGTGTAGTATCCCAACTTTCCAACATACTGATAAGGATTATCGGCAGTAGTCCCTGATGTATGAGTAACATTCCCCCAGGCATCGTAGCTGTAGGTATCTGTAGTGACACCATTTTCATCCGTTAAGGCTATGGTGCTTCCAAGCCCGTCGAAGTGATAGGTCCTGCTGTACTGGTAAACTCCACTAACGTACTTCTCTCTACTTATCAATGCACCAGAAGGTTCCCTGGTATTCATATAAGCAGTAGTGCCTGTAGCCTCATATACCACTGCTGGGATAGATGCCGTAGGATCATAGACGAAGTAGTAGGCACTTCCGCTCTTGGTTATCAGCTTCACTCTGTTCCTGCTATTATTATAGAAGAACCTGGTGTTAGTGTCGCTTGTGCCTGCTGAAAGAGTGGGATTGCTTGTGCAGGTAACAATCTCTGTATTCATACCTATCTGCTTGCCTTCTCTGTCATAGTGATAGGTATATCTCTTGGCACTGCTGTTGCCCATAGGAACAGTCATACTTGTCTTCTGTCCCTGCAGTCCCCAGGTATAGGTTATGGAGCCGTATCCCGCAGGCAGTGCTGGTGTATAACTTATGAGCCTTCCCTGTCCATCATAGCTGTAGCTCGATGTTACACTCTGAGTATCTATGACCTCCGTCACTGTAGCAACTCTATCTGTCGGGATAACAGAATCATCATAGGTATAGCTTACAATGCTGCCGTCGGGATCACTTGCAGGAATTGCTATAGGCAAGGCAAATGTGCCAAGATAGTTATAGTCTATCTTCACTACCCTGTCCAGATAATCATACTCATAGGCTGCTATCTTGCCGTCTCCATCTTTGACTGCGGCAAGCCTTCCATACTGGTCATACAGATACTCCTCAGAGCCAAGTGTGGCTTCCATACCCTGAGGGTAGTAGTTTATCTTATCCACCCTTCCAAGATCGTCATACTCGTAGTTTATGACGGCTGTGTCGGTGGAGTTCTTCCTTGTAGTGATATTGACTAGCCTTCCAAACACACCGCTGTAGTCATACTCTACAAGAGGAGTCTGCTCTGACTGACCTGTTACATCAGCCCACTGCTTTATCATCGTCCCCTTGGTGTTATAACCGTAGTGGACTGCATTTCCCTCTTCATCTGTTACGGATGTAAGGTAGCAGCAGCCTCCGTAGTCATTGACTCTGGTCTTCCTTGTGCTTTCACCTGTGACAAGTGGATATGTTGTAGTAGTAGACCTGCCTTTCCAGTCGTAGTCGTAGTTGGTCCTTCTATCGTGCTCATCCTCACTCCACATAAGCTGACCCAGTGCATCATAGCATGACTCAGTAGTCTTGCCCTCACAGGTAGCCGTGGTAGTAAGTGTTCCTCCTAAATAACTATAGGAGTATGTTGTCACCTGATCTTTGTTCGTCCCTTGTGTGGCTACACCGTATACTGTCGATGTATGAAGCATCCCCTTATGAGTATCAGGAGTGGTATAGTAGGTGTAAGACCCAGTCTTTACCAACTGGCTGTCTACCTCGTGCCAGACCTCTGCCGTGCTTCCATCTGCATTTACCACATACTTTGCGGTCTTTCCTTTATAATCCTTTTCTATGGTTGTAAAAGACGTCATCACACCATCTAATACCTTGTAATTATTAGCTGTGCTAAAACTGGTGCTGTTTATGGTGAGAGTCGCCTGTCTTAACATCCCGTTTCCTGCAACTCCTCCTGATATTACCTCATCATAAGGGGCGGAATCAGGACTGGTTGTCACATCATACTCTAGATCAGGGTCATAGTAGTCGTATGTAGTGGTCTTTTCTCTTCTTTTGGTGAGATCATTTTCATAATCTATCGAGACTGCACTTGCGATATTGCCGTAGTTCCAGTTTCCCGGGGTAGTCATATTTCTGTTGTACACTGTAGTATGCAGCGGTACAAGCTGGAAGTTCTCATATACCAGAGCTACTTTTTTGTAGATAAAGGAGTTATTCCCCTGGGCGTCTCTATAGTACCAGTGTTCAACAATCTTATCAGCCCAGTCACTGTCCCAGCCGGGATAATCCACAGATCCGGTAGATGCACACTGCCGGATGGTGGTCCTGCCATAATCAGCTATATCATCATCATCGATATCAACAGTGTCATAGCTGTATTTGGTCTGGGAGTATACCTGCGGCGTATAAAACTGCGGATACTCACTTGGATGCGCCGCTACATAATCAGGATCATCCATCACTCTTACATACTGCACTTTGGCAACATCGCCTGAAAAGTCATATGTCACCTTGGTCTTGATATGGTTGTTGCCGGTGACAGAGTCTATAAGACAGCCATTGTATGTATACGTAGTTACCGAAGGGTCTTCCGGGGTCTGTGAAGTGGTATCGACTATGGATACCTGTGTCGGCCACAACCCACCTTCTATCAGCATATGAGCATTGCCATCAGGGTATGTGACGGATGAAAGCATCCCACTGGAGTCATATCCGTAACTATAGGTGCTGCCGTCCGGCAGTTCGACTGATGTTGGCATACCATCCGGTATGGTATTCTGGCTGTCCCTATCGAGGGTATAAGTAGCAACTTTTCCCTGCGGATCGGTTATAGTCTCGGGCAGATGATACTTGGCAACAGTCGACGAATCCCAAACCCTGGTATACGTCTTCTGGTCCAGATGAGAAAACGTCATCTGTTTACCGTTAGGCTCGGTTATGGTAGCTGTTGTTATCACTCCACCCACCAGATTGGTAGGCTGCATAACAAGCCCAGGTACCGTGTCAGATACCCACTGCTGGGATATGTCGCTTGTATTAGACGGTCTGAACGTACATGCACCGTTTGCCATGTTCAGAGTGGCTTTGGTGTTACTTTCGATGTTGAGCCCTGAGACACCCTCCTGCTCAACATTCGCCCTTCTCTGGTTGGCAGATATAGGGAAACCTGGAATGCTAAAAGACGGGGTTGCCGTCCCTTTTGTTGCATCTACCACTATGGGTGATTCACTACTACCACCATTGCAACTGCTACAACCAGTTACTTTATCGGGTTCACTGCTTATTTTATCATTGCAGCACAAAGGGCAGAATGGATACTCCCAAAAGTACGGATATGCAAAGCAGCTTTTAAGCCCTGTTGAGAAAAGCACGACTGTTGCTGCTGCAGCGAGTGCTATCTTACGTAGTTTCATGTTTTTGAACCTCCTTTCCTACTGTCCCGACGCCGTCGAGAGCAAGCCTCTGGAGTCGTAGGTATATGTTCTACTGGTAACATCGTTCTTCTTTACCTCAAGCAGGTTGCCTGCTCCCGGTGTATAGGGATTGACGGCGTAGCGGTAGGTGTATGTATCGCTGCCGCTGGTCCGTTCGGTCAGCATGTCCACGATGCTGTAGTCCCAGGCTCCACCGTTGTACTTTGAAAACAGGTTGCCTACCCAGTCATAGCTGTAGTTTGTGCTTGCTGCCGATGTGAGTCTGTTGACGACATCGTAGGTGTAGACGGTCGAGAGATTGGCCTCGTCGTTGTCCAGCCACGTCTTGACCCTGTTGCCTACTCCGTCGAGGTTATAGTTGACCTGCTTGAACATCGAGAACTGGCTGCTGACCAACCTCTGATGCTCTACTTCCTTCAGTCTGTATCTCTCGTCATAGGTGTAGATGGTCCTGGTCCCGTTGGGATTTACGACTGTCCTGTTACCGGTTGAGTCATAGGTATATGCCGTCACTACTCCTATTAACAGTGCATCTGCGTTTGTGTCCTGTGCTTCATTACCTGCCATATCCATTCCGGTTATGACGATTGTCGCCAGACCTACAGGATCAGTTGACAATACAGTGTAGGTGCAGGTGTAGTTGAGCCCGTTATGACTAAGATTCGCGGCGCTGTTTCCATTCACTGTCACAGCAGGGTTTTCCTTAAGCTCCTCTGATGCTGTGAATGTGATGGTTGTTGTCTGGCGTGAAGAATCGCCATACTTTATTGTAGTCGGATTTGCTGCGATATCTGTAAATGCAGGCGCCGTCCTGTCCGCAGGGATGATTAGGGTGAGGTTGGGCAAATTGGAATAGACTAAATACATCCGCCCCGGCTCAAGATATGCACTTCCATTACTCCCAGTAGGGTCTACATAGTACGTGCTTCCTGTTTGGGCAACATAATATGTCCAATTGTCATCAATCCATCCTTCAGTAATTGCATCCTGAACTGACAACGTATCCATCCCATTAGTAACCTTTATATCGGTCCAAAGAACCTTATGATTGAGAGGATGGCCTATCCAAGTAGCACCTGCCTGATATTCAATATAACTAGAAAGATTTATGGCCATATCAGTGATTAGTCCGTTGCTACCTCTTAATCCATCAGGATAACCTGCATAATTCACCTGACACTGCTGAGTGACAGAAGCCTTATATCCATCTCCAAGCAACATCCCGCCAAAGCCCTCCGGATAATCTTCGTCATATATTACAAGACCATTCGTCAGGGAGTTCCAGCGATAAAGACAACCATTCGGGTTATATGGAAACACTGCTGCCGGGTCAGAATTGAGCGGGGCACAAGACAATGAAATCCAGTTGGTTATACTACTGCCGTAATATAGTGTAAAGCTTACGGATTCTCCTGTCGTTACTTCGGTTATATCCGATGCACTGCGTGTAAGAATGAGCCTTTCTAAATTACCTGATCCATTCTCAAAACAAGAGCTTATTCCTGTTACGACCAGGTGGTCTCCTACAACAACTCCAGCGGGAGGTGTACACATCACCTTGATGCCTGTATTGTAGCTACCATCCTCCAAAGCTGACCCGTCATCTATGTAGAGGTAGTCTAAGCCGATAGCAGCTACATTGCCATAGGTCCTGATAAGCATGCCAATGTTGTTCCAAGCATAGACTTCCGTTATCCCCCTCTGTCCGCCACATCCGGGATCACAGTATTCGAAGTCTCCACCACCAACTGTCCGGTTGTTCATTCCAAGAGGAATAATAGTCCCGGTACCATCGATGGTTACTGTGGATGCTGTTATGCACCTTTCATCATTTGAGTCAGTATCGATGACACCGACTATGTCTACCATATCGCCAACTGCTACTGCTGCAGTCGAATTAACCTTTATACCTGAGAACCTGTCCTCGGACTCAATGTAAAAGTTGCCCGTAAAAGTCGCCGTGACTACTGCATTATTGACGATTACATCTGCATCATCCGGCATAAGTTTACAGATTCCAACTGTTGTCCCGTAAATAGTTGAACAATCTTCCCATCCGAGTGGAGATCTGTTACAGGCATTATCCTCAGCAACAAGGTCAAAATAGTACATCCCTTCTCCGGCAGGAGGGACAAAGTTGAATGAACCAGGTGCCGATGATGCAATTGAAGCATAGTAGGTCCAAGTACCCTCTGTCCCCAATTTATACCAAAGCTCCACATGATGAACTCCGCTGCCATTATCGTAGCAACCATTGTAGTTCAGAGTAATTGTGCTGGAACTGTATGTATATCCATTCAATATACAGAGATCTGGATTGGTAGTATCTAGCAGGATAGTGTCAGAGTAAGATGCAGATACCTCTCCAAGGTTGTTCTTGTACTGCGCGTAGACAGTCTTAGTCCCATCTCCTGATGTAAGAATCCACCCAGACTTACTGGAAGAATAGGCTTCCCACTCGCTCCAGATGGAGTTGTTGTTACTAAAACGCATATGGGTGATTATTTCATTTGGATCAGACGCAGATAATGGTGTAAGGTTAACTGATGCGGTATTTGTATATGGATCATTATTCTTTATACATATGGTCCCGGTTAGTGTTGCTGCACAGGGGTTTGCTGCAATTATAAAAATCACAAAAGTAAAAAGCGGTAATATGCATCGTCCAATAATTCTAAACAAGGTAATCTCCTTTCTATATGCTACACTTGAAGAAATGTTTGTTGATGTAATAGTTCAGGAAGATGCAATGAGGAGGAGGGCGAGAAGTGCCCACATCAGGCTGCCTCTGCTTTTGATGAGTGTTACTGTAACTAAAAGATATATTGCGCATCCTTACGCCCCTTTCCCGGAAATCTCCGGAGGATATGCCCCAAGTACTGCAAGGGCTGGTGATAACTCATCAGTTATGGCAGGGATGACGAAGTAGAGGGTAATCAAGTGGCGCCAGTAACACTTGGACCGGTCTTACACATCGTATTTCCCATCTTGGTACTACAACTTGCATAAGCCGATACTACTGGCTCTTGAAAAGAATATCAGTCAGGCTGTCAGATGTCAAATTATATTAGCGGGAAATCAGGAGCATCGTTTTTAGACAGTGAGCTTGTATATGATTATCGGGTGTATAGGATTGGTCTGGAAAAATGGCGGGATTGTTAGTATTGATACGAGAAAAAGGATGATTACGGGACTTCTATGCAG
>JBDKSP010000044.1:0-13450 GCA_039680575.1 Armatimonadota bacterium
ACTTCGACAACGGGCTCAGGAGTTCATTACTTTTTGGGGTAGATTTTTAACTATTTTGCCTCTGACTGCATTTCCCACGCTCAGCACTTGGGGCTTTCACATTTTTTCGATGCCTGAAATCATACTCAGATCGACTTACCGCAATTGCCTCCGTTGACACCCGATCAGGGTGAAGGATATATTTAAGTCTGTAATATTCTAATTCAGGAGATAAAAATTGAGCGGTGAAGTAAAACCTTACATAGTCGGGGTAGACCTCGGGGGCACGAATGTCCGGGCTGCGGCGACTACGAGAGACGGAAAGATGGTGGGTGAAGGACGCGTACCCTCTCTTGCCACGGAAGGCGTGGATGTGACTGTCGGGCAGATCATCAAGTCCATCCGGTTGGCTGTGGAGAGTGCTGGCATCGACCTATCGCAGGTTGCCGGAGTCGGCATGGGGGTCCCAGGCTGGCACAATTCCAAAGAAGGGATCACTTTGTGGTCCCCGAACTTCAAGGACTGGCATGGCGTTCAGCTGCTTGCTCCCATAAGAGAAGAATTGGGACTGCCCGTATTTATGGGTAACGACGTAAATGTCGCAGCGCTCGGAGAGTATAAATTCGGAGCCGGAAGAAACGTAAGCACGCTTGTCATGCTCACGCTCGGCACGGGCATCGGCGGAGGGATTATCCTCAATGGGAAACTGTGGGTAGGCGCAAATGATAGCGCTGCCGAGATCGGGCATACTATCGTTCTGCCGGACGGTCCGCTCTGCAGTTGTAACAGATACGGCTGTCTTGAGTCGCTTGCCGGTAGAGATGCCATAATCAAGCGCGCAGCGAGGAAGGTCCAGTTGGGACGTCCGAGCATGCTGATCCGGGATGAGGACTGGCTTCTCTGGAGCATCACTCCTGCCGACATTTCGAAAGCTGCTGAAGCCGGGGACGAGGTCGCTATCGAGACGATGGCCGAGACAGCCTATTATGTAGGTGTAGGCGTTTCAAATGCCATCAACCTGATAAACCCTGAGATGGTTATAATCGGCGGCGGCATCGCGCAGGCCGGAGAAGTGCTCTGGGGCCCGCTTTTGAGGACGGTAGAAGCGCTCGCGCTGAAACAGTCCCGCAGCGTCTGCAAGGTGGTCCGCGCGGAACTCGGAGATGACGCCGGGATCATGGGCGGAGTGACGCTGGTGCTTCAGGAAGGTTTATGAGAGTTTACCTGGGACTTGGATCGAACCTTAATGACCGGGAGAGGAATATCGGCCATGCAGTCGAGCTTCTTGCGGAAAATCCGCATATAGAAGTACTACGGGTCTCGTCGATGTACGAGACCTCCCCGGTCGGGTACAAGGACCAGCCGGACTTCATAAACGCGGTTGCGTTGATCGAAACGACTCTCAGCCCCCGCGAGCTTTTGGACGCGGTCCAAGCCATAGAGGAATTAATGGGCAGAAAGCGAACATTTCGTTGGGGACCGAGAGTCATAGATATAGATGTTCTGCTCTACGGGAGCGAGACAATCGACGAGGAAGGGATCAAAATCCCTCACCCGATGATGATGGAGCGGAGGTTCGTGCTGGAACCGCTTGCGGAAATAGCCCCGGATCTCACGCTCCCCGGCGGGCAGACTGCAGTAGAAGCCGCGCGGTCGGCTGCTGAAGAAGATAACGCTGAAAAGGAGAGGGTGCGCAGGATCGGCTAGGTTTCCACACCCATACTTGCAATGGCCGTTTTTCGATATGAAGCAGTAGACAAATCCGGGAAGTTGGTCCGGGGAGCCATGAATGCGGCAAACGAACAGGCCGTCGCGCAGCGACTTTCGGCAATGGGCTACGCGCTGAAGTCGATTGTGCCCTCCGCCGCATATACTCAATCGACGCGTGCGGCTGCAGTCCGGCAGCCGAAAGCTCAATCCGAGGTTCCGGTAAGTATCGAGTCCTGTGTGCGGCTGCGCCATCTGGCAAGGTTCTACCGCCAGTTGGCAACGCTGGTCAGAGCGGGAATGCCGCTCATTCAATCGCTGAATGAGCTCCAGCGTGCAACAAAACACTGGAAACTTAGAAGAATCTGCGGAGAAATGGCAGGCAAGGTGCAGATGGGGACCAGCCTTTCTTCCGCCATGGCGGCATATCCCCGCGTATTTCCGGCTCACACAGTGGGAATCATCTGGGCAGGAGAGCTGGGCGGCTATCTGGATGTTGCATTGGAAGAGGCCGCAACGGAACTGGAGCAGGAAGCCAAGGACCGGCTCTGGGGAAGCGTCGGCTGGTGGATAGCTAAAGCAAACATCCTGTTTCTGATCTTACTCATACCGGTATGGAACGTGGAACAATTCTTTGTGGATGTCGCGACTATCTCCACAAAACAATCCGTAGGAAACGAGCTTGCTTCGGTAAACATTCAACAGGCTTCTAAGATCGTCTTTCAGACCTACAAAAAAGGGTTTTTACACCTGTCGGTTCCGACATTCATCGGCTGGGTCATCTTTGCATATACCTGGGGCTATTTGAAGAGAGTCCCGTCGATAAGAAGGGTACTCGACTCTGGACTTCTCCTTGTTCCCCTCTGGGGTCCGCTGCATCGCGCGAGAGCAAGAGAACGGTTCCTCAAGACTCTCTTCAGGCTCTATAACGCCAGTGTTGCTCCGGCTCAGGCCTGGGCTGCCGCAAGCGTAACCGTCCGGAACTCGGATATAGCTCGAAAGTTAAGAAGGATGAGCGATTATTTCCGCCAGCCGAATACGACGCTCTATGATACTCTTGTTTCATCCAATGTCTTCTCTCCTGAAGACTCGAACCTCGTAAAAACAGCAGAGACTGCTGGAAGTGTACCCGAAATGCTTGAACGGATGGCCGACTATCATATGGATGTTGTCTCCGGTTCCAAAATAAAGGGGCGGTTGACAGCTATGACACTGCTGAATTTGCCGATTATCATCTTGACGGGGTGGTTAATTATCAAGTTCGTTGTCGCCTTTTATAAAATCGGCGCAAAATTCGGTGAGCTGGGGTAATTTCTATGCCGGATTTCAATTACAAAGCAAAAAACAGGGCTGGTGAGATAGTGACCGGTACGGTGGAAGCGGTCGATAGCCGTTCTGCAGCAGGAAAAATACGTGAGATGGGCTGCTGGCCGCTGGAGTTGCGCGAGGAGCGCACCAGGCAATCAGCCGCGCCATCTCAATCAGTGGGTTTTTCCGCGTTCTGGTCCGGTGTCAGCCTGAGGTCGCTTACCATCTTTTTCCGGCAGATGGCCACGATGCTTAAGGCCGGGATGTCAATGGGTGAATCACTCGACAGCATCGGCAGGCAAAAAGGAACGGGGCGGATTCAGGTACTGGCTGTCCGCGCGGCGGAGCACGTGCGAAACGGAGGGATGCTCTCCAATTTCCTCGCTATGCATCCGAGGGTATTCACGCCGATCCAGATTGGGCTTGTGAGGATAGGCGAGACAAGCGGGGCGATGGACTCGATGATAGAGCAGATCGCCTGTTACCTCGAACGCGAGCTCGATATCAGGCGCAAGTTCTCCAAAATAACTCTTTACCCGAAGATCGTTGGTGTCTTTATAATCGCCGCAGTACTATTTTTGAACCCGATCTCTAAAGTGAAGGAGATCATTGACCAGGGCTGGCCGAGAGTGCAGGCAATACTGACCAGCGAGTTGCTGCCGGTTCTTTTGGTCTGTGCGATTCTGTATTTTCTGATAAAAGTGCTTCTTCTGATACCTCCCGTTCACTATGGATGGGATTATGTAAAGACTACTTTCCCGGTCCTTGGAGCGGTATCGAAAAAACTTGCGATGTCCCGGTTTACATCGGCGCTCTCAGTGACGTACAAGGCAGGCGTGCCCTTGGCTCAAGCTGTGGAACTTGGATCGGATGCTGTGGGCAACGCTGTGATCTCCCGTGCAGTGAGGTCATCCATTCCTCAGCTTCGCGAAGGCGGGCGTCTTTCCGATGCACTGGAAAAGACCGGCAAGATCCCGGAAATGGTTCTCGGAATGATGACCACCGGTGAAAAGACCGGCAGCATGGACCTTGTCATGGACAAGGTCGGCGAGTACTATAACAACGAAGCAGAAGCTACACTCGAAAAATTCGGCTATATCCTCTTTGTCGGGCTTATCGTCATCGCGGGAATCATCGTCTGCAAGATCCTTATTGATTTCTACCAAAGTTATACGGGACTAGTTGGCTTGTAATCATGCACACCGAGCAAAACCATTATGAGACCCTCGGTCTGCCCAAAACCGCAAGCGCAGCAGACATAAAAAAGAGATACCGCCAACTCGCCCGTAAGTACCACCCGGATGTCGCCAAGGACAAAGAATCGGCAGCGAAAATCTTCGTTCGGATAACCGAAGCCTACAAGACACTGGTGGACCCCGAAAAACGCTGGATGTACGATTCGACTCTGCCCGAACCGGCTTCAATCCGTCCGCCTTCGAGCGCAGCGCGACCGTCCAGCACCGTACGGCCCGCTGTGAATACGCGCATCGCGGTCGATAAACTCATCAAAGACGCCGAAATGGCGTTTATAAAAAAGCGGCTGATCGAGGCCAAGTCGCTCTGCAGGGAGGCGCTCAAGCTGGACAGGTCCTGCGCGCGCGCCCATGCGGTCCTCGGTGATGTCTACAGGGCGCAGAAGCACTATGAGTCTGCGATCAACGAGTACAATTATGCTGTCCAGCTCCAACCGGGAGACATGGACAGCCAGAAAAAGCTCGAAAAGCTGATCGAGCGCTCCGCTCCCGTCGATTTTTCATGGGATGTACCGGACAACAGGCCATCCGCGAAGGTTATCGCGCTGAATGCGCTGGGGTGGGCTATCGCTGTGTTCGCGCTGCCCCTGATAAGTATATATCCCGGAGAGCCGATCTCATTTCTCAGCGATTTCAGGCTGGCGTGGATCAATACCTGGAGTTGGAACCTTGTCGGGATGATGTTTGGAGAGGGTGTGCTTGTCGGGTTTCTCCTCGGGATAAACGGGATAGTGAACCACCCGGATGATGAGCTGATATTCGAGTCGACTGACAGGACATGGACAATTGTCCCGGCGGGGCTTATTCTATTGTTTTTCGGTCCGATCTTTTTCATTGCCGCGGCGGGAATTTACCTGCTGTTTGCGATTATCCAGAATTCGGTGTCAAAGGCAGTGCTGAAGGTGTTTCTGGCTACAGTTGTCATAGTATACTTCTCCGCGCTGCTTTATTCCAGGGGCGTAACCTCGGTTTTGATCTTCGGCGGCAATGTGGTATTCACAGGAATGCTGTTTGGGTGGTATATTGGGTCAATGTTTTGCCTAAAGAGTTTTGGCTGAAATGATATTGCTTGCTCATTACATCAACTGCCAAAACTCTGTAGAAAGGTAGTGCAACATGCAATCTAGAGTCACCGCTCCGAGTTTAAGAGAGATGAAGGAGAGGGGCGAGAAGATAACGGTCCTCACGGCGTATGATTGTCCGACTGCGAAGCTCATGGATGAAGCCGGGGTTGATGTTATCCTGGTCGGGGATTCGGTCGGAATGGTAGCCCTTGGCTTTGAGAATACTCTGCCGGTGACGATGGACATGATGATCCACCATACATCCGCAGTTGTCCGGGGAACAAAGCATGCGCTCGTGGTTGCAGACATGCCCTTCCTGTCCTATCAGACGAGTATAGAAGATGCCGCTCGTAACGCGGGGAGGATGCTTCAGGAGGCTGGAGCACAGGCTGTGAAGCTGGAAGGCGGCGCAGCCGCCCTGCCTGTGGTCAAAAAGCTTACCGGTATGGGAATCCCGGTCATGGGGCATCTGGGGTTGATACCCCAGTCTGTGCATCAGTTCGGCGGGTACAGCATCCAGGGAAGAGGGGATGACGCGGCTCTCCAACTCCGCCAGGATGCCAAGGCGCTGCAGGAAGCCGGTGCATTTGCCATAGTGCTGGAACTTGTTACGCCTGAACTTGCGAAACGGATGAAAAACGAACTCCTGATCCCGACCATCGGGATAGGTTCCGGACCGGACTGCGACGGGCAGGTGCAGGTAATGCACGACCTTGTTGGATATTCCGAAGAGTTCGTCCCCAAACACGCGAGACAGTATACAAAGATCGCAGGACAGTTGAAGGAAGCGTTCCGTTCCTACATTAACGACGTCCGCTCTGGCGAATTCTGATATTTTACAATGCGAACGAGGTCTCAGAGTCGAAAATGCTGCGTTAGTATAACAAGTAGCTTCTTCTGACTTTACAAAACTCTAAAATGCCGTCTTTCCAACCGGCGGCTATCTCTTCAGCGGACCGGCCTGATTCCAAATCCTGTCTCAGCCGGTCCGTTCCTGCAAGCAGGTCGAAGAAGTATCGCCCATCCGGTCCCGGCTTCCTGAATTCGAACTCCTCCGGCCATAACCTGTGGATGATCTCGATAACCTTCACTCCGGTCATAACCGGCAGAAACTTATCCCTGTCTGTGACTTTCCAGCTAACGCCCGAGCATTCAAAACCGGCATATTTGGAGGACGAAGGGGTGAAATTCACGGGATCGAATCGAATTCCCGGCAGTTTTGCCAGGTTAAGCTCATCAGCCAGCTTAGCGCTATCGATCCACGGCGCACCGGTCGTCTGAAACGGCATCTCTGTGCTTCTTCCTTCTGAAACATTCGTCCCTTCCAGAAGACATGCCCCAGGATAGACCGCGGCAGTCTCCAGAGTCGGTATTGCGGGAGACGGCGGAACCCAGGGAAGCCCGGTTTCGTCGAACCACATCTCCCGTTTCCAGCCCGAGAGCGGTACGGCGGTAAGTTCCGCGCCTATTCCGAACTCCCTGTTAATCATCCGGGCGAATTCACCTATGGTCATCCCATAACGGATTGGTACCGGGTAGAACCCGACGAACGAAGAGAATTCAGGACTCAGCATCGGCTCTTCTATGCTTATTCCGCCTATTGGGTTTGGCCTGTCGAGCACGACAAACGGTTTACCGGCTTCAGCGGATGCTTCCATAGCGTAAGCCATCGTGTAGAGGAAGGTGTAAAACCGCGCGCCGACATCCTGAATGTCGAAGAGGAGCATATCGACACCGGCAAGCATCTCCGTCGCCGGTTTTTTCGTGGTTCCGTAGAGACTGTAAACAGGAATTCCCGTT
The DNA here is from genome assembly GCA_039680575.1 of Armatimonadota bacterium. Taxonomy (GTDB): domain Bacteria; phylum Armatimonadota; class UBA5829; order UBA5829; family DTLH01; genus JBDKSP01. Next base: position 7,112 of record JBDKSP010000044.1, read on the forward strand.
TTCTCGTCGATGAAGGACTCTATACGCTCTCCATCGGCGGCCTGTCCTGTAAAGCCATGCTCCGGGGCGAAGAGTGCCGTGACCTTGACTCCGGCCTTAAGAAGAGCGTCGAACGATGGGGTCAGATCAGTAGTAACCGCGCTCCGGTTGGTGATAAGTCCGATTCTCCACTTGAAGACCGGGCTTGATCTCTGGTCGAGCAGTATTTCGATGCCTGTTTTTACATGCGCCATATCACGGTTCTCATTTCCTGCATTCCTATGGATATGTTAGTTGCCATACCGGCCTTTTGACAAGCGATTACGCCCCTGGAGTATTTACACGCCTTTTCGCCGAAGAGTATAATTGCTGAGTAACCTTCAGTTTCGGGAGGGTTTCAGGTATTAACTGAAATCCGTTAGGTAGTATGCTGTATGATCGAACAGAGGGGCGACGCGGAGAATATACGGACGACTGCAACCGGGCAGGCGAAAACCTTTCCCCTGGCTACGGTCAGCCTTGTCGTTCTCAACATTATCCTCTATGTAGGTGTGCTTCCCGGGGACCATGCCGATCTTGCCAACCGGTACGGGCTCATTCCGGAACGGCTCGAGTTCATGAGGCTTTTTACTACCATCTTCCTTCACTTCGACCTGACACATCTGATTGTGAATATCTTTTTCCTATGGCTTTTCGGACGCAAAGTGGAACGTGTTACAGGACCGGTCATCTTCCTGTTGTTATACATCGGAAGTGGGTTTATGGCCTCGCTGCTACATGTGCTGATAACCCTCGCGTTCCTTCCGTCAGAACTTCTGAGCGTTCCGGTAGTCGGGGCTTCGGGCGCTGTCGCTGGTGTGATGGGGGTTTATGCCATAAGGTTCAACCAGGAAAAAATCAAAATCTACAATGCGGATATTCCTTCGCTATATCTGATCTTTTCCTGGCTTGTGATACAGGCAGGGTTCGGTATCGCAGGGATGTTTACCACAAATATCGGCCCGATAGATGTCAGCAGTATCGGTTACTGGTCGCACATTGGAGGGTTTGTCTTTGGGATGACCGCGGCCTGGTTGACGGTTTTTCGCGATAACCACAAATCCCCGGAGTCGAGCCTGGAGGAACTGCGGCGGAAGACCTTGATCGATATTGCCGAGCAGTTCAGAAAACTCGCCGGGGCTGACCCATCCGATCCGTTTGCATATGGCGAGCTGGGGCGGATTCGGGCGCTTCTCGGCGACCAGATAGGATCAACAGCAAGTTACCTCGATGCGGTAGAACTCTACCGTAAAAAAGGACAGCAGGATGAAGCTCTGGCCTGCCTGCGGGAAGCGCTGAAGTTCTGGCCGGAGTCTGCACTCAACCCAAACACCGCTTTCAAGTTTGCGTGCTCTCTTGAGTCGCTCGGAGAGACGAAGGAATCTTCCGATATGTTCGATCGGCTCGCGGTTGCAGCTCATGGGAGTTCTGAGGCCGAAATGGCATTGGTCAAACTTGCTCAGATACAGTTGGACCGCTTTAATCAGCCTGAGCAGGCGGCTCAGACAATCGAGCTCCTGAAAAACGACTACCCAAACTCCAGGTGGATGGACGTGGCTGACCGGATTCTAAACCGCGCGAAATCTTGAGGATCTCCCGTTTTCAGCTTCTGCGTTTTACGATCTCTACCGTGCCGCCGCTGCCATCGACCCTAAGGGTTTGCCCGGTCTGAATGGCTGATGTTACCCCCGGGATTTCCGATACGCAGGGAATGCCGTAGTTGCGCGCGGCTATCGACCCGATAGACAGGTGGTCTCCCTGGAGCAGCACAAGACCGGATGCAAGGCTGAGGAGCGGTGTCCAGGCTGGGCTGATCTCCTTTACGACCAGCACCTCACCCGGTTGAAGCTCCATAGCGTCATCCAGGGATCGTGCGACTCTTGCCTGGCCGATGGCTTCACCTGAACGGATCGGTTTTCCAGTCAGGATTCTGCCTGCAGTGGAAGGAGGCTCATCCAGGCGCGGTCCAGCTCCGAGCGGGAGCCATTCCGGCGCGTTCAACCGCGTCTCAAGCCACACGCTGTGCTTCCGCTCTGCAATAAGGTGGGCAATCGACTTAAGCGCGGCATCATCGATATTAAATTTCAGACTAGAGACCTCGTCAACGGTCAGGTAGAAGACATCTTCGGCCGCTGTAAGGATCTTTGTCTCTTTAAGCCGGTTTCCGAGCTCGATGAGTCTTGTCCGCAGCACGGAAAGCGCCAGTGCATGGACCTGTTCGGCTGCGCTCGCCGCTGCGACGGACGAACGCACTCTGTGGAGCAGCATCCTGAACTTCATCCTGGATAGAGGCCACTTCAGCTTACTCCTCGAAGAGCGGATCGCCGCGAGAGCGACATCCTCCGATACACGGGCTATGGCAGCCGATTTTCTGTAGGCGAGTTCTGTGTCCAAAAGCGGTCCACGGGCAAGCGCTTCGGCAAGCTGCACTGCTCTGTTCGGGTTTTCGACCCAGCTTTGCCAGGAAGAAGGATCGTATTGGTCGCGCATATCTTCGAACACGTAACCGAGCTGTTTGGACAGGTCGCGTGCTATTTCCTGAGGCGCGTCGATGGCGTCTTCATCTTCTTTCGACTGTTTGACATACGCCGCAAGCCGTTGAATCGCCATGTCTCTCTCAAGCCATGGCGGGTCCTGTCCCTGCAGCAGCCGCGGCAGTACCGTCGGACCTGCTCCGCTGGAAAGCAGCATGCCTTTTATCAAATGCGCGAACCTGGCGGACGAATAAGATATGGATTGAGACCACTGGGCGGATGAATCGACCCGGTTTATTGCGCGCCGAGTCGATGAGACCAGTTCGGGTTTCGACAGTTTTTGCACAGGCCTTGAAAGATCGCTCCAACACCCTTTTACGGCTCTGTCTGCTGCGGATTTCCACTTGCGGTGAAGCCTAGCACCGGCTATAACATCAAGAAATGCCGACCATCTGCTTGGAGTTTCCCATGGGTAGATGACCCGCTTATATGGCCTGCCCGCCTGGCACCGGACTGCAAGATGTTTTTTTGCTGAAGGCAGCGTAAGGATGCTTTTCCTATGGAATACAGGCAGGCTATTGATCAGGACAGGTGCCGGACCGTTCGAGAGCAGCCTCCAAACCAGAAGCGCTTCTTTCCGGTCATGCCACGAAGCAGAGAAATACGGACGATGCCGTCCAATCGGTTGAGCCTCGAAGATTATGAACCGGCTGCCGTCATGCGCCCACTGGATCATATGCGGACCGCCGAGCGAAGTATCCACCCATACAGCCAGTTCAGCCAGTTCCACTATCTCAGCCGGGAGGATCGACGAGGATTGCGCCATTTCGGCGGTAGATGGTCCAGGCCGGATTCCCTCCGGTGTGATCTTCTGTATTGTCTCTTTTTGGGCAATGGACGAGTGCGTAATGGAAAAATCCTTAAGGTCCACTACAGCAAGGTCTGCAGGAGATGAATCGATATGGATTCCCCAGGTGGACCGTATATGTACCTCGTTGGGATTGCCCGCCAGTGGGTTGGCTGCGACTACGACCCCGGACGACCGTATATCGACCATCGGCTGGATAAGGACTCCCATGGTGGGCTCGGTCTGCTCGGACAGCTTTTCCCTGAGTTCCGCAGCCTGGTCCGACCAGAGGGATGCCCAGACTCTCTTCACTGCATCGATTAGCGGCTGAAGCCCCTGGACATCGAGCGCCGTTTCATACGATTTACCGGCGATCCCATCATCCGATGCGGAATGCCGGACGGCAACCTTTACATCCTCACCCATAGAGGCGTAGGCATCCTTTAGTGCACAGAAGACATCGGGAGGTAGGTCATGTTCGATAATCGCGCTTCGCAGCGATTCGCGGGTCTCGGCGTCAGGGATGCCTCTTGCGAGCGTGCGGACACCGGCAGCCCAGAGATGAGTCCTGTATGCGTCCGCGCCAAGACAGAATCCACCTGGGACATGGAAACCCAGCCTGAGTAGGCGTGCCAGTGTTACCGCTTTCGAGCCGCAGGATCGAGGGTCCTCGATCTGATCGAGTGGTACAACGATATTAAAGTTGCTGGTGTGCTGCATGCGTAAGAGGCCTTATCCTAAAATTATAGATTTCCGGCTGTTCTCATAACAACGAATCGTATACCAACTGTTGCCGAAAGAGTTTCAGTTATCTGAAACTCATCATTAAGTCGTCTCCACCGGAAGCAGACTATCACGTGTGATTATATGGCGAGCAAGGCCGGGTGTCAATCAGACGGATGATCGATTATTCTCTGATATACTGATATTCCATAATCGGTGGCAGGAGACGATGCAGAGAAATGGGCTTTCAGGCTGCAATTGGCATCGATCCATCCGGAAAGCTGTCTGGATATGGATTCGCCGCGCGTGGCATCTTCCATGACGAGCCACGAGCGGCTGCTGGGCAGGCCGGAGGCGTCCGTACCAGCGTTCAAGTCCTGCACGACAAGATCAGTATCTTTCAAATAGTATGCAAGCGGCATCCACATCGATGAATAGACCGTTTCTCCCTTGCTGATGTGCGCACGCAGGTAATCGGCAGCCGCGCGGTAGTTCCACCGCTCTCCATTCGAGACGGTGAAATATGACATGTCGTGCTGGAGTAGGGGTAGTGCGATGATAATTGGGATGGCAAAAGCCAGAAGGCGGCTCTTCTCGCGGACGATCTTTATCATGGTCGAAGCCGCGGTCCCGGCAAGGATCGCTGCGGCAGGCAGTATGACGAATGCGTAACGGTTCTCTGCATGCGACATGATTCCCGCGGCGATCAAAAACAACGCCGGGACTGCTATTACGCAGGTCAAGGCGAGTGTTCCCCTGTCTCGCCTGACTATTCCCATACAAGCTCCGGCAATCGCAAGCACGGCAACTAGCGGCTCCAGCCTGTAACCTATCGAAAAGACCATGTATCCGGCTGCTTTAACAGGGTTTGCGATATGAGTTCCGGTCGGGAGTCCTGCAGCGTATTTCGAAAACAGCGAGACGGCTTTCGGCAGGAAGAAAATCCCCCCGATTATGAATGGAGCAAGAAATATAACAGCGTTTACCAGGTTGAGTCCCCTGGGATGCTGCCACCTGAGCAGGTAGATCAACCCGGCGTAGACCAGTATTGCTGCGATAATCAGGAGGGCGGAATAGTGCGATGCCGTACCAAGCGCCATCAGGATACCCGCCGCGGCGACATAGCCTCTTTTGTTATCTTCTATTCCGCGATGGAGCATCAGAATCGAGGCGCTCGAAAAAAAAAGCGTCATTGTGTAGAACCTCGCCATCTGAGACCAGTAAAGATGCCACGGGGAGATCACTATGATTGCAGACGCTATTGCCGACGGGAGCTCGCCGAACGACTTTCGGCCAAGGAGATAGACCATGGCTGGAGTTGCCATGCCGACTATTGCCGGGATAATCCGCATACTCCACTCACTCACGCCGTAATGCTCCACGCTGAGGCCTATCAGAAAGTAGGAGAGCGGATAGGTCATACCGTGATACAGGCCGAGTCCGCCATTACCGGAGATATCCCGCAGGGTGAACATCTCATCGACCCAGAAGCTCCAGTCACCCAGCCGGTAGAGCCTAAACACGGCGGCTGCCAGCGTCAAGACAAGCGCTGTCAACCACACTCGCGCAGTAGATGCCTTTTCCACTGCCGGTTGCTGGAACTGAACGGAAGATTTTACATTAGAGGTCGCCATCTAAGTAACATCCTGTCTTAATAGTAGGCCAGCTTGACGTAGTGGCCGGTCTCCGTGCCGGCCATCTACCCTGTGGACCCACCGGACCACGGGGAGCTCCGCAGGAGCCGGACTCTACCTATGATTGCTACTAGAAACGGAGACTACTTAGTCACACTCCGACTGTGAACGAATCTACCCCATGGCGAGCGAACTTAAACAGACACATTAACCGTCCGTTAGCAAAATGTGAGCAAAAATAGTAAAGGCTGCCGGATTTCATTGTCCAGCAGCCGATTTTACGCACAAAAATGGCGCGCCTGAAGGGACTCGAATCCCCGACCCTCTGATCCGAAGTCAGATGCTCTAATCCACTGAGCTCGAAATTAAGCTGTTAAGGGGTGATTATTAGTAGTAATATTGGATTTGCTAACAAGCCTATCCGGTACCATCTTTCAGTTTTGCCCGTAACCATAATGACGCAATATGCCAAATAATAAATATAAAAGACAAACTCGACTTTAACAAGTGGGATAAATCAGGGCAAACGCATCTTAATCAGGGGCGCAGTGTGAACGAAGTTTACATAAAGTATCATTACCGCAACACAGGTACTTTGGAAGCTCACGTCGAAGTAGCAAGTATTACACATATAGGAGTTTGC
>JBDKSP010000045.1:0-6333 GCA_039680575.1 Armatimonadota bacterium
ATCAATCAACTCGTAAAGGAGCTTTATGATACACTGCATCAGTAACACGCAACGGTGCCTCACACGGTACGATTCTTCGTGAGGCAACGACCTGCGCTATGGTACGGTTTTTAAGTGAGGCAATACGTCTTCCGCGTTGCATTCTTTGGACTAGCAATGTGTCCGGCAAATGGGGTACTTTCATCCACCTTACGCCGCCGTAAGAGTTCACTCTTGCAAGAATTATATCACCCTGAACAACCAGCACGTCATCATGGATAGAAGCACGTCACCCTGAACTTGATTCAGGGTCCATTTTCTTCCTGGATGCTGAGTCAAGCTCAGCATGACGTTGTAATCATCAACACTGAACTTACACGCCGCTTGCGCGTATACTAACAGTTGAGCTAGAATATATTCGTGAAAACGAATAATAATTTTAAAAATATATTAAGGATTGCGGGTATTACTGCGGCCGTTGTGCTTACTGTCATCACAGGCATCTACCTCTATGCCACGGCATATCCTACGGTCAAAGGCAAAACCGTCATCCGATGGTGTGTTGACCCAAGCCCCGCACGCAAAGAGCAGATAAAACTCTTCGAGGCAGAGCATCCAGATATAGACGTCATCAACGACCCAGGTGCAGATGGCCAAAGGCTTCTAACACAGCTCGCTGGGGACGTGCCGCCGGATGTGATGGCGCTTTATGAACCCCAGTCCATCCGGCTTTTCGCCAGGAATGATGTGCTTGAGGATTTGACACCCTACGTAAAGGAATACGGCCTGCCCGTAGACAAGCTGTATCCATGCCTGAAGCCTTACATCTACTACCAGGGCAAAATAGTCGGAATTCCCGAGAACTGCGGCCCATTTGTGCTCTTCTACAACAAAAAGCTGTTCCGGGAGGCCGGTATTCCTTACCCCAAACCCAACTGGACCTGGAACGAATGCCTTGCAGCCGCAAAAAAACTTACCAAGTATAGGACTATAAGCGGCCAGCAGGTGCCGGTCAGGAAAGGGCTCTTTGTCAATAACTGCGACTGGTGGTTCTTCATCTGGATGTATGGAGGACATATGTTCAGCCCGGATGGCAAGATCTGCACGATGAACTCGCCAGAGGTCAAAAGGGGTATTCGGTATTGGGCTGATCTCAGGCTCAAATACCACGTGCTTCCGACCTCCAGTGAGGCGCAGAGTATGGCTCCGACAGGCGCATGGGGAACCGATGCCCTGCTCTTTAGAGAGTCTATGGTCGCTATGACTATCTCCGGGCGGTGGCTGAGCATTCAGTATCGTGAGCAGAAGGATCTTGACTGGGATGTGGTAAGTGTTCCGCATGGTCCATACCGCTTCACGCTGCTTGCGAGCAAGTCTTACGCTATCCCGAAATCGTGCCGCCATAAGAAAACCGCAATAACCTTCATCCGCCACCTCTTGAGCAAGGACAACCAGATGCTCCTGGCTGAATACGGTGATGGAATTCCTACTTTGAACACGCCTGAGGTCAAAAAGGCTTTCAGCTATAACCCGGCTTATCCGAACGAGAAGAACAACCAACTCCATCTGAATGAGATGGCTTATGCGCGGGCACCGGAGTTCTCTCCATATATCAACAACGTAGATGTCAACGCGGTGATAGGCTTGGAACTGGACAAAATGTGGCTGCAGGCACAGACACCTGAGCAGGCCTGTGATAAAATCGCCAGGCGCATAAACGCTATTATACACCGCAATATAGCAAACCCTAACTTCCTGAACTGAGTAAAAATATGTCTAGACACAAGAGACAAGCAAAAATAACCCGCGATATGAGCAGCCGGAGGCGTGAGACGCTGGCAGCACTCGGTTTCCTGGCTCCAAACTTCCTGGGGTTTCTTTTATTTACCTCGGTACCCGTCGTCGTATCGCTCGCTATGGCATTCTGCCACTGGAATATCTTCAGACCGCCATCCTGGGTAGGGCTGGATAACTTCACCAATCTTCTGGGCTTTCACAGAGAAAGCGGCCGGCTGATCGCAAACGACCCGTTCTTCTGGCAGTATGTATATAACACAGTCTTTCTGATGATAGGCATACCGGTCGGGATGGCCGGAAGCCTGATTGTGGCACTGTTGATGAACCAGAAGCTGAAGGGAATCGCAGTTTTTCGGACGATCTACTTTTTACCTACGGTATGTTCCGGCGTGGCACTGTTGATCCTCTGGAAGTATCTGTTCAACGCGGATATCGGGCTCATCAATAAGAGCCTGAGGCTGGCGGGAGAGACCATCTACTCCAACAAGCTGCTCGCGGTAGGGTTTACTATCCTGTGCGCAGTTGTAATTGGAGCAATAGTGACGGCAGTCATCGCCATGTTGCTTTCACTTGTGCGATGGATACTCGATAAATTTAACATCGAAGGAGCTGACGCCCTGCTCAAAGTGCTTATGGTAATCGCAGGCGCGGCAATCTTCGTGCTTATGGGTGCGTATGGGCGTAGCCTTTACGGAACTCTGAACGCATTCATGATGACCCCTCCCAAGTGGCTCGATACAGTCCAGTGGGCAAAACCATCGCTTATCATAATGGGCGTATGGGGTGGTCTTGGCGGTTTCAATATGATCCTGTATCTCGCGGCGCTCCAGGGAGTGCCGAGTTCATACTATGAAGCCGCGGAGATCGATGGCGCCGGTCCGTGGGGCAAGTTTTGGTCGGTCACATGGCCGATGATCAGCCCAACCACATTTTTCGTCCTCATCATGAGCGTAATCGGAGGTTTCCAGGGCGGGTTCATGACGGCTGACGTGATGACCGGCGGCGGTCCTGCGGGTTCAACGACAACTGTCGAGTATTACCTGTACCAAACGGCGTTCCAGAAGTTCAACATGGGATACGCCTCCGCAATTGCGTGGTTCCTGTTCGCGGTGATCCTGATACTCACGCTGATCACGTGGAAACTGGGCGGAAGAGTGGTAACATATGATTAGACTGAGCCTGGGAAAGAAAATTGCCCTTTATGCGATATTGGCTATCGGCGCCGTGAGCATGCTGATACCGCTGCTATGGATGATAAGCACCTCTATCAAGCAGCCAAGCGAAGTGTTCGCGCCGGGGGGCGGCATAAACCTGATGCCGAAGTATTTTTCCTGGCATGACACTAAGGTGAACGGCGAGGCAATCCGCGCATGGTGGGGAAATTACCCCGATGCCTGGCATGAGATCAACTTCTTCAGGCTTTATCTGACCAGCATATTCGTCGCGATAGTCGGAACATTCGGGCAGGTCGTAACGAGCGCGATGGCTGCCTATGCATTCTCCCGATTGAAATTCCCCGGCAGGGACAAACTGTTTTTTGCATATCTCGCCACGATGATGATCCCAGGCTCGGTCACAATGATCCCGGTGTTCGTGATTATGAGGACATTCGGCTGGGTCAACACCTACCAGGCGCTCATCATCCCCGGACTTTTCAGCGCTTATGGGACATTCATGCTCCGGCAGTTCTTTATGGGACTTCCGACTGAGCTTGAGGACGCCGCAAAGATCGACGGCTCAGGGCATATCGGCATCTGGGCACGTGTTATCCTGCCGCTTTCGAAACCGGCGATTGCGACGCTTACGACTTTCACTTTCATGGGCTTCTGGGGCTCATACATGTGGCCGTTGGTCACTACGATCACCGCTGAGATGAGGACGCTGCCTATCGGGCTCCGCGAGTTCGTCGGCCAGCACTCCACGAATTACACCCAGTTAATGGCGGGATCGGTGATCGCCCTCATCCCGGTATTGCTGCTCTTCGTCTTTAACCAAAGATACTTCGTCGAAGGCATCAAACTCTCGGGTATGGGTGGAAAGTAACATAGCTCAAGGGTTCGAATCCCTTCGGGGATATCAACTGAATGACCAAGTTCGAAGTCCATTCCCATCTGCGGGAGTGGACTTTTGATTTTTACGAGAATCTCTTTCTTGTCAGGGTGCACAGTTATACCTCTAAGGAACTGCTGAAGAACCATTCTCCTCTGCCCATCATCGCTGCAATCAAGCTTTTGCCTTAGCTCGCGCGCCTGCTTAAGAAGACCCTCTACGAGGATCGGCTTGGGTGACTGCATATTTCCGAGTTGCACGAGTCGCTGTTTCTTGGACGACAATTCGGAGACGGCTTTGGAGACTTCGCCAGCAGGTAGTCCCTCGGCAACTGCCGTCATCAAGCGCTCAATCTTCTGATCTATAATCTCAATGGCTGCCAATCGCTGCTGATCTGTCTCCTGATAGCACCTGGACTGCTCACTCGCCCACTTGTTGTAGAGTTTCACGGTATCATCCAGTGCTGCGCCATCCTCGGGCAAGGCGGCCTGCAAGACATCGAACACCGCCTTCTCCACATCATCTCTTCTGACGTGCCAGCAAGTGGAGCAGCTTTCACCACGGCGGTAAAGATGGCTGCCACATAGATAGTAGTCAATGCCTTCCTTTGTTCTTCCAGCCAAAGGAGAGCCGCAACTGCTGCATACCATGGTCCCTCCGGACAGGAGGTACCTACTTGGCTTTTTGCCCCTGCTGACCACGATCTGCTTCCTGTTGTTGCCAAGGGCATATAGCGCATCCGCCTCTTCCACCGAAATGATAGCTGGATGGGCATTCTCGATGACTTTCCACTCATCAAGACCTCTCTGACGCTTGCCGCCATTCTGGAAGCTGCGACGGTTGTAGAAACCGTAGCCCGCATACTGGAGTAGTTTGTCCTTTTGAAGAAGGTAATAGACACTGCTTGCAGACCAGGGACCGCGACTTCTTGGCGATGGTATACCGGCAGCCGTAAGTGCACCAGCTATAGCGTCGATGCCCATGCCTCGCCCAAGGCGCCACTCAATGAGCATCATTCGTGCCCACTCCCAAACCGTATGATCGTTTACGATCTCCTCGTCCAAGAGCCATATACAGTGGCTGATTCTCTGGTACTTTCGGTCTACATCGGCATAGATACGTTCGTTGCGGTATCCGAACTGTGCCATACCCCGTTCTTATAGGCATAGCCGGTATTCTGATCTCTACATGTGCAGTTCTCCAGTAGGCTTTTGTGAATGAGCTGGGAGAGTTCCATGCTGCGGACCTGGTTCATCGCTTCACCGATGCTGTCAAAAATGACACCCTCGCGGGTGTCTGGGTCATAGGGCTCAGTGACGGAAAGCACCTTAACTCCACACTTCGACAGTTCGCCCTTGGAGGCCGCTGCTACGTATTTGGTGCGGGAAAATCGGTCAGATTTCCAAACCAGCACAAGCGATACGGAGGCATCGCGTTTCGCCTTGGCCAGCATGTTCTTAAAGCCGATCCTCTTATGTTCATCCTTAAATGCAGAGACGCCTAGATCCTCGAACCACTCAACGATCTCAATCCCTCTTTGCTCAGCAAACTTGGTGATCTCGTTTCTCTGCACGACGATACTTGCTCCCCGTTCAGCACTGTCTTCATGGCTGACCCTTAAGTAGGCCACGGCATATTGGGGTCGAGACTCCAGGATGCGTTTGCTCTTCGGTACATTCGTAAGATCATCAAGTATTTGGCTCAAGGTCTACCTCCTCTAATTCCTTTGTGCGTCCGCTCACTTCAGTTTATCATAGAAGCAGCTCGTGTGTATCCTGGTACATAAGAGCAGCAATTCAATCAGTATGTATCTCCAAGAGCTGCCATTTCGCGCTGAAGCCTTTCGATCTCGTGTTGAATCTTTAGCCGCTCCTCAGCAACGTCATCACGTTCACTCTTTTCAACTCTACTGGGTGACGACGCGATCTCAGCGACTTCGGCGTGCAAAGACTCCAAATTCGGGCTGGTTATTGCAGAGAGTACTAGTGGGTCAATTGTCATGTAGTGCGCCATTCTACGTAGTCTTCCGTAGAGTCTGAACGCAATGTGTCAAATCAATCTGAATACAAAGCGAGAATGCACTTGAATTTTTCTGCCATATGGATAATAATACCTATGGCCAACAACAAACGTAGGTAATTCTATCCATGAAAAAACGTAGCCCAACCGCTTCCGCAAGAGAAGATGCGAAACGTCTGATAAGAGAGAAGAGCGGGGTTATCCGGACTGCTGAAGCCATTCAGGCGGGGGTCCACCCGCGCACCCTTTATGAACTTCGTGACGCTGGGGAACTAGTTCAGATATCACGCGGCGTATATCGCCTGGCAGATCAGCAGCCAGTATCCAACATTGATATTGTGACTGTAGCAGCACGCATTCCAAGGGCAGTTATCTGTCTTGTTTCGGCTCTGGCTTTCCACGACATTACTACGCAGATACCTCACACTGTTTCTATCGCACTCGAAAAAGGTGCTGAGACGCCACGGCTGGACTATCCGCCTATCACTG
>JBDKSP010000046.1:0-54263 GCA_039680575.1 Armatimonadota bacterium
CAGTGATAGGCGGATAGTCCAGCCGTGGCGTCTCAGCACCTTTTTCGAGTGCGATAGAAACAGTGTGAGGTATCTGCGTAGTAATGTCGTGGAAAGCCAGAGCCGAAACAAGACAGATAACTGCCCTCGGAATGCGTGCTGCTACAGTCACAATATCAATATTGGATACTGGCTGCTGATCTGCCAGCCGATATACGCCACGTGATATCTGCGCCAGTTCTCCCGCGTCACGAAGTTCGTAAAGGGTACGCGGGTGAATACCTGCCTGAATGGCTTCAGCAGTCCGGATGATCCCGCTTTTCTCTCTTACCAGACGTTTCGCGTCTTCCTTTGCGGAAGCGGTTGGACCTCGTTTTTTCATGGATAGAATTACCTACGCTTGTTGCTCACTATAGGTATTATTATCCATACGGCAGAAAAAATCAAGTGCATTCTCGCTTTGTATTCAGATTGATTTGACAGACGATCATTAAGAGGATATATTACGGCAGAGCTTCACACGCCCGCTTCACTGTTCTGATGACCTCAGATCAGGTGAGCGAAACTATCTACAATATGACCTACTGCGCTCAAGTCTCGCATACCGCAGCATTACCGCATACGCTGAGATTATGAATGCTAACGAAGGTCTGGGAGGGCAAGTTTGCGCATTGGCTCAATAACACTCCGTAGCTTCCAATGCTTCGGACCTGAAGATACAGTGGTGCAACTGGATGACCTCACATGCCTTATCGGTATGAACGGGGCCGGAAAGACTGCAATATTGAGAGCACTATGCCGCCTGTTTGGCGCTAGCCAGACCTCGCGCAAGCTGCGCCCTACGGATTTCCACGTTCCTCTCGGCGAGAAGTTGGAGAGTAGAGAGGAACGCGAGCTAATGATAGAAGCGCGACTCGACTTTCCTGAGTTGATGGAATGCGGCGAAGATATTGCAGAATGCACTATTCCTCCATCTTTTCAACAAATGGTTGTTTCGGAGCCCGGGTCGGCGCCGTACTGCCGTATAAGGCTTGAGGGAAAATGGACACAAACTGGGGTAGACTCAGGCGATATTGAAGAAAAGCTGTGGTGGATAACATCATCGGAAGCGGACCCTGAAGGGTGCAGGATTAACGTACGACCTCATGATCGAGCAAGAATCCAAGTCCACTATGTTCCTGCTAGCCGTGATACTGCAACGCAACTAGCCAATGTTTCAGGGACAATGCTCCACGAATTGCTGTCCGCTGTGAAGTGGACAGATGAAATGCGCGATCAGGCGAAAGAAGCGGCAACGCGCTTACATGATCTGTTGGTAAGCGTTCCTGCTGTAGATTACATCAACTCGGCCACCAAACAGAATTGGAATGAGTTATATACTGACCGAACTTACAGCACGCCTTCTCTCAGCTTCACATCCAGCGACCTTGATGATGTGCTAAAGAATGCTCAGATCGTATTTGGGCCATCACACGAGAATGCAGATCACGATTGCAGAAGATTGAGTGAGGGCCAGCAGTCGTTATTCTACTTCGCATTCATCAACACGATATTCACCATAAGTAGACAGGTCTATTCAGCCAACTGCAGTGGATTACCAGAAGCCGGTGACAACATACATATAACCGATTGCATATCCTGCGAGAAACTGCGACCTTCACCTTTGACAGTGTTCGCAGTGGAAGAACCCGAAAACCACTTGGGCCCCCATTATCTCGGTAGAGTGATGAAGCAACTTTCGAGGATCGCGGACAATGAGAGCGCCCAGGTGGTATTGACCAGTCACTCTGCATCTATTGTGTCACGAGTAGATCCTGAGAAGATCAGATACCTTCGAATGGATAACGAATCTTGCGTGTCTGAGGTAAAGTCCATAGTGCTTCCTTCAGGACAACCAGAAGCCTGTAAGTTCGTGAAAGAAGCCGTTAGGACATTCCCAGAGCTGTACTTCGCACGTCTGGTTATTCTGTGCGAAGGTGATTCAGAAGAACTGTTACTGCCGAAGCTCGCTGCCGCTATGGGCGAAGAGCTGGATTTGGCATTCATTAGCGTTGTCCCGCTTGGCGGGCGTTATGTAAACCATTTGTGGCGCCTACTGACGGATCTCCATATTCCTTTCGTTACCTTGCTAGACCTAGACAGAGAGAGGAAGACAGGAGGTTGGGCGACGATAAAATACGTCCTGAATGAGTTGCTGGCGCTGGATGATGCCGAGGAATATCGTAATACACTATTCACAGTAGGTGAGGATAGCCAAGCAGCCATTACTAATGAGGGACTGGCCTCCATGCACAATAACGACGATAAAGACACTTTTGGGATCAAGGCTTGGTGCAGCAAGCTGAGATCATACGATGTGTTCTTCTCTGAGCCTTTGGATATCGACTTCATGATGTTGAAAGCATTTCCTGCAGCATATCAGTCCACAGTTGCTGACAACGCAGGACCTGACGGTTTTGAGAACGGGCATCCAACAGAAGAACGAGTGTGTAAAGCGGTCACTGCCGCTTTAGGGAAAGAGGGCGGAGACGGCAGCAGTTATTCGAGGGATGAGCTGGAGTTGTTTCCTTGGTATACCTATTTGTTCTACGGGCGTGGGAAACCAACAACACATACTCTGGGATGGCTACGAATCACAGAACTCCAAGACTCCGTGCAACTGCCGGAGCCAATGCAAGCCTTGATGAATCGGATGAAGAGCAAGTTATCTGAGGTAGCAGAATCGTGACCACTTCGCCGCCAGCATCCCCTGAGAACTGGCAACCTGTGGAAGGTATGTCATTTGAGAAGAATGCATTAGCTGCTCTCAGATCAGATATCAACCAGTTGGTGGTCGCAGGACCTGGTGCAGGCAAAACCGAACTGCTTGCTCAGCGGGCATTTTATCTCTTACAGACCGGATTGTGCTGGCATCCAAGGCGCATTCTAGCGATAAGTTTCAAGAGAGATGCCGCCAATAACCTCAGGGAACGTGTGGAACTCCGCTGTGGGAAAGAGCTTGCCGCTAGGTTCGATTCTCTGACCTATGATGCGTTTGCTAAAAGCCTGCTCGATAGGTTCCGAGAGGGTTTGCCACATTTATACCGACCCCCTGCCAATTACGACGTTGCTTCAGACAATGAAGGATATTCGGAGATGCATCGTCGCATTCAGGAGGCACTGCGGCGCCTTGATCCTCCCCTAGGTCTAGAAGGTATCGAGGCTTTACGACGCTTTAGAGCAAAGGACTTCGCCGAACGACATCTGTACTCTCGCTCAATAGCCTCTCACGAGCAGATAGCAGATGCGGTGCAGTGGGCGGCAGTTCACATATGGCAAGAGCTAATTGCTGCGGATAAATGCATAATACCGTTCGATATGGTCGAGAGACTTGCAGCTCACGTCCTAATATGCAATCCGTTGCTACTTAAGGCACTTACATTGACCTATTCACATGTGTTCCTAGATGAGTTCCAAGATACTACTGGTGCTCAATTTGACCTCCTTTGTAGCAGCTTCCTTGGCTCTAGTGCGATCATAACCGCCGTAGGCGATAACAAGCAGCGGATCATGCTCTGGGCGGGAGCCATGAAAGAAAGTTTCACCGCTTATGAAGAGGCATTTGATGCGGCAAGGCTTCCTCTTTTCTGTAATTACAGGTCTGATTCCGAACTAGTAAGAATCCAACATTTTCTGGTGGATACAATTGATCCGCAAGCCGGTCAGACAATCGCATCAGGTGTAAACGATTCAGGAGATGGCGTTTGCAGCATATTGGTGTTCGAAGATAGCAACCAGGAAGCGTTGTATCTGGCTAACCTGATCAAAGGCTTGCTACAAGAGGGTGTGAGACCAGGTGACATCTGTCTCCTCTCTCGAATCAAGCCTGACGCATATTGTAGCAAATTGCTTGATGAACTCCAGCATAATGGGATAAAGTGCAGGATTGAGGTGGCTTACCAAGATCTGATAAGGGATGAATTGATAGCTGCTGTGCTAGCTATACTTCGTCTCGCATCTTCCAAATCATCTCCAGAGTCTTGGGAGACGGCATTGCAGTTGTCCTGTCTCCTGGCTGGAGGCGACCCTGAAGACAATTCCGTGATGTACATGCAGGAAGATCGGCTTTCATCTTTCGTTTCTGATATGAAAGGAAAGATGAAAGTCACGATCAACGACGTTCGTGGAATGAAGGAGCTTGTAAGCACCATCACGAAATACTACGGTCATCACGCTCTTCGATCCCATTTTCAGCAATACCGAAATGCATCCAGCTTCAGTCGTGCGATGAATCGCTTCTGTGAGTTGCTGTGGGCCAGTTATGCTTCAACAGGTTCTTGGCTGCAGGCTTTGGATGACTTTGAAGGTGCCAATAGCATTCCTGCTATGACTGTGCACAAGAGCAAAGGCCTTGAGTACCATACAGTAATCTTCATAGGATTAGAGGACAAAGCCTGGATAAACTTCGCTGAACAAGAGGAAGAGCATCAATGCACGTTCTTCGTAGCGTTTTCCCGAGCGAAGCAGCGGGTCTACTTTACATACTGCAAATTGAGACCCGAGCAAAGGAATGCAGTGCCGCTGCCGCAGTCACGGGACAGGATCGCTTCGCTCTACAATATGCTACTCAGAGCAGGTGTCACCGAAAAGCAAAACGTGAAGAACCTATAGGCAGATGCCACAGTGGCAAGATCCTCTCAAGCTGTTTTACAACTCAGACTAGCCGTTGATCGTACAATCCGTCGGTATATATCGATAGCTACCGACGAATTGTACAAGGAACGTTGAGTGATATCGGAACTCACCACAAATGAATTGGTGGTTGTTTCCAATATCCATCATTTCCCCAGTATTGGATCTTCGCGAGCCACAAGAGGGTCAAGCCAGGCGATCTTTCCAGTGTCTAGGCGCGCCGGGATTCTATTGATTGTTCGGGAAGCCAAGAGAGGCTCATACTCTAGACGCGCGGCTGGACGAAGACTTGAATGTGTGTTCCGATAGAGGTAATATATTTATCTATATTGCGTCGCAAACTCAAGTCATGTCGTGCCGTGGCCGAATCTATTCACACCCATAAGGAGATTTCCCGAAATGGACATTCCACGGATATTCAACATCACCGAAAGTGCTCACCGCATCCATAACCCGTTCACACCCGAGAAGCTCGCCACTCTCGGCGCGGCGCTGCGTCTGGAAACGGGGACCCGAGTGCTCGACCTCGGCAGCGGTTCGGGGGAGATGCTGTGCACCTGGGCACGCGATTACGGAGTCATCGGCACCGGCATCGACATGAGCCAGCTGTTCACCGAGCAAGCGAAACTCCGCGCTGAAGAACTCGGAGTCACCGACCGAGTCGAATTCATCCACGGCGACGCTGCCGGCTACGTCTCGGACGACAAGGTTGGTGTGGCGGCCTGTGTCGGTGCCACGTGGATCGGTGGGGGAGTCGCCGGCACTATTGAGCTTCTGGCGCGGAGCCTGCGCCCCGGAGGGATCATACTCATCGGCGAGCCCTACTGGCGACAGTTACCGCCGACGGAAGATGTTGCCAAGGGGTGCGGTGCCGGTTCAATTTCCGACTTTCTTATGCTTCCAGAACTTCTCGCGTCTTTTGGCCACCTTGGCTACGACGTCGTTGAGATGGTTCTGGCTGACCAAGACGGCTGGGACAGATACGAGGCGGCCAAATGGCTCACCATGCGCCGATGGCTTGAGGCCAATCCCGACGACGAGCTCGCGAAAGACGTTAGAGCCAAACTGACCTCGGAACCCGATCTCTATGCCGCTTACACGCGTGAATACCTGGGCTGGGGTGTGTTCGCGCTGATGACGCGGTGATGAGTTGTGGCATCCGGCGGATTGTCAACGGCTGTGTCGCCACTATCAAGTGGAAGCTGCCTGATCTATCAATACAAACACCACTCTGCTACTGCCTGACCAAACCGGCAAGCCGCTTCATTACGTCTTCATGATTACTACCATACATGGGTCATTATTGCATGCTGATTCACAGATCATCATCTTCACCGCTGTCATCATACCGCTTGCCCAGTATTGGATCCTCGCGCGCCACTAGAGGATCGAGCCAGGCGATCTTTTCCCTGGCCCAGGCTATGTAGTCCAAGAGTCTGTCCCGCTTCCGATTGTCGGTTTCATTTTGAGCCTGCTTTTCCAAGTCAACCACATACTGCTCAATTACCCGAGCCTTTTGCCAATCGAGAGCGTTTTCTTCCAGAACCTGGAATCGTTCCATCTCTTCTCTCTGTCGCTCTTCTCGTTCCTGTCGTTCCAGCTCTCGCTGCCATCGGAGTTGTTCTTCGCGACGCCGCTCTTCACGTAACGTTCTCAGAGCATTAGCACACTCCATAAGGCCAATTACATAAGAACCCGCTTCACTCTCCAGTTGCTTCCTTTTGGTGTCGCGCCAGTTTTTACGCGGTGCGTGATATTGCTCAATTGCCAGTGTCAAATCGTGTTCTTTGCTCCTCAGACGAATCCGCATCGGTTCTCCGAACCACACGACATACGTATGCCCATCCTTCTCGTCCAGCTTTATGGAGCCACCGAGTTCTTCAACCGCATGGAATATGACATTGAGCAGGCGATAGGCACGAGGCATATCATCTGGCTGCACATTGACATCCAGGATCTTCTTGTACCAGGTATCCCAATAGTCGAGATCAGATTTGTAATCATTCCCCCAGTAGTCGAGCGACTTGCCTTTACGTTCCATACGCTTGTGCTCTGCCCGAACTTCCTGATCCTGCTTGATCAGCGGGTGTGGGTTTGTGAGTCGGTCTTTCACCTGCAGGTTATCACAAAGCTGCAGCACTCTGCTTCGCTCCTCATCTTCCAAGAACACCAAGCGCTCCTGCGTCTTGGATTGAACAACCGGACGAGGTCGATCTAGTGACGGTGATACTCGACGTATCTTTTGGGGACCATCGTAAGTCGGCAATGGTGTTCGCGGCAGTGTCTGTCCAGCGCTTACCTTTGCCCAATACCCCCGCGGCGGCACAGGCACTTGCAGCCGCTTACATGCTTTGTGAATGGCAACATCGGAAACGCCATATCGCGTGGCGACAGTAGTAACGGGTTCTGACCAAACCTCCTCGTGCAGCTTGTCGCGATCATAGTAATTGTCAATTACCACTGCTTCACCTCATCAGCTGAATGCATGTTAGCTGCTAACGTGCCCTTAAATGCATGTGTCGGCAATCTGTTGAGCCAATATTTGGAACCACTGGAACCTGGTCTTACCATCAAAGAAAGCGTTGGCATTAACTCGGCCGGAGGTGGACGGAACAACGAACACTCGGGATGCCCCGATGCTTTGACCGGTCAATCCAAAATGATGGCGCCTAGAGCCAGCAAAGGCTATGTATGCATTCTTGCCATTGAAGTAGACGATTCTGGGGCTGAAAGCCAATACCTTCTTTATCAGCAATGGAGCACCGCCCGATAGCTCTGACTGGAGCAGGTTGGAATCATCTCCCGTGTGCCTGTTTTTCACCATATCGGTTAGCCCTATCCCATATTCAGAGAGTCGCCAATCATCCTCGGGATTTAATAACACTGGAACAATACCAGCCTGGTAGATGCATTTGTAGAATGCGTTGTTATAGCCTGAGTAGTAATGTTTCCGGGCGGCAGAGACATCGCCTGCAGCCGTTCCGACAAAGACAATGTCCAGCCCATCTTTGAGATAATCCGGCAGCACATGCGTGTGATAAACTTCCACCTGCGGATCAGACATATCGGCTTTGGAAGATTCAGCCCGAAAAGCCGGTGATTGGTTTTTGAAACCACATAGTCTGATACACCAACGACCGTTAGGTGACTGATGCTGACCATCGATCTGCCCCTTACGCAGCAGGTTGCGCAGCGGTAGCCCTGGTCTGCTGGCTGAATTCCGTAGCAGACCCACCTGATGAAGCCACTGTGCCGCCTCAACCGCAGTCACTTCGCTGAGATCATCCGTTTGCAGCCTGTCCTGAAGGTATCGATTAATAGCATTCACGTCAGCCATGCAGTCATTTCCTCCCAGTGTGGAAGATCACCGCTTGATCCAACAATGGCAACTTCCTCAGCTTGAACTTCCGTTCGAACAGATCATCGGATTCGGACTCAATTTCAATCAGACCCAGAAACTGTGCAAATCCCCTGAGGCAGCGCGAGGAATAGCAGTTTCGCACCGTCTCTTCAGGAGTGCTGTATGATAGTTGCGGAACCTCTCTCATCACAACTGGAAATGCATCAAGGAAAGCATCCTCATAGAAATCGTTCGGTCGCCACTTATTGCCGTAAAGTTGCAACAGGTAGAGGGTGAACAGAAACGAGTGCTGGATCAAGTCAATCTCTGGATAGCCGTCCCGGTAGCCCCAGTTGAACTGCTCAGCATAAGTCCTCAAGAGTCGAGGATAGATGCCGGCCATGCCATGCTCATTCAGTATCTTGCTGCAGTTGCGACTCAGAATAAACTTGCCCTTATACTTACGCACTAACCCGGCGAGTTCGGCCACAATGCGAATGGCATGCATATCGTAGAAGTCTGTCTCAGTGTGGATATCGCCGAATCGGGTGTGCTCGCGATATCCCTCCTCACCCCAATATGCCAGCTCAGCTTCGCGCAGAAGCTTTTGCGGTAAATTGCCGGTGGCCGTCGGTTTGAGCCCCTTGTCGCCAATTGCGTCAGTTAACAGCTGAAACAGCGTCAGAATAGGTGCGGATGGCGAAGCATCGAGATAAGATGGGCATGTAATCAGTTTCGGGGAATCAAAAGGATGATACAACAACCTACCTATCTGATCTGACGAGAGCCCGTGAAACTCATCCCTAGGTACTCTGTTACGCTGCTGCATATAATCATTCAAAAAGGTCTGAGCCTCTTCCCGTGATTTGAAGTCCTTTCCCTGTATCTCCCGATGCACGTCTTCAAAGAGCTCTTGCCCCAAGTCCGATGGCGCAGAGGCCACTTCACGGCCGAGGCAGCATTTTTTGTATTTCAGTCCACTGCCACACGGACACGGATCATTTCTTCCCACGTTACGCATAGACTCGCACCTTTTGCCGATACCTATCCAGTCCAGACTTTTTCACGATATCCAGATCATCTGCATCTCGACCACAAACCACACACCGTTGATCTTCTTTAGTCGCACATCAAACCCAGTTGCGCTCAATGGCCCATAGTAAGCAACGATATGGGTTTTTGCTTCGGTCTTGTCTGAATTCCATAAAACCACATTGTTTTTGTCGGACTCGTAGACCTTCGCTCCATCAAGGTCATACTCGGGTGGGCGAAAACTGACGTTGGGCTTTGCCTGTTCTTTGCGCCAAGTTGTGTGAGGTTTGTCCTTAATGTTGGCACATAGTGTAATCCACTCACGCCCCATCAGTTCAAAAGGCTGGATATTATCGGGCACATAGACAGTGAGAGGTGTGCAACTGCTGTCCGTAAATCGGAACCGGGCTTCGAATGTGGCTGCCAGCACCTGTTCAGTATCATTCAATTGCCGTGGCGCCGACAGAGGATTCTTGTCTTCTGAGTCCCTGATGCCATCGCCGTCAGTATCGGCGGCATTCGGATTCGTACCCAATCGAGTTTCGAGGATGTCGGTCCAGCCGTCTCCGTCGCTATCCTTCAAGAGCTTATTGTCAGTCGTCAGATCAAGCCAATCCTTACCTTTCATCTCAGATTCGGTGACACCCGTAAAGATCAGATGTGCCCACTTGCCATTTTCTTGTTTGGCGATCCACAGGTCTCTTCCCGAACCCGCCGCCGGACATGCAATCAGTCCCCATCTTGTGCCGCTCTTGTCGGATTTGACTTCAACCAACTCGACCCATGAATGATCGGACAATTCGGTTTCGTTATCAGAAACCTGCGCAGGCAGACTATCCAAACCAGTCATTTGATCTATAGATAGAATTGTTCTTGTTGTGTCCTTTGAAGCAATGACTGCAGATGCTCCGGCGTCTCCTCCGGTGCGAGCGAGATTCTGAAATGCTGCACACCGGAGAGTTGGGGCAGCCTTCAGATCACGCAGTTTATCTATCATAAATGAAACGGCTCGCTTGTCGCTGGATTTGGCAAGCACTGTCATTGCGAGATCATGCATTCTGTTCTCATGAAAAGCTGATTCATCACTGATCGGCTGCTTTTGCATTTCGGACAGAGCAAATGGCACCAAGACCTGATCATCTCCATAATGCACTAGCCAGCCCATAGCCTCACCCAGCAAATCTTGTGCTGCACTGTCCTGCAGCAGACTCATAACATCCGATGTGTGCTTAGGCGTGGCGAGAGCAAGCAGAATCTTCAGAGCATCATCAAGCTGCTCATACTGTTTGTATGAATCTTGCTGCCCCGTTCGGTCTACATTCCCTGCACTTGCCTTCTGATAAGCGCTCAGCCGCTGACGGACCACAGGAAGCACCGATGCAAATCCCTCATCACCAAGTGATATTAGCATTCGCTTCTCACTCCGACTCAATCTATCGATTCGAGAAGCAAGACTCTGGGCTAGAATAGTTCGCGCTGCCGGATCGCTTGGAGCATTGTTGGGCTTACCGTTCGCCACAACACCGACCCACGGGCTACCGAGCATCAGCAAGCCATCCTTCATCAATTGAATATCGTTGCCTCCAAGATCAGGAGTCGGATTGATCCACAATTGCTTACCGGCAGAATCGAATGCAAAGAGTGCATCATCAATCGAGACAAGCACGTGGTTTGAATCAACAACAGGAGCAGAGGATCGGTGAATTCCTGCCTTGCACAGCTCCGCTCTCCAAGCTTGGCTGCCATCATCTGTATTGACGGCGTAGAGGTAACCATCCCAGGAAGCAAACACTACGAGGTTTTCAAATATGGCAGGCGCAGTATATACCTGATCACGTGATCGGAAGCTCCAAAGCTCTTGGCCGGTCGCTATGTCGATAGCGACTATCCCGCCAGCATCGTAAGTCGCATAAATTCGATGTGAGTCAAATGCGAGTCCACTAACCGATACGCTGCTCTCTCCAGCAGGCACAGCAAGTTTGTGCCGCCAGATAATCTTACCGGACGACGGATTCAAGCAGATCACTTCCCCGGCTTTGGACGCTATGTACAAACGTTTTCCAATCAAGATTGGCTTGGCTGCAAGACCTGCATCGCGGTTCTGCTTTGCGGCGACCGTAGGGCTGTCGATCTTCATTGTCCATCTATTCTTCATGGTTTTGAGATCGACTGCTGCCAGGATTCCATTCTGCAGTTCACAAAACAGAGTTTCCCCATAGACGCGAATAGGAGACGAGAAACCCTGGCGCTTAATACTCCACCGCTCTTTCCCGGTGTTGGGATCACAGGCCATAAGCTTCCATTCACCGATAGAGGCATACAGAGTTCCACCGGAGTAATCGAGGTTGGCGCCGAAGCCTTTGCCTTCAATCGATTTCTTCCAGCGAAGCTTGCCCGATGCCAGATCCAATGCGCCGAATGTCTTATCTGTCGCAAAAAACACTGTTTTTGCGCCAGTGCAGATTTCACCAGTGGAGCCATCACAGTCGTACGCCCAGACTTCCCTGAGTGACGAGCCTGCGCATATCGCCTGCTCGCCAGCGTAGGCAAAGCCGGAACACATACAAAACATTGCTAGTGTTACTGTTGCAAGGAACCTGAGCATGATGAGTGTCCTCTCAAAATGTTAGTCAGTAGCCTTAGTAATATTCGGCGAATCTTGCTCCTCGGCCTCCCTGAGAATGGAGGTTGCCTTGGCTAAGCAGCCGCTAATTTGGTAAGATGGTGGCAATTCTATCACTATAGATTCACGACTCGTGTGCGCCTGGTAGCATCGAAACCGAGGCTAAATGCCGCGAGTAGGGAAATCCGATGCTCTTAACTATCACAACAACTCGTTCACCGGCCACCGATCTCGGTTACCTTCTGCACAAGAATCCAGCGCGGGCGCAAGTCTTCGAACTGGCATTCGGGCAGGCGCACGTCTTTTATCCTGATGCCGACGATGATCGCTGCACTGCGGTGCTGCTATTGGATGTCGATCCAGTGGCCCTTGTTCGCGGCCGAAAGAGCGGTCCGGAGAGCTTTGCACTCGGGCAGTATGTGAACGAGCGGCCGTACGTGGCGTCGTCGTTTATGAGCAATGCGATTTCGCGAGTCTTTGGCACCGCGATGGGCGGCAGGTGCTCGGACAAGCCCGGACTCGCTGATATGGAGATTCCACTTGTAGCAAAGCTGTCGGTTGTTCCCTGTCGCGGCGGCGAGGACCTGCTTCGGCGGTTGTTTGAGCCGCTAGGTTACTCAGTGACGGCCGAGGGATATGCGCTGGATGAGAAGTTCCCTGATTGGGGCGAGAGCACGTTATTTACGGTGACCCTGGAGAAAACCTGCCAGCTGAGCGAGCTGCTTACGCATCTGTATGTGCTGATACCAGTCCTGGATGATGAGAAGCACTACTGGGTCGGGGAAGACGAGGTAGAGAAGCTCCTTAAGCACGGCGAGGACTGGCTTTCCTCTCACCCGGAAAAGGATCTTATCGTAAAGCGCTACCTGCGGCACCGCCGGAACCTGATGAGCCAGGCGATGGCGCAGCTTATGGAAGAGGACACGCCGGACCCGGACGGGGTTCAGGAAACCGCCGCACAGGAAGAATGGGTTATTGAGGAGCGGATCAGCCTCAACGAGCAAAGAATGGGCGCTGTGGTTGCGGCACTCAGGTCCGCTGGCGCAAAGCGGGTGCTCGATCTCGGCTGCGGTGAAGGTAAACTGATCTCGGCCCTTCTCAAAGACAAGGAGTTCGTCGAGATAGTAGGTGTGGATGTATCCTACCGTACTCTTGAGAAGGCCCAGGACAAACTGCACCTGGAGAAGATGGCGCCAATGCAGCGCGAGCGCATCAAGCTCCTGCACGGGTCGCTGATCTATCGCGACAAGCGCCTTGAAGGCTATGATGCGGCCGCAGTAGTCGAAGTAATCGAGCATATGGATTTAGCCCGTCTGGCGGCTTTCGAGAGGGTGCTATTCGAGTTCGCGAAACCTGGGACAGTGGTGCTGACGACTCCAAATGTTGAGTATAACGTAAAGTGGGAGAGCTTGCCCGCAGGCAAGATGCGTCATCGTGATCACCGGTTCGAGTGGACGCGAGAGGAGTTCCAGGCGTGGGCAAATGGCATCGGCGAGAGGTTCGGCTATAGCGTTCGCTTCCTGCCCGTGGGGCCGGAGGATGCGGAAGTCGGGGCGCCGACACAGATGGCGGTGTTTGAGAGGGATGCGCGATAATGTCGAGAAGCATCCATACCAACCGCAAGGACATCATCGAGTTGGCCCGATGGAAGTATGCCGATCCCGAAGTTCGGCGAGCTGAGGCTCAAGAGCTATGGGCGGATGTTCGCCGAAAGCGAAGGGCAAAGCGCCAAGTGAAGGGCGAACGTGCTGCTGAGAGTGGGCTTATCGTGGCTTCAGAGGTCGAGTCCATACCGATATCGATGCGTGACGCCGGGCAGTTCGTGCATTTCCCCACGTCTCCTGATGACGTACGGAATGTGATGCGCCTGTTGCCGGGTGGATCGCTGGATGGGCTTGCCCGGATCGAATTATGCCTTGGAGCTGAATACCAGAAAGATCCTTCGGTATATGATCCAGAAGATGGCTACAAACCTGACCCGCTTGTAGGGCGCATCGGTGATGAGATGCTCCCCGGCATCTACAGGGGGCACTGCCTGGGCTATTATAGCCGGCCGCACTCGGTAATCCGTGTTTTCGCTTATGTATACGATCCTGAAAAGGTCGATGTGCGCTTATGGGAAGTCTATCTGCGCCTGCAAATGCTCGCGACCGTCGTCCACGAGATCGCGCACTCAGTTGATCTCACTACGCGGGTGGCAAAAGACCGCTGGTTGGCTGATGACAAGTCGAAAGTCGAAATGTATGCCGAGAAGCTGGAATACTCCTGGCTCATGGACTGTGTGGTTCCTTACCTGGAGACGAAGTATTCCGATGAGACGACAGCGCTGCTCGATTGGATAGAGTATTACGGCGGCGACCGTATCAGTCTTGCTCTGCTTGCAGGAGAGCCGCGCCGCACCGGAACGAATGGGATGATGCGCCTTGTTATAGAATCTTCGGAAGCTCTGCATGATTTAGCCCGATCAGTTGCGGATGGTAAGGGTCTCAGGGAATCACGGCTGGACTTCGCCAGGTACCTTCACTATGCTGAGATGAACTCGGAAGCGTTGCGAATAGTAGATCGAGTTGTGGCTGAATGCTCCAGTGATGCGGAGGCACTGACATTAAGGGCCGACGTGCTCTACGATCTGGAGGAATACGAGCAGAGCCGCGTGGCCGCCGAGCAGGCGATCTCGCTGGATGCCGATTCCGAAGACGCATGGACATACCTATCCTTTGCACACACGGAGCTTGGGAATTGGTATGATGTCATTCGGGTGACGACGCACTTGCTCGATCACTTCAATCTGCGCAAAGGCCTCAAAGCCAACACTCTTGTTCGCCGTGCACATGCCATGCTGAACACCGGCGACTTGCATGGCATGAAGCGTGACCTGGAGCTTGTGACGCAGGCGAGTGAGACGCCATTCACTCGCTGGCAGGTCACAACCGTTCGTGCGTTACACGAAGCCTGGATAGGTATGGACGGGACTAAGAAAATGAGCGAGGCAACCGAAGAGAATGAGCGCCCAACTTCAGAGCTGGTCGCGAAGGCTCTTGCAGTGCTGCCGGACCGTGAGGATGCCTATTGGGATTCTGTCAGGGTGTTGTGGATGCATGGGGACAACGAAGTCTTCGAAGAGGCGAAGCGCCTGTGCTCAAGTGAGAAAGCACCGGAGAGGCAGTTAGGCGTAGATATCCTTGGACAACTAGGTGTGCCAGAGCGGAAATTCGCTGGAGAATCCGTTCGGATTATCACTGAGATGTTGCGGAAACAAGGTCTGTTGCGCAAGGAGCAGGATCCGAACGTACTCTATTCGATAGGCATTGCACTCGGGCATCTTGGCGACCCAAAGGCGGTGAAGCCGCTTGCCGGCATGTCCGAGCATCCTTGTGCCGCTGTGCGCTATGGCGTTGCTTTCGGCCTGTGTGGGCACAAGAACAAGCTGGCCGTGAAGGTTTTGATCGAGCTGTCGTCGGACCCATACGCGTTCGTACGGAACTGGGCAACATCTGGGCTGGCGCGGCAGATCGACCTGGATACTCCGGCAATACGCGAGGCACTTGTCCAGCGTGTAGATGATGAGGATGACGACACTCGCGCCGAAGCTTTGATCGGTCTTGCCGCCCGAAAAGATGAGCGTGTGATTGAGCCCCTGATCCTTAAACTGGGACGGGCTGATGTGTCGGAGTCGGTGATCGAGGCTGCTGAGAAGATGGCTAATCCGAGATTGCATCCCGCTTTGGCGGAGTTGAGCCGCATTCGAGAGGTTGGAGTGAAATGAAAGATGGGCCTCCATGCCGTCCGCTGAGGGAACAAGATGAGTGACACAAGACAAGAGCGAGATCCTCGATCTACTGACGAGATCATCGCTGACGCGCTGCTACAAGAAGATGATGATGCACGCTGGGGGTTGATTACGGCACTGCACTTCCGTGGCACGCGTGATGTATTTGAGGCGGCTCGAAATCTCACTGAGAGCCTTAACCCGGACGAACGTTGTCTGGGAGCGGATATCCTCGCACAGCTCGGCATTCCGGAACGCAGCTTTCCGAATGAGGTGCGCGATGTCCTGCTCGATCTTCTGAAAAGTGAACATGATGCGGATGTTCTTCAGTCTGCCTGTACTGCGTTTGGTCACAACAAGGACTTCCACGTTGTGGAGCCTCTTGCCAGACTGAAGTCGCATCCGAGCGCTGATGTTCGCTATGCGGTGGTGTTCGGATTGCTGGGCCAGGAAGACGAAGCTGCAGTTCAAGCACTTATCGAACTCTCTACGGACGCCGATGATGACGTGCGCAACTGGGCCACTTTCGGGCTGGGCCAGCAAATCGACCTGGATACGCCCGAAATTCGCGAGGCGCTGATCAGTCGTTTGGATGATGAATATGATGCGGTTCGCGGGGAAGCACTGCGTGGTCTGGCGTGCCGCGATGATGAGCGCTCTATCGAGCCACTGATCCGGGAGCTTGAGGCAATCACGGAAGCGGACGAATGGTGGGACTACGCATTCGGGGCTGCCGAGAACATGCCTGACTCACGGTTGTATCCGGCGCTGATCGCGGCGAAAAACAGCGGCATCGATGATCGGACTCTCGATCACGCCATTGCACTCTGCCGCATTCCCGCGCCGGAAGAGGGAGAAGATAAGCTGACGGATGCACCGACATCCTGTCCCGTTTGTGGGCGCAGACGGGCGTTCAAGAAATCAGACGGTTGGCAGTTCTGCAAGAGGTGTGGATGGGCCGACGATCTCGATCAGCGTGCGGTTTCAGATTCAAGAGAGGGGTACAACCGCTGCTCTCTAAACCAGGAGCGAGAACGGTGGAGGCATAGACTCGAGATGGCGAGGAAGAAGCAGTGACCGGAGAATTGTACTCATCGCTGGTTCCCACTGGCACAGAGATTGTTACGCGCGTAGTCACCAATGATCACCCGTCAGGTTCAGTAGGTGTAATTACCGCGTCGCCGGCTGACAACACACACTCCTATCAGATCCGGTTAGTGGATGGTGCCGAGGTCAGCTTGCGTCGGGAGGAGTTCGCTATTCTCAAACATTTCCAGCGGCACGGAATCGATGAACCGGGAGCGGTGCTTGCCGAGTATGACCTGTATGACGGCGTGATCTACCGGTGTGTGGTCGGCTCGCGGGCGTATGGGCTAGGCGGTGATGAGTCAGACACCGACAGGCGAGGAATCTATCTTCCACCGGCTGATTTGCATTGGTCGCTGTATGGCGTGCCTGAACAGCTTGAGAACAAGGAGACCGATGAGGTCTACTGGGAGCTTCGCAAGTTCCTGATCCTGGCACTCAAAGCCAACCCGAATATACTGGAGTGCCTCTACACGCCGATTGTGGAGATGGCGACTCCGCTCGCTCAGGAACTGCTCGATATGCGAAAGGTGTTTCTTTCGAAGCTGGTCTACCAAACCTACAACGGCTATGTGATCTCGCAGTTCAAGAAGCTGGAGCAGGACTTGCGCACGCGCGGAGAGATTCGATGGAAGCACGCGATGCATCTGATCCGGCTGCTTCTCTCGGGTATCACAGCGCTTAGGAAGTGTTATGTGCCGGTAAGCGTGGAGGAATATCGGGATCAGCTTCTAGCGATCCGGCGAGGGGACGTGCCGTGGGAAGAGATTGACGC
Source organism: Armatimonadota bacterium (assembly GCA_039680575.1). Classification (GTDB taxonomy): domain Bacteria; phylum Armatimonadota; class UBA5829; order UBA5829; family DTLH01; genus JBDKSP01. The sequence continues at coordinate 17,276 of JBDKSP010000046.1, forward strand.
GTGGCGGTTGGATTTGCACAAGCAATTTGATGAAATCTATGAGGAAACATCTTTGCCTGACAGGCCGGACTATGCGCGGGCGAATGCGTTTCTGATAAAAGCGAGGAAGATGAGGGCAATGGAGAACAGATGATGGGGCTCAATATATTTCGCGATGAGGCAGGAGCTTTTCTGGATGCAATCGGAAAGCCCAGTGAGAACAGTGAGGCTATCCTCTCAATGCTAAAAGATGAGATGGCAGAACTGAGCATATCACTTTCAGACAGTTCTCGGCTGCGACATCAGATCTACGATATGTTGTTTCTCTTGTTTGAGTTGGCATTTCGACACAATCTCGATATGGACACCGAGTGGCAGATTGGACACGTGCGGAAGCAGGCCAAATACCTGAGTTCTGTGCCACCAGTTAATGAAAATGATAATTGACCGCAGGCTTGTGACTGTGATCGAGGAACATCCATACCCGCTGCTGTTCGCGACAATCAGCGGGGCGCATCTCTACGGCTTCCCTTCGCCTGATTCCGATTATGACCTGCGCGGGGTGCATATCCTGCCCGTTGCAGACGTGGTCGGACTGGAGCCATGCCGGGAGACAGTAGAGCTAACGGAGGTACGGGATGGTCTCGAGATTGACCTGGTGACCCATGACATCCACAAGTTCTTTCTGCTCCTATTGAAGAATAACGGATATGTGCTGGAGCAGCTATACTCGCCGTTGATTGTGCACACAACGCCGGAGCATGAGGAATTGAAGCAGATCGCCAGGTGTTGCATTACTCGGCATCACATCCACCACTACCTGGGGTTCGCGCAGACTCAGTGGAAGCTCTTCGAGAAAGAACAGCCGCGCCGGGTGAAGCCACTGCTATATACTTTCAGGGTGCTGCTAACCGGCATTCACCTGATGCGCAGGGGCGAAGTCGAGGCAAATCTGCTTCGGCTTAATGAGGCTGCGAAGCTGTCGTATATTGATGAACTTGTGGATCGAAAGATGTTGGGAGCAGAGCGGTCAGTGTTGGATGATGTGAATGTATCGTTCTATGAGGCCGAATACAACCGGCTCCGGGCTGAGCTGGAAGACGCTTTCACAAAGAGCACGCTGCTGGAGCGGCCGTCATGCAAGGCGGCGCTGAATGATCTGCTTATTAGGGTCCGCTTAGAGTCGAGACCTCCAAGGGAGGCACGCAGTGGCTAAGCAGCGAAATGACGACGAGAAGTGGGACGCTATCGCCGGCGTCGATGGCCGCACACGCGTTTCCCAGACCCTTGGTTCAGATCCCAACAAGGCTCTTGCCATTGCGCGTTCCATAGAGCATCCGTGGTACCGATGCCAGGCGCTGGCCGAAGTCGTTGATCATCTGGATGACAAACAGCAAAGATCGGCGATCATCAGGGAAGCCTTGAATGCGGCGATGGAAAACGTTGAGCCGAATCCTGTTCGTCGGCAGGACGCCGCAGTGGTTCTCGTATGGCACATTCCCGATATGCCCGAAGAGTCTCTTCGCGCAGTTATGAATGCCTTTGAAGCTGCGTGCGGTGAGGGTGTGGGATGGAAGACCGGATACAACCTGCGATGGATGGCAGAGCTTATCAATACACGTGACCATGGAAAGGCCGTGGAACTCGCACTGATGTCAGGGAACCTGAGGAGCAAACGACGTGCCCTACGTGCCATTGGCGAACGAGAACTTGCAGAGAGGTACTATGAAACTAACCATCCCTGAACTAGCCCTGGTGGTCCTGATCGGCCCATCGGGTTGTGGAAAATCGAGCTTTGCGCGGTCGCACTTCGAACCAACGGAGGTTCTATCCTCGGACTTCTGCCGGGCGCTGGTTTCTGATGATGAGAATGATCAAGCGGCCACAAAGGATGCGTTCGAGATATTACACTTCGTCGCGGCTAAACGGCTTGCGGCCGGGAAGCTGACGGTGGTGGACGCGACAAATGTTCAGCCGGAGGCACGGAAGCCCCTGGTTGCGCTCGCGCGGGAGTATCATTGCCTGCCGGTGGCGATGGTCCTCAACATCAATGAGAAAATCTGTCACGAGCGGAATCGAGAGCGCCCCGACCGCGACTTCGGCCCGCACGTCATTCGCCAGCAGAGCGCGCAGTTAAAGAGATCGCTGGGGAATCTCAAGCGAGAGGGATTCAGGCACATATTTGAGCTGAAGACGCCCGAGGAAGTGGCCGAAGTCGAGATAGAGCGCCAGCCACTCTGGAATAACAAGCGGGACGAGCATGGGCCGTTTGATATCATTGGCGACGTCCACGGTTGCTTTGATGAACTCTGCACACTCCTTGCCGATCTTGGTTATGAGGTTTCGGAGAATTTGGCAAGGCATCCGGATGGGCGAAAGCTCGTGTTCCTTGGCGACATTGTGGACCGGGGGCCGGGGATAGTTGAGACGCTGAGGCTGGTGATGGCGTCGGTCGAGGCGGGGACGGCGCTTTGCGTCCCCGGAAACCACGACATGAAGCTCCAGCGGAAGCTTCTCGGCAAAGACGTGCAGATCACTCACGGCCTGGCTGATTCCCTGGCGCAGCTCGAGAACGAAACTGATGAGTTTCGGGAGAGAGTTCGACTATTCCTGGACGGCTTGGTTAGCCACTATGTCCTTGACGACGGCAAGCTCGTGGTGGCGCACGCCGGTTTGAAAGAGTCGATGCAGGGGCGCGGTTCGGGCAAGGTCCGCGACTTCGCCCTATACGGTGAGACCACTGGTGAGACTGACGAGTTCGGCCTCCCGGTGCGCTACAACTGGGCAGCGGAGTATCGGGGCAAAGCTACCGTCGTCTACGGCCATACACCCGTCCCCGAAGCTGACTGGCTGAACCGCACCATCAACATCGACACCGGATGCATATTCGGAGGCAATCTTACGGCGCTGCGTTACCCGGAGAAGGAGATTGTCTCGGTTCCGGCCAGCAAGGTCTACGCTGAACCCGCCAGACCGTTCGAGCCGAACGAAGATGCGCAAGCGCTCACCGCTCAGCAGGAGCATGATGACGTCCTTGACATAGATGATGTTATCGGCAAGCGTATCGTATCGACTAGGCTGAACCGTACCGTCACCATTCGGGAAGAGAACGCCACCGCCGCACTTGAAGTGATGAGCCGGTTCGCAGCAAATCACAGGTGGCTGATCTACCTGCCACCGACGATGTCACCGTGCGAGACAAGTCGCAGACCCGATCTGCTGGAGCACCCCGAAGAGGCGTTTTCATACTACCGACACGAGGGAGTATCGCGTGTGGTCTGTGAGCAGAAGCATATGGGCTCGCGCGCGGTTGTGATAGCATGCCGTGATGAAGATGCTGCCCGAAAGCGCTTTGGCGTCGTCAACGAAGGCATCGGAATATGTTACACCCGCACGGGCCGCCGGTTCTTTAACGAGCCAGAACTTGAGGTTCAAATGCTGGAGATGGTCCGATCAGCACTGGATAAGTCCGGGTTCTGGGATGAGTTTGCCACCGACTGGGTCTGCCTGGACTGCGAGCTCATGCCATGGTCGGCGAAGGCTCAAGAACTGCTGAAGTCGCAATACTCGGCTGTCGGCGCGGCATCGCGGGCATCGTTGGGTGAGGCTGTCACGGTTCTGGAAACTGCTGCGAATAGCGGCGCCGAAGTCTCGGAACTGCTTGGCCGCTTCCGCAGTCGAAGAGATATGGTCGGTCAGTACGTAGACGCTTATCGACAATACTGCTGGCCGGTTTCGAGCATTGAGGACTACAAACTCGCGCCGTTCCACATCCTGGCGACGGACAGCGGTGTGCACGTGGACAAGGATCATGTGTGGCACATGGAGACGCTGGCGAAAGTATGCCGCGTACTCGACGACTGCAATTCCCTGCTTCTTGCCACACCCTACAAGGTGGTGGATGTAACCGATCCTGCAAGCCAGGAAGAGTGCGTCCGCTGGTGGCAGGAACTTACAGGCTCCGGCGGAGAGGGAATGGTCGTCAAACCGATGGATTTCGTCACTCGCGGACGAAAAGGGCTTTTGCAGCCGGCAGTAAAATGCCGGGGTCGGGAATACCTGCGCATTATCTACGGGCCGGAATACACGGTGCCTGAGAACCTGGAGCGTCTGCGCTCACGTGCCTTGGCTGGCAAGCGATCTCTGGCAATTCGGGAGTTCGCGCTCGGAATTGAGGGGCTTGAGCGGTTTGTCCGCAAGGAGCCACTCAGGCGAGTACACGAGTGCGTCTTCGGCGTCCTTGCGCTCGAGAGCGAGCCGGTGGATCCGAGGCTGTAACACATTCCGAGGAGGGGTACTAAACATCGGCAAAGAGACAGATTCATGCTTGGGACTGCTGAACGGAGGCTACAAACGACGAAAGCGGAAGACCACCACAGAGATAGTTTTCCGCTTTACATTTGGTAGGGGACTTTGTTCTGGTCCAAAACAACCAAACATCTGTTTCTTGCAAAGTGGTCTCCAGCGTGAAGCCACCTGAAATCTCGAACCCTCGATTCCATTATTGCAGCCGCTCGCCCCGTCTTCCGAGTTCAAAAGCGGGGCGATTATGGCATTATCGAATTTCCGTTCGTCTGAAAGTGAAGGGGACTTTGCAGTCGCTCAGACTTGCAATGACTGTGGGACGTTGCCACAGGAACTCAGCGATCCTGATGCAGGCTTGAGCATTGGGACGTGGTGGGCCAGGGAACCACTAGCGAAACCTCCAACTCGGCTTAAGAACTGGGCGGTGTTATCGGAAGCTCTGAATTGAACCGCTTGTATTCGCTGCCGCTGCCCGTGCCCCTCCGTTCTCAAGATGACATCAACCTGAACTCGAAATGTTCGCTGGTGATGAGCTTGCGCAGCCCGAACGTAATGTCTTTGCTGGCAACCAGATGGTTTGGTGGGCCAAGAAACCTCTGGCAAAAACTAAGAGCGATCTTCGGACGTGGGATATTGGACAGCAGAAACCACGGAGCTGAAAAGTCGTCATCCGAGACAGAGACGCGTGGACTCTCGACCACAAAAAGTGACGGCGGTTCTCTCTCAAGTCCAAAGGAACCGCCCATCACTTCGTACCGCCCCGGTAACCACAAGTCACGTTCTGCGATCCTCCGCTTGCCGTGTTTCATATCCACATGCCATTTTCGGAGATGGTGATTGCGGCGACTCTGAACCGGCGGTTTGTGCCTAGTCCGCCATTGGGCACACCTGAAGTCCACCCAGAATATGCACGTCCGAGCGGGAGCCATAACCATCACGATAGCGCATTGCGGTTGTGCCATCTGCCGAACTGGGGAATCGCATTGCACCGGCAAGTATGTCAGGCACATGACAGCGCTTGAAATGCACCTTCTCCCAGACGACTTCCTCAGACCTTGTTCTCCGTAGGATTCTATGCCCAGACCTTACTCTGGAGTAGTTCCACTTTTCCGTAGCGCGATGACTACGAAGGTCCGCAGCATAGTTCATGCAACCGCTTCTTCCCTGTCTCTACAATGGAGTTGATGGTCAGTAATGACAGGTGTCGGAGGCGGATTATGCCCGGACCTTACTCTGGAGTAGTTCCACTTTTTCGTAGTGCGATGGCTACGAAGGTCCGCAGTATAGTTCATGCATCTGCTTCTTCCCTGTCTCTACAATGGAGTTGATGGTCAGTACTGACAGCTGTCGGACGTAGATTGCGCCGTGGCAGGGCCAGGCTCGACGTTAGTCACTAAGGTCACTTTCTCGGTCGGCGGGAGTACCCGCAAGGAGGTTGCAAAAATGTCTCTTTCTTTGTTCTCTGCGGTCAAAGTAGTTCGCGCCATCATCGGTGCCAGGCCTTCGCTAAGGCCTGGTGTGCGCAATGTAGCGGTGATCGCTGATCTCGACAATATCTCGATCAGCCTTGCCGAGTACGGAAAACGACCTGACTGGCATGCTCTTCATGACTTCGCTTCAAGAAAGGGCAAGGTTGTGGCTGCTGAGGCTTTCGGCGAGACTCGATCTACTGCTGGATACCAGTCATTCGTCGGTGCACTTACGAAGATGGGCTACAAGGTACACCTTTCACCGGCCACCGAAGGTTACCATTTTCGCAAGGCTGCGCCGGTAGACCACAGCCTCGTCGCCAGGACAATGGCTCTTCTGCTCGACTACCAAATCGACGAAATACTGATCTCTAGCGGGGATGCCGATTTCCTACCGCTCATTGCTGAACTTCGTAGTCGCGGGGTCGTCGTCACTCTGGTCGCGCCGGACGGGTGCACCAGTCGCAAGCTTGCAGCAGCGGCCGACGAAGTCGTGTCTTTCACTCAGGTCGGGACCACCCGGCTTAATTCGACTGTTCTGATGAACAGGCGTCCGGCAGTAGCTTCTGCCCAGGCGCATTAGGAGGTGAATGTCTTGATCAGCGGCATTGACGAGATGATGGGATTTGTCAGCGGCCACAAAGCGAGGCATTACCGACTGGTCTCAGCACTAGTAGGCACACTCGCCGTAGTGACCCAGGTGTGTACCGTAGCGCTTCACAGTGTTGCGCTCGCGGCGACTGCCTTCGCTCTCCTTGCCTGGTCGTCTTGGCACAGGCATGCCCGGTTCATGATCCGATACTTCTTGCGGTGCAAATGAGCAAGGACACGGCCGTACTGGGTACCACCCGATGTGGTTCCCAGAAACGGACTGCAGTCGCATCCGCAACACGCTATCACACAGATCGCCTTTGATGTTGGAGGATGGAAAGATGAAACGTTTCGCTAGACTGATCCTTATTCTTCTTGCGTTCACTGGGGCCATTATCGCAGCCGTCGGAAAGCCCATCTGTGTATGGGCAACCCGTCACGCAGTAGGCGAACTCCCCGCAGGGAATTTCTCCACGGCGCTCGTCTGTCTCGACTATTCAGAGGCGCGGACAGATGTTATACGCGTTCTCACAGTCAATCAGGCAACGGGCAAGGCCGCCATGATCAAGATGTATCGTGACCTCGAATGGTGGCACAACGGTCGGACCCATCGTCTGAATTCCGCCTGGCAATTCGGGGGCCCTGATGCGACACTTCGTGCCATCAGAGAAGTCTCCGGACTGACAGTAGATCATATCATCGTTCTGCGCATAAAGGACGCAGAGAAGATGGTTGACTCCTTGGGTGGATTGACAATGGATCTGCCGTCGATATCCTGGAAGGGCTGGACTTATCGCTCAGGCGTTCAGGCTTTTTCGGGTGACGATGTCGTGAAGATCTTCCGGACGCGCCATGGCATCGATGGAGGTGACGGGAGCGATATCGGACGAACCGCACTGCAGGACCGGGTTCTTGCATGTTTGTTAGTCCGCCTGCGCTCTCTCTCTCCCATAGAGATGCGCAGGGTGGCTGGCGTTATTTCAGGTGTTCAGAGCGACCTCAGCCAGCGCAGGCGACTGCAGCTGGCTTTGGCCTTGAAAGATGCCAGTATGCGCCAGTTCGCTATTCCCTACACCGTAGCGGGTCCCCGGCTTCAGGCAGTGGACGATTGTCTGTCCCTGTGGCGCGAGCACATCGCAGCATGGCTGGCTGCCCCCGGCGACATAGAGCCTGTGGTCACTGTCCACGACCCAGACGTAGTCCGACCACGAGTGCTGCTTCCACACCCAGCGACCGAGAAACAGAAAGAGCTTGCCTCCTATCTGGGCAGACACAACTCTGCCGCCGTCGTAGCCGATGTGAGTGTCCCGGGCGTCACCCTCGTAGAGAAGGAGATAAGCAGATGAAAGCCATCGTCTTGATCGTTATAGTCGCAGTCCTGGCTTCTGCTTCGGCGGCGGCTGCCGAAGGTGTCTTCGTTCTATTTGTGCTCGACACCTCTGGCAGCATGACGAAGCAGATGCAGGCAGTAGCTTCCGCACAAGCGGCACAGGTAAAGCTGGCAGCGCGCCCCGGTGACTTTGTGGGCCGGATTGTATTCAGCGACTACAGTCGGAAGGATCTGCTGGCTGAGATTCGCACGGGAGCCGATGTTGTGAACGCGGCTGAGGTACTGGCGTCCGCTCCGTCGTCCATATCTGGATGGACATACATAAGCCATGGACTTACTTCGGCATTCGATTTGTGGAAGGCACGCGCTGGTGGCCGTCGAACACTTGTATTCCTTGTTACAGACGGTATTCCTGCCACTCCGCCTGCAAGTCTTTCAGCCGAAGTTGAGGCACTAAAAGCACAGTCGGTAAGGTGGAAATCGGCTCCGGGGTGCAAGATCTTCCTGGTTGCGATTGGTCGCCCTGACAATGCACAGGCTATCAAGCGTCTGAGCGAACAGCTGGGTGCGCAGGTGGTCACACCCGATGCATTGGCTTCAACAAACATGATCGCTCGCGAATTGCGTGAAGCCCGGCCTATTACATCTACGGCACAAAAACCTCGTTCTCGTGGCAAAAATGCTTATCTACCCCTAGCGGCAATCGCCGCCGGTCTGCTTGCCGCATGTATCGTTATCGGCAGAGTCTATGTCCGGCCAAAGAACAGGGCCAACCCCAATGAGTTCTCTGAAGAAGGACCGGAGGATGATACCTGGACGGGAATTGTCCGTGTAGTTGCAACCGTGGACGGGGAACCCGAGGTGATCCGGCTCTTCATGCCGAACGATGACTGCCCCGAAGGTCGAGTGAGCTTCGGTCCTTTCGGTTGCCACATCAGTCTACCGGATGCTCAGTTCAACTTGGCCTTAAGTAGTTCCGCGACGGCGGTGGAATTGCCAGTAGGCGAGTCTGTGACCGTCAATGGCATCATCCGCACTGGCGGTGAATTCGCTATCGGTGAATCTTCGGAAATAATCGCTGGCAGCGCACACGTGATCATTGACCTGAAGAAGGGGAGGAACTGAAATGGTAAGGAACGTCTACGCTATACTCGGTGATGGCGGACTTGGCATCACCGGAATCCGCAACTATGCTCGAGCTGAGATCGCACTTCGCGGCGCTGTGCCGCCGAACGTCTTGTTAGTAGAAGTCGACCTCTGCAGTTTGACAGGCCGGGATGAGGAGCCCAGCATATCCGGGCTTGTTCCACCGGAGCAGTACCTGGTGCTGCAAGCGCCGGACGTTAACCTAGGTGCCCGTTGCGCGGCGCTGAGTCCGGAAGACCCCATCCGCAAGTGCATTGACATATCTGCCGTATCCGACATCGGTAACACCGGTACCATCGGCGGCAACCAGAGACCCGTCATTCTCCAGTTGGTTGCACTCTTGGAACCGGCATGGTGGGAGTCCGTTGTCGGACACATTGGACAGGCAATTAACCTCCTTGCGGAGACAAGGGGCTTGTCCCTTGGCACTGTCCACATCAAGATACTGAGGAGCACTCTCGGTACAGTCGGAGCGGGCGGTATGATCTTGACGAGTTCGCTTCAGGACGGACTCAGGCAGATCAACACTTCGATGATTGACAGTGTTGTTCTACTGGCTGACTACGCCGAGCGGGTTCCAGATCGTCGGCGCGCTCGCGCATCTACCGCCGCCGCTCTCGATGAGATCGACCGGCGGGCGAGAGGTATTTTCATCGCGCCCGGCGGTATGTTCAGACCAATCTCCGGCGTGCACGTGCTCTCCGAGGGCTTCTCCGAAACCGCTATCTTGGAGGAGGACGCCGTGCTTAGCCACCTACTCGTGGCAGGGAAGCTAGAAGGCCCCCTCGTGTCCCCGCTGACTCTGAGGAACAACACCCGTGATCGCGCCGAGACGGCGACCGCAATGACTGGGCGCATTCTAGTCGCAGATTCCGCTACGCTCCGCCAGCGATCCGGTGCCAGAATGGCGGCCCAATCGGCCAATACGTTCGCGAACACCCCCGGTGGTCTTTCGGTGGACGCGCAGGTCGAGGCACTTCTGAGCAGCACCATGAGTAACCCGGGTGCGCTCATCAACTTGATCGGGCGAAATCTTGGGATCCGCAACGCATCCAAGCGGCTCGTGAACGAGATAGGCCAAGAGGCAGGACGCGCGGCTGATCGTGAGGTATTCGCGCGTGCTGATGGAATCTTGGACGATGAAGAGCTCAGGACATCGGCGGAGAGCAAGGTCTACGCCTTTACAATGGCGCTGAAAACGACAGCAGACCAGGCAATGGATAGGTCGCTATCGGGTGCGCTGGAGCTCTTCTCGAGCGGCGTTACCCACTTGCATCGGTACCGTGAAGATCTGTTGCGACTCAAAGAGACTCGTGAACAGGATGCGGCCACTTGCCGCAACAAGGTCAACGCAGCGGCCGGTCAAGCGGCGGCTGCTGAGGCCACGCGGAGCACTCCTGCGCTCCGGCAGTCCATCTGGGGCTTCGTCAAGACTGCACTCACGGACGAAAAGCCCGCTGCGCCAACGGCCTCCGATCCTGCAGACCTGAACAATCTTCGGGTCAGGTATACCTGCGTGTGCGGTGAACTGCAGACAATCGGTGCGCTTACATCGGCTATTGATCACGGGATCAGCGTCGTACGCGCCTATGAGACGGAGATCAGTGCCCTCCGTGAATTGGTTCTGAGTGCAAGCAGCACATTTGGCCGCATGGACTCTACGCTGGGCCACGAAGCTGTCGAGCGCATACGCAGGTTCGCGGGAGTGAGTCTGGCGGCAGAAGACGATGTGGTAGATGCACTTGCGAGCGCCCGCCTTGGAGACGGGACTCGTATAGCCACTGAGGCTCTCGCCCGTCTAGGAGCGACCGAGATTGCCTCAATCAACAGAATTGGCTTGGAGCGGGCTCTGTGGGAAGTTGTAGAGGACTTGCTGGGCCCGGCAGAGACGTTTTCGCTGGACAACGTCGTCGGCGAGCTACCACCCGAGATGCTAGACCGTATCGCGCGATCTCTCGTTCCGACGAAGCCTCCAATGACCTTCGATCCAGGTGTGAGTGCACCCGGCGTGTTCTCGGTAGTTCACGTCGGTCATCCTCGGATGTCCGAGGCGGTTCGTCGCACCAGCTTCGGGCGGAACAGGGTAACGATCTGCCCGGCACCCGAAGGCAGCGAGTACTTTGCCGTGACCTACACCGGGGTGTTTTCCGTCAAGGACATTGAGTGCTATGGACGCGCCAAAGCCGCCTTTAACGAGGCTGTCGAGGAGAACTGGGCTGGCCAGATCGTTGACAGGCGCGTGCTCGAGATGCCTGACGACAGCACGGACGACGGCGCGCTTGAGATGCTTATCGCCAAGGCAGTCCTTGCAGGCTCGCTACAAGCAAGCGCGGCGGGCCGCTGGTACCATGTCGATCCCGGCAGCGGCATCTCTCCCGCAGATCTGGACTCCGCAGCGCTCCACGCGGCATTCGGCGATTGCCTTGGTTCGGGCATTGCGGAGACTGTTCGGACACTCCGGAGCAAACCATCGCTCCGCAGGGATCTGTCTTCGTCGTGGGATGGCTACGCCTTGCTCAGGTCGCCGCGACAGATGGTCGAATCCATCGACGCCATGGTGGCTTCGGGAAAGCTCCGCAAACTGAGCGGTTGCTTCAAGAGCATCAAGTCGGAGTTTCTGAAGGCGCTGCGAGACAGTGTGTTTGATGATGCCTACGTAGAACTCAAGAGAGTTGGGCGCAATGGCAACGGAGCGAAGGAGGAATCCTATGTCGCGTAGTGACACCTCTGAGACCGGTGGCCGACCGCATATCCGAGACAAGTGGGGTGCGGTGCCACCGCCAGTGCCTACATCGACCGCACGCTCCATTCGGCCGGATGAGGAATCTGTAAGCTCGCGAGAGACCGTGGCAGATCCGGTCATCCACCATTCCGCTGAACGGGTCTCGCGCAGGTCCAGAGTGATCTGCCTGATGGCTGCGGGTCTGTCGCTGGCAGTATCGTTCCTTTCCACGGGCCTCTTGACGGAGGAATTCGCCAGAGCTTACAGTCCGCCTCATCCTGTGTTCCTGATCGTGCTGTCGCTCTTATGGACAGCTCTGGAGTTCGTCCCGTTGTACGCGTTGGTACGCGGCAATGGCGTTCTCTACGTGAAGTGGACAAAGCGTATGCTGATGGCCGGGCCTTCGCTCATGGCGCTGGGCAGGTTCGGCCTGGGGTTAACGGCAATCCGAGCCAGTGCGGTTGTCTTGCTGCCTATGGTAATGGTCTTGCCAGCGCTCTCCCACCTTTTCGGCAACGAACACACCACATCGGCGCGGCGCTGGTTCTTTTATTTGCTGAGCTTCGGGCTGGGCATACAATTCGCTTGCGCTCCTTCGGACGGGATAGCGCAAGTCCGAGCAATAGGACTTTCAGTGATGTTGCTTGGGTTCATCGCTCCGCTCCGACCTGCACGTCTACTGTCCATACTTGACGATGCTGGGCCACGCCGCCTTGCAACGGCGCTCTGGTGGATATCCGGCCTTGTGCTGACAGCTAACGCTGGTGCTAAGTTCGTCACCGGAAGCGCTACACCCGGGATCAGTGTGGGAGGCGTCGGGATCGCTCCCTATTGGATAGCAGTGTTTCCCATCTTGACAGCGGTCGGGATCGAACTACGAGAAGGTACGGCCAAGAGACTGGGTATCGGACTTGGACTAATGGTAGTCCTGTATGTCTTTGGTCTGAAGGAGGGCGGCACTGCCCTCATGGTGCTGATAGCGGCGTTGCTGGTGACAGCCGTACTCGGGAGTGGCAGGCAGGTACTAGTGGGATTGACCTTGGGAACCACTGGCTACCTCTTCCTCAAGACTGGTTGGGCTGCGAGTGTGGCTGGGGTGTTTTCGGACCGAATCGCGTCCAGGCTGTCGATTTGGCACGGCTTAGCCTTCAACGCACAGCTTGCTTCCTATTATGATGTGGTCTCCATGTCGGGATGGACCGGGTTCTGCGGAGCGGCCAGGTCGTCGCTACTAATTCCCGCCGCAAGTAAAGACTTCATACTTGGTGCTATCGTAGCTGAAACGGGCCTGGTGGGTCTTGTTTGCGCGACCGCGGCGTTGGCCTTCTACCTGCTCGAAATCGGCAGGTCTGTGGCCGCTCAAGATAATGCCTTCCGGCGCGCTGCCGGGTGTGGTGTCTGGTTGGCACTGTGTGCAAGCTTGCTCGTGAGTTATGCACCAACTCTGGGCTGGCTAATGCCCACAGGATTGCCACTACCCGCGCTTAGCCGCGGAGCGGCCGTGACTGTGGCGGCATGCCTCGCCTTGATTGTGTTTGAGTGGTTGAACTGGGAGGAATCGAGATGAGTTTCAAACTGAGGATTCTTGTTGTGCTGAGTGTGCTCTTTACATTCGCGATAGTGGTGCTCGCGGACTTCCACGGGCGGCAAGAGAGTGTTCCTGCATACGAGCCGACACTGCCCCGAGCTATAGCTGCAACGAGCCCTGCGCTGGTTGACAGAGTACTGGACCGTGACGGCCGAACCATTCTCGCACGAGAGTTCGTGATAAAGGGCGGCGGACGTTCTGCGGTTATCAGATACGTCTATGGATCAGCGCTGGGGGCTGCGGGCGTGGGTCGCGACCGGATCGTTGCCGGTATGATCCGCCATTTGCGAGCACCAGGTATAGATGCGCCTTGGTCAACACCAGAGCTGGGCGGGTGGTATCGCAGGTTGTTGGGTGACGGAGGTCTATGCCCCCGACCGCTACCCCATGAACTGGTTTGTTCCCTGGACTCCACCTTATGCGTTCGGGTGTACGAACTGCTGAAGCGAGAAGGCAGACAAGGGTCTGTGGTGGTTTTGGACCGTGAAGGACAGGTGCTCGCTCTGGTCGATGCCCCAGGTCCGGATGTCGAAGAATCAGACAGACTGCCTGACTCTCAGCACAGCCTGAACGTCTTCCTGTCCTGGCCGCCAGCATCAACTTTCAAACCAATCGTGGCGGCCTACATGCTTGAGTACGGCCGTGGAGACAAGGATGCTGCTGTCGTCTGTAAGGGTGGCGGCGAATGCTGGGCGAAACATGGACATGGCGTGACCCGGGGGCTGCGGCAGGCCTTGGTACATAGCTGTAATCCTTGGTTCCGGCAGCAGGCGAATTCTTTCCCGAGCGGGCACTTCCTGGCGTTCTTGAGTGATATCGGCTTCTTTCAGGAACCGTCGCTGGGTATCCCTGCGATACCGGCTGTTACCCCCGCGCGTGGCGGCAACACCGTCGATCCGGAGATGGCGATTGGAATGCAAATACTGGCATCACCGCTGTCGTTAGCCTGCGCGTATGGAACAATCTCCGATCCCCAAGGCCGTCGCTTTGCTCCGCGACTGTTGGTCAGAGCAGACGGGAATCCGCTGCCAGCTCCTGAGAGGCCCCAAGTTCTGCGCCCAAATGTCACGGCTATCGTAAGGGAGCATCTAAAGGCAGTGGCAAGCATTGGCACAGCGTCAAGACTCGGAAGGCTCCTCAGTGGGAACGTGGGCGCTAAGACTGGCACCGCCAACGGCGCGGCACTACTGGCGGTGGTGACACCGATAGACTCTCCGAAGTTCATTGTCGTGATACGAATAAAGGGTGCTGAAAGCGGAGCGAGCCTGTGCGATCTTGCAGCTAAAATTGTCAGAATGACCGGGCAGGAAACGAGGTAATGCTGCTGATCCCAGGAATGGAGCATCCTATGCTACGGACAAAGCGCAAGCAATGCAGATGACCTCACACTGGTTGCACATAGCTGACCAATCTCGGCGCTATTCTATTCGACCCAATGTAGACATTGAGCGCAAATCAACGAGCACGTTGTTAAGACAACCGTTCAGCGTACCAGTTAGATCAGGTGCGCCCCACTGCCACCCTACGAAGTAAGTGTCGTTACGAAGAGCGGACGTGGGATCACAGAAATCCATGGAACGCAGAATAAATGGGTGGCTGGGTTCCTCGTTGATATTACGGCCATTGCTGTCGTAACACGGGGACGTAAAGCTGTTCCGAGGTACATATATAGAGATCTGGCCACTCATTCCGTCGTGGTCTTTTCGCTGAATCCGGAAACAGCGGACTGAAGAGAACGGGCCGACTTCTCCGTACGCATGCTTGCTCTTAAGCTTCAAGGTGCTTTCGCGCAATTGACCCATCCAGTCTCCAACGACAGTGAGCATTCGCTCTCCATTGTCCTCAGTAATGTCAGGTTCATAGAAGGCCTGAATTGTGAAACCATTGCTCGCACGCTCTCGCTCTGCCTGCAGTTGCCGTGAGAAGAGGAAAGGCGATTGAAAGCCGTAGGGAAAAGCCGTCAACTCGTCGGTATCCGCAGTTGTTGGACTGCTACTCAAGTCGACGGCGGAAACACAATAGGCATCAGGGCTGCCGTTGACATCGTGTACATTGCGTGGCTGCGGCCACAGTAAACGCATGTTTGAAGTATTCAAGCTCTCAAGCCCTGTATGGACGTCGTCGATGATCTCTGCCATTTCCGCCTTGTCGCATCCATCTGCGCCAATACATACCATCTGAACGTGCCCCACATTCTCGACCTGAACGCGTCCGAGAGTATCATATCTACAATGTGATCGGGCAGCTCTAGCGAAGACCCCGTTGTGCGCTAGGGCACGCACCAAGAGTTCCTGGGACATAACGTCCGAAGCCATTCCGATAAACACAGCTTTCAGTGTATCGATGGTCAACTCTGACGTGGTATCCAGCAACAACGGAAGGAAGGCTGAGGAGCACCAAGTTGCGACAGACAGGTCCTCATACATTGGTCGCTCTGACCACGCGCTGGCATCTTCTCGGTTACTCATATCTAGTTTGACCTCCAGATTCACGGTATTCAGGATTACGTAGGCTGGTACTCGCACTCTGACAGGAAGCGAAGCAGTTCAGCTTCTCCGTATCAGATGGCCAGTAGAACACGTCAGAGCACGCCTACACTCCACCGTTTGCGTTTACCATACTGTCAACACTGTCCGCAGTGAGACGGAATCGCCAGGGCTGCAGATAGGGTTCTGTCTCGCAGAATACTTGAGCAAGTGGTCGCTGCTCCAGCATACAACGCATTACGCGGATCACTCCGTTATGGGAAACCACCGCAACGTTGACATCCTCCTCCAAGTTCATCACAGTGAACAGAAACGTGCGAATCCGGTCCACGAAAAGGCTGAAAGTCTCACCACTAGGGGGCGTAAAGTACGGATCCAAGCGGCCAGCCTTGTTGAATGCGTCTGGAAACTGGATTCGCAAGTCTTTCTTTGACTGTCCAGACCACGACCCTAGATCTCGCTCTGCTAGGCCTGCGTCCAGTATAACTGGCTGGTCTGGGAAGATGAGTTGCGCCGTCGCCTTGGCTCGTGCCAGTGGAGAGCAGAATCGGTATTCAAACCGGTCTCCGCTCAGCATTTGTCCGAGTTCCTCGGCTGCGCGCAACCCATCCTCAGTGCTGGGTATATCCATAGAGCCCATGAATATCTCACGTCGGTTGGACTCCGTCGGCGCGTGTCGAATTACTGTTATGTACGGCATTCTGATACTAATGATTACTCCGATCCAGGTGGAAGACTAGTGCGTTGTTCATTCCGCGAACACACTTCTCAAGGCGCGGTTGATATCCTCAAGCGCCTCTCGCCCCTTGTCCAGAACACGGAACTGGATCACGTATCCGTGCATCATTCCCTCGTAGCGTTTCATCTGGACGGGAACACCTGATTCCTGAAGGCGCTTAGCATACATCTCCCCCTCGTCTCTCAGTGGGTCGAACTCACCGGTCAACACAAAAGCTGGCGGGAGACCGCTGAGATCGGCGGCTCTAAGTGGGCATATGTATGGATTGTTGATATCGGGATCACTGGGCAGGTAGTTGTTCCAGAACCAGATCATAAAGTCTCGATTCAACGAATACCCCTTCGCGTTCTCTTCGTATGATGGCGTCCCAGGAATGTAGTAATCTGTGACTGGATATATCAGCACTTGGTAAACCAAACTGGGACCTCCTCGGTCACGAGCCAGCATCGCGACTGCTGCCGCTTGGGTTCCCCCTGAACTATCACCCCCGACAGCCACTCGATTCGGATCTCCGTTAATCGCCCGCGCATTATTCACCACCCACTGGGTCGCCATATAGGAATCATCGATAGCCGCAGGGAATTTGTGTTCAGGCGCAAGTCGGTAGTCTACCGAAACGACTATACACCCACCGCCATTTGTGATACTTCGGCATATGCCATCGTGTGTGTCTAGATTGTTAAGAGTCCATCCACCTCCGTGAAAGAATACGAGAATGGGGAATGGACCTTCTCCAGCAGGAGTGTAGATGCGCAGTCCGATGTCTCCGCAAGGTCCGGGTATTGCACTATCAGTTACGTTCGCTACGGGCTCGGGTTCCGCGCCTGTTACAAACGCTGCAATCATTCTCTTCCTGGCTTCCTCCACCGGTAGTGTGTAGACTGGGGGAAGTCCAGCGGCTTTTGCCGCATCCAGTAGTTTTTGAGCTTGTGGATCAAGTGACATTCTGTTCTCCTCTTCGTGTAGTAGTATGTCAGCTTCGTCCGGTGCACCCCGAAGTCTGAACATTGGGTGCTAGGCCGTCGTAGCTATAGACTGGTTGCAGCCTACCAATGACCTCGCCAGGGCAGCGTTCAAGTATGGCGTGCAACAAGCCATCCAATATATCTCTGGTAGCTCCATAACCCCTTACAGTCAGTTGGGGCATATTTCGCAGACTGTCACCTACCCGGTATTCGTGCCCGTTTATCGATACGGAGCCCGGACCCTGGTCCAAAGTGAGATACGATGGTACCTCAACACCAAGACCGTGAGGGGACAAGACCAGCTCTTTGGAGCCGACAACGGCATGATTGTCAAGAGCCGGACGTGGTTTCACAAAGAATAGATCCTGCTGAGGGGCCGTCAGTAGCAGATAAGGTTGTGATTTCCACTGACAACCTATTGCCACAGAACTGGCCGTCGGCATGCCGTAGTGCATTACGTTCAGCACTTCCTCAACGATCTGATTGCCTCCGGCGATTAGATCTGCAAAATACCGGAGTCTATTCCTACCCTCGACTTGCAGACGCCGCGCTTCCTGAAAGAAACGGTCAGCTGTCGAGCCGCATATGTAGCGAAGATAGCGCCCGGATGTGTCCAGTTCAATGTGGATATCACCTGCATACCAGTTGGACTCGGTCGGGTACAGTCCGTGGTACTGGTGCTTGCTCTCCCTGCCAGAAGCATGTAGAACCAAGTAGGCACCATCTGGAACAATATCAGAGCCACTTACCACACCGTACGTCACGAAGTGGTTCCCTTCTCCAAAATTCCACTGGTACACGCCCTCCCGGTCTGCTCTGTCTCTTCCTTGTTCGATCATTTCCTGGAAGCGTCGGGGGTCCTCAATGCAGCTGGTGAGTCTGAAGACAGCGACACCACAGCTGTTGACGGTGGCATCGACGGGAACAAACGGCACACTGGTCTGCCAACTGTAAAGTGCCCCAGTGAAGAAACCACCGGCGATCCGCACGGTGTTGTAAGGCAAGCCAAGATCCGGCATCGCCCATATCTGAGACCCTTGTTCAACTCCGGACAGCTTGCTCGCTACAGTGGCAAGCATTCTTTCCGTCACTGCTAGATGGCGAAGAATCTCCATCTGGGTAGGGTCATTGAGCGTCAAGTTGCGCATATTGCTCCTCGTTTCCGACAGCTAAAGCGATGTCGACAGATCCGCCATTCTGTTCTGAGCTGCTTGCAGCCTTGAGCTGCATCCTAGCCTCTCAAACAAGTTAATGGCGGTTGCAAGTAACTCTGCCGCTGCAGCGCGATTGCCCCGTATTTCGTGCAAGCGCGATTCCTGCTCGCATATCTCGGCTTGTTGCATCGGTTCGCGAATCAGTGCCTCTTCATTACGGGCTTTGGCGAGCAGCGCCTCAGCAGCAACGTCATCTCCACTATCGAGCGCAATGACGGCCAGCTTCACCATCGCCGCGAGCGTGCCTCTGGTGAATCCGTGCCTTTGGGCGTCATCAAGAAGCTCCTCAAACAGACTTCGGGCTTGGTCAAGTTGTCCCATCTGATAGAGACATAAAGCGGACCAACGTCGATTTGCATTCAGTACTTCATGCGGCAAGCCATCGGCCATGGATAGGTTCTTGTCCCAAAGCGCTTTTGCTTCATCAAGCCTGCCTGCGGCCAGATAGTACAGCGCACGGGCGTGCTGGTAATCGATCATCTGTGTTGGGGAGATGCACTCGTGCGTCGATAGTGTTTCGATCCTATCCAGGTGCTTCCCTACTTCGTCAAGGTCACCTTGCTTGCTTGCAACATTAATATGATAGACCAGTGCATCAAATTCTTCTGAAATGTCTTCGAGCATATGAGCAGCCTGTGCTCGCAAGAGGCTTGGCGAAGTCTTGCTTGACCAGTTGCCCCTAACATAGTAGAAGTACCTCACACCTTTGGCGATGCGGATCACATTGGTGTAATGCTGAGCATCGAACGCCCACGCAAGAACCGCCTCAACGGCATCGCGCTCGCCTTCAACGTCCAAAATGCGCAGACGAGCAATATCATTCCAGCAGAACCCGATGCCACTGGCCAGGTCTGAGTACCACCCAATCATCCTGTCGCGAGCTTGGGACTGAAAACTCGTACTATCATTCTTCAGCTGGCTGTGAGCGAAGCCACGGACAAGTGGGTGCTGTGAGTAACGGATGCAATGCCCGGTATCACTTGTCTGCTCAAGGTCGAGGAGCTTAAGATCGAGCAACTGCTCGACGGCTTCGTCTAGCTTCGATCCTTTGGCAGGAAAACCGTAGTCATCAATTCCGGGCACCCCCGCGGCTGCAGAAAGCGCTGATGGACACGCACTCTTGGGGAACATCGACATCGACATCACAACGTGCTTCTGCTCCTCCCAAAGCATATTCCAAGCTCGCTTGAACAGATGGTCGATCAAGTCCTCGAAAACCGAACCTTGCGCCTCTGAGAGCTCGCGAATCACTTCTGGCACTGGTCGATGTTCGTACTTTATGCAGCCCAGTGCAGCCTGTATGGCAAATGGGTTACCGCCGGTAACTTCGCACAGCGAACTAAGCTCGGGACACGTCTCGAGCGTGATGCCCATCTTTAAGTGTCTCAGTCGCTCTGCGACAAACTCGTCAGATTCAGTCTTAGTAAGACCCTCGAGCTCTATGACCCATGCCTTCTCTCTGATATCTCGGTTTAGGTTGACCCTGCTCGTGATAATCGCTTTGCTTGTCTCTGGAAGGTAGTTCAAAATCCACGTGGCCACACCCGAATCCGTAATAGTCTCATAATTGTCAACTACCAATAGCACGCGATTTTCCCGCAATAGACGTTCGACGGCACGCCCCTTCTCATCTACAGGCAGCTTCACATAGCCCTCGTAGTCCATTGTTCTGGCGATGGTATCGAAGACCGTCTCAAGCTGTGTGGTACCTTCTTTGAACTCGTCACTTACCCACACTACAGCATCATAGGCTCTTTGACCTGCAGCACCGTCTATGCTGGCCTTCGCGTACTCTCGAACGAGACTTGTCTTTCCCATACCACCAAAGCTGCGCACCAGTACAGCTGGAAGCGACTGCTCGATTCCTTCTCTCAGATCAACGAAAGCCTGTGGACGCGGTATGAACCGGCTGTACTTCGATGCGGGTAGATTGTTATAGACCCTCTTCAGATCAGGAGAAGCCGAGGCTTCGCCGAACAGCTCATCCAGTAATTGCTTGATGGCAGGATACCTTGCGGACTCCAGGAACGCCCTTGCCCAGTCGGAGCCAAGCAAGCCTCTCTTGACGCACTGTTTCGCGAGAAACGCTATCGTCTCAATCTCCGGGGGGAGATGCCCGGACTTATAGCGCTGTACAGCGTGCCCAGAGAGACAAAGAGTGTCTCCGAAGTCGTCCTCTATGATGGTGGCGACCTTACCCTCGATGTTGGCAATACTGCCGATCCCAGCTTTCAGTAGCCTTCCAAAGGTTGGGTTCTTCATACCTGCATTCTAACCTCTCCAGTCGATTATGTGTCGGAATCCTGCTACGAAACTTCGGACAGCAGTAATGACGAGCTTTCGTAGTACGGTTCTGCCGTTGTCACTGGGCGGCACCATCATCAGGTCTGTCGTCGCTGGGAGAGCGGCGGCTCTTGATGAACTTCGCAGGCACCCCAGCCACGACGGTATATGGATTCACCGATTTCGTTACGACAGACCCAGCAGCTACAACAGCACCTTTGCCTATCCTGACACCTGGGAGGACGGTGACGTGAGCAGCGATCCAGACATCATCCTCAATTGTGATGGGTGACAGCTTGTGGCCTTGATCTCTTATCGGTATATCTGGGTCAGAGTAGATGTGGCTGCCGCTGTTTATCACTGTGTATGGCCCGATCATTACGTTGTCTCCTACGCTTATCTTTGCCTGTGCACTTACGTTGGCTCCGCGATTGATAAAGACGTTGTAGCCCACCTCCAGGTTCTCGGGATAGGAGATGACAACGTGCGGAAGAACATAGAGAGCTCCATCGCACCTCCCTAGAGTCTCCGTGTAAAACAGAATTCGCTTGCTCATGTCGATTCCGACCGGTGCCCCCAAACTCAGCCGCTGTTGAAGCATATGCCACTCTTCAGAACCGGGGCCAATTCTACGGAGCCGTATACCAAACAGTCTCAGTCTGAGTCTCATCCAGGCTGACGAGATGACATTCCACTTGCTGACACGTCTTGGATGCCTATCGTAGTAGGCCTGCAATTCCCTTCTCATGCTGTACCTCCTAAAACGTAGGTTTCCAATCCGCCATAGTTGCGATAGGCCACGGCCAGTTGATTCATGCGTCGATAGTCGTCCTTGGTTAGACCCTTGGGCATCTCGATCAGACCCGACTTGACTATGTATCCCTGAGATTCCAGGATTGCGATGATGGAGTCTCTGAGTTCATCAGCTGAGGGAATGCTTCATTGGATGCGGTGTTATCTTGACGTGCGCAGTCTGCGCCTGATGCGGTTGCATCAGGTGGTCTGCCATCTGCTGACCCAGCATGAACTGGTTGTTCGACTGGTACCAATTCCCTCACGTCATCCCCATACTACTTCTTGGTTCGGTCATACGGTGATTGGTTTGTCGGCTTAAGCGACACACTCTCCTCGCTGGCTTTCGAGCGAATCGCTTCTTCGGTACGCTCAAGCTTCAGCCCGATGACTCGGGTCGGTGTGTTCTCTTTCGCCAGCTTCTTGAGTTCTCTTACTTGCTGATCAGTCCACTGCTTACCACTATTCGCGGGTTTCTTGGTCATCATCTACCTCTATGCCTCTGGCGCTGATCTACACCCTCGATGTGGTGTATGATCGGTACGTCTGCCATACCAGCGCTTCCGCTCCTCATTGTTATGTGTTCTCAGTCCCTTGCTCTGATTAGAACTCGTTCACCAGCCCATTCTCCTGTGCGGAGAGCTCCGAGCACTGCCATATATGCATCATCACTGGTCACGGACGTCGGATCTCCGTGAGCGGCGATATTGCCCAGCGTCCTTACGGAGTGCAGATGCTGCGTGATCGGTTCGGGTATGTAGTCTCCTCTGTCGAGTTCAGTAAGCATATCGAATAGCGGCATCCTACCAGGATCGCTGCCTATTAGCTTCTCGTATATCTCTCTAAGAAGCAACTCTAGACCTCGGCGTGCCGAAAGAAGAGCAATATCCGGTTGGGACTCAGACAACTCCTGGGCCTTCCGTATCTCTGACCCAACGGCTGGAAACAACATCTCCAGTCGTGCGATTCGTGATTCCAAGCTGCCTACACTACCCTCCGAACTCTCCTCCTCAAGAATTTGAGATGGGTCCTCCGGCGGCGCAGACTGGATCGCTGTAGGTATCACGCTCAATCCTTCTATGCCTATCTCGACCTCTGCGAACTCTTGATCCATCTTGTGTAGTTCGTCCCGAATCCGCTGCCTGAGTTCCACGGCCGGACGCAAGCAATGTAGGGCGAAGTCATCCTCGGAGCAACCCATGTCGGGATAGAGCAGCTTCATGAAACCTGATGCAAGTCGAACTATGGCCTTCTGATCGCGCAGATCCTCGCATCCGATCAGCTTGGAGTTCTGTGAAGCGTAATCCGCGAATGCTGTGCTGGCACGAAGCTGATGCAGCACCTCAGAGAAGAAGTCGCCTTTGAAGCCGATACAGCACGACGGCGTGTGTCTTGTAACGCGAGGCAGCTCCCATCCAGGCAGAAGTCCATGTAGGCGGTCTATGAATGCCGTCTCCCTCAGGAAATTGGGAAACTCGTTGAAGATGCCTCGGTCACTATGCATGGGCTTTCTGTTCTCATCCAGCAGGATGTTCCCCAACAACACAAGACCTGACTCGGCAGTACCGGAAGTATTCCCGCGACTATACCGACCCGACTCCAGGTATACTTTGAGCCCCGCCACCAACTCGCCTGTTGAGTCGTCATTTACGCTCTGAACCTCGTCTAGAACAACCACATCGTAGCGAGTGATGAGTCCCGGAGTCTGTCGCACATTGTGGTGGAAGAGCACGGGCGCTGAGACGCGCCCTCCGCCTACAACCCGCGCGTACCTCGACACGTTGTCGAAGACGAAAGACTTGCCCGTCCCTTTGGGGGCAAGCTCAACAAGGTTTGTCCGTGGCTCCACAAGAGGCAGGATGCGAGTCAGCAGAAGCATCTTCTGACGTGCGGTGTGAACCAAAGGGTTGAATCCCATAGACGATACCAAGAGGTCAATCCATTCATCTAGCGAGAACCTGGCGCGGGCATTCTTATAGTAATCGACATCTATTGACCCGATCTGAAATGGCTCGAGGTCGCGCATCCATACTTGCCCCTTGTTGCCTTGCTCGTCCGGCGGCACATAGAACAGCTCGCCAACGCCCCATACGCCACTGGTCAGCAGCAGAGGGTTGTCGTCGACCAGAGTGTTGTTAATGTAGGCATCTTCTAGGTCAAGCAACGGTATGCGCAGGTGACGGATGCCAGAGTTCAGATTAACGGCCACACTATAGTCATCGAGAAGCGCGACGGTTTCCATGCTGACGAGCTTGTTCTTCAGCTCGTTCTTCTGACCTTTCTGCGGCAGGTACTTCCCGATGAACGCGGACACTTCAGCGCGGCCAGCGTCGGTCATTCCGCCGTCAACGAGGTAATCTGAGAGTATCCACTCCCCGACGTACGTAGGGATCGCCCTTGCACCGAAGCCAGCCTGGCGTATCAGATCCTTACGGATCACTACCTCTCCGAAGTTCTCTAGTGACTTTTGCTCAAATGATTCCATTCTTGTCCCCCACTACCTGAATCGACGTTCCTTCCGCTCCACCAAGGACCTCACATCGATTGGTATGGCTATTTCCGCTGACTCATACTTCTGCCCCGCCAAAACGAATGAAGCGCTAACTCTGAGTTCAGTCACCGGCTTGCCGATGTTGCGGAACTTGGCATTGGTCGTTATTCTGGCTATCGCAGATGAGTCTATGATCGCGCAATAGGCTGTGCCGGATTGCATACCCTCGGCCGCAAACTCACAAGTTACATCTTCAAGCTCGTACTGCCCCGGGTTAGTCACTTCAATCTCGATGACCTCTGGGTTGCCGTACCGGAACACCTTGTTCACAAGTGAGATCACTGGCATCTCGACTTTCGATAAGGCCCTGCTGAACATGGCAACTGGCACGACGACCTCTTCAGGTGACAGCCCCCCGTGAGCGTAGCATCCGTCTCCGCCATTGGCAAACCTATAGTACTGTTGCGCCACTGCATAGTTTTCCAAGAGCCCGTGCTGTTGTCGCGGAAACAGGAAGCACTGTTGCTGCAGGTTGCCAGGAAACTGTTCCAGTTCCGCATCGCTAAGTCTGAGAAATCGATGGTGCCGATCCTCAGTGAAAGTCTTGAAGAAGCCCGTGTCAATCAGGTTCGCAGCGCGCGAATCCAGCAGGAGCGAACCATGGTCGGCTACAACGGCAATCTGTAAGTCCTGCGATATCCCTTTGGCATCAGACCACCCGCGTATTGCCTTAGCCAGACCATCGAAGTAGAACTCTGCAGTATCCTGATATGTCATCCCTGTCTTGGACTGGTCCTCGTGCAGTATCTCATCCAGCTTCAGGTAGTTCAGGAATATCACGCTCGGCTTTTCGGTCGGGGCGCTGCCGATCTTGCTGATATCCGCTAAGTAATGCACGGGCCGATCTCCAAACTCACCTCTCCAACGCTGCGCGAGCGACGAGTAGTCGAACGCGGCAACATCAGATTGCAAGCTGCTTGCGCCGAGAAGGCATTTTTTAGCAACGGATGTCTCTGTCGGCAAGCTGGCCAGAGCATATTCAGCTTTGGTCCTCGCAAATCCGTGCTTGTTCAGTGCCTTCTGTAGAGCAGGAAGGAATCTGACTCCGAGGTTGTCGGCTATGATCACAAGCAGCCACTTCTCGGGTCCGCCAATCCAGTCGCTGACCCGCAGAAGCGCTTTGTGCAGCGCCAGGCTCGAACTGGATTGTATGTCCAGGTAGTTAGTGTATAGCCATTCCTGGAATTCTTGACTGTAGCAGTCCAATGCCTCGTCCGAATGCCCAACACGCTCACACCAGAACCGGTAGGGCAGGTAATCATCTATGGCCCAGCCGACCCAGGATTCGACTGTACTCAAGCATTCCGTACTGGCTGGGAACGCGGGACTGACCAGACCCCCAAGCCTATCCAGTTCTGATGCAAGCTTCGAACGCAGAGGCGCGAACTTGCTCTTGACCCTGTTTACCGTCGGAGGATCGGCAAGTCCGGTCAGGCGGCTCAGAACGCTGCGCGTCTTCTCGAACTCGACTTCGAGCTGGCCGCTCATCGGCGCAAGCAATGACTCCACCCCGTCAATGGTAGTGATGCCTGAACTGAGCTCGTCCAGGTAGACGCCAATATGCGGGATAGCTGAAGCCGCAGCTTCCTCGCTAACACAAAGGCCAGACGTGTTCAGCCCAAGTTGATTGAGGATATCCAAGTCCTGTCCAATGACTCGGCGTGCTACAACCTCGGGATATGAGCGCAGAAGCACGAACTGCTCAACAAGCAGCTTTGCTGCGCCGATATCGTCCTTGATCATCTCGGCGAAACGTGTCTCCGCGTTTGTCTTTGCCTGGCTCTGCCATCGCTCCAATCGTCGCCTGTATGTGGCTACAACGCAGCGTATCTTTGCATTCTGGCTCCATCGTTCCGGGTCATAGGCATCAAGCAGCTTTCCAAGGCTGTGGAGTGGAAGACGAGGCGAAGCGAAATCCGCACCATAGAAGCTGCGCAGAATGACATTCTCGAAATCGTCGTTTGCGAACACGCTCGGGCTGTATTCCCAGAGTCGGTCATACGCGAGGTCCGCATCACTGAATGATGAGGGCACGGGTACATTCCACGCTTGCTCTGTAGCGGTTCGAGCATTGTAGTTCACTATCGTTGACTCAGGCACACCGTGTTTGCTAAGCGCCCTCCGCAGCCACTGAGCGCACGTCCTCTCTCTGACGACCAGATCAAGGACTTCGGTCCTGCCCATGGCCTGCTGCAATGCCACATATGCCTTGACGTACTCAGCCACCGATGCAACCTGATCGCCGCCCTCATACAGCTTATCGAAATCGAGAATTAGCCTAATCATGATCCGGCATTCCTATCCAACTGATCCGCGATATCGCGCAAAACCGTTGCGGCCTGTTGACGATCGATTGCGTTCTCGCCTATCGATGTCTCCACAAAAGAGCGGATGGAAGTCTGGAACGCCGCCGGATCCGGTGGAAGAACGATGTTGACCACCTGATCCA
Source organism: Armatimonadota bacterium (assembly GCA_039680575.1). Classification (GTDB taxonomy): domain Bacteria; phylum Armatimonadota; class UBA5829; order UBA5829; family DTLH01; genus JBDKSP01. Next base: position 43,885 of record JBDKSP010000046.1, read on the forward strand.
TTCCTTCCAACTTCTTCTGACTCGGCGGCTTCACAGTGAACTTCTCGAGTTGGTCAATGAACTCGACTGCGCATAGCTTGCCATAGTTGCCCTGGGAGTCGCGCGAAACGAGAAGAACGGTTCTGTTGCCTCCATTGATTCGGTACTCGTAGGAATCCGAAATAGACTGCACTTGCGCTCCGTGAGCGCTAGGATCTTCACCGGAATCGGACAGCAACACCAGGACACCAGCCTTTGGCACTTCGACCTTTATGCACCCACTGCCTGAGTAATGGACTTGCCATTTGCCGTCCTGCCCTTTGAGCTCCTGACCGGCTATCACGCAGCCTATGAGGGGAGACTCGACCTTGATGGCGTTCTCCTCAATATGCTTGATGCCTTCTCGGAGCTTGGTGACATAGTCCTGCGTCTTGTCGGTATTCCAATCCGCGACCTGCCCCAGGCCAAGATCCTTTGGGACCAGGCTGAACAGCGTGTTCTCCGTGTCCGTGATCGTTCCCAGATTCTTTGCGAGGGCACGACTCTCAGACGTGTGCCACTTGGCGCTCAGATCTCTTTGATTCTCGTCAAGGCCGTTGAACCACTCGGAGAGACCAGCTCGACAATCATCATAGGTGACTCCCTTGATAGCAAACACCGACCTGATATCGCCCAGCAGTCCGCTCCTGAATGTGCCTGGCGCGTCTTCAATCGCCTGCTTGATCTTCGTCACGCACTCAACTACCAACGTCGCTCGCGTCTTGTCGATCAAATCGTCGCCAGCTTTTCCGCATACTGTCTGGAGCTTTTGGAACACGAACTCCGAGGGTTCCAGGTTCGCGCGTACTGCCATAGCATCGACGAACAGCTTCACGGCATCGCTACCCTCGTCTGTGTAGAGGGACTTCACTCTGGCCAACTGAGGCTGCAAGTCCCACCACTTCGCTATCGCATCCGAGACTTCGTACACAGTGCGAGCGTCGCTGACGCCAACGGGCAGACCGGTGAAGACTCCATATAGCTCGTTCAGCAGATCACGCTGTTCTTTGCTGATTGGCCTCCTGAACATATAAGCGCCAGGGCTCCGGCCGGACAACAGATCCCACAAGTGGTCGAATTCTGTGATCGTGACCTGGCCAGCCGCAGCTTGATCTCTCTTGACTACGATCTGGTCGCCGAACATCCGTAGCAAGCAGGCAAAGAACATTAGCAGAGCTGTAGGACCAAGACCGTAAGGCGGCTGCGAGTACTTCTTGACGAAGTCCGCGATGAACAGCCGGTCTTGCCCTCCCAGGCCGTTGATCTGGGCTTCCATCTCAACGAGAGCTGGAAAGACCTGTGCGTACTTGCTCTCATCGTGTTCCACTTGGCAGGCCATGACGCCTTGTGTTGCGCTCTTCTGGCACAGGACCTGGCTATTGAACAACACTTTCCTTAGGTACTTGATTTGGCCCTTATCATCCCCATAGTTGGTGTTGATCTCGATGTTCCTGTACGTAGCCAAGAGCGCCTCGACAGCATCCTTGATCTGCATCTTGTTCTTCATGCTGAGCAGGTTGCCCAGCGAGTAGAGATGAGACTTGTTGAACTCATCGTGCTTCACACGGTTTCGCTTCTCGTAGAGCTCGTCCATCACCAAGTCCAGAGACTGGTGTGGGCTGCCGGACTTCTGGCTTAGCTGGCGACCGTTCTTGCCATACCATGTCGCCTTGAGCCCATCCAGATACGTGTTGCGTATGTCTACGTATCGGCCTTGGTAACCAGCGTGAGCATCTCCGATAAGCTCCGATATGTGCGCCTTGTCAGGAGTGCTGTAGGTATCGTAGTTCGACGATGCTTCTATCGCCTTGATGGCACGCAGGTTCATGACCGCTTCGGTAACTGGCATTGGTTCTCTGGGTACCGCAGTCAGTACACGGTCGCATGGGTTCTTCGCGGCTGCGTCACGGGCTTTCTCTATATCCTCCAGGCTCTCGCAGATCACATAGACGCACACGGCATCGTAGTTATCTGCATGAGCAACGCTGTTCAGCCAGTCTGCTTCCAGCTTGGTGAAGAAATCAGACGTAAGCAGGTCGCTCGGCCGTGCGAATACTCTGATGGCCCGCTTGTCCTCGTTCCACTCATTGTTGTGCCCATTGGCCCACAGGATTCGATCTCTCTCCTGCAGTTTCGCGAAAGTCCTCGGGGTGCCGAATGGCTGATTGTCGGGCCAGGCTCTGTCTATGCTCACCTGGATCATCTCACTCGCCAGGTCCGCCGGCCGGTTGTCCTCAGATGACCGGTAATCCTCTATCAACTGATCGATGTCCACGCGCTCGGCTGATGCGAACTCATAGGTCCTCGATATCGGGCCCATGAACAGGACGCGCTTTTCCTTCAGCTCACCCAGGAGTATCTCCAGATTCCGAATGTCCTTGGGTGCGGTCAGGAACAGAGAAAACGCGACGTTGTCGAGGTTGCATGGCACGTTCACCAACTGTAGGACGAGCATCGCCCGCATCACCTTTCTGATCTCGGCAATGCGATCCTCACCACCCAACAGCTCCTGTCCAGCGAGCTTCTGGAACTCGCGCAAACTCGTCTCATAGTTGGATATCAGCTTGCGAAGCTCGTCTCGGAGTTCGCGGTTCGAAGTCGACATCTCCTTGGAGAAGAAATCCATTAGCAGATCAGCGGTATAGAGGCGAAGGTTCTGTCCGTCCAGGATATCGTGATCGTCGATGAACCAGGGGAATGAGCCACGCTCGCTGGTGTCCTCTGTCGAAAAGAACGTGAACGCCGTCCTGTTATTCGATCCGATCTCTTTGGCCAGCTCCAGCAGGCAGTACGTAGCCATTGGGTGCATCGGGTATGCGCCTTTGGATATCTTCGATGTAATCGTCGGAGCATCCAGCCAATCGAATATCTTCAGTCGCTTGCACTCAGAGGCAAATCCATTTAGCAGGTTCTCTCTGGGTGCGACCTCGGAAGCCCACGGAGCACTATCGGTAAGCGGCTGGACCATTGCACCGATGATGTCCTCGATGCCTTCAGCGGTCAACGGGACTTCTTTGATTCGCCCGCTCTCCTTCGAGAAGTCATCCCAGCCCTTGGCGTAGTTCGCGAATGATTTGTGTGCAGCCGCCACGAAGATGCAGGGCTGTCCTTTGCGGTCGCCGCTGTTGCAGAACTCGGCGAACTCCTGCCAGATGTTGAGCGAAATACGGCGATTCTCGAGGACGTAGCCGAACTCGTCAAAGAGTATTGCTAGCCCGTCGTACCTGTCCTTGAACGCCTCGCTGGAAGTGAAGTCCTTGATGATGCCGACGAGGTTCGACTTGCTCGGTGTGAACTCCTCAGTGGTGAACAGCTCCTTGAACACTCGCTTGAAAGCTAGAAGAGCTGCTTCGCGATGTTGCTTGAGTTCTTCTCGTAGCTTGTTAATAGTGTAGTCGGGCTCGATCTCCTGCAGCGTGTCCAGGAACGCCGAATAGAGGCGGAGGCGACTACCGCCTTTCTCTTCCTCTTCCCAGGTATCGAGCTTGCGTATTGCTTCATGGTAGTGTGTCTCAAAGATGCCGTGGAAGTCTTCTCTATCAGGTCCGCACGCATCGGCAATGGCCCGAAGCACCACTTCTTCGAAATCGTCATTCGTGCCATAGTCGCAGACCGCCACAAGCCACCGTTTGTTCTTTCGGAGAGCTCTGAGCCGGTCCACCGGGCCGGGGTCGACTGACTTCCAGTTGGATAGGAATCCGGTGATCTCAGGTTGGTCCGAGGTGTTGTGAAGGTAGTTCGCCAGCATCAACATCAAATGCGACTTACCTGTTCCGAAGTTACCCGTCAGCAGGAAACACCTGTCTTTGGCAAGCCCCACTTCGATGGATTTGGTTAGTCGAAGGAATGCATCCCGGTGGCTTTTCACCGGCTGGTAGCGCTCCATGCGGCCGCGATTGCTGTCCGTATCGAGGAACTCCTCTTTCAGGTTAACGGCCGAGGCGTACCCCGAGTTGAGCTTTACTACTTCGCTTATTCTAGCCATAGTCATCCACCTCAGATAGCCTGCAAGTCTTGGAATGGAATGATGCGAGAGCTGTCCGCCGATGTGGGCGTGTAGCTTATCCCGGAAAACGCCTCGTCATCCTGGGCAAAAACGCAGAGCACGGTCGGGAACTGGACGCTGTCCAGCTTACCCAACCATTCACAGAACTCCCGGCGCGATCTGTCGCCCCAAGTGTTGATGAGGAAGTCGGGATTATCGAGTATGATCGTTTTCTCGCCTTGAGCCTTGAGTTTGAGCAGATCGAGCAACTTCTGCTGGTCGAACGTATCTATCTTCGACGAGAGCTCTCCATCATCAATGAACTCATTCAGCAGGTCCAGATATCGCGCGGACAGCGCGTTAGCGAGCTTCTTCGCGTAGTCGGACTTGCCGCATCCAGCCGGACCTGTAACCAGCACGGCCCGATATCTCTCTGTTGCTTGCCGCTTCAAGAGACCTTGGAGATCGATTGGTACTTGCGACATCTCTAATCCTCCGTGTCCTCGAAGTGAGCAAGTAGGTAATCAGCCGGATCGGGCGGATTCACGAAGCGCACTTGGTCGAGGTGCCCTTTGTTCTCTATGCTGACCACGTCGTTCCGGTGCATCCTCTCAAGATGCGCGCGAACGTCCGGCTCACGCATCAGGAAAATCCTTCCAGGTGACGATGTCGCGGCCGCGATATCGGACACCGGTATCGCCGTCTCTCCCGGCCGGTATCGCGCTGCAAATGTCAGCAGCGAATAGCCAAACACTACTGGCGGAACCCGCAGTGTGGAAGGAGCAGCGAATGTATCGTCTCGGGGTTCAAGATACGACAGCCTGGACAAAGAACCTTCCGAATATGCTCGCAGGAATACTGAAAGCTCCTTCACGAGGTGCTTGGTGGCCGAGTAAACCGAGTGACTGGTTTGGAGGTCAGTGAAGAATCCTTTGGCATCCTGCAGACTGATACAGCAATTCGATGTGATCACCTCATTGGCCATTCTATGCCAGACTAGATGATACGGATCCGCCGACAGGTTGTAATGCACAATCCACGGTGTCTGCTGGCCTGTGAGGTACGGATCGATCTTGAGTATGGCCTTGCCGAGGGGCGTGAGCCGACCCGTCCGAGGCAACATAAAGTCCATCGCCATCGTATGGCTGGCGATGCTGTCGATCATCCGCTCCGCTAGCCCCAGGTCATCGCTGGCTGCTTTTGGACTCCAACGAGGCATGTTCTGTTCTTCCAGCCACTGCAGTAACCGGGCCGTCTGGGATAGGTCCAGGTCATAGCCATTGGATAACTGTAGCTTCGGCTTCAGCTCTGCCATCAGTCACCCTCCGGCTCTTCAGGCAGCGAAGCTAAGTCCAACGGCCTGAGAAAAGAGTTTGACTTGTACTGTGCGAAAATGCCGCGTGGAAGAGCCAGGTCCGGGGCGACATTACGCACTATCAGATCATCGATCTTGAGCAAGATATCCATTCTCTTGTTGAAGTTGTAGTTTGGCACTTCAATACCCTTGGTGATCGATACTTTGCAGTGCGGTGCCGCATTCCACAGCTCGTTTGCAAGAGCTGAGACATCATCGACCGGCAACTCTGGAACAGGGAAACACGCGACTGTATCGACGTTGGTGACGAAGCCGTCGCCAAAGACGCGCCAGTACCAGTAGAAGACATTGCTGTTGACAAGAATGCCCATCAGATCGCGATCGTACTGACAGTTGAATGTGAGAGTCAGCACCTTGTTGCGAGCTATCCGAACAGGGAACGCCGAAAGGAAGTAGTTTACAGCGCGGGGTACAATCAGAAAGTGCTCCGCTTCCGTGTCTTTCTGGCTCTCCGAGAGGATCGTGCGGCATACTTCGCTACCAGTTCTCTCACCAGAAGTTATGCGCAGCCAGAATGCGCGTAGACGGGGGGCACCAAGTCGCGGGAATGATCTCTGCGAACAGAAAGGCGTGATATCAGAGTACGTGAGGCTACCAAAGAGGGCATCTCTATCTCTATTGGCCCACCGAAGCAGATCAGTTGCCTGCACCATTGGCGAGTCCGCGCCGAACCTCAAGAGGACAATCGATGCGCGCTGTCCATTGCGTGTATCAGGGCTCTGGAACAACTGATCGGGATTGTTGTCGAAGTTGGCGAACTTAGCTGCCATGGATCTGTCCAAGATCATGCCGCGCACGTCGGAGAATTGCCGACCGAAAGTGATCGACAGCGGGACGACCGCCCCGAGAGACGAAGTCTTGCTCGCAACAGCCATGCCGCGTTCTAGCATCCATCCGTAGGTGTCGCCGCACCTGGCGCTCGCGTATGCATGGGTAATGAAGGAATCAGCCTTCGTCCCAACATACGGTGGATTGGCAATGACCGCATCGAATCGGACAGCGCCATTACGGAATGCCTCTGCAAATTCCAAGTCCCAGTGGAAGAAACGCTTCTCTTGGGCCAGTTCGCGAGACCTCTGCGCGTACGGTCTGTCTTTGACTATGCGGCTCCAGCTATCTGCGTGATAGTTCTGCCCGGCCAGTTCGAGCAACTCCGCGTATTGATCAGAGAGGACGTGATTCCCGTAGAACGTCGACACCCAGACATTGGCCAAGTCCTTTACGCGAGTCATGATCTCGCCTATGTGCTTGTCGCGCCGCTTCTTGTCTTCCACTGCGTCCATCGCGTCCGAGTCCTGAGCGGCAATCCCTTCATACTCCGAGAGCACGAGCGCGATTGTGTCGTTGACGTACAAAGGCAGCGACGGGCCTGACTTTTCGCCTTTGACACCAGGCAATCTTCTTAGATCAGGCAGCCTTGCCCCGATGAGCGAGTTGCCGGTCTTGAGGTGGTGGTTCAGGAACGAGAGTGGCTTGCCCTCGCTCGCGGATGCCAACCATAGAGAAAGCTTGGCAAGCTCAGTAGCGAGTGGATTGACATCTACCCCGAACATACAGCGTTCCACAGCCCGCCTGCGCCAAACGCCAGGGCTGGTGTCGAGCGCTTCATTGGTCCACGGAGTCTCGTTGAGCTTCTCGACGATGAAGTTAGTGACTTTCTGCAGTGCGTTCACAAGGAAGTGGCCGCTGCCCATGGCGGGATCCAGTATCCGATAGGTGAACACTTGCTTGCGGACGAATTTCTCGACTGACTCGTCCACGAAGCGCTGAAGTCGTTCTTGCTCGTCTTCGGATATGGCAGACCTTTCATCGGAGACAAGCTGTTCCAGTTCGGGCCTGAACTCACCCCAGAGGTCCTCCAGTCCCTTGCACACCGTGTTGGAAACTATGTAGTCGACGACGTCCTCCGGCGTATAGTAGCTGCCGCTACGCTTGCGTTCGGTGGGCGATTGGCCGAAGTAGACGCCGCCAGAGGGGATGAGGTTGCCCCGGTCGGATTCCTTGAGCTGCACGCTCGACTGCGGCACGTACTGCACCTTGTCTCCGGACACGCGCGCAACCATCGGCTGTTCGGCGATGTATAGCTTGTATTCCAGCAGCGCTTCGTAGAGGGAGCCCAGGTGCCGCACGGACAGGTCGCGGTAGTCGATCCAGCGATGGACGCCGGGCCGCTTTGGTTCGTCCATGCAGTTCAACTGGTATATGGCTTCCGCCAGAAACTCGTTGCTGATCAGATGCTCGGAAAGATACGGTCGCCGGGAGGAGTCGAACAGCTCGCCGTCGTACTCCGTGATCTCGAAGTCCTCCTCCGGGGTGGCTCGGTGTCCCTCATCAACCCAGACAAAGAGCTTGCGTAGCCGGACCCAAAGGTCGGTGCCGGTCGGGTCGATGGTCCGCTTGAAATGATGTTCAACTGCCTCGCGTGTCAACGTCTTCAGGGAATACTGGTCAGCGTATACTGCGTTCGAAGTCGGAAGCAGCCCTCGCGACTCGGCATATAAGATGAACACTATTCGATAGAGCAAGTAGACGGAGTTGTTGAATATCTCGTCCCGTTCATCCTGGCTGAATGTGCTGCGACCTTCATCACGCACGAATCCTAGACAGATGTTTCGGAGAACGTCGTCCATACTGGACTTGAGATGCTTCTCGATCTCCTGAGTTGCCTTGATCGAGGCTTGTCGGTAAGTCTCAAGTGCCGGCCGGTCGTCTGCATCAACCACAAACGCATCAGCGGTGAAGAAGCGATGGAATATTCGGAGCGCATCTACGTTGCGGGCGTCGATTGCCGCGCCAAGACTCACCTCAAGGAATGTATCGTAGGGAGCCAACTCGTCTCGGCGATAGAGCCGCCATGTCTCTCCGTCTGTGAGCACTCCCCAACCAGCTCCGCATGTGTGCATGTAGCGAACAAGCTTCTCTGCCCAATTGAGTCCCTTTAGGGTACATCCCAACTGCGAGGTGTGATCGATGACGATTAGCCCGCCGACAGGAGTCTCAGCCCCCCAGTATGGCAGAAGCCGCGCCGCGCCTGGAACTGCGGGATCGTCCTGACGCACGAAGTGTAGGCTGTCCAACACCGGTCCTACATATGACGCGAGGAGCTGGGCCGCACTACCGGATTGACTGGACTTGCGCCATTCCTTGATCGTTTCGCCAAGTGCATCGAGCGTGCTCTTGTCGTACTTCTCGGCGAGCAGTTGCTCCAGATACGCCTGCGCGAACAGGAACTCATTTCTATACAGTTGTCCGTCAGTCGTTGTCCGCATGCGTGTCATCCGCCAATTCCCATATTCCGTTGGGAGAGTTGCTGCGCAGTATGCCGCGCGTGACAAGAGCTTGCCTGGCCCATCGTGCTCTGTTCCACCAAACGACCTCTCTATACTTCTCATTCACCTCAAGGTCAGCCTCAGTCAATTGGTCTCCCATAGTCTCCAGCAGTATCTTGCGCACCTCTTTGGCCGGAGCAGATCCACCAAGCTGCCGAAGAGCGTCGATGATTGGTTGCTCATAAACCTTCGGCGAAGTCACGCCGCTACCCGAAACCGTGATCGCAATGTCTGTCTTCTTCTCGAACCTCTTTGCTTGCACTGCCGACGGCGAAACCTTTAGCTTCTCGGCTATCGAAACGATTCTGCCTGAGAGCACCTCTAGGGTGTTTGCGGCGGCGCTGACTGCCTTCTCGTCCTCAGCCAGGTTCTCCTGGAGCTGAACAAGCAGCTCCGGCACGTTCAACCCTTTCTTTGACAGCCGATCAATGGTTGTTCTGACCTCTTTGAGCTGACCCAACTTCTCGCTCTTTGAATCGCTGTTCATCAGCGATTGGGCGTCACCTATCAGCCTTTCAATCCGGTCACAAAGCAGATTGGCCTCATCTATCATTGCTCGTCACCAGATGCGCTGCCATTGGGACTAGCCAGTTCCCATGTCTTCCGTGGCGAATCTGCGCGCAGCACACCACTGTCCATAAGGCTGTAACGCGCGATCTTCGCTGTCCTCCGCCAGTTCTCGCAGTCACTATTAGGGTACATCTCTAGGTCTCCGGGCAGCAGTTGTCTCTCCATTGCCTGAAAGACGGCGTCAAGTATCTTATGAGCCGTGCCGCTGCCGCCCATGGTGCGCAAAACGTCAATGATCACCGGATGGTAATCCTCTTCGGGCGTGATCTCCGGCAAGTCGCCTCTCCGGATTCTCTTGCGCACGCCTCGGACTCGGACCAAGGGTTCGATGCTATCCGTGAACCCATCAAGTCTCTCATACAGAGTCTTCAGCGTCTCCACCGCGACGTCATGCTGTGACACTTCCTTAGATAAGCTGTCGGAGAGAGCTGCTAGCTCTTGAGGAACAGCTACATTCGCTCGCGTCAAGTTCTCGACGGTCACGCTGATCTGCTGGAGCTGCTTTCGCTTCTCCGCTAGTGAGTCACTCTGGATGAGCGCGGCAGCGTCCTCGATCAACTTCTGGATTCGATCACAAAGTAGATGTGTCTCTTCAATCATAGGACTGTTTGCGAGACCCATACCAAGGGTGCTTTCTGCTCTAGACGAAATCCCGACAAGCACCAGCTTACTGCGGGGTGGTGTCATCTGAGCAGACGTCGGCTTCGATCTCCAGTAACCTCTGGAGAAGGTATGGCTGAGGTCTTCTCTTCCCTCCCTCCCAGTTATTGACAGTGGAAAACGCGACACCGATCTCGCGCGCAAGTCGCTCCTGCGTCCAGCCAGCGCGATCCCTGATTCGTCGTATCAGGGCAGTGATGTCCTCATAATTCATGCTCATCTCGCTCGCACCAACTTCAGTGAGAATGCGCAACCGCTATAGTAGATACTATAATACTGCCTGCCTCGGCTGGCTGTCAAACGCTGAGTTGGGCGAGGCAGGAGCATCGTTTTTAGACAGTGAGCTTGTATATGATTATCGGGTGTATAGGATTGGTCTGGAAAAATGGCGGGATTGTTAGTATTGATACGCGAAAAAGGATGATTACGGGACTTCTATACA